>DATBHE010000072.1:0-73319 GCA_036557605.1 Pseudolabrys sp.
CCGTGTGCGCACCACCTCCGAGGACGACGGCGGGCGCCCGGTTGCCGTTCCTGTGATGGGCCGCATTGCCGCGGGCACACCTATCGAAGCGATCCAGACGCGCAGCCATGTCATCAACATGCCGCCCGATCTTCTGTCGGCCGGCGAGCACTTTGCCCTCGAAGTCCGTGGCGACAGCATGATCGAGGCTGGCATCCTCGACGGCGACATCGCGCTGATACGCAAATCGGAGGCTGCCGATACCGGAGATATTGTCGTCGCGCTCATCGACGACGAGGAGGCAACCCTCAAGCGTTTTCGCCGCCGGGGTGCTTCGATTGCGCTGGAGCCCGCCAATACGGCGTACGAGGTTCGAATCCTGCCGCCCAATCGCGTTCGTATTCAGGGCAAGCTCGTAGGGCTTTTTCGTCGCTACTAGTCTCCCGGGCTGAGGTCGTCCGGATGCGGCTCAGCGCGTGGCGGTTGACGCAGCGCGAGGTCCGCTTGCGAAGAGACAGCTCGGGCGCGATGGGTCCACGGACGGTCATAACTGCGCGGCAGCGCAGCGGTTTGTGCAAAATGATCGCCGGTCCAACGAAGGGCCACCGCCCCATAGCTTTGCCACACTGTACGGTCGATTGACGTGGCGCCGCAGGCGGCAGGCGCCTCACGCTCGGAGATCACGACTATCGCCCGAACGCAATCCTCGGCGAATGCTTCAATGCCGAGCACCACCGATATCAGCCGGCCATCGCCGAGCCTGCCTATGCAGCCAACCTCATCGCACCTGACACCGCTATCCGCTGCGGCATCCTTCGGCGTGCGGGCATCCGCGTCGGCGGCCAGCCATTCCTTCACCGCGAAGCTGTCGCGGCCCGCGTGAAGCACGGCGAGCCGCCCATCGCCGCCACGAAATGCTGCCGCCTGCCCATCACCGGCAACCAGAATGTCCGGCCGCGGCGTCATGATAGCCCATGCCGCGGCGACCGCGACTACGGCCGCACCGCCCCATCTCAGAGGCGTGCGTAGAAGGCAAATGAGCAGCAAGCCAGCCGTTCCCAGAACGAGGCATCCTGTCCCGAAGGCCGGCATGCGTCCGATAGCGCCCGGCAGGGACGCTACCCACAGCGCAACTGCGTTCATCCAGTCGATGCCCTGCCCCATCAACTGCCAGAAAACAGCATCGAAGCCGAAAGGCATTGCCAGAACCCCGAGGATGCCCATTGGCATGACCACAATCGAAACAACGGGCATGGCAAGCAGATTTGCCAGCACGCCGTAAGGGGCCAACCTGTGGAAGTGATAGGCCGCATAGGGCATCGTTGCGAGACCGGCAACGAGCGAAGCCAGGATCAGGCTTGCCACCTCGCGAGCACCCCATAACGCCGCGCGTGTCCCGAGTGGGGTATCGCGGTCTGAAGGCCAGGAGAGGCCGTGCTGATAGGCGGCAACCAAGGCAAGCGTTGCCGCAAACGACATCTGAAAACTCGGGTGGACAACCGCCTGTGGCGCAACCAACAGGACGACGAGCGCTGCCACCGAGAGCGTGCGGAATGTCAGTGTTGGGCGATCAAGCATCACCCCCGCCAGCACGATGGCGATCATGATGTAGGAACGCTGAGTTGCAACCTCGGCTCCCGACAGCAGCAGATAAAAGGTTGCCGCGAAGAGCGCAGCCAATGCCGCCCATTTCTTGATCGGCCGCCGATGGGCGAGCGAAGGAATCAAGGCCAGCGCGGCGCGGAATACAAAAAAGACGATGCCCGCGACCACCGCCATGTGATAGCCGGAAATCGACAGAATGTGCGCGAGGCTCGATACATACATCGCATCGTTGACGGGCGTCGATATGGCATCACGTTTTCCCGTGATCAGCGCCGAGGCGATTGAACCCTTGTCACCAGGCAACGCCGCACGGATATGGTCATCGATTGCCTCTCGGATGCCCTCGATGACAGTTGCATAGCTCAGCCAAAACCCTGGAGTTGTCGGCGGTTGTTTGATTTTGATGGTGCCAAGCGCATAGCCGGAGGCGCCGATTTTTTGAAAATACATGTCGCGCGCAAAGTCGTATCCGCCCGGCCGAAGCGGTTGCATCGGCGGCGACAAGTGAGCCTTAAGCTCGACAAAGCTGCCGACAGGCGGCGCGCTCCCCTTACGGACGGCCACACGGACACGGCGTGGGGCAGATGGCGCGTTCGGTGCATCGAAGCGCTCGACCCGAATGACGATGCGGTCGCTGCGTTCCCGCTCGTCACGGATCTCGACAAACCCCGCAATTGCGGCGCTCGCGATTGGCAACTGCAGGATCGGATGCGCGCTGCGCGCCGCATGCAGTGTCGCAACTGCAAACCCTGCCGACATCGCTGCGGCCGCAACGGCGAACGCAAAGCCCACCGGGCGCCGGCGGGCCATAAACGCGATCACCACCGCGCTTAAGGCCGCCAAAGACACAGCCCAGACAGCCGGCTCGCGCTCGGCAGCGAAATAACCAGCAATGCCCGCGCCGAAGGCAACCGGCACCCATGGCATGAGCCGCCCCGGCGCAAGTTCGGCGAGCAGCCATCGTGACAGCAGGCCGCGCAGCCAGTCTGCCGTGCCCGCAACACCGTCGGGAAAATATAAGCCGGTGGGCTGGCCTGCCGCATCGACGGGTGGAGCCCAAGCCTTGGCGCCGCTGCGTGGACGTCCATACGGATGATTTCGCCGGACCAACGCGCTTTCCCAACCCCAGCGCCACAACCTCGTTCATTCTAGCGCAGCCAGAGGTTGTAGCCACTCATTTTCGTCAGGCTGTGGCTTTTTCTTTCGCCCAGGTATCGCGCAGGCCGATAGTGCGGCTGAAAACCGGCCGGTCCGGCTTTGAATCCCGGTCGAGGCAGAAATAGCCCTGGCGCTCAAACTGAACCGGCTGCTCGATTTTTGCATCGGCAAGCGCCGGCTCGACGCGCGCTTCGCTGAGCACTTCGAGGGAGTTTGGGTTGAGATCGGCGGTGAAGTTCTCGCCGCCTGTCGGGTCCGGCCGCGTGAAGAGCGGGTTGTAAAGTCTGACTTCCGCCAACCTTGCGTGAGCCGCCGACACCCAGTGGATTGTCGCCTTCACCTTTCTGCCATCGGGCGCATTTCCACCGCGCGTTTGCGGATCGTAAGTGCAACGCAGCTCGGTAATCTCGCCACGCGCATTCTTCACGGCTTCGCGGCAGGTAATGAAATAGGCGTAACGCAGACGAACCTCCGTACCCGGCGATAAACGGTAAAATTTCTTCGGCGGATTCTCCATGAAGTCATCTTGTTCGATATAGAGTTCGCGGCCGAATTTAATCTTGCGCGTACCGGCGGCAGGATTATCGGGGTGATTGGATGCCTCCAGCTCTTCGACTTTCCCTTCCGGGTAATTCTCAATGACGACCTTCAAAGGCCTTAAAACTGCCATGCGTCGAAGCGCGGTTTTGTTAAGCGCCTCGCGGACCGTGAAATCGAACATTCCCATGTCCACAACGCTGTTTGATTTCGCAACTCCTATTCGTTTGACGAAATCACGGATCGCTTCGGGCGGTACGCCGCGCCTGCGCAATCCAGCAAGTGTCGGCATACGCGGATCGTCCCATCCAGTCACATGGCCATCCCGCACAAGTTGGGTAAGCACCCGCTTCGAGAGAACGGTGTACGTCAGATTGAGACGCGCAAATTCATACTGATGCGGCTGCGAGGGCACATTGAGATTTGCAATGAACCAGTCATACAGCGGCCTGTGGTCCTCGAATTCCAGTGTACAGATGGAGTGCGTGACGTTCTCGATCGCGTCCGATTGCCCGTGAGCAAAGTCATAGCTTGGGTAGATTTTCCAAGCCGTTCCGGTGCGGGGATGGGAGGCATGAAGGATCCGGTAAAGGACAGGATCACGCAAATTAATGTTCCCCGACGCCATATCGATCTTGGCGCGCAAAACCCGCGCCCCATTGGGGAATTCTCCCGCCCGCATGCGGCGGAAAAGATCGAGATTCTCCTCGACACTGCGGTCGCGGAACGGACTGTTCCGGCCGGGCTCGGTCAGGGTGCCCCGGTTATGACGCATCTGCTCAGGGGTCTGGTCATCGACATAGGCTTTTCCCGCGCGGATCAGATCCTCGGCCCAGGCGTATAGCTGCTCAAAATAATCGGAGGCGTGGTAAAGGTGTGCCCCCCAATCAAATCCGAGCCAGCGAACGTCGCGCTCGATTGCGTCGATGTATTCTTGCTCTTCTTTGGTCGGATTTGTGTCGTCAAACCGCAGATGACAACGACCGACGAATTCCCCGGCTATGCCGAAATTCAGACAGATCGATTTAGCGTGTCCGATGTGTAGATATCCATTTGGCTCAGGAGGAAATCGCGTGATTACTTGTTTGACACGGCCAGCATCGAGGTCGGCCTTTACGATGTCGCGAATGAAGTCCCGGCCGGGCTCAACCACCGCCGCATCACCCCTTGCCTTCACATCACTTGCCATGCTTCCTCAAACAGTCTCTAAGCCGCAGCCTGCGGCCCGTATGACGTGACGCTCACCTCTATGTCAATCGCGCTGACATTGGTCCTGCCAACTGTGGTACACGCCTCGCGATGAGCGAGCCTGTCGTCACCCGTTTTGCGCCCTCACCCACCGGATTCCTACATATCGGTGGCGGCCGCACAGCCCTATTCAACTGGCTGTATGCCCGCCGTCACGGCGGGAAGATGCTGCTTCGGATCGAGGACACCGACCGTGAGCGGTCCACCGCCGCCGCAATAAATGCGATCATCGACGGACTGACCTGGCTGGGGCTAACCTGGGACGGGGAAATCGTCTTCCAATTCTCGCGCGCCGCCCGTCATCGGCAGATTGCCGAACAACTGCTCGCGTCCGGCCATGCCTATCGCTGCTACTGCAGCCAAGAAGAGTTGACGGCCATGCGGGAGAGAGCGCGAGCCGAAGGCCGGACGCGGCTCTACGACGGCCGCTGCCGCGATCACGACCACAAGAATGTCCCGGTCGGCGTCAATCCTGTCATTCGTCTCAAAGCGCCGCTGACCGGGGAGACTGTCGTCGAGGACCAGGTCCAGGGACGCGTGGTCTGGCAGAACGAGAACCTTGATGATTTCGTACTGCTGCGTTCCGACAGCACCCCGACCTATATGCTGGCGGTGGTCGTCGATGATCACGACATGGGGGTTTCACACATCATCCGCGGCGACGACCATCTCAACAATGGCGCGCGACAGACGCAAATCTATCAGGCGCTCGGATGGAAGGTTCCCGTGATGGCGCACATTCCGCTCATCCATGGACCGGATGGTTCCAAATTGTCGAAACGCCACGGGGCGCTCGGCGTGGATGCCTATCGAGCGATGGGATATCTCCCGGCCGCAATGAGAAACTATCTCGTACGTCTGGGATGGGCGCACGGCGATCAGGAAATTTTCACGACAGAAGAAATGATCGCAGCATTCGACCTCCCGCAGATCGGGCGTTCGCCCGCACGCTTCGATTTTACAAAACTGGAAAGTCTCAACGGCCACTATATCCGCTCTACCGATGACGCAGCCCTTATGGCTGCGCTCGAGCACCTTCTGCCGCACATCGCAGGCGGACAGGAACTCGCCAGCAAAATGACGCCCGCACTACGCGCAAAATTTCTGTCGGCCATGCCTGCCATGAAAGAGCGCGCCAAGACTTTGGTCGAACTGTTCGACGCATCCCGGTTCCTCTGGGCCAACCGGCCGATCGACATTAACGAGCAGGCAAAAGCGCTACTGACCGATGAGGCCAGGACGCTGATTGCCGCACTTCTGCCGGAACTGGAGGCGGTTTCGGAATGGAATGCGAGCGCTGCGGAATCGGTTGTTAGACCATATGCAGAGCGCGCCGGTCTCAAACTCGGCGCGGTCGCACAGCCTTTGCGGGCAGCCCTGACCGGCCGCACGACTTCGCCTCCGATCTTTGATGTGCTCGCTGTCCTCGGCCGCGACGAAAGTCTTGCTCGTCTGCGTGATCAAGCCGGGTCATAGGTATTTCATATCGAGCAAAAAGCGATCCGGGGCCTTATATGTCAGATCGGCCACAGTTATTTGGCTATCTTGCAGTGCACATTTGGATGGGATACGCACAAAGCTCGCAGCCAATTCGAGGGCTCGACCATGGACGCCAAGACCAGCGCAAAAAATAAGACCGGCACCCTGACGGTCGGCAACAACAACTGGGACATGCCGGTCTATCCGGGCACGATCGGTCCTGACGTCGTGGACATCTCCAAGCTCTATGGGCAGAGCGGGATGTTCACCTACGATCCTGGCTTTACGTCAACGGCGAGTTGCGAATCCAAGATCACCTATATCGATGGCGATGAGGGCATCCTTCTCTACCGTGGCTACCCGATCGAACAGCTGGCCGAGCACGGCGACTTTTTGGAAACCTGTTATCTGCTGCTTTACGGCGAGCTCCCAACGTCCGCACAGAAGGCTGATTTCGACTATCGGGTGAGCCGTCACACGATGGTTCACGAGCAGATGAGCCGGTTCTTCCAGGGCTTCCGGCGCGATGCGCATCCCATGGCGGTCATGACCGGCTGCGTTGGTGCGCTTTCGGCCTTCTATCACGACTCGACGGATATCTCCGACCCGCATCAGCGTATGGTCGCGTCGGTGCGAATGATCGCCAAGGTGCCGACCCTTGCCGCCATGGCTTACAAATATTCGATCGGCCAGCCATTCGTTTATCCGAAAAACGATCTCGACTACGCCTCGAATTTTCTTCGCATGTGCTTTGCGGTTCCGACCGAAGAATACAAAGCTAATCCGGTGCTCGCGCGTGCGATGGATCGCATCTTTATCCTTCACGCCGACCATGAACAGAACGCATCAACGTCGACGGTTCGTCTTGCGGGATCATCGGGCGCCAATCCATTTGCCTGCATCGCCGCTGGCTGCGCCTGTCTGTGGGGGCCCGCGCATGGCGGGGCGAATGAGGCCGCGCTCAACATGTTACGCGAAATCGCCTCGGTCGATCGCATTCCTGAATTCGTCAAGCGCGCCAAGGACAAAAACGATCCATACCGGCTTATGGGCTTCGGCCACCGCGTCTATAAGAACTACGATCCGCGCGCGAAGATCATGCAGAAGACCTGCCATGAGGTCCTGGCCGAACTCGGCATCAAGGACGACCCGCTCCTCGATGTCGCCATGGAACTGGAGAAAGTCGCACTGCACGACGATTACTTCATCGAGAAAAAACTCTATCCCAACATCGATTTCTATTCGGGTATCACGCTGAAGGCGATGGGCTTCCCGACGACAATGTTTACAGTGCTGTTCGCGGTGGCGCGCACGGTCGGGTGGATCGCGCAATGGAAAGAGATGATCGAAGATCCACACCAGAAGATCGGCCGGCCGCGTCAGCTGTACACGGGCGCCACGCGGCGTGACTACACTCCGATCTCGCGCCGCAAGTAGTTGCCCTTTAATTGGCTTTGCCGTTGCCCTTGCCGTTGAGTTTCGGCGCCGTAGCGCCGTCGTAGCCCCATTGCACGTAAATGCCGGCCCACGTGAAACCGCCGCCAAAGGCCGCGAGCACCATGCGATCGCCGCGTTTCAGCTTTGGCTCATAGTCCCACAAGCACAGGGGTATCGTCGCGTTGGTAGTGTTGCCAAATTTGTGAATCGTCACCATCACCTTGTCCATCGGCAGCCCCATGCGCTCGGCGGTCGATTCGATGATGCGCCTGTTCGCCTGATGGGGAACCAGCCAATCGATCATGTCAGCCCGGAGGTTGTTGCGTGACATGATCTGGCCGGCAACTTCCGCCATCTTCGCAATCGCGAATTTGTAGACCGCGGCACCTTCTTGATGAACGTAGTGAAGCCGCTTCGCCACGGTTTCCGCTGTCGGCGGCATCCGGCTGCCGCCACCCTTCTGATGCAGATGAATCATGCCGGAGCCGTCGGAGTGAATAAGCGCATCCATAATGCCGAACCCATTTGTGTCAGGCTCGACCAGAACGGCACCGGCAGCGTCGCCAAAGAGAACGCAGGTGGCCCGGTCGGTATAGTCGATGATCGAAGACATCTTGTCGGCGCCGACCACAACAACCTTTCGCGCCGCGCCGGTCGCGATGAATTGGGCTGCAATTGTGAGCGAATAGAGAAAGCCGGAACAGGCTGCCTGAACATCGAAGCTGCCGATATTGCGCACGCCAACCATTTCGCAAATCATATTGGCGGTCGAAGGAAACTGCATGTCCGGAGTTGTCGTCGCGCAAATCAGGAGGTCGACGTCTTCAGGTTTGGTTGCGGTTTTCTGCAGCAGGCCACGAACGGCCTCGGCTGCCATGTGCGAGGTACCCAATCCATCGCCCCGGAGGATATGACGCTCTTTGATCCCCGTGCGTTCGGTTATCCACGCGTCGCTCGTATCCACCATGCGCGCAAGCTCGGCATTGGTGAGCAGATCGGGCGGCAGATACCCGTGAACGGCCGTAATTGAAGCTCGGGGAGAAAGGGTCAAGGCTGGAGTCCGGTTTCACTCATGGCATACGCCCAACCGCGCACCGCGGCAAGCTAGGCCGTCGGTTGCGGTAAAAATGATGTTTCCTGCCCTGCCGACTTGCGTCCGCACACTCTTTCAAGAATGACAGATGCGGCGCGAATGCTCGGTCGCGCCAGACCGACCTCCATGATCTTGTCCAAACGGCCGAAGGCTTCGACCTGTTTGCGCCGTTCCGGCGTATCTCCAAGCAGCGGTGTGAGTGCCGCTGCAAGCTTTTCCGCGGTGCAGTCGCGTTGAAGAAATTCAGGAACGACGTTTTCGCCAAGGACAAGATTGGCAAGAATCACTGACGGAACCTGAATCAGAATTCGCGCCGCTAATTCCTCGATCAGCGGGACTTTATAGGCGGCCACCATCGGGACGCCGGCAAGCGAAAGTTCGAGCGTTGAGGTTCCCGATTTTGTCAATGCCGCTCGCGCCGTGCGGAACGCCTCGTGCTTTTCGTCTGGCTGGGTTACGACGCGGCCCGCAATGGGCCAGGACGCCACGGCTGCGCGTGCAACATCGGCAAGGCCCGATACAGCCGGCACGACCGCTTCCAGAGCGCCGTACTCTTTCGCAACGCGCGCGATTGCCGAACCGAATACGGGAGCCATGCGGCGAATTTCACTTGCCCGGCTTCCGGGCAACACCAATACAAGAGGCGGGTCCGCCTGCCGGAGCCGCGCCTCGAGTTCATTGGGACGCAGTTGCGCCAATCGTTCGCTCAACGGATGACCGACGAAAGTGCAAGGCGGACCGCCGAGTTTGCCGACGATCTTCGGTTCAAACGGCAAAAGTGCCAGTACCTGCTCCAGATAGCCGCGCATGACGCGGGCGCGGCCCGGCCGCCAGGCCCACACCGAAGGACAAACATAGTCGATGATCGGAATACTCGGAGCACGCTTGCGCACTTGCTTGGCCACACGGTGGGTAAATTCCGGGCAATCAATTATGACCAAAACATCGGGCTTCGCCGCGATGACGGCATCGGCCGTTTCGCGTATCCGCCGCAGGAGTTTCGGCAGTTTTACCGGCACCGATGAAAACCCGATAAAGGCAAGCTCCCCCAGCGGGAAAAGGCTGGGAACGCCTTCGGCAGCCATGTGTGCGCCGCCAACGCAGGAGAAATGCGCGTGACCTTGAGTTTGCTCTCTAATGGCTGAAATCAGGGCCGCGCCGAGCCGATCCCCGGATTCCTCGCCCGCCACCAAAAAAATATGCGGACTCATTTTCGGGATCCAGGCGGTGCGCCTACTATGAAAATACCTGCACGGTCGGCTTCGCTCACCATCCGCTCTACATCGGCCATTACCGTTTCGCCGGCAACAACGGCAATACCGGCCAGCTTCGCTCGCATGACACCTGCTACCGTATTTGGCCCTATTGACGGCAGATCAAATCGCCGGTCCTGGCTTGGCTTTGGCCCCTTGACCAGCACCCCGACGCCGGCAGAAATACCAATGCGTCCATCGGCATGAAGTTTGGCAACGCGCGCCAGCATCTGATCGGTGCCTTCGGCGGCTTCCACCGCGAGCACGCGCCGGTCGGCCACGACAACAGCTTGCCCAACGTCGAACGGGCCGGCTGCGTGCAAATAATCTAATCCGAACCTGATATCATCCCATTGCTTGTCTTCCGCTTTGACGCGGCCAAGCGCCCCCTCGGGGACCAGGATTTCCGGCGCCACTTCATGCGCTCCAAGCAATCGGAACCCTCTATCCTCGAAAATCCGGCTTACGCCCGATAACAGGTGATCGTCTCCGCCACGATAGGCGTTGATAATTCGGGGCAACGACATCAAAGCCGCAAAATCCGGACGCAGTGCCCATAGTGTCGGCCTCACCAATGCGCCAATAAAGACCACATCTCGGCAGCCGGCCGCTTTCGCCAACCGGTCGAATGCCCCGAGTTGACCCACGCGCAACCAATGATGAGGAAACCGCGCCACAAGGTCCGCGTCGGCATGGCCGCGCAACGCGAACACAACAACTGCCCGTCCGCGTCTTGAAACCGATTCCGCTACCGCGAAAGGCAATACACCACCACCGCAAATCAACGCGAGTGGGCCGTCTGCATCGACGGCTGCAGCGTTGGTCATATGTCCCCGTCCGCCTCATTGCGCTTGACCGCCATCGTAAGCGGCCGCTTCGCCGACCGGATGAATTCGAGGATCTTGCCTACCAGCAGGTCGCCCGCATAGTCGGCAGCGACCTGATCGACCCGCGCGCGAAATTCGCCGTCGCCGAAAAACAACGCTTGATATGCCGACCTGACGCGGTGGACGTCGGCTTTCGTCGCGCCGCGCCGCCGCATGCCGATCACATTAAGCCCGATCAGATCAGCAAGCGGACCATGCGCCATTCCAAACGGAATGACATCGGCTCGCACCCCGCTGAGACCGACAATCATTGCGCCCTCGCCAATCCGCACGAACTGACGGACCGCCACTCCGCCGCCAAAGACGACGTGATCTTCGATCGTCACATGACCGCCAAGAACAGTATTGTTGGCGAAGACGACATGGTTTCCGACCTTGCAGTCGTGCCCGACGTGCGAGCCGACCATGAAGAAGCACCGATCTCCGACCTGCGTGATACCGCCACCATCCTCGGTACCGGTGCTCATGGTCACGTTCTCGCGAATATCGCACTCGGCGCCCACGACCAACCGGGTGGCCCCGCCTCGATAGCTGAAAGACTGCGGGGCAGAACCGAGCGAAGCGAAAGAATGGATGACGGTGCGGGGACCGATCGTGGTGTGGCCTGTCAGATTGACATGTCCTATCAGGCGGCAACCGTCGCCGACGGACACATGAGCGCCGATGGTGCAGTACGGACCGATCAGGACGTCTTTTCCGATCGCGGCCCCGGCTTCGATCCGCGCCGAGGGATCGATCATATGCGCACTCATTCGTCCGACAGCATGGCTCCAACCTGCGCCTCGGCAACGACCTGGCCGGCCACTTTCGCTTCGCCGCGATACCACCACATGGATTTGCGGCGCGTAATACGGTCCATGTGATATTCGACCGTATCGCCAGGCCGCACGACTTTGCGAAATTTTGCCTTGTCGATGGTAAGGAAGAACACCGAACTCGGCTTCGCACCAGTTGCGGCAATGCAAAGTACGCCCGCAGTTTGCGCCATGCCCTCGATCATCAGGACGCCGGGAAACACCGGATTCCCCGGAAAATGACCCTGGAATTGCGGCTCATTGATCGTCACATTCTTGATGCCGATCCCGTGCTCGTCGCCGCGGATATCGATCACGCGGTCAACCATCAGAAACGGATAACGGTGCGGCAGCAGCTTGAGCACCGTCTCGATATCGGCTGCCTCAAGCTGGGTCACGATTTTGTTCATTCGGCCTCACTCGTCGTCAGCCGATTTCGAGCCGGCATCCTTGCGCGCGAGCCGCTCAACCGCCATCATTTCGCGGAACCATTTCTTGATGGGCTTTGCAGGCGTTCCGCCCCATCGCGCGCCTGGCGGCACGTTGCCGTGAACAACACTGATCGCCGCAATCTGAGCGCCTTCGCCGATCGTAACATTGTTATTCAGGCCCACACGCGCGCCCAGCACAACAAAATCCTCAAGAGTCGAACTGCCTGAAATTCCGGTCTGCGCGACAATGACGCAGTGCCTGCCAATGCTCACATTGTGGCCTACCTGCACCAAGTTGTCGATCTTGGTGCCTTCTCCAATCACCGTATCGCGAATAGCTCCGCGGTCTACAGTCGTCCCGGCGCCGATTTCCACTTCGTCCTGGATAATGACGCGGCCGACCTGCGGCACCTTGAGGTGGCCTTCACCGCCCATGACAAAACCGAAACCATCCTGCCCGATATTGCAGCCCGGATGGATGATGACCCGGTCGCCAATGAGAGCATTACCGATCGTCGCATTGGCGCCGATCGAACAATCGCGGCCGATCCGCACGCCGGCAGCGATCACCGCATTCGCGCCGATCACTGTTCCGCCGCCAATCTCGACCTGCGGGCCGATGACAGCACCCGACTCCACCGCAACGCCATGCTCCATCCGCGCGCTGGCGTCGATATGACAGCCGCTGAATTCACCGGGTTCGGACAGCGATGATGGCCGCAAGGCCTGTGGAAATAGCGCGCGCGCCGCCGCAACAAACGACCGATAGGGCTCGCGCACGGTCAGCACCGAAACGTGAGTGGGCAATTCCTTCGCAAACACAGGCGAGGTCAGGCACGCGCCGGCATGCGTCGCGTGCGCCTGCGCAGCAAAATTTCGACTCTCGAGAAATGTGAGATCGCGCGGGCCCGCGCGGTCAAGCGGAGCGATATTGGTGATACGTTGCGTCCGCTGCGACCGCGACGTGATTGCAGCGCCGGTCAGCGCCGCAATCTCGTCGAGCGTGAGACCGGCCGATTGTCGTAAGAACAGGGCTTCGCTCATCCTGTCGGCGTTTGTTCCGTCGTTCCTGCCTGGCGCCGGCAAGATCAGAACTTGGTGCCGCCGCTAAAGCGGAATATCTGCGTGCGGTCGCACACTTCGCCGCCGCCAACCGGCGTGGCGCAATATTTTGTGATCGGATAGGCAAGATCGAAACGCAGCGGGCCGAGCGGCGAATCCCACAACAGGCCGACGCCCACCGAGCTGCGGATCATGGATGGGCTGTTGAGGCCGACAGCAAGCGTTTCACCCGTCACATTCCAGCTCGTTGGTCCTTGGTAATCCCACAGCGAGCCGGCGTCGGCAAAAACGGCCATTCTGATCCCGACTTCCTTCGGCAGGAAGTACAAGGGCGTTTGCGCCTCGACGCTCGCGCCCCAATAGAGCGAACCACCGAGCGCGTCATTCGTGGTCCCGGGCGTCAGATCGCGCGGTCCAATACCGGCCGGAGAAAACCCGCGCACAAGGCTGGGACCAAGCTGGAAATGATCCAGCATGCGCAAATCCTTGCCGCCCCAGGCGGTGACATGACCAGCCTGCAGTTTGAAGACACTGATGACGTCGTTGAAAACTTCATAGTAGGTGCGTGCTTCGGCCTGCGAGCGGATGAAGTTCACGTCGCCGCCAACACCTGCGAAGTCCTGCTTGAGTTCGGCATACAGTCCGCTGCTCGGCAGCTTGTTGTTGTCGAGAGTGTTGTAGGAAACCGTGTAGCCAAGCAGCGAGACATTCACAGGCCCCGCGGCCAGTTCTTTGCGGACCGCACGAGTGGCTTCGCCGTCGGCATAACAATTTCCGCCGTCGTTTAGCCCTGGCGGCACAGATGGAACACCCGATTGACGAATAGCTTCGTTGGCCGGGCTGACGCCAGGCCCGCCATTGATGAGTGCATATGGTGAGAACTGACAGTTGTTGTACTGCGTCGGCAGCGTAACCTTCTGTTGGTAGAATGTGTAACGGGGCTGGAAAGCGATTTCTTCGGTCAGCGCAAATCCAAGCCGCAGATTGGTGCCGATCGTCTGGCTGTCATAAGAGACGTAATTCGACGCCAGGTTCTGCCGTGCGAAAACGTCGATGCCGCCG
Organism: Pseudolabrys sp.; assembly: GCA_036557605.1. Taxonomy (GTDB): domain Bacteria; phylum Pseudomonadota; class Alphaproteobacteria; order Rhizobiales; family Xanthobacteraceae; genus Pseudolabrys. The sequence continues at coordinate 14,026 of DATBHE010000072.1, forward strand.
GCCATTCGGTAGCCGAACAGGAACGGCTCGACGAACGACAGATCAAAGCCGCGAACACGCTCGCCGTACGTGAATGATGCCCGCGCGTACTGACCGCGTCCCATCAGGTTGCGATCCGCCACGCTGACTTCACCAATCAAGCCGTCGGCCGTCGAATAACCGCCGGAAATGGAGAACTCGCCGGTTGGCTGCTCTTCCACGTTGACGTTGATGACAACACGGTCCGGCGCCGAGCCAGGCTCATTCGTGATCTTGACGCTCTTGAAATAATTCAGGTTCCTCAGGCGGCGTTCGGCGCGATCGATCAATGCCCGATTGTAGGCATCGCCTTCGCCCAGATCGAATTCCCGGCGGATCACATAGTCACGCGTGCGTGTGTTGCCATGGATGTTGATGCGCTCGATATAGGCACGCGCACCTTCCTCGACGACAAACACCAGATTGATCGTCTTCGTCTCGAAATTTCGGTCGCCGCGCGGCCGCACATTGGCGAAGGCATAGCCCTGCCTGGCAGCCGTAATCGTCATTCGCTCGACACTCTTTTCGACCAAGTCGGCATTGTAGACGTTGCCCGGGCTGAGCCTGACTTGTCCGCGCAGAATTGCCGGATCGATGGCCCGGACGTTGGAGACGACGTCTACTGTGCCCACGCGATATTGGCTGCCTTCGTCAATCGTGAAGGTGACGACAAAACCTTTCTTGGCGGGATCGTATTCGCCGACAGCTGAAATGATCCGCACATCGGCATAACCGTGTTTCAAGTAGAAGCGGCGCAGCAGGTCGCGGTCGGCCTCGATGCGGTCGGGATCATAGATGTCGGTCGTCTGAAGGAAACTCAGCAGGTTGCTCTGCGACGTCTTGATGACGTCTTTCAAGCGGCCATGAGAGAATGCCTTGGCTCCGACGAACTGGATCTCCTTGATGCCGGTCTTGTCGCCTTCCCTGATTTCGAACACCAGGTCGACGCGATTGTTCGGTAATTCGATAATCTTCGGATCGACTGAAACGTCGAAGCGGCCGCTGCGGTGATAGATCTCGATGATGCGCTGGACGTCGGCCTGCACGGTCGGGCGCGAAAGGGTGCCGCGCGGCTTCGATTGCGTTTCGGCCTGGAGCTGCTCGTCCTTGGCCTTTTTGTTGCCTTCGAAAGCGACCCGGTTGATCACCGGGTTCTCGACCACGGTCACCACAAGGCGATTGCCGGAATGGCTGATGCGGACGTCGGAAAATAGTCCGGTGGCAATAAGGGCTTTAAGGCCCTCGTCTTCCTGCTCGGGTCCAAGCCTCCCGCCCGGGCCCGGGCGGAAATAGGACCGAATCGTCTCGGGTTCGACCCGGCGAGCGCCCTCAACAACAATCGAACTGACCGTTTGGGCCACGGCGGCACCCGTGGACAGCGTTGTCCCGCTGCCGGCGCCGACAAGTATGCCGCCGAGGATAAGGCAGCTGGCCGCCCATCCCCGAACTCCCCGCACACAAATTCCCATGCCCTACGCGCCCTTTATGGTCCCTGCGGCCGCCCCCACTGCGGATTCGAACAGACGGTCCGGGCTCGCATAGGCAGGCTTTTTACAGCGTTTTTTATGCGCTGCAAACGAAACTCCCACCCGAACTTTCCCTTTTCCCTCAAAAAGTTGCCCGTCGGCAACGGTCAGGAACTCGCTAAGCGAAGGATGTCATTAAAGGTCGCAAAAATCATCAACATCACGACGATCGCCAACCCAATCCGGAAGCCGACTTCCTGTGCGCGTTCGGACAAAGGCCGGCCGCGAATCATCTCGATTGCATAGAACAAAAGGTGACCGCCATCGAGTAGAGGAATCGGGAAAAGATTCAGCAGCCCGATTGAAACCGACAGGACGGCCGTAAGGTGGATCAGAGCCGTAAATCCTGCTGATGCGACCTGCCCCGAGACCTGCGCGATACGGATCGGCCCACCGAGCTGGTCGGCGGCCTCCCGGCCCACGACGACTCCGCTGATGTAGGCGAGCGTACGGTCGACCACGAACCAGGTTTCCTGCGCCCCCATCACGACGGCACGCAGTGGTCCTGCCTTCTCTGTCTTGATATCGCCGGGCGACATCGAACGGCTGATACCCAGGACCCCGAGACGATGGACGTTGCCGAAATTGTCCTTCAGCTCTTTGAGCTGAGGGACGGCCTTCAAATTGATCTGCGCGCCACCGCGATCGACGTCGATGGACAATGTGTCGCCGGCACTGATGCTGACGATCCGCTGCATGTCGGAAAAGCTTTCGATCTTCTCGCCGTTGATTGCGACAACCAGATCGCCCGGCTTGAACCCAGCCGATTGGGCGGCGCTTCCCGGCTGAACGGCATCCACACGAGCGGTCGTTGTCTGCTTGCCGACAGTCATGAAAATGGCGGCGAAAATGGCGATCGCCAGCACAAAATTCGCGATCGGCCCGGCGGCGACGACGGCCGCTCGCGAACCTACCGGCTGGAATAAGAAACTGTCTTTGCGCTCGGCCTCGGTCATTGCGGCCGCGGCGGCCTGATCAGGCACGCTGGCCGCATTTTCATCGCCGAAAAATTTCACGTAACCGCCGAGCGGAATTGCGGAAATCTTCCAGCGCGTGCCGTACCGGTCGTTAAACCCGGCGATCTCCGGACCGAAACCGATCGAAAAAGTGAGAACTTTGATGCCGCACAGACGGGCCATCAGAAAGTGACCAAGCTCGTGAAAAAAGACGACGATGGTCAGAACGAAGAGAAACGGAACAACGTATCCAATGACACCGCCCCCGAATGCGCCCAAACCTCCCATGATTTCGCTACCCATTTAAACCTCGTTCTGCCCAACGCGGGCGTCATCTATAGCAGCCTAGGATGCCTTTGCGGCAATTTCGGGCAAGAGGTCCCTGGCAAGACTTCTTGCAATATGGTCAACGGCCAATGCCGCGTCTATTCCATCTGGTTCGGCAAGCAGGTTTCGCTTTTCAGCCGCATCGAGCGTTGCCGTCACAAGCGCAACGATCGACGTGAATCCGATACGGCCCGCTATGAATTCCCCGACCGCCACTTCGTCCGCTGCATTGAGCACGGTCGGCGCAGCACCGCCAGACTCCATCGCCCGGCGTGCGAGTGCGAGAGCGGGAAACCGATCGAGATCGGGCGCCTCAAACGTCAGTTCGCGCAGCGCCGCAAGATCGAGCCGCGCCGCCGGACCATTGATGCGCCGAGGCCAGGCAAGGCAATGTGCGATCGGGATGCGCATATCTGGCGAGCCAAGCTGCGCGACAACCGAACCGTCACGAAATTCGACCAATCCATGCACAACAGACTGCGGATGCACGAGGACGTCAATTTCATCGGATGGGAGTGCGAACAAATGGTGGGCCTCGATCAGTTCGAGGCCTTTGTTCATGAGCGTCGCCGAGTCGATGGTGACCTTAGGACCCATCGACCAATTCGGATGGCGAAGCGCCTGTTCGGGCGTCGCAGATTTGATCGCGTCCTTTGACCAGGTCCGGAACGGGCCGCCCGATGCCGTGAGAATGGCGCGCCTGACGTCGGCACGGTTGCCGGCACCGAGAGCCTGAAAAACGGCATTGTGTTCAGAATCGACCGGCAGAACGGTCGCTCCTGTGCTTGCTGCGCGACGCATGAAAAGGCTGCCTGCACAGACCAGGCATTCCTTGTTTGCGAGCGCGACAGTTGCGCCGCGCTCTATGGCCGCGAGCGTGGGCCTAAGACCGGCCGAACCGCTGATCGCGGCCATCACCCATTCCGCGGGCCGTTGTGCCGCCTCGACCAGCGCCTCCTCGCCCGCAGCGGCCTCGACGCGTGAGCCCGATAGCGCGCTCTTGAGATCTTTGTATGCAGCCGGGTCGGAAACAACCGCATGCCGCGCACCTACCTCGCGTGCGATTTTTCCCAATGCCGCTGCGTTACGCCGTGCGCTGATCGATTCCACCCGATAGCGATCAGGTTCACGTTTGATCAGATCGACGGTGCTTGCACCGATGGATCCCGTCGCACCAAGAATGGTGATTGCGCGGACGCCCGTCGCAGGTTGCACGCTTGAAAGGGCTACGCCTGGTACGCTCATTTCTTCACCATATCAGCAATCCGCGCGCTGGTTCGTCGAAACCCCCGCGCAACAAGCCAATCACACAACCGGCAACGGCCGCGGCCCAGAACCCATCGAGCCGATCCATCACGCCGCCATGACCGGGAATGAGACGGCTGGAGTCCTTGGCGTCGAATCGACGCTTGACCCAGGATTCAAACAAGTCGCCCGCCTGGGCCAAAACGGACAACACGAATGCCGTTCCAATAACTACAATTCTGTCGAACGAGCCAAATTGGGAAGCAACAAGAACAGCGATAGCGGTTGCGCCAATGCAACCGGCAACGGCCCCCGACCAGGTTTTTTTCGGACTTATGGCGGGCCACAACTTCGGGCCGCCGAAGGCCCTTCCCGCGAAATAGCCCAGAATGTCGGTTGTCCAGACGATTGCAAAGAGCAACAGGATGGCGACGAAACCGTAGCCGGGATCCGCGCGCAGGAGAACGGGTGCCAACAGCATGCCACCTGCATAGCCGACGCCAATGATAACCCAAAGCCGCCGGTCACGCGGCGCAAAAATCGCGCCAGCCAGCGCACCCAAGCCCACCGTCAGGAAGGCTGTGACCGGCCGGCCAAGCCATGCAAGAAAGTCGGCAACACCGATGGCTGCCCCGCAAGACAAAATCATGAAGCGGAAATGTGCCCCGACAACCAAAGTCATCCATTCCCAAAGCACGGCAAGAGCGGCCAGGCCCCAGAACAATGCAAAGGCCCAGCCTCCGACATAGGCTGCAAGCAGCGCCAGCGGCGCAAGAATCGTAGCCGACACCACGCGCAGCGCCAGATTGCTCGCGGATAAGGGGACGCCGGCCTTTTCCGCGCTTGAAACGGGGTCGGTGCCGATCACGGATCACGACCCGGTCTGTGCGATAAGACCGCCGAACCGACGCTCGCGTTGCTGATATTCGCGGATGGCCAATTCAAGCGCGGCGCGATCGAAATCGGGCCAATAGGTCGGCACAAACACCAATTCACTGTATGCCGCCTGCCAAAGCAGGAAGTTCGACAAACGCTTCTCACCGCTCGTGCGGATGATCAGGTCAGGATCCGGAATGTCGGGCGCATCAAGAAAACGTCCAAATGTCTCCGTATTGACGTCGCCGGTGGTTATTTCACGACGCTGAATTGCTTCGGCGATGCGCCGCGCCGCCCGAACAATTTCCTGGCGCGCGCCGTAGTTGAAAGCCACAACCAGCATGAGCCCATTATTGTCTTTGGTCAGATCCTCGGCTTCGACCAGCAATCGGCTTATGTCAGGGTCAAGACCGGCGCGTTCACCGATCACGCGAACATGCACATTGTTCTGATGCAGTTCGGCCAGATCGTTGCGTACAAAACGGCGCAGAAGACCCATAAGCTCGCCGATTTCACTGGCCGGCCGTGACCAGTTCTCGGCGCTGAAGGAAAAAATGGTGAGAATTTTGATGCCGAGCTCGCCCGCCGCCCGCACGGTCCGCCGCAACGCTTCAACGCCTCGCCGGTGACCCTCGGCGCGAGGGAGTCCGCGGGTCGCTGCCCAGCGGCCGTTCCCATCCATGATAATGGCAACGTGACGCGGCGTATCGAATGCCGCTGCGTCCGGCTGAATTTCGGCCTCGGGCATGCAACGCGACCTCAGACCGTGAGGATCTCCTTTTCCTTGGCAGCCAGCATGTGGTCGATCTCAGCGATGCCGGCATCGGTCGCCTTCTGAATCTCGGCGGAAAAACGATCGTGATCGTCTTTGCTGATCTTGTGATCCTTCTCCAACTTCTTGATGACGTCCATTGCGTCACGGCGAACATGCCGTACTGCAACGCGCGCTGTCTCGGCATACTTATGCGCAACCTTGACCAACTCCTTGCGCCGCTCCTCGTTCAATTCGGGAATGCGCAAGCGAATAGTCTGACCTTCCGTCGCCGGAGAAAGTCCGAGATTGGAATTTACGATCGCCTTTTCCACTGGATGCACGAGTGACCGATCCCACACATTAACCGAGATCAAGCGCGGCTCAGGCACGCTGACCGTCGCGACCTGATTGAGCGGCATCTGTGCGCCGTAGGCGTCGACCATCACGGGATCGAGCAAATGCGCGGACGCGCGACCGGTTCGCAGGCCTGACAATTCGGTTTTAAGCACTGCGCTGGCGCCCTGCATGCGCCGCTTGACCTCATTAATATCATGCGTCGTGTTCATCATTGAAACCCCCGGAACTGCCTCCTTCGTTAAAGCAGCCGCGTCAGAACCCGTTTGTCGAATGTGGCCTTCGCCAAATTCTATCCGACAACCGTCGCGTGACCTTTGCCGCGCAAAACGGCCTCGATTGCACCCTTTTGGGCAATCGAAAATACGATGATAGGCATCCGGTTTTCGCGGGCAAGCGCGAAGGCCGCGCCGTCCATCACCCGCAGATCCTTTTCAAGCGCCTCCTGATGACTGATTTTATCGTACCGCCTCGCTTTGGGGTCTTTTTTTGGATCGGCTGAATAGACGCCATCGACATTTGTTGCCTTGAGGACGGCCTGAGCTTCCAGTTCAGCCGCGCGCAGGACGGCAGTCGTGTCCGTCGTAAAAAACGGATTTCCCGTGCCGGCGGCGAGCAGAACAACGCGGCCCTTGCCGAGATTTTTCATTGCCCGCTTCCGATTGTACGTTTCGCAAACCGCGGTCATGGCAAGAGCGGACAAGGTGCGCGCCTCACATCCTGCACGCTCGATTGCGGCCTCAAGCACGAGACAATTCATCACGGTTGCCAGCATGCCCATCGTATCGCCGACGGGCCGCGGAACGCCGCGCTCGGAAACTTCGACGCCGCGGAAAATGTTGCCGCCCCCGACCACAACGCCAAGCTCGACCCCCAGCCTGGCCGCCGCCGCGAGATCGGCGGCGAGACGTTCAACCATTGCCTGGTCTATTCCGAAACCATTGGCGGCCGACAGCGCTTCGCCGGACAATTTGACAATCACACGGCGGTAAACCGGGTCACTCATGCGTTGCGATCCTTCATGGGATCACCGAGAACTCGGGCGACGGCCGACGCTCGATCAATCAAGCCTGACCAGCGGCGGCCGCAACCTCGGCGGCAAAATCGGTTTCCTGCTTTTCGATGCCTTCGCCGAGAGCGTAACGGACGAACCCGGTCACTTTGATCGGTCCGCCTGCCTTGCCTTCGGCTTCCTTCAACGCCTGCGCCACGCTCTTTTTGTCGTCGAAAATAAACGGCTGCTCCAACAGACAAACTTCCTTGTAGAACGTTTTGAGTCCCGACTCGACGATCTTCTCAATCACGTTAGCCGGTTTGCCCTGCTGCTTGAACTTGTCGGCGAGTACATTCTTCTCGCGCTCCACAACCGCCGGATCGAGGCTCGCGGTATCCAGCGCCAAAGGATTGGCCGAGGCCACATGCATGGCGACCTGACGTCCGATGGCCGCCAGTTCGTCGCCTTTGCCTGGCGATTCGAGTGCGACGATCACGCCGATCTTGCCCAGACCATCGGTCACCGCATTGTGGACATAGGAGCCGATGGTTCCTTTGCCAACCGACAGCGCCGCAGCGCGGCGCAGCGTCATGTTCTCGCCGATCTTGGCGATCGTTTCGGAGATCGATTCCGCCACAGTAATGCTGCCCGCCATCGCGACTTTGATCGTTTCGACATCAGTGCCAGCCGACAACGCGACGTTGGCGATCATCTTCACGAGGCCCTGGAACAGATCGTTGCGGGCCACGAAGTCAGTTTCCGAATTCACTTCAACCACGACGCCTTTGGTGCCTTGCACCTGGACTCCGATCAGCCCTTCGGCGGCAACTCGTCCGGCTTTCTTTGCAGCTTTGGAAAGACCCTTCTTTCGCAGCCAATCCTGGGCGGCCGTCATGTCTCCGTTGGTTTCGGTGAGCGCTGCCTTGCAATCCATCATGCCGGCGCCGGTCGATTCGCGCAGCTCCTTGACCATTTGGGCGCTGATATTTGCCATCATCTTAATTCCTTCATCCGTCATAGCCGGGCCTGTCCCGGCCATCCACGTCGTTCGAACGTGCAGTCGGTAAGTCGTGGATGCCCGGCACAAGCGGCGTAAAGACGGCGCTTCGCGCCTTTGGCCGGGCATGACGACCCAGTGCTTATTCCGCCGTCAGCTCTTTGGCCTTGGCGATCCAACCGGGCACGCGGCCCGGCAAGCCAACTTCTTCGCCTACGTTATGAGCGGCTTTCTCGTTGAGCTCGGCAATCTGTGAATAGTGAAAGATTCCAAGATCGTTGAGCTGCTTTTCGATTGCCGGCGACACGCCCGGCAATTTCTTGAGATCGTCGGCAACACCGCGCGGACCGGGCAGCTGCTCAAACCCGAGATCGGTCGCCGTCGACGCGGCAGGAATCTGCTCGGGCACGACCGGCTTTTCTGCCGCTCCGATATCAACGCCCATCTCGCCTTGGGCGCGCGAGATTCCGTCGATTGCCGCTTTCGCAACGAGATCGCAATAAAGCGATACGGCGCGGCTCGCATCGTCATTTCCCGGCACTACGTAAGTGATCCCGGCCGGATCGCAATTGGTGTCGACGACGGCTGCCACCGGAATATTGAGGCGCTGTGCTTCCTTGATTGCGATGTCTTCCTTGTTGGTATCGATCACAAAAAGAAGATCGGGAACGCCGCCCATGTCCTTGATGCCGCCAAGCGAACGGTCGAGCTTGTCGCGCTCACGCTGCATTGTAAGACGCTCTTTCTTGGTATAGCCGGCAGCCTCGCCGGAATTGAGCATCTCGTCGAGCTTGCGCAACCGCGCAATCGACGCCGAAATCGTTTTCCAGTTGGTCAGCGTGCCACCCAGCCAGCGAGAATTCACGTAGTATTGCGCGCTGCGCTTGGCCGCATCGGCGATCGAATCCTGCGCCTGCCGCTTCGTGCCGACAAAAAGAATGCGGCCGCCTTTGGCAACGGTATCGCTCACGGCCTGCAGCGCGCGATGAAGCATCGGCACCGTCTGCGCCAGATCGACGATATGAATATTGTTCCGGGTGCCGAAGATGTATGAGCCCATCTTCGGGTTCCAGCGGTGGGCCTGATGGCCGAAATGCACGCCAGCTTCCAACAGCTGACGCATCGAGAAGTCAGGAAGCGCCATAATCTTTCTCCGGTTGATCCGCCGCGGACGATTGTGAGCCCTTTCGGGCCACCGGACGGCCTATGTGACCCATTGTCGGGGCCTAAGCCATGCGTCCGCGTGAGTGATGCGGGCCTTATATAGAGCCTATTTCTGGAATGCAAGGCATCTCAAGCCTTTAGCTTCGATTACCTATATCTGCCGGACCTTTCTTCGAAGAACCGCTTCGCGCCTGGAGCGTTGCCAAAGAGAAACTGATGTGGGGCGGCAGGAGTGTCATGCATGGCCGCACGTTCGTCACGCGTCCGGTGCGAGTGGACGCCGAGCGATGAACTTCATCCCAGAATCTACACTGCCATCGTTGGACTGACGGTGTGGCTCGTACTCTCGGTGTGGGCGCTGTTCAGCCGCGGTAATTACGAAGGACTGACCCTTTCGGTCATCACCCTGTTCTTCACGGTGCTTGTTGGCATACCGGTTCTGCTGTGGCTCACCTGGCGGCGCAATGCGGCGCCGCACGAGCAGACTCGCGTCCCTGCGCCGTTCCGCGAATGGTCGACCAATTCATTCGAGACATGGACCGGTGGCTTGAGCGGGCGCGACGCATCAATTCAGATTCTGTTGCCGATCGCAGCAGTGGCCATCGGCATGACGATCTTCGGCCTGGTATTTATGTTTGCCGTGCCGAACTTGAACTCCTGACCGGTCACACGCCGAAGATCTGGGAGTATCGCCGCTTGATCGCCTCGCCCTGACTTTCGACGGCCGCAGGATCGTCCTTCCACACCTTGATCGATGATAATAGTGTTCGCCCCGGCTTATCCTTCACCATCGCATGCACCGAGCGCAGCCCGCCAAGATTGACGAAGAGCTCCTGTCCTTCGACGGTGAAAAGATAATTTTGAAAAAGACGGGCTGCATTCGGATGCGGCGCAGCCTTGAATACAGCGGACGGCTGCACGATCGACGGCGTGCCTTCGGCCGGATATACGACTTCGATCGGCTGCCCCGCTTCCTTCAACAACAGCACATTTGACTCATTGCCATCGACCATCACCGGCCGTTCGCCCAATACGACCTTCTTCGGCGTATCCGTGGCGGACTGGATCTGCAAGAGCTGTTGCCGAGCAAGTTTCTCGAGGTAATCCCACCCGAGCTCGCGCACCATCTGATAGGTCGAGGTCATGATCGTGCCGCTGTAGCTCGGATGCGCTTTTACGAGTTTTCCCTTCCATTTCGGATCGAGCAGGTCGGCAAAATTCTTTGGCGCCTCGCCCGGCCTAACAAGCCGCGTGTTATAGGCCACCACGCACAACGATGACCTGACCGTAGCGTAGAAACCATCGGGATCGCGATGCTCGGCGGGAATATATTTTGCGATATCTTCGGTGACATAGGCGGCAAGCAATCCCTGCCGTTTCCACACGAGAAACTGTGCCGCATCGCCCGTGCTTATGGCGTCGGGCACATGCAGTCCGGCGGCATATTCCTGCGCCACGCGGGAAAAAATGCGTTCACCGCCCGCGCGCTCAACGCGCGCACGGATGCCGGGGAACTTCTGCTCGAAAGCCTTCCCCACCTTCTCGGCAAGCTGAAGGTCGGCAGATGTATACCAGGTGACCTGTCCCTCCTTCACGGCAGCGGCAATCAGCGCCGGCGTGATGGGCTTCGATGCTTGCGCAACTGCGCGCAAAGGGGCCGCGTTAAGGAGCGGCAGCGCGGCGGCGGTTTTGAGAATGTCACGACGGGATCGTTGCTTCGGCATGGTGGCATTCTGCCCTGTCCACTCCAGCCCATGGATGCATGGCGTCAAGCCCGCACATGCTGCCGGGCGCGTTTCCGGTTAACTAAAGCGCCTCGACCTGTACGACGCCCGGCACCGCCTTGATCGCGCCGGCAATTTGCGGGGAAACCTTGAAGCGGCCGGGCAGCTTAACCTCGACTTCTGTGCCCTGCTCCAGAAGCAACACAACAGACACCTCGCCGTCGCCATTTTGCTTCGCCGACCGCGGGGCAGCTTCAAGACGCTTCGCCACGCCATCAAGTGGCTTCTCGTCGCGCAGAAACACGCGCAGGCCCTTCTGCAGGTTGGCGGCAGCATCATCGAGTGGCTCGACAGACTGGATGCGCGCGCGAACTTCGTCGCCCTGCACTTCGGCCGAAAGGAACAAAAGGACTGCATTGCCCGGCTCCAGCAGATCGCGATGCTCAGCCAACCCTTCCGAGAAGATCACCGCTTCGAAGTGACCCGTCGGATCGGACAGGCCGATGATGCCCATCTTGCTGCCCGTGCGCGTACGCCGCTCTGTTCGCGAAACGACCGTCGCCGCGACGCGACCCGCGGTCGCACCCGCTTTGACCGCCCGCGAGAATTCGGCCCAGGGCTGGACACGCAACTTCCTCAATACGGCCGAATAATCATCGAGTGGATGCCCAGACAGGAAGAATCCAATGGCCTCGTATTCGCGTCTCAGCCGCTCGGCCGGCAGCCATGGCTCGACCTGCGGTAGCACGATCGGCTCGGGCACCGCGCCACTCCCGAACAGTTCGCTTTGGCCGATCGCGGCCGTATCGTGACTGCGCTGTGCATGCCCAAGCACGACGTCGACAGCCGCGAAGACACGGGCGCGGTTCTTCTCGAACGAGTCAAAGGCTCCGGCGGCAACAAGACTTTCCAGTACCCGTTTGTTGACCGCGTGGGGATTGATGCGTGCAGCAAAATCGGCGAGGTCGGTAAAGGGACCATTCTTGCGTGGCGCTACGATCGCTTCGACGGCCTGACGGCCAACGCCCTTGAGCGCGGCGAGGGCGTAGATGATCGTATTGCCCTCAACTTCGAAATTGACCGACGAGCGGTTGATCGAGGGCGGATCGACCACAATGCCGAGCCGCTCCGCTTCGGCGCGAAATTCGGCAAGCTTGTCGGTGTTGCCCATGTCGAGCGTCATGGTCGCAGCCAGGAACTCGACGGGGAAATTTGCCTTCATGTATGCCGTTTGATAGGCGACCAGGGCGTAAGCGGCGGCATGGCTCTTGTTAAAACCATACTCGGCAAAGCGCTCAAGTAGATCGAAGATCGCATCTGCCTGGTTGCGTTCGACGCCGCGCTCTACGGCGCCCGATACAAACCGCTCGCGCTGGGCCTGCATCTCTTTCCTGATCTTCTTGCCCATAGCACGGCGGAGCAGATCGGCCTCGCCGAGCGTGAACCCGGCGAGGATTTGCGCGGCCTGCATCACCTGTTCCTGGTAGATGATGACCCCGAAGGTCTCGCGCAGGATCGGCTCAAGCTTCGGATGGATGTAGTCGGGCTGCTCCATCCCGTGCTTGCGGGCGCAATACGTCGGAATGTTTGCCATCGGGCCCGGACGATAAAGGGCAACGAGCGCAATGATGTCCTCAAAACGGTCGGGCCGCATGTCGAGCAGCGCACGCCGCATTCCCGCACTTTCCAGTTGGAATATCCCGACCGCTTCGGCCCGGGCCAGAAGATCGTACGTATTCTTGTCGTCGAGCGGTATCGCGGAAAGGTCGATGTCGATGCCGCGGCGCTTCACCAGGGCGACGGCCGTTTGCAGGACTGTGAGGGTCTTGAGACCAAGAAAGTCAAACTTCACCAGTCCCGCCTGCTCCACCCATTTCATGTTGAACTGGGTGACCGGCATGTCCGATTTTGGATCACGGTACAGCGGCACGAGCTCAGACAAAGGCCGATCACCGATCACAATGCCCGCCGCATGCGTAGATGCGTGCCGGTTGAGACCTTCGAGTTTTTGCGCAATATCGAAGGCACGCTTGACGATAGGCTCGCTATCACGCTCGGCCTGGAGACGCGGCTCACCCTCGATAGCCTGCTTCAGGGACACCGGCGCCGCAGGGTTCTGCGGTACCAGCTTGCAGAGCTTGTCGACCTGACCGTAGGGCATCTGCAGCACACGGCCGACGTCACGAAGCACCCCGCGTGCCTGGAGTGTGCCGAAGGTGATGATTTGCGCTACCTGGTCTCGCCCATAGCGCTCCTGCACGTAGCGGATCACCTCGTCCCGCCGGTCCTGGCAGAAATCGATATCAAAATCCGGCATCGACACGCGCTCGGGGTTGAGAAATCGCTCGAACAGCAATCCAAAGCGGATCGGGTCGAGATCGGTGATGGTGAGCGCGTATGAAACGAGCGATCCGGCGCCAGAGCCGCGACCGGGACCAACGGGTATGCCCTGTTTCTTCGCCCACTGGATGAAGTCGGACACGATCAGGAAGTAGCCTGGATATTTCATTCCGGCGATCACGCCGAGTTCGAAGTCGAGCCGCTCGCGGTACTCATCACTCGTATGACCGGGCGCAACGCCTGCGGTTTCCAGCCGGCGTATGAGCCCCGCCTCCGCGCGCCTGGCGAGTTCGGTCGCTTCGTCGAGCACATTGCCATTATCACCGACGGAAAATCGTGGAAGAATTGGCTGATGCGTACGCGGACGGAATGCGCAGCGCTGCGCAATTTCGACGGTGGACGCGATCGCTTCCGGCAGATCGGCAAAGAGTTCAACCATTTCTGCGCGCGTCTTAAAGCGATGCTCAGGCGTCAGCTGACGCCTGCCTGTTTCCGCAAGCAGCCTGCCTTCGGCAATGCAAATTAACGCGTCGTGAGCCTCATAATCCTGTGCAGCCGCAAAATATGGCTCATTGGTAGCGACCAGTGGCACTGATCTGGCGTAGGCCAGATCAATAAGGCCCTGTTCGCTGCGTCGCTCTGATGGCACGCCATGGCGCTGCAATTCGACATAGAGGCGGTCACCAAACAGCTCGAGCAGTGTGCCAAGCCGGCTGGCCGCCAGATGGCTCTGTCCCGCTGCTAGCGCGCCATCGAGTGGCCCGCCTGGCCCGCCGGTGAGCGCAATGATCCCGCTCGTTTCCCCTGCCAGCCATTCGGCTTTGAGCCGAGGCGGCTCGTTCGCCGGCGTATCCAGAAATGCGCGCGAATTGAGACGCATCAGGCTCCGATATCCCTCGGGGCGTGCAGCAAGAAGCACAATGCGCGCACGTTCCGGTGGGGTATTCGGATTGCGTGCCCCGTGATCGGTATCGCCAAAATCAATGGCGAGCGCGCAGCCTATGATCGGCTGGATGCCGTAGCCAGAAATTTTCTCGGAGAATTCCAGAACACCGAACATGTTGTCGGTGTCCGTCAGCGCAAGCGCCGGCTGCCGGTCGGCCTTCGCGAGTTCAGCCAGCCGCGAGATTATGAGTGCGCCTTCCAGCAGGGAATAAGACGAGTGTACGTGCAAGTGCACGAAATCGAGGCCGGGCATGTCCGCAACTTTGGATGATTCCTTCAACCTCAACAGAGTGAGGACAGTCCGTCGCTACGTCTACCGGGAATGCCGCTCGCGAACTCGCTATGCCCGCTTTTCGCAGCGTGCACTCTAAGACGACAAGGGCCGGAACAGACCGGTTACTCCGAGCAAGAGGACACCAGCCTTATAAATTTCCTAGCACCTGGGTCCAAATGGCGATCATTCCGACAAACAGTGAGAGCGAGGCCAGCGCGGCGGCTTCCTGAACTACGGTTTTCAACATGTTGCCTCTCCAAAGAACAGAGAGAGAACATTGTTCTAGTTTTGTTCGACTGTCAAGAAAAAGCTGATTTTTATCAAAAACTTGGGGTCACCCGGCTGTTTAGGCCATCTCCACAATTCTGCCGTCGCGCAAAGTCACCCGCCGATCCATGCGCGCGGCGAGGTCCATATTGTGAGTGGCGATGATGGCAGCCAGTCCGGTCGCACTCACGAGCTGCGACAGGGTCCGGAAGACGTGCTCGGCCGTATGGAGGTCCAGGTTACCAGTCGGCTCATCGGCCAACAGGATGCGCGGTGCGTTGGCAACCGCTCGGGCAATCGCGACACGTTGTTGCTCGCCGCCTGAAAGCTCCGACGGCCGGTGGCCCAATCGGCCCCGCAGTCCGAGGTACTCGAGCAGTTCCGTCGCCCTCGCTCGGGCCTCTGCCCGCGCGAGCCCGCGGATCATCTGCGGCAGCATCACGTTTTCCAGCGCCGAGAATTCCGGCAAGAGGTGATGCGACTGGTAAACGAAACCGATCTCATTGCGCCGGATACGGGTCCGTTCGTGATCGCTCAGGATCGAAGTTGACCGCCCGTCGATATAGACATCGCCATGGTCGGGGTGCTCAAGCAAGCCGGCTATGTGCAGCAAGGTCGACTTGCCCGAGCCCGAGGGCGCAACGAGCGCAACAGACTGTCCGCTCCAAAGCGCAAGCTCGACGCCGTTGAGGACGTGCAGCGTCTCGTCCCCCTGGCGATAATGGCGCTCGACATCCTGCAGGAAGAGCATCGGAACATCCTCTTCTTGCCGTGGGTCTCGCGGCTGTTGCTGCTCCTGAACCATTTCGGCCCTGGCGATGGAGTAAGCCTCACTCATAGCGCAGCGCCTCCACCGGATCGAGCCGCGCTGCGCGCCATGACGGATACAATGTCGCAAGCAATGACAATACGAGTGCCATTATGACGACCGCTGCGGTTTCGCCGGAGTCCATCTGAGCCGGCAGGTGCGACAGGAAATACAATTCAGGGGAAAACAGTTCGGTATTCGTAAGCCACGACAAGAATTGGCGGATAGTTTCAATATTCAGGCAAATGACAATACCAAGCAGGAAACCGACGATCGTGCCAACCACACCGATCGAGGCGCCGGTGATCAGGAACACGCGCATGATCGCGCCCTGCGTAGCCCCCATGGTTCGCAGAATTGCGATGTCCTGACCTTTATCCTTCACGAGCATGATCAGGCCGGAAACGATATTGAGTGCCGCGACAAGCACGATCAACGTCAGGATCAGGAACATCACATTGCGCTCGACCTGCAATGCATTGAAAAAGGTGGCATTCCGTTGGCGCCAGTCGATCATGAAGACGGGCCGTTGCGCCGCGTCCTGCACGGGCTTTCGATACCGGTCGACCCGATCGGGGTTGTCGGTGTAGATCTCGATCGCCGTGACGTCCCCCGCACGATTGAAATACGCTTGCGCCTCCTTCAGCGGCATGAAGACCATGGCACTGTCGTATTCCGACATGCCGATCTCGAACACCGCAGCGATCTTGTAGACCTTGATGCGGGGCGTCGTGCCCATGGGCGTCACGGCACCCTTTGGAGCGACCAACGTGATGTTGTCACCCGCTCGCAGCGATAGCTGATCAGCGAGCCGTCGACCGATGACAACGCCCATGTCTTCGTCGAAACCTTTGAGCGTGCCCTGCTTTATATTGTTGGCGATCGAGGGGAGCTTCTCGAGATCCATAAGGCGAATGCCGCGGATCAACACCCCACCGGCATTAAATGGCGACGATGCCAGCGCCTGGCCCTCAACGATCGGCGCCGCGAGACGGATGCCTTTGACGCCGGCGACGCGGGCCGCCACCTCTTCCCAGTCGGTCAGGGGCTTTTCCAATGGCTGGATCAGCAGATGGCCATTAAGACCGAGAATCTTGTCCAGCAATTCCTTGCGGAATCCGTTCATCACGGCCATGACGATGATGAGCGTGGCCACGCCGAGCATAATTCCGAGAAAAGAAAAACCGGCGATGACCGATATGAATCCTTCTTTGCGCCGCGCCCTCAAGTAGCGCAACGACAGCATCCACTCGAACGGCGAAAATGGCCGCGTTCCATCGGCCTCGGGCATTGGATGAAGAATCCCCACGCAAGACTGTTGAACGCGAATTCTGGCGGATTCGTGCCCGCCACGACAGCCAAAGTGCTTGTCAACACACAGGATTTTTGAACGAACGAAGCAATTGCGAATAGTGAGTAGGGCTAACGAATGATGAAATGGCGATTTGAGGACCCAATCCCCCGTTCGCTATTTCGCCAATAAATCCAGAGCCGCCGCAGGACTCATACTTTCCCGGCTACCATCAGCGCGCTTTTTCACTTCCACCTTGCCTTCGGCGAGCCCGCGCGGGCCTACCAGGACCTGATATGGGATTCCGATCAGATCGGCGGTCGCGAATTTCGCGCCGGGCCTCTCGTCGAGGTCGTGATAGAGCACTTCGACTCCCTTCGCGGTGAGCTCTCGGTAAAGCTCCTCGCAGGCCCCATCGGTGTCCGCCGCCCCTTGCTTCAAATTCAGGATCGCGACCTTGAACGGAGCCACCGGCTCCGGCCAGATGATACCGGCTTCGTCGTGCGACGCCTCAATGATGGCGGCTACCAGCCGGCTCGGGCCGATGCCGTAGGAGCCACCATGCACCGGAACCTCCTTGCCGTCAGCGGTGGTCACCGTCGCCTTCATCGGTTCGGAATATTTGGTGCCGAAATAAAAAATGTGCCCGACCTCAATGCCGCGCGCGGTCACTTGTTTGTCAGGCGGCACGTTGGCGAAAGCGGCGGCATCATGCATATCCGACGTCGCAGCATATTGCGATGTCCATTTGTCCACGATCGCCTGAAGTCCTGCAATGTCGTCGAAATTTACGTCAGCCGGCGGCACCGCCATATCGAGATAATCTTTGTGGCAGAAGACTTCCGACTCGCCCGTCTGTGCAAGAATAATAAATTCGTGGGAGAGATTTCCGCCTATCGGTCCTGATTCCGCGCGCATTGGAATCGATTTCAATCCAAGGCGTGCAAACGTACGAAGATAGGCAACGAACATTTTATTATACGAGTGTGTTGCGCCCGCCTGATCGAGATCGAACGAATAGGCATCCTTCATCAGGAATTCGCGCCCGCGCATCAGACCGAAACGGGGCCGCACTTCATCACGGAATTTCCACTGGATGTGATAGAGACTGAGGGGCACGTCCTTGTATGAACGGACGTAGGCGCGGAAAATTTCGGTGATCATTTCCTCATTGGTCGGACCGTAGAGCATCTCTCGCTCGTGCCGGTCCTTGATACGCAGCATTTCCTTGCCATAGGCGTCATAGCGCCCGCTTTCACGCCAAAGATCGGCTGACTGGATAGTGGGCATCAGGAGTTCGATCGCTCCCGACCGGTTCTGTTCCTCGCGTACGATCTGACAGATCTTTTGCAGCACACGGACGCCGAGCGGCAGGAAAGCGTAAATCCCGGCCGCTTCCTGCCGCATCATGCCGGCGCGAAGCATAAGGCGATGCGACACAATCTCCGCTTCTTTAGGAGTTTCCCGCAGGATGGGCAGAAAATAACGGGAGAGACGCATGGAATCCTTGGAAGATTCGAGGTGGTGAGATCAGAGTGAAAGCGGATCGGCCGCAAAAACACAAGGCCTGTGGCGCTTCTTCGGGAATTTATCGGAGGACGCCGCATCTATAGTCTGGTAAACAGCCCTCGCGGTTGAGGAGAGCATGCATACGCGTTTCAGACGGGCCCTGAGCATAGTCGCGATCACCGCCATCGCCCTGCACTCCGCCCTGTGGAGCGAAACGGCGACCAGCGCGGTAACTGCGGCGTTCGATCCGTTTTCTGTCATCTGCCACAGCGGCGGAAATACCGACGCGGTGCCCGATCAGGCTCCCGCCGGTTCTTGGCCGAGCCACGCATGCGACCATTGTAATCTGTGCGGCTCGACGCCCGCCGCGGCTACATCCCCGGCCACTGTCGTCATTCAGCTTGTTACAAATCAACCTGCGCACGTCCTCGAACCGGCGCCGATAGTTGCGCACGGTGGAATTGAAATTGCGCTGAAGGGCGCCCGAGGTCCTCCGGTCTTCGCCTGACGTCATTCGCGGCCGGTTCCAACCGGCAAGCTAAACCGTCAGTGCGGAGACTTCCATGTTCACGAAATCGTGGCCTCCGGCCATGTTTGCGGCAGCCATAGCGGCATCGTCATCCATTGCACATGCCCATGAGATCGTCGGAAACCGTTTCTTCCCCGCCACGCTGGCGATTGATGATCCCGGCGTAAATGACGAGGTGGCCTTGCCGACAATCGCTTTGTCAAAAACCGGCGACGAGCCTTCGTTCAGGCAACTCGACATTTCCGGAGAGTTCGCAAAACGCATCACCGAGGATTTCGCGGTTTCATTCGAGCCGACCTGGTCGCGCTTCTATGCTCCCGGGGGACCGACCATGAATGGTGCGCACGGCTTTCAAAATCTCGAGACGACGTTCAAATATCGCCTATTTAGAAATGCCGAGCATGAGTTCGTGTTGTCGGCGGGACTTGAGATCGAATGGGGCGGCACCGGCGCACGGCAACTCGACGCCGAGCGTTTCAACGTCTACACCCCGACACTCTATTTCGGGAAAGGGTTCGGCGACCTCCCGCCGGCCTTAAACTGGGCACGCCCTTTCGCGATCACCGGACAAATCGGCTACGCGATTCCTGCCGTATCAAAAACTACGATCGAAACATTCGATCCTGACAGCGGCGAAACGACCGTCGATACGGAATTGAATCCACGCCTGCTCAACTGGGGTGGAACGCTCCAGTACAGCATGCCTTATTTGAAGTCCGCAGTTATCGATCTTGGCCTGCCCGAATTCGTCAACCATCTGATCCCGATCGTCGAGTTTTCCATGCAGACTCCCGTGTCCAACACCGCGACATCGGGCACGGTGACGACTGGGACAATCAATCCTGGCATCATCTACGTGGTCCAAAAATACCAGGTGGCAATCGAGACCATGATCCCGGTGAACCGGCAGAGTGGCAGCGGCGTCGGCATAATAGGACAATTGCACTTTTATCTGGACGATATTTTCCCGACGAGTCTGGGACGTCCAATCTTCGCAAACAATGTCGCCTCAGGGAGGCCGGATTCCGGCCGCTAGTCATGCTCATCTTAAAATTTTTCCTTGCAGCGTTCGGTCTCGCCGCAGCTCTCGGACCGTCGGTGGTCCTTGCACACATCACGCTCGAACAGCAGCAGGCGTCTGTCGGCGCACCATACAAAATTGTTCTGCGGGTGCCGCACGGCTGCGGCGAGTCCGCTACCATTCGCCTCAGTGTTCAGATCCCCGAAGGAGCCATCGCGATTAAGCCGATGGTCAAGCCCGGCTGGCAGATCGGCACAACGCGCGGGTCTTACGCACAGGCCTACAGCTTTTTCCACGGCGCGAAATTCACTGAAGGCGTAAAGGAAGTGACCTGGAGCGGCGGCAAGCTGCCGGATGCCTTCTACGACGAATTCGTTCTGTCGGCCTTTATTGCAGGTGAGCTGTCGCCGAACCGGATGCTGTATTTCCCGGTCGTGCAGCAATGCGAACAGGGCGAGCATCGCTGGGTCGAGATTCCCGAGCCTGGCAGGCATGCTAATGAGCCCGCGCCTGGCGTTCTGTTGTTACCCAAGAAATAGGAGTTCGCCATGGCCATTCGTCAGGCGATTGCTGCCGCCATAGCGGGTTTGATGGTCATGCCGGTCGCGGTGCTGGCTCACGCCCAACTCGATCATGCAAGTCCGAGGGTCGGCAGCACTGTGGCGCAGCCGCCCAAGGAAGTCTCCATATGGTTCACGGAGGCGCTCGAGCCGAAGTTCAGCACCATCGAGGTGCGAGATGCTCAAGGCTCGGCTGTGCATGCAGGGCCTGCCGTGCTTGCCCGGGACAACTCTGCGCAACTACGTGTGCCGCTCAGGCCACTCAAACCCGGCACGTACAAAGTCATGTGGCGGGTACTCTCGGTCGACACCCATCGCACCGAAGGCGCCTTCACATTCCGCGTTGGACCTTAGGCGTCGTTACATCGGGACCGCATGGTGATTGCCGACCCACTCGCACTCGTTCGCGGCGTGCATTTTGCGGCGACACTGCTCGTGTCGGGAACCGTTTGTTTCATGACACTGGTCATGCAGTCTCGCCTGCGGATGCGGGATTTCGCGATCCTGCGGCGGCGCATGACTGTCACGGTCTGGATCGGTGTTGCGCTCGGAATCCTTACCGGTGCGATTTGGCTCGTATGGCTCGCGGCAAACGTATTGGGCGAACCGCTGCTCGATGTCTGTCTGCACGGAGGAGCACTATCAGTGCTCGTCGACACGCGTTTTGGGTGGATCTGCTGCGCACGGTTGCTGCTCGCGGTTCTTCTTGGCTTTCTTGTCCTTAATTCCAACTGGCGACTGCTGCAGATTACGACAGCCACTGCCTTCCTTGTTCTGCCGGCTTTCATTGGCCACGCGGGGGCGTCTGCCGGACGGTGGGGTGACGTCCACCTTGTCTCCGATGCAGCACATCTGATGGCGGCCGGAGTTTGGCTGGGGGGCCTACCGGCATTCGTATTGTTGCTTTGGACAACAAGACAGAAGGGAAAGGGGCGGTGGTACGAACTTGCGACTGAGGCGACGCGGCGTTTTTCGGTGCTGGCTGCGATTTCCGTCGGGGTGCTCCTTGCCAGCGGCATCGTCAACAGCTGGAGCCTGCTTGGCAGCCTCCGCGATCTCTGGACGACCGACTACGGACGACTTGTGGCTTTCAAAATCATTTTGCTTGGGGCGATGACCGCTATTGCCTGCGTCAACAAATTCCGTCTCACGCCACGGCTGCCGGATCGCGCAGCTCTCCGCGATCTGCAGCGCAACAGCCTTGCCGAGATCGCAATCGGAGCTTGCGTGCTGATTGTAGTCGGCTTCCTCGGGCAAATGCAGCCGACAGCACACGTCCATGCCGCGCCCACGGCCATTCCGCCCGGCGCTGCCTTCACCCATATCCACGCGCCGGAAGCAATGGCCGACGTGACCATTGATCCAGGACGGGTCGGCCAGACCATGGTAACAATTCGCGTATCGCGCGAAGATTTCACCGCCTTCGCGGCAAAGCAGGTCCGCCTTGAGCTCGATCCGCCTGGAGCGGCCGGTAGACCGCTCGAACGCGTTGCCGAGCTGGCCCCGGACGGGACATGGTTGGTCAAAAACGTTCTTTTGACGGCGCCAGGGATATGGGGTGTTAGGGTAAATGTTATCGCGCAATCAGGAAAAACAATCCTGCTCGATGCCCCAGTCGTCATAGAACGCTGATTCCATACGAATGCTGATGACAGGGGAAAAGTGATCGGGTAGCGTGCCCGCCATCCGTACGAGCGGAACCCGGCGGCAAGAACCGGCACCGCCTGCGGTCCAAGTCTTGGGAGAGAAGCAAGTCCTAGGCGCGTCCAGGCGCGGCCGCCCCAATAAATACAAACGAACGGGGAAAAGGACGGATAAATCAAGAGCAGGGCTCCGCGCCCTGCTCTTTTTTGTTATTCGCGGTGTGGCGGCCCCGAAATCCTCATCAGAAAATCGTACGGAATGAGATCGCGTGAATACATCACGTATAGAATTCCAAAAATGACCGTTGCGACCACAGTCGTCCACACGAGTTTGGACCACACGCGGTGTACCGCCGGAGCGCCCGGATCAGTGCCCGGAATGACCTCACCGCTTTCTTCCTGATTACGCACGCCCCAAGGCAGAATGGCGAAAAGCGTCACCCACCAGATCAGAAAATAGATAGCGATGACCGTGCTGGTGCTCATCCAAATTATGCCTCCTCCAGCTCGACCAGCGTGCCGCAGAAATCTTTCGGGTGCAGGAACAGGACCGGCTTTCCGTGCGCGCCGACCTTCGGCTCGCCATCCCCGAGCATGCGCGCGCCCTGCGCTCTGAGTGTGTCGCGGGCGGCGCGAATATCCGACACTTCATAGCAGACGTGATGGATGCCGCCGTCGGGATTGCGTTCGAGAAATTTCTCGATCGGAGAATTAGCGCCGAGCGGCTCGAGCAACTCGATCTTGGTATTCGGCAATGTGATGAATACAGTCGTCACGCCGTGATCGGGTTGCGGCACCTGCCCGGAGACTTCGGCGCCCAGCGTGTCGCGATAAACTTTCGATGCCCTGGCGATGTCGCGCACGGCAATTGCAACGTGGTTAAGACGACCGATCATTGTTTCCCCGCGTTCCTTTTTGCATCATACCGTCAAGACGTGAACATGGCACATCGGTTTCTTGCCCCAACGCTGGGCAACGGCGGCTCTGACGGCACGGCGAACTGCCTCGGCGACAGCGTCGGGATCGCGCCGCCGTCCACGCGGCAATGATTCGATCGTTTCCAGCACGGCATCGTGGACGGCGTCGTGGAAAAGATCGCCGCCACGATCGCGTTCCGGAATTCCAATGAGATCGAGAGAGGGGTCCTCGACCAGTTCACCTTTGTCGGTGATGGCAATTGCCACCGACACCGTGCCCGCGAAGCTGAGCCGCCTGCGATCGGCGATAGTGCGGGCATCAGCCTCGATCAGCAGCATGCCGTCCTTGTAGATGCGGCCGGCGGGCACTTCGTCGATGATCCGCACCTGCGGCGAAAGCTGGATCAGATCGCCGTTGCGGCATTGCACGACCTCACGAACCCCGCAGCGGCGCGCAAGCGCGGCATGCTCGTGCAGGTGCAGCGCCTCACCATGCACAGGGATTAGCACCTTCGGCTTTACCCAACCGATGAGTTCTTCCAACTCGGCACGGCGCGGATGTCCCGAAACATGCACAAGATGAGTGCGATCGGTAATGACCTCGATACCCTGCTCGATCAGGAGATTGATGACGCGGTTGACTGCCTTCTCGTTGCCGGGAATGGTGCGAGCCGAATAGATCACACGATCGCCGGCGGAGAACGTCACCTCGGGGTGCTGATCCTCGGCGATGCGCGAGAGCGCCGCTCGCGGCTCGCCCTGGCTGCCGGTGCAGAGCGCCACGACCTTCTTCGGAGGCAAATAGCCGTAGGCATCCATCGGCCGGAAATCCTGCACGCCTTCGAGATAGCCGGTCTCACGCGCGATCTGCACCACCCGCTCCATGGCGCGGCCGATAACCACCACCTCGCGGTCGGCCGCTCTCGCCGCCTCCGCGACCGCGCGCAGACGCGCGACGTTGGAGGCAAAGGTCGTGACCGCGACGCGCCCTCGCGCCGTCTTCACCAGCTCGGCAATGGTTTTGGCAACGTCAACTTCCGATGGCGAGCGTCCATCGCGTACGGCATTCGTTGAGTCCCCGATCAGGGCTAAACACCCCTCCTCGCCCAGCGCGCGAAGCTTCTTCTCGTCAGTCGGATCGCGCAGGATAGGTGTCGGATCGATCTTCCAGTCGCCGGTGTGAAGCACGGTACCGCCGGGCGTGCGGATAATGAGTGCATTCGACTCCGGAATGGAATGCGCCATGGTCGCCAATTCGACATTGAAGGGGCCAATATCGAAACGGCTGCCCAATGCCACAACGGTCACCGGGATCTTTGGTGAACCCGGCTCGCCGGCGCATTTCGCCTCAAGCAAAGCGGCCGTAAATGGCGTGGCATAGATCGGGATCTTCAGGCGTGGCCACAGGTCGATCAGTGCGCCGAAGTGGTCCTCGTGCGCATGCGTAAGCACAAGACCCGCGACATTCGTTCGCTCTTCGACCAGGTAGCGGATATCCGGAAGAACCAGGTCGACACCGGGTAGATGCTCCTCGGCCGCGAACGACACGCCGAGATCGACAGCCAGCCATGTGCGCCGGCGCTCGTCACCAATGCCATAGATCGACAGGTTCATGCCGATCTCGCCCACCCCGCCAAGCGGCGCAAAAACCAGTTCCTGCGGTCCCGGCATGGTCAGCGCTCACCGAAACCGAAGACTTCGCCAGCGGTGACGGCAGTAACTTTGCCCACCTGGTCGAGCAGGAGGCGCCCTGCGTCGTCGAGACCCTGGAAGCGGCCAGAAAGCTCGCGCTCGGGCAAGCGCACCTGCAAAGTCTCGCCGAGACCGGCAGCCCGTTTGAGCCAGTCCGCCCGCGTCGCCGCGAACCCCTGGCGGCCCCGCCATTGCGCCAAGCGCTTCTGCATTGCTGCTGCGAGCTCCTGAAGCAGATTGTCGGGCACGACCAGCGCGCCCAGGCCGGCCAAGTCAGCCGCGGGATAGTCTGTGTCGTCCGGATGGCCCGCACAATTCACGCCAATGCCAATCGCGACCGCGAATGCCGGCTGGCTTTCGCCCTCGATCAGAATGCCGGCGACCTTGGCTTTTTTGACCAGCAGATCATTCGGCCATTTCACCTTCAGTTCGGGTCCAAGCTGTGGCGCGCAGGCAGTAATCGCATCATGCGTTGCGAGCGCCGCGACGAAAGAAAGCTGGGGTGCCTGCGCCGCCGGAGAAGGCTCGGTCAGCAATAGCGTCGCGTGAAGATTGCCGGCCAGCGATGTCCAATGGCTGCCGCGCCGGCCGCGGCCAGCACTTTGCGTTCGCGCCGAAATCCACAACGGACCGCGCTCGCCGCCGCGTGCAAGCGCAAGCGCCTCGGCGTTTGTCGAGCCGAGCGTCTCGTAGTTCATGTGCCGGACCCCCGCCAGGTCCGTGGCTTCGCGGTTCATTCAAAACAGCGATTTCGCCGCCACTGTCGCTGCATTCACGAGCGGCGCCGGATAGGCAAAGAACAGGATGTTGACGAGTCCAGAGACGCCCAGAACCAGGCGCAGCAGCGCCGGCATTCGCTGGAATCCGCGTACCGGTTCGTCGAAGTACATGATCTTGACGATCGCCAGATAGTAATAGGCACCCACCACGCTGGTCAGCACGCCAATGACCGCAAGCGTGAACAGACCGGCCTTTACTGCGGCAAGAAAGACGTAGAATTTTGCAAAGAAACCGGCGAGCGGCGGAATTCCCGCCAGTGAAAACAGCAGCACGCCTAGAAAAAACGCCATGGTCGGGTGCGTGCGCGCAAGCCCGGACAGATCGCTGATGTTTTCGACCAGTTTGCCGTCGCGGCGCATGCTCAGGATCACCGCAAAAGTACCGAGGGTCATCGCTACATAGATGCTCATGTAGACGAGCACGCCCTGCACGCCTTCGGGCGTGCCAGCCGCCAAACCCACAAGCGCATAACCCATGTGGCCGATCGAGGAATAGGCCATCAGCCGCTTGATGTTGCGCTGTCCGATCGCCGCAAAGCTGCCGAGCGCCATCGACGCGATCGAAACGAACACGACGATTTGCTGCCATTCCTGGGTGATGCCGGGAAATGCCATGACGGTCGCGCGCGCGAAAATAGCGATGCCGGCAACCTTTGGCGCGGCGGCGAAGAAGGCCGTGACCGGCGTCGGCGCGCCCTCGTACACGTCTGGCGTCCACATATGAAAAGGAACGGCCGAAATCTTGAAGCAGAAGCCGACGAACAGAAACACCAGCCCGAAGATCAGGCCGACGCCAGCGCCCGATTGTGTGGCCTTGGCAATGCCGGCGAAATTGATCGTCCCGGTGAAGCCATAGATCAACGATGCACCATAGAGCAGCATTCCCGACGACAGCGCACCAAGTACGAAATACTTCAGCCCCGCCTCGGTCGATCTGACGTTTTCGCGGTCGGATGCCGCGATCACGTAAAGCGGCAGGCTCATCAGCTCGAGCCCGAGGTAGAGCGCGATGAGGTCCGCCGCCGAGATCAGCATCAGCATGCCGAGCGTCGACAACAGAAACAGCGCGCCGTATTCGAACTTCTGCTGGTTTTCGATGGTGAGATAATCCAGCGACAGCAGCAGCGCCCCCGCCGAACCGACCAAAGTCAACAATTTGAGGAAGCGCGCATAATCGTCGACCAGGAAGCTTCCCCCGAACATGGCATGCGAGCCCGCCGGCACTGAGCTCAGCGCCGCGCCCGCCAGCAGCAGCACGATGAAGCAAGAGCCGTTGATGACTGCCGAGCTGCGTTCGCCGATCGCGACGCCAAGCACCAGCATCATCATGGCACCGCAGGCAAGCACAAGCTCCGGCAGCAGCGGTATCAACGCGTGAAGGGTGGGCAAATCGATCATCGGCACACCCTACTGAACTGCCAGCGCCGCCGTCTTGGCGGCCGCAATAGCGTGATTGTAATGTTCGAGCAATTGCGCGACTGATGCAGCCGACATATCGAGGACGGGCTTCGGTGCAACGCCGAACAAGATCGTGAGAACAACCAGCGGCGCGAAAATTACGCTCTCGCGCCAGCCGACGTCGCGAATACCCTCGAGCGAAGGCCTGAGATTGCCGAAGATTATCTTGCGATAGAGCCACAGTGCATAGGCTGCCGACAGGATGACGCCGAGTGTTGCGAGCGTAGCGACCGCCGTGTTGGTCCTGAATGTTCCGATCAGCGACAGAAATTCGCCCACGAACCCCGATGTCCCCGGCAAGCCGACATTGGCCAGCGTGAATACCATGAAGACGAACGCATAGACCGGCATGCGATTGACCAATCCGCCGTAGGCCCCGATCTCCCGCGTGTGCATGCGGTCGTAGACGACGCCGACGCAAAGAAAGAGCGCGCCTGATACGATGCCGTGCGAGATCATCTGGAAAATTCCGCCGGCGACACCCTGCGTCGTGGCCGCGAAAATACCCATTGTAACAAAGCCCATATGCGCCACCGACGAGTACGCGATCAGCTTCTTCATGTCTTCCTGCATCAGCGCAACGAGCGACGTGTAAATGATGGCGACGACGGAAAGTGTGAAGATCAGCGGCGCGAAGTCATGGCTTGCGGCGGGAAACATCGGCAGCGAGAACCGCAGAAAACCGTAGCCGCCCATTTTCAGCAGAATCGCCGCAAGAATTACCGAGCCTGCGGTCGGCGCCTCGACATGCGCATCAGGCAACCAGGTGTGAACGGGCCACATCGGCATTTTCACTGCAAAAGATGCGAAGAAGGCGAGCCACGCCCATTTCTGCAGGCCGAGGGGGAAGCCGTGGCGCAACAGCACTACGATGTCGGTCGTGCCGGCTTCCCAATACATCGCCATGATGGCAAGCAGCATCAAGACGGAGCCGAGCAGCGTGTAGAGGAAGAACTTGAAGCTCGCATAGACGCGGCGCGGGCCACCCCAAACGCCGATGATCAGGAACATCGGGATCAGGCCGCCTTCGAAGAACAGATAGAAGAGAACGAGATCGAGCGCGGAAAAGGTGCCGACCATCAGCGTTTCCAGCACCAGGAAGGCAATCATGTATTCCTTCACGCGCGTCTGTATGACCGTCCAGCTCGCAAGGATGCAGAGCGGCATCAGCGCAGTTGTGAGGATCACAAAGGGCAGCGAAATGCCATCGACGCCCATGTGATAGGAGGCAATGCCGAGCCAGTCGTATTTTTCGACGAACTGGAATTCCGCCGAGCTCGCATCGAAGCGCCAGACCATCACCAGCGAGATCGCGAACGTCACAAGCGTCGACCAAAGCGCAATCCACCGCGCCGTCCCGCGCGCCAGCCGCTCGTTGCCGCGCACGAGCAACATGACAAGCACCGCTCCGAACAGCGGCAGGAATGTCACGACGGAGAGAATCGGCCAATTCATGCAACTCTCCGCTCATTCCCGCGCAAGCGGGAATCCAGGCAAAAAGCCGACACCCCCATCACGAACCGCCCTGGGTCCACGCCTTCGCGGGGACGAGCGGTCAATGTGTTGTTTTTAAGCGAGCGTGGCATGGTCTAGTGCATCGCGAACATGAACCAGGTGATGAAAGCGGCAGCGCCGATCAGCATTGCGAAGGCGTAGTGATAAAGGTAACCCGTCTGCAGGCGCACGACATTGCGGGTAACATCGAGCACGCGCGCCGATACGCCATCCGGCCCAAAACCATCGATCAGCCAGCCGTCGCCGCCCTTCCAGAGCAGACGACCGAGCCGTTTGGTCGGACGAACGAAAATGGCGTCATAGAGTTCGTCGAAATACCACTTGTTGAGCAGGAAGCGGTACAGCACATCATGCTGGCGCGCGAGCTCAACCGGGATGTCTGGGCGGCGGATATAGAAATGCCAGGCGATCAAAAAGCCGATCACCATCATCACGGTCGGAAGGACACCAATCTGCAGTGGCACGTGGTGCATTTCTTCCAGCACGTGGTTGGTCTTCGCGAAGGTCAGCGATTCCCGGAAGAAGCCTTCAACACCGTGTCCGGCGAAAATTTCCTTAAACGGCAAGCCGGCAAGAACCGAGCCCGCGGCGAGAAAGACGAGCGGGATCAGCATTACCATCGGGCTTTCGTGGGCGTCGCGCCAATGTATGCGATCATGCGGCTCGCCGTGGAACGTCTTGAAAATCAAACGCCACGAATAAAATGACGTGAGCAAAGCGGCCGCGACCGTGCAGATAAAAGCGTAAAGCGCCATCGGATTCTTGCCGACGTAGGCGGCCTCGATGATCGCGTCCTTTGAGAAATATCCGGCCGTGAGCGGAAAGCCGGTCAGCGCCAACGTGCCGACGATCATCACGATGTAGGTGTAGGGAATGCGATCCTTCAGGCCACCCATGTGCCGAATGTCCTGCTCGTGATGCATCGCGTGGATCACCGAGCCCGAGCCGAGGAACAGCAGTGCCTTGAAGAAGGCGTGCGTGAAGAGGTGGAACATGCCGACTGAATAGGCACCCACCCCCATGGCCACGAACATGTAGCCGAGCTGCGAGCACGTGGAATAGGCGACGATCCGCTTGATGTCGTTCTGTACGAGGCCGATCGTCGCCGCGAAAAGCGCCGTAGTCGCACCGATCAGCGTGACGAATGTCTGCGCATGCGGCGCAAGCTCGAAAAGCGGCGAAAGGCGCGCCACCATGAACACGCCGGCGGTGACCATAGTTGCGGCATGAATGAGGGCCGAGACTGGTGTGGGGCCCTCCATGGCGTCGGGCAACCATGTATGCAGCAGAAACTGTGCCGACTTACCCATGGCGCCCATAAACAAGAACAGACAGGTAATGGTCAGCGCGTCGATCTGCCAACCGAACAGATCGATGGCTTTTCCGGCAAGCGCCGGCGCCTGGGCAAACACGGTGTCGAAATCGATCGCGCCGGTCAGCATGAACAGGGCGAAAATGCCGAGCGCAAAACCAAAGTCGCCAATCCGGTTGACGATGAAAGCCTTGATGGCGGCCGCGTTCGCTTCCGGTTTGTGATACCAGAATCCGATCAGGAGATAGCTCGCAAGCCCGACGCCTTCCCACCCGAAGAACAGCTGCACGAGATTGTCGGCGGTCACTAGCATTAGCATGGCAAAGGTGAACATCGACAGATAACCAAAGAAACGCGGGCGGTACGGATCTTCGTGCATGTATCCGATCGAATAGAGATGCACGAAGGCCGAAACCGTATTGACCACGACGAGCATCACGGCGGTCAGCGTATCGATGCGCAGCGACCACTCGACCTTCAGGTCCCCGGCCGCCATCCACGTAAATATCGGAACACGCGCGTCGTGATGGGCAAACCCGACATCCACAAACGCGATCCACGACAGGATCATTGAGATCATCAGAAGCGTAGTGGTGATCAGCTCGGCGGTGCGCGAGCCAACGGCAGCCGGAGCATGAACGTCCGTTTCGTGATGTGAGGAATGGATGACGGCACCACCATGCACCCCCGGCCCGCCGTGGTGCGGGCTATGGTCGGTCGCATGGTCTTCGCCGCCTGGCGCCGGGCCTTTCCCGGGAAAACGTGCGCGCGCGCCACTGAGCGCAATCACGCCGGCAAGGATCGCGCCGAGAAGCGGAAGAAAGACGATCGCCTGATACATTCCGCCCTCAGCCCTTCATCAGATTGATGTCTTCCACCGCGATCGATCCGCGATTGCGGTAGAACACAACCAGTATGGCAAGACCGATAGCGGCCTCCGCTGCAGCGACCGTGAGCACCAGCAGCGCAAAAATCTGTCCGACGATGTCACCAAGGTGCGTCGAGAACGCGACCAGATTGATATTGACTGCGAGCAAGATGAGCTCGATCGACATCAGGATGATGATGACGTTCTTGCGATTCAGGAAAATACCGAAGATCCCGAGCGTGAACAGCATCGCGGCAACGGAGAGATAATGGCCAAGGCCGATGGTCATGTATTGCTCCCAAGCCCCTGCCCTGACCGCACCTTGACGACCTCGATCGAAGCCGCCGGCGTGCGTGCCACCTGCGCGGCGATATCCTGACGGCGGACGCGCGCCCGGTGCTGCAACGTGAGCACGATGGCGCCGACCATCGCGACCAGCAAAATCATGCCGGCAGCCTGGAAGAAATAGACGTAACGCGTATACAGAACGAGACCGATCGCTTCGGTGTTCGT
This sequence comes from Pseudolabrys sp., assembly GCA_036557605.1. Lineage (GTDB taxonomy): Bacteria > Pseudomonadota > Alphaproteobacteria > Rhizobiales > Xanthobacteraceae > Pseudolabrys. Next base: position 45,202 of record DATBHE010000072.1, read on the forward strand.
GATATTTGCCGGAATGGGCGCGGTGATCGCGTGCGGAATGCCCGGACCGATCGCCCAGACGCCCACAACAAGAAGAAGCTCGGCGAGAAAGATGCCGCCAATCAGCATACCGACCGGCAGATACTGCAACATGCCCTGCTTGAGCTGCGAAAAGTCAACGTCGAGCATCATGACGACGAACAAAAACAGTACTGCCACCGCGCCCACGTAGACGATGATGAGAATCATCGCCAGAAATTCCGCCCCCATCATCACGAAGAGGCCGGCCGCGTTCACGAAGGCGAGAATAAGATAAAGCACCGAGTGAACGGGATTGCGTGCGGCAATGACCATAACGGCGCTCGCCACGCATATGCCCGCGAAGAGATAGAAGAAGAGCGCGGCGATCATCTCGTTGTCTCCGCACTCCCGATCGTCATGCCCGGCCATAGCCGCTCGAAGAAGGGCGTGCTGTCGCACGCCTGTGTGCCGGGCATCCGCGATTTTGCCCAACCATGGCCGTGATGAAAATAAAAGGATATTTTCATCACGGTCACCTGTACGGCGCGTCGAGCGCGATGTTCTTGGCGATTTCACGCTCCCAGCGGTCGCCGTTCGCCAGGAGCCGCTCCTTGTCGTAGTAGAGCTCCTCGCGCGTCTCGGTGGCAAATTCGAAATTGGGACCTTCTACAATCGCATCCACCGGGCAAGCCTCCTGGCAGAGGCCACAATAGATGCATTTCACCATGTCGATGTCGTAGCGGGTTGTGCGCCGCGTGCCGTCATTTCGGCGGGGACCGGCCTCGATGGTGATTGCTTGCGCGGGACAGATCGCTTCGCACAATTTGCAGGCGATGCAGCGCTCTTCGCCGTTCGGATAGCGCCGCAACGCATGTTCGCCCCGGAAGCGCGGCGAGATCGGATTTTTTTCGAAAGGATAGTTGATCGTGGCCTTCGGCCTGAAGAAATAGCGCATGGCCAGCACGAAGCCGGTCACGAATTCCATCAGAAACAAACCCTTGGCCGCGCGATCCAATCTCATCGCATCCTCATTTCAACGCGGCTGCCGCAAGCGCGCCGTATTGAATAACGGCTGCAACGATCGCCACCATTGCCAGCGACAGCGGAAGAAAAACCTTCCAGCCAAGCCGCATCAGTTGATCGTAGCGATAGCGTGGAACCATGGCCTTGGCCATCGCGAACAGGAAGAACATGAATAAGGCCTTGAGCGTGAACCAGATCACGCCCGGGACCCAGGTGAAGGGCGCAAAGGGCACCGGCGGCAGCCACCCGCCCAGGAACAAGATCGTTGCCATGGCGCACATCGTTGCGATCGCCACGTATTCGCCAAGCATGAACATCATGTAGGGCGTCGAGCCATACTCGACCATGAAGCCGGCGACCAATTCGGATTCGGCTTCGACAAGGTCGAAGGGCGGACGATTGGTTTCCGCCAGCGCCGAAATAAAGAACACGACGAACATCGGAAACAGCGGCAACCAGTACCAGTTCAGCAGACCGTAGGGACCGTCCTGCGCCCTCACAATTGCCGACAGGTTCAACGAACCCGCGCAGAGAAGCACGGTGATTATCACAAAGCCGATCGAGACCTCGTAGGACACCATCTGCGCGGCCGAGCGTAACGCAGCGAGAAACGGGTATTTCGAGTTCGAGGCCCACCCCGCCATGATCACGCCGTAGACCATGAGCGAGGAAATCGCGAAAATGTAGAGGACGCCAACGTTGATGTTCGCAATCACCCAGTTGGGATGGACCGGAATCACCGCCCAGGCAGCAAGCGCCAGCACACAAGTCACGAGCGGAGCCAGCAGAAAGACACCCTTGTTGGCGCCGGCAGGAATCACCGGCTCCTTCACGACAAATTTCAGCAGGTCGGCAAACGACTGAAACAGCCCCCATGGACCGACCACGTTGGGACCGCGCCTGATCTGCACGGCGGCCCAGATCTTACGGTCGGCCAGCAGCACATAAGCAATCGCGACCAACAGGATGACCAGCAGCAGCACCGACTGCGCGACAATGACAATGAGCGGCCAGAGATATGTCCAGAAAAAATCCATCGCTCTACTCCGCGGCCGTCCTTGCAGCCGCATGCGCCAGCGCAGAGCATTCGGCCATGATCGCGGATGCACGTGCGATCGGATTGGTGAGATAAAAATCCGCAACCGAGGAAATCAGCCCGGCTTTTTCCGGCGTTCCGCCAAGTTTGGCCAGTATCCTGATCTCATTCGCATCGGCAGCAGTGATCAGATCGACACGCGCAAGGTGGGGATGGGCGGCGAACATTGCGTGACGCAAAACGCCGAGTGAGTCGTATGGCAATTTGTGTCCGAGCAAATCGGATAGCGCACGCAAAATCGCCCAGTCCTCGCGCGCCTCGCCAGGCGGGAAGGCTGCGCGGTTCGCCATTTGAACGCGGCCTTCGGTATTGACGTAGATTGCGGACTTTTCCGGATAAGCAGCGGCGGGCAGGATCACATCGGCGCGATGCGCACCCCGATCGCCATGCGTTCCGATGTAGACGACAAACGAACCAGGCTGCACCTCGATTTCATCAGCGCCAAGCAGAAACAGGACATCCAAACCGCCGTTTGCCATTTGCGCAGCACTAATGCCGCCAGCACCGGGCACAAGGCCAAGATCGAGCGCAGCCACGCGCGAGGCCACAGCATGCAGCATCGAAAAGCCGTTCCACCCGTCTTTCAAGGCGCCAAAATCGATCGCGGCTTTTGCGGCGAGCGAGGCGATGGCCGCGCCGTCTCTGCGGGCAAGCGCCCCCGCCCCGACAAGGATCAGGGGACGTTCTGCGGCCTTCAACTCGTCAGCAAATTTGCTGTTCGCGAGGCTCCCGAGCGTTTCAGCTCCGCTCCCGAGGTATTCATAGTTGTATGTGAGGTCAGCCTTTTCGCCGATCAGTCCAATCGGGAAATTGCCTGCCCGCCAACGTTTGCGAATGCGCGCATTGAGGACCGCCGCCTCGCGGCGCGGATTCGACCCTACGATCAGCAGCGCATCGGCTCGCTCGATTCCAGCGATCGTTGCATTAAAAAGATATGAGGCGCGGCCCCACTTCGGGTCGAGCGCTGAGCCGTCCTGACGCCCATCAATATTGGGACTGCCAAGGCGCCCCATCAGATCCTTGAGCGCATACATTTCCTCGGCGCCCGCAAGATCCCCTACGATCGCACCGATACGCATTGCGGTACTCGCCTTAATCTTGCGGACAATATTCGAGAAAGCTTCCGCCCAGGATGCCGGCTGCAGCCGTCCACTGACGCGCACGTAAGGCCGATCGAGTCGCTGCGTGCGTAAACCGTCGACGACGTGACGCGTCTTGTCCGAAATCCATTCTTCGTTCACATCCTCATTGGTCCGCGGCAGGATACGCATCACCTCGCGTCCGCGTGTGTCGATGCGGATTGCCGACCCGACCGCATCCATCACATCGACCGATTGCGTCTTGCCAAGCTCCCACGGCCGCGCAGTAAAGGCATAGGGCTTCGACGTGAGCGCACCGACCGGACAGAGGTCGACCACGTTGCTTTGCAGCTCCGAGGTCATCGCATGCTCGAGATAGGTCGTTATCTCCATATCCTCGCCGCGGCCAATGGCACCAAGTTCGGCCACGCCAGCGACTTCCGTTGAGAACCGAATGCACCGCGTGCAGTGGATGCAGCGCGTCATGATGGTCTTGACCAGCGGCCCGATATATTTGTCCTCGACGGCGCGCTTGTTCTCCTGAAAGCGGCTGGCGTCTACGCCATAGGCCATCGCCTGATCCTGCAGGTCGCACTCACCGCCCTGGTCGCAAATTGGGCAGTCGAGCGGATGGTTGATCAGCAGAAACTCCATCACGCCTTCGCGCGCCTTTTTGACCATCGGCGTTTTGGTATTGAGAATTTTGGGCGATCCGTCCTTGTTCGGGGGCAGGTCTTTTACGCCCATCGCGCACGATGCCTGCGGCTTCGGGATGCCGACAACCTCGATGAGACACATGCGGCAGTTGCCGGCGATCGACAAACGCTCGTGGAAACAGAACCGCGGAATTTCCGCACCCGCGGCCTCGCAGGCCTGCAGTAGCGTGTACTCTGGCGGAACGTCGATTTCTTTTCCGTCAACAATGATTTTGGTCATGCGGCTGCCCCTTGGATATGCGGCGGCACACACATCAAGCAAAGTGGCTCCACGAATAAAGCGTGAAACGCACCATCGCGACCAAAGTCAAAGCGAGCAGAAGAATAAATGTGTGCGTTCCGCGCCAGCGAGACGTCAGATCCTTTCGGCGCAAGCGGATCGTTGAGTAGACGGCCACCGCGAGCAGAATCGCAGCGAGCACGATCTCTGCGGCGTCGCCCCGCCTGAGCCCAGTCGCCGACGCGAACGGGATCGCCATTGAACCCATCGCTTCCAACAGACCAATGCTGACAACCGTCATCCCGGCCGACACGACGTCCCTCACAAATTCCCAGGCTTCCTCCAGCGGCTTCGGAAGAATCTTGTCCGTCGGCATGAACGACAGCGCGAACAGCAGATACAAAATGCCAAAGCCGACCAGCACCCATTTCAACCGCATGACAGCCCCCCACCCGGTCCTGCTTCGAGCGCGCCAACTTCATCCAACTGTTTGCGAAATCGTTCATGCGGCATACTCGGGTTGATCGGCGCGCGCCGTCTTCCACAATGTCGCGCCGGGCAGTTGCTGCCATCCGAATGCATAATCGCTCGGGCCGTACGCGATTAAATGATCAAGCCGCGCAACGCCTTCCGCCATATCGGGGCGATGCCCGGCGGGAATCCACCACAACACCAACGTGGCCTCGATCGGTGCGAACCATTCTTCACGCCGGGCAAAGAAACGCCGGTGTAATGTCTGCCAGACAAAGCGCTCGAGTGCTTCGACACTCTCCCAGACCGTCAGGTTCGGCAAAATCGTGGCATCATCGTAGACACGCATGTTCATGGCGTGGCCGCTCTCATCCTGCAGCCGCCAGACGAATCCTTCGATCTTGTCCGCAAGGCCGTTCACACGGTCGACGTTCTCGACAAACTCGCGCATGCGTGGATCGTCCAGCGGATAGCGAATCCGCGCGATGTTGAACTGGGCGAGGTGGCGGGTGTTTTCCATCATGCCACCGACTCGTTCGGTGCGCAGCGCGCCGTTTTCCAGAGCTGGACGTTGGCCGCCCTCCAGTCGAAGGCGTAATCGCTCGGGCCATTTTCTTTGAGGTGCTCCAGGCGCGCGACCGCTTCCTCGACACTCGGCTGGTGCCCCGCAGGCACCCACCACATCACGAAATATCGGCCATCGAAATACTCGAACCATTCCGCACGGCGGCCGTAAAATTGCTTGTGGATGGTTTGGTAGACAAAACGCTCGAGGGCCTCGACGCCTTCCCAGACCGAGAGGTTGATCGCGATACGAGGGTCGGGGTACGGCCGCGTGCTCGTGGAGTTGCCGCTTTCATCAATGTAACGCCACACGAATCCAGCCGTGCGCTCGGCCAGGCCGTTCACCATCGCTAGGTTATTCGTGAAATCCGCCATGCGCGGATCCTCGATCTCGTAACGAATCCGCCCGATGTTGAGCTGCGCGAGATGATGGTTTTGGGGCTGTCGCATCGCCATTACTCCGCCGCCTGCGGCACGGGCTCGCGCGCGCCGTGGCTGTCGGCATGACGTGAATATTCGTCGATGCGGCGCTCGATCTCGGGACGAAAATGCCGCAGCAGGCCTTGCACAGGCCAAGCGGCACCGTCACCGAATGCACAGATGGTGTGACCCTCGATCTGCTGCGTGACCTGCATCAGCATGTCGATCTCGCGCTTCTGCGCGCGGCCTTCGGCCATGCGCGTAAGAACGCGCCACATCCATCCCATGCCCTCGCGGCAGGGCGTGCACTGACCGCAGCTCTCGTGCTTGTAGAAATAGGAGATGCGCGTCATCGCACGCACGATATCCGTAGACTTGTCCATCACAATCACAGCGGCCGTACCCAATGCCGACTTCTTGTCGCGACAGCCATCGAAATCCATGACGAGCGAGTCCGCCCAGTCCTTGCCGGCCGGTACAAGCGGCATCGACGATCCGCCGGGGATGACTGCCAGCAGATTGTCCCAACCGCCGCGCACGCCGCCGGCATGGGTTTCCAGAAGCTCGCGCAGCGGAATGCCCATTGCCTCTTCCACGTTGCACGGCTTCTCGACGTGGCCGGAGATGCAGAACAACTTGGTGCCGGTGTTATTCGGCCGTCCGATGCCGGCAAACCACGATGCGCCCCGTCGCAGGATGTCGGGCACAACGGCGATGGATTCCACGTTTTGGACCGTTGTCGGGCAGCCATAAAGGCCCACGTTTGCCGGAAACGGCGGCTTCAGGCGCGGCTGGCCTTTCTTGCCTTCAAGGCTTTCGAGCAGCGCGGTCTCCTCGCCGCAGATATAGGCGCCGGCGCCATGATGGACGTAAAGGTCGAAATCCCAGCCATGCACATTGTTTTTGCCGATGAGTTTGGCCTCATAGGCCTCATCCACCGCCGCCTGCAGCCGTTCGCGCTCGCGAATGAACTCACCGCGTACGTAAATGTATCCGGTGTTCGCACCCATCGCGAAGCCTGCGATCAGGCAGCCTTCGACCAGAAGATGCGGATCGTGCCGCATGATTTCCCGGTCCTTGCAGGTGCCAGGCTCCGATTCATCCGCGTTCACCACGAGGTAATGCGGCCGGCCGTCCGACTTCTTCGGCATGAACGACCATTTCAGGCCGGTCGGGAATCCGGCACCCCCGCGTCCGCGCAAGCCCGACGTCTTCACTTCTTCGATGATGGCGTCGCGGCCTTTTTCCAGAAGGGCCTTTGTTCCATCCCAGGCGCCGCGCGCACGCGCACCTTTGAGGCCCCAATCGTGCTGGCCATACAGATTTTTAAAGATGCGATCCTTGTCAGCGAGCATGGCTCACGCCTTCTCCTTGAGCGTGGTTGCGCCGCCGATAGGCGCCGACAGCTGACGGTTGACTTGCGGACCGGGCTTCACTTTCTTGCCAGCCGACAGCCCGTCGAGAATCTTGTTGAAGCTCTCCGCCGTCAGGTCCTCATAGTAGTCGTAGTTGATCTGCGCCATCGGAGCGTTCACGCAGGCACCGAGGCATTCGACCTCGACCCAGGAGAATTTTCCGTCCCCGGTGACCTCGCCTTGATCGCCGATCCGCTTGCGGCAGATCTTCTCGAGATCGTCGGCGCCGCGCAGCCGGCACGGGGTCGTGCCGCACAGCTGCACGTGGAATTTGCCGACCGGCCACAGATTGAACATCGTATAGAAGGTTGCGACTTCAAGCGCGCGGATATGCGCCATGCCGACAAATTCGGCCACATGCCGGACAGCGGCTTCCGGCAGCCAGCCGCCGGATTGCTCCTGTGCGCGCCACAGTAGCGGGATGATCGCCGATTGCTGGCGACCCTCCGGATATTTGGTGACCTCTTTTTTCGCCCAGGCAAGATTGTCCTTGCTGAAAGCAAATTCCTTCGGCTGCATTTCAGGCGGCGCGAGGCGGCGGACGCTCATCGGTCAACCTCCCCGAACACGATATCGATCGAACCAAGAATGGCGGAGACGTCAGCCAGCATGTGGCCCCGCGTCAGAAAATCCATCGCCTGCAGATGCGCAAAGCCCGGCGCGCGGATCTTGCATTTGTACGGTTTGTTGGTGCCATCGGCGACAAGATAGACGCCGAACTCGCCCTTGGGCGCCTCGACCGCTGCGTACACTTCGCCGGCTGGCACGTGGTAACCCTCGGTGTAGAGCTTGAAATGATGGATGAGCGCCTCCATCGAGCGCTTCATCTCGCCGCGCTTCGGTGGCACGATCTTGTTGTCCTCCACGGTTACCGGCCCCTGCCCGGTCGCCGAGCGTAATTTTTCGCAGCATTGCTTCATAAGCCTGGTCGACTGTCGCATCTCTTCCATGCGGATGAGATATCGGTCGAAGCAGTCGCCGTTCTTTCCAACCGGAATATCGAAGTCCAGCTCGGAATAGCATTCGTAAGGCTGTGCCTTGCGCAAATCCCAGGCCGCGCCGGATCCGCGCACCATCACGCCCGAAAAACCCCAGTTCCAGCAATCGGCAAGCTTCACAACGCCGATATCGACGTTGCGCTGCTTGAAGATGCGGTTGTCCGTGAGCAACGCATCGAGATCATCGACGACCTTAAGGAACGGATCGCAGAAGGCGTAGATGTCATCGACCAACTTCGGCGGCAGATCCTGGTGCACGCCGCCGGGCCGGAAATAGGCCGCGTGCATGCGCGAGCCTGATGCGCGTTCGTAGAACATCATCAATTTCTCGCGCTCCTCGAAACCCCACAGCGGCGGGGTGAGCGCGCCGACATCCATCGCCTGTGTCGTAACGTTGAGCAGGTGAGAGAGAAGCCGGCCGATTTCCGAGTACAGCACGCGTATCAGCTGCGCACGTCTGGGCACCTGAATGCCGAGCAGCTTCTCGACCGCCAGACAAAACGCATGCTCTTGATTCATCGGCGCCACGTAGTCGAGCCGGTCGAAATAAGGCACCGCCTGCAGATAGGTCTTGTGCTCAATCAGTTTTTCCGTGCCGCGGTGAAGCAGACCGATGTGAGGGTCGACGCGCTCCACGACCTCGCCGTCAAGCTCGAGCACCAGGCGCAGCACGCCGTGCGCCGCCGGGTGCTGCGGCCCGAAATTGATGGTGAAGTTGCGCACCTCGGTTTCGGCCATTGTGTTCTTCCAAACTCGCGAGTAGCCCTCTTCGATTTGCTACTCGCTATCTCGCTACTTCTATTCGCTACTCGCTAGTTCCCTAGTCGCCACTTTCATCTTCTCAGCAACTTTGGCGTTGAAGCGGTCCCACGCCACGACGACGCGCTCATGACGGCCTTCGCCGATCAGGTCCACGCCATCATGGGCCCTGACCTTGAACGTCAGCTTGCGGCCACCGACCGCGACCAGTTCGGCGTCGACCTTCACTGTGAATCCGATCGGTGTCGCCGCCAGATGCGAGACATCAACATGCGTGCCAAGACTGCCCTCGCCGACATCGAGGTACGGCTCCATCAATTCCGCGCAGGTCCACTCCATCAGTACGATCATGAAGCCGGTCGCAAAGACCTTCGGCATTTGCGCTATGATCGGCGATTCCGGATAGGTGTAAGGAACGGTCTTGTTCTCCGGCACTTTGTAGGAAAACGAATGCTTCAGCCCGACTTTGAGGGTCGACTTCATGACGACACCTTTTTCTCGGGCTCGCCAGTCAGCTTGTTGCCTGCGCCTTCAGCCTTTGCCTTCTCGTCGCCCGGCAGCACATAGTCAGTGCCTTCCCAGGGCGAAAGAAAATCGAAGCTGCGGAATTCCTGCGCCAGCGCGACCTTGTCATAGACCACACGCTTCTGCTCGTCGTCCCAGCGCACCTCGACAAAGCCCGTGAGCGGAAAATCCTTGCGCAACGGATGCCCTTCGAAGCCGTAGTCGGTGAGGATCCGCCGCATGTCGGGATGACCGGTGAACAACACTCCGTACAGATCGTAGGTCTCGCGCTCGAACCAGTCGGCGCCTTTGAATACGTTGATCAGTGACGGCACGGGCGTCGTCTCGTCGGTTTCGACCTTGAGCCGGATCCGCTGGTTCAGACGCGGCGACAGGAAATGATAGACGACGTCAAAACGCCTCTCACGCGACGGCCAGTCGACCGCCGTGACATCGATGATGTTCACGAACTGGCACGCCGGATCGTCGCGTAGAAACATCGCCACCTTCGCGACGTCCGCCGCCTGCGCGGTAACAGTCAATTCGCCGCAAGCGACGACATGCCCGACGATAGAGGCACCCAGCGCGTTCTGAATTGTCTGTCCAAGCCTTTCGAGCGCATCGTCCATTCCGCAACCCCGTCTAACGCTCGATTGTGCCGGTGCGCCGGATCTTCTTCTGCAACAGCATCACCCCGTAAAGCAGCGCTTCCGCAGTCGGCGGACAGCCCGGCACGTAAATATCGACCGGCACGATGCGGTCGCAACCGCGCACGACGGAATACGAATAATGATAGTAGCCGCCGCCATTCGCGCACGATCCCATCGAAATTACGTAGCGCGGCTCCGGCATCTGGTCGTAGACCTTGCGCAGGGCCGGAGCCATCTTGTTGGTGAGCGTGCCGGCAACGATCATGACGTCGGACTGCCGGGGCGATGCGCGCGGCGCAAAACCGAACCGTTCGGCATCGTAGCGCGGCATAGACATCTGCATCATCTCGACCGCGCAGCACGCCAGCCCGAACGTCATCCACATCAGGGAGCCTGTCCGAGCCCACGTGATCAGATCGTCGGCGGCGGTGACGAGGAAGCCTTTATCGGTCAGTTCCGCATTCAAGCCGGTAAAGAACGAATCATCCGACCCCACCGGCCTGCCGGTGCGCGGATCGAGAATTCCCTTCGACGCAGGTGCGACGATGCTCATGGGCCGATCAATCCCATTCCAGCGCCCCCTTCCTCCACTCATATATGAAGCCGACCGTGAGGACGCCAAGGAACACCATCATTGACCAGAAGCCGAACAACCCTATTTCGCGAAATACAACCGCCCAAGGGAACAGGAAGCTCACTTCCAGATCGAAAATGATGAACAGAATGGCGACCAGGTAGAACCGAACGTCAAATTTCATCCGTGCGTCATCGAAGGCATTGAAGCCGCATTCGTAGGCGGACAACTTTTCCGGATCCGGTTGCTTGTAAGCGACAATGAACGGCGCGATCAGCAGAGCGAGACCAATGATCAGCGCAACAGCTATGAAGATGACGAGGGGCAGATAGTCCGTCAGCAATGCACTCATCGGCGACCTCAAGCCTGCAGCCCCGCCTATTGGATTGTACGCCCGACCGGACCCACACGGCAGCCCGAACGGCGCCGGTTTACCCCGCACAAACAGGCCTTGTTTGCTGGAATAGCCTCAAGAACGGGAGCGAGCGAGGCTTAGCGCAGCATATCTGGGGTGGCAAGCCGACATTGGACGGCATCCACGAGCGTTCTGCGTCAATGTGTTTGGCCTCAATTGACAGGGCAACGGCCCGCCCTCGATAGTCGGCTGCGGCGACGTCGATTGTTCAATCAGGGAGAACCGATGCTGCTCCTGCGACAAATCCTGGCCCTATGTGCGCTCGCAGGCACCGTCATAGTAGCGGCGCCCGGCGCAAATGCCGATGAATATCCCGTACGCCCAGTCAAAGTGATTGTTCCATTTGGTGCCGGCGGCCCGACAGATGTCTACACCCGCGCGATCGCGGAAGAACTGCGCAAATCGCTGCACCAACCTTTTGTCATGGAGAATCGACCGGGAGCCGGCACGACAATCGGAACCGATGTTGTCGCTAAGTCGCAGCCCGACGGTTACACGCTATTGATGGTGTCGGGTACGCAGACCGTCAATGAAACGCTTTATGCCCACAAGCCCTATCAGCTCATGCGCGACCTTGTGCCGATCGCCCCGCTGATCGATACCGACCTTGTTCTTGTAGTGCATCCGTCGGTGCCGGCAAAGACCGTGACCGAGCTTCTCGCGCTGGCACGGGCCAAGCCCGGCACCCTGAACTACGGCTCGTCCGGACCCGGCTCTAACTATCACATGGCGGGCGAACTTCTGAAAAACCTGACCGGTATCGACATCGTGCACGTGCCGTACAAGGGCTCAACCGGGGCCCGCAACGACATTCTTAGCGGCCAAATTCAGATCCTGTTCGATTCGGTGCCGACGATGGCGCCGCAAATCAAGGCCGGGATGGTGCGCGCACTCGGCACCAGCGGGAAGACACGCTCACCGATATTGCCTGATGTCCCGACCATGGCGGAGGCAGGCGTTCCGGGCTTTAATGCCACGCTGTGGGTTGGCTTCATGGCTCCAGCAGCCACACCAAAACCGATCATCGACAAACTTCACGACGAGATCACCAGGATCCTTAGCCGGCCCGACATAAAGCAAGCATGGGAAAAGACCGGTGCGACTCCGATTGTAATGACGCAGCCCGAGTACAAAAGCTTTATGGAAGCCCAGGTGGCGAAATGGGCGGAGGTCATCAAGACCAATCACATCGCGACGATCAATTAGAGCGTACGCTCATGCGAGCGTGATTGCAGCCACCCGCGCATCAGGCACCACGTCGTGATCGTAGAGGGCTCTGCGGAAAGCAGCATGAGCGGCAAGCTCAGCGTCGCGCACGGCGAGACTGGCATACATCGAATCGTATCGCAGGCCGTTTTGACGCGAGCCGCGCTGGACTTCGGCAACCCGCTCACGACGCAGGCGCTCATAGGCAAGGAGTGCAGCCGGCACGCTTTTGCGATCTGCGCGCGACAGGATCGTCGCCAGCGCCATGCCGTCCTCGATCGATTGGTTGGCCCCTTGTCCCATGTGCGGCAGCATTGGATGCGCAGCGTCGCCAAGCAATGTCAGCCGGGCCTTGCTCCACCTGGGTAGCGGCTCCCGGTCGTAAAGAGCCCAGCGAAAAGTTGTTTGCACCTGCTCCAGCACGGTCGCGATGCGTGGGTCCCAACCAACAAATTCACGGCGCAGCACCGCAGGATCACCCGCCGCCGACCAGGATTCCTTCATCTCCTCGTCGGCCGGGACAAAACCGACATAGTTTATGAGCGTGCCGGCCCGGACCGGGAAGGTCAGGAAGTGCTTCCCTTTGCCCAGCCACATCAGCCACGCATCGACCGGCCAATGCGGGATGCGCTCATGCGGCACCACGCCGCGATACGAGATGGTCCCGTGAAACACCGGACGCGAGGGCGGGTACACGTAGGGCCGCAACTCCGAATGGATGCCGTCGGCACCAATAACGACATCGGCCTCGGCGGTCTCGCCGTTGGCAAACGAAACCTGGGCGATGTCGCGACGCTCTTCATAACCGATGCAGCGATGACCGGTATGAACTACGCCAGCAGGCAGCGCTTTGGCCAGGAAATCGACCAGATCGGCGCGATGCATGCCGAACGTCGCGTTCCATCCTGACGAATCCGTCACCTGCACGGGCGCAATCGGTGTGCCGTCGTCGTGGAAATATCGTGAGTTGCTGCCGACGCGCGCGCCCCATTGTTCAACCGCCGGCCCCAACCCCACGCGATTGAGATGCCGTACACTATTTGGGGTTATGAAGACGCCGGCGCCGACTTCGCCGAGTGCAGGCGCTTGTTCGTAGATATCAACCTGGAGGCCGCACGCGATGAGCGCATTGGCGGCAAACAAGCCGCCGATCCCACCGCCGCAGATTGCCACTTTGAGCGGCAGGTTCGTCATAGTGACACTCCGGTCGGTCGCGGGTCCTGCATAGGCACTGTTGTCTCAGGTCCAAGGCTATAGCACTGTTGGCCAACAAGACGCGCATCAAGCGATCGCCACAACTGGGGAGGACATCATGAGCGCTTTGGTCAGGAGGCTTTTCGCGCTGGCGCTGGCGTTCATTTTGCTGGCACTTCCAAAGCCCATTCAGGCACAAACCTACCCCGACCGCGTGGTCAAAATCATCGTGCCATTTCCGGCCGGCGGTACGGCCGATGCCGTGCCGCGTATCATCGCGGATTGGTTATCGCGCAAATGGGGGCAGACCGTCGTCATCGAAAACCGACCCGGCGCTGCCGGCAATATCGGGGCAGATTTCGTCTATCGATCAGCGCCCGACGGATATACGCTGCTTTCGGCGCCACCGCCCCCGCTGGTGATCAACCAAAATCTCTACCCAAAGCTCACATTCGACCCCGCGAAATTTGAGCCCATCATCGTGATGGCGCAGGTGCCGAACGCGCTCTTTGTCAATCCAGACAGGATCAAGGCGTCGAATCTCGCCGACTTCATCGCCGATCTGAAAAAGGCCCCCGGCCAGATCACGGACGCTACTCAGGGCAACGGCACCACTTCGCATCTGACCGCAGAGCTGTTTCAGCTCATGGCGAATGTGAAGATGCAGCACGTGCCCTATCGTGGTTCTGCGCCCGCACTGCAGGGACTGCTCGCCGGCAACGTCGATCTCATGTTCGATAATCTCGGTGTCGCATTGCCGTTGGCACAGGCCGGCAAGCTCAAATTGCTGGCGGTTGCCTCGCGCAAACGCCTACCGAGCCTGCCCGACGTGCCCACGATTGCCGAAATGCTGCCCGGCTTTGAAGCAGTTGCATGGTATGGCATCGTGGCACCGCCCGATACGCCGAAGCCGATCCTCGAGAAAATCAATGCCGATGTGAATGACGCTCTGCGCGACCCAGACGTGCAAGGCCGCCTTAAGAACCTGACCGCGGAAATTTTCGGCGGATCGGTCGAGCAAACCGCGAAATATATGCACGAGGAAGTCAGCCGCTGGGGCAACGTTATCAAGGCCGCCAACATCAAGATCGAGTGACCTGCCAATCGGCAGCAGATAAACGCGTGGGTGAACAATGAATGAAATGGCCAAGATCGCAATCAAGGGCGAAGCTCATTGGACGACTAAAGACGGCGGCGTAAAGCTGTTTCTGTTTGAAAAATGCGCCGGCGATCCTGCGAAAAGCATCGGCACAACCCTGTTCGTGCACGGCTCTTCGATGGCGTCGCAGCCCACTTTCGATCTGCAGGTGACCGGCCGTCCCGACTCGTCTGCAATGGATCACTTCGCGCGCCGGGGCTACGACTGCTGGTGCGTGGATATGGAAGGTTACGGCCGCTCGACCAAGGATCGCGACAACAACGCGCCCATTTCGCAAGGCGCCGACGACTGCTACGCCGCGGCAACTTATATTCAAAAACTGCGCGGCAAGCGGCCGTTCCTGGTTTACGGCATTTCATCCGGCGCACTGCGCGCAGCGATGTTCGCCGAACGGCACCCCGAGCTGGTCGCACGGCTGGCACTCGACGCAATGGTGTGGACGGGCGAAGGCTCCCCCACTCTGGAGCAGCGCCGCAAGAAGCTTCCTGAATTCCAGTCCAAGAATCGCAGGCCGATCGACAAGGCCTTCATCCACTCGATTTTTGACCGCGATCATCCCGGCACCGCCGAGGAAAAGGTGATTGAGGCTTTTGCAGACGCGGTGGTCGCGCTCGATACATCCGTGCCGACTGGCACATATGTGGACATGTGCTCAAAATTGCCGGTGGTAAATCCCGAGAAGATCACCGTTCCGACGCTGATCATGCGCGGCCAGTGGGATGGCATTGCCTCGATCGAGGATTTGTTGAACTTCTATGCGAAGCTGCCGAACCCGGACAAGCAGTTCACCGTAATGCCGGGCATTTCACATGCGAGCTTCCAGCAGAAGAATTACATGCTGGTCTACCATATCCTCGCGAGCTTCTTCGGGCAGCCGGCGCCGATCTACAAAGGCTGACGCTTTCAGAAGCGCGCTAGGCCCCAACTTTGTCGGCGAGATCGCTGAGGTTTCTGCCCGCCACGTCAACTTTCACCGTCGGACCAGGTTCGCCGGTGTTCGGGCCATACTCGTCGGGCCGCGCCGTGTGGCCAGTGCGTAAACCGCATGCGGCCGCAGCCGCAAGATCGTTGCTGTGCGCTGCCACCATCATGCATTGCGACGGATCGAGATCGAATGCTTCGCATGCGGCCAAATAGACGCGCGGCTTCGGCTTGTAGTCGCCCGCAATTTCTGCCCCGAGGATTGCGTCCCAATGAAACTCATTGTGGCGCGCGAGGTCAGCCATCAAAGAGATATTTCCGTTCGACACCGGCGCGAGCAAAAATCTTTTGCGCAGCCGTTTGAGAGCTGCTGCAACGTCCGGCCACGCATCGAGGCGATGCCAAACAAGAGTGAGCTCGTCCAAAACGTCGTTTGGCAAGTTCCGCAAGCCAAACCGCGGCGCGAACCGTTCGAGATTGCGCCGATGCAGAACGTCCAGTTTCGAAAACGGAATGCGGCCGGAACGGACCTCCTCCATCCCGGGCTGATATTCACCCCTCCATGCGTCGGCAAAGGCCAGCCAATCGAGGCCGTAGCCCAGCGGCCTGAGTACCTGTTCGGCCTCGCGGGCGACCGATGTACGCCAGTCGACCAAGGTGCCGAACACATCAAAGAACATCGCCCGAACGGCTGTCATGGGCGTCCGCCCGGAGCCCATTTGCGACCCCAAACAGGGCCGGGAACGCAACCCAAAATCATGGCTAAGTCATTGATAAAATGGCGGGAGCGACGGGACTCGAACCCGCGGCCTCTGCCGTGACAGGGCAGCGCTCTAACCAACTGAGCTACGCCCCCGCGGGCGTTTTGACGAGTTATAGGTGGCTCAATGCATAGTCAAGGTAAACACCGGAAATTGCGAAAAAGCCTTATTTACCGCGAAGAATCGATGGTCAGACCGGCCCCGAATCGTCTATTCGGGCAGTGTGTTTGGCGCTTCGCCAAGCTCGCGGATTCAAGAGGAGGGTCCCACTGATGGCAATGGTTCCTGGAAAAGCTCCGACACCACCGACCGTCACGCTGAAGCATCTCGCCGCGGCTCTTGCGGAACAACATGAGATGTCGAAGAAGCAGGCGGAGACCGTGCTCGGCGATCTCGTCGGCAACATCGTCAAGCATCTGAAGAAAGGCGAGCGCATCCGTATCGGTGGTCTCGGTATCCTTCAGGTTCGTAAGCGCGCTGCGCGTATTGGCCGCAATCCCGCAACCGGCGAGCAGATTCAGATCAAGGCGAGCAAAAAAGTCGCCTTCCGCGCCTCGAAGGAATTGAAAGAGTCGATCTGACAGCTTCCTGCCTGACCCTCCGGGGAATTTCGGCAGGCGTGGAGCGATTTGCTCCCGCCTGCCGCTTCTTTACGGGCACACTGCTTGCATCCAGCGGCTGTCCCGCGATATTGGGCGAGGATAAGGGCGGTTAGCTCAGCTGGTAGAGCGCCTGCTTTACACGCAGGATGTCGGCGGTTCGAGTCCGTCACCGCCCACCATTCGGACTCACGCAACATCTGTTTTAATCACTGCTGTTCGCCTTAATTTGATGAAGATTGGCGCCGCTAAGTGCCAGGCAAAGGTAAAAACGCGGATGTATCTGGTGCGAGTCGCATCCCTTGCAGTCGCAGCAATCTTCGGCACTTGCGCTCTGATCACCGCATTTGATCCAGCGACTGCTGGTCCGATCGCCATATCGAATGACGGCGGCAAAACCGCACCGAATGCAGGTCCGGTTTCACCCGGCACACCTGGCGCAAGGAAATCCCGTACAAAGTACGCGGTGTCGGGTTCGGCACCCGCGCCGACGGCGACAACGCAACAGACCGTGCCCGAACCGGGGCGCGCCTATCTGTTCCGCGGTGCCCTTGGCCTGATCTTCTCGCGTGGAATGGACAAGCTGACCAAACGTATCGAACAGGCCGGGATAACAGCAACCGTCAACGAGTTTACGCTTTGTGGCCTCGTCGCCAAGAAGGCAATCCGCGACTATCGGCAAAAACCTGCCCCGATCAGCATAATTGGACACTCGATGGGCGGATTTTGCGCGCTTGAATTTGCGGCAATGCTGCAAGCGGAGAACATTCCAGTAAACCTGGTCGTTACGATCGATCCAGCACACCTCATGCCTAAATTGCCGTCTAACGTCGAACGCTACATCAACATCTTTCTGGCGCACGACGTTCTCGGTGGTGGCGACGTCACGCCCGAAAAGGATTACCAGGGTCACTATGCAAGCTTCGACCTCTCGAAGCACAAGGGCGTCCTGCATATCAATATCGACAAAATGGACGTGATCCACACGCAACTGGTTACCAAGATAGAGCAACTACCTGCGACGCCGGCCAAGACTGAAGGCGGTGCGGTGCCAATCCGCTATGTCGTTCCCGCGGACGCCGCAATCGAGCTGTGGGACAGCGGTACGCCGGCTTTTGTCCGGCCGGGTGATACGCTGGAAACGCTTGCGGCCTTCTATCGTGTCCCTCTATGGTCGCTCACCCAGATCAATCAGGTCGCACCCAGCACGCCGCTCATGGCCGATCAGCCAATCATCGTCCCACGCTTTCTCGTTCCGCTTGATGCGGTTTCCGGCCAGGCGCCGTTGAAGCGTTAAGTTCCGGCTACTGCGATTGTGTGGTGATGCCGGCCTCCTTAATGATCGGCCACCACTTCTCGATCTCGGCCTTCTGGAAGGCGGCGAGGCCTTCCGGCGTCTGTTGCTCGCGCGAGGCAACATCAAGGCCCAACTCGGTGAAACGGGCGCGCACTGCCGGCTCTGCGAGGGCCTGCACCATCGCGGAGTTGAGCGTCGCAATGACACTTTTCGGCGTGCCCTTGGGCGCGAAGAAGCCGAACCACCCCGACATATAGAGTTTGGGCACTCCACCCTCGTCCGACGTTGGAATGTCGGGGATCGACGGGGAGCGCTGCGGGGACAGATTGGCGATTGCCTTGATCTTTCCAGCACGCACCTGCGGCAGCGCCGCCGCACCCTGCACCACCAGCAAGTCAACCTGCCCGGACACCAGGTCTGTCATCGCGGGCCCTGCCCCTCGATAGGGAATGTAGTGAAGCTTCTGGCCGGTCAGCTTCTCGAACAGAACGCCACTCACATTAGCCGCTGCGTTCTGGTTGACGAAATTGATCTTGCCCGGATTGGCCTTCATCCAGGCCACCAGGTCCTTCAAATTGTCTGCGGGAAGAGCCTTCTTGGCGACCAGGAGCTGCGGATTGTTCGAAATGAGACCGATCGGCTCGAAATCCTTCTGCAGATCGTAGTCGAGCTTGTAGATGATGCTGCCGACATGAGTATCCCATTGCCCGATGTCGATCGTATAGCCGTCGGGCGCCGCGCGAGCGACACGGCCCACCGCAATACTGCCGCCTGCACCGCCGACGTTTTCGATCACGACCGGTTGACCGAGGCGCGGGCGCATATGCTCGGCCATAATGCGGGCAGCGACGTCGGTCGATCCGCCCGGCGGAAATGGAACGATGAGCGTAATCTGACGCGTTGGATAGGTCTGCGCCTGTACCGACACAATGCCGGCAAATGCCGTCAGCGCGACGGCAACCCAAAACCTTCTCATGATTGTCACCCCCCGGTGAATGCGCCTTCTGGCTTTAGCGCCCGCTCAGGCTATCAGGCGGCAAGCCCATTGAGAACGTTTCAGGCGGACCAAACGAAAACGGCGCCCTGAGGCGCCGTTTTCCAGTTCGTATTCTGACGAGCGCTTAGTGTGCGGTGAGCCCCGACCCGTCCTCGTCAACAGCGGGCTCGGAAGCGCCGGCGTCAGCCGTGAGCTTGGCGCTTGCTTCGTCCCATTCGATCGGCTGAGGCGGACGCACCAGGGCACGGGCGAGCACTTCGTCCATGCGGGTCACCGGAATGATCTCCAGGCCCTTTTTGATCGTGTCGGAGATTTCCACCAGATCCTTGGCATTCTCCTCCGGGATCAGCACGGTCTTCATACCTCCGCGGGCCGCAGCCAGCAGCTTCTCTTTCAAGCCTCCGATCGGCAGCACGCGGCCACGCAGCGTGATCTCGCCGGTCATGGCGACGTCGCGACGCACCGGAATACCCGTCATTACCGAAACAATCGCCGTAACCATGGCGACGCCGGCCGACGGTCCATCCTTCGGCGTCGCGCCTTCCGGCACGTGCACGTGGATGTCGCGCTTGTCGAACAGCGGCGGCTCGATGCCGAAGGCAACCGCGCGCGAGCGGACATACGATGCCGCCGCCGAGATCGACTCCTTCATGACGTCACGCAGATTGCCCGTGACGGTCATCTTGCCCTTCCCGGGCATCATCGCGCCTTCGATGGTGAGCAGCTCGCCGCCCACGTCGGTCCAGGCGAGGCCCGTGACCACGCCGATGAGATCCTCTTCTTCGATCTCGCCGTAGCGGTACTTTGGTACGCCCAGATAGTCGCCGAGGCTCGCCGCGGTGACGGCGATCGACTTCTTCTTCGACGTCATCAGCTCCTTCACCGCCTTGCGGATCAGGTTCGAGAGCTCACGCTCGAGATTGCGCACGCCCGCTTCCCGTGTATAGCGGCGGATCAGCGTAATGAGCGCCTCATCGTCGATCGACCATTCCTTCGTATCTAGGCCGTGTTTGACGATCGCGTGCGGGATCAGATGCTTGCGCGCGATCTCGACCTTTTCATCCTCCGTGTAGCCGGCGATCCGGATGATCTCCATGCGGTCCATCAGCGGCGGCGGAATATTGAGCGTATTTGCCGTGGTGATGAACATCACGTTGGACAGGTCGTAATCGACCTCCAGGTAGTGATCGTTGAACGTGTGGTTCTGCTCGGGATCGAGAACCTCCAGCAAGGCCGAGGACGGATCGCCGCGGAAATCGGCGCCCATCTTGTCGACCTCGTCGAGCAAGAACAGCGGATTCGAACTCTTTGCCTTGCGCATCGACTGGATGATCTTGCCCGGCATCGAGCCGATATACGTGCGCCGGTGACCGCGGATTTCGGCCTCGTCCCGCACGCCGCCGAGAGACACACGCACGAACTCACGGCCGGTCGCTTTCGCGATCGACTTGCCGAGCGAGGTCTTGCCGACGCCGGGAGGCCCGACGAGGCACAGGATCGGTCCTGTCAGTTTGTTCGCTCGCTGCTGCACGGCGAGATACTCGACGATGCGCTCCTTGACCTTCTCCAGGCCATAGTGATCGGCATCGAGGATCTGTTCGGCGAGATTGAGGTCCTTCTTGACCTTGCTTTTCTTGTTCCACGGAATGGACAGGAGCCAGTCGAGATAGTTGCGCACGACCGTTGCTTCCGCCGACATCGGAGACATCTGCCGGAGCTTTTTGAGTTCGTGCGTTGCTTTCTCGCGGGCCTCCTTCGAGAGCTTGGTCTTCTTGATCTTGTCTTCCAGCTCCTGAAGCTCGTCACGGCCTTCCTCGTCGCCGAGCTCCTTCTGGATCGCCTTCATCTGCTCGTTGAGGTAGTACTCCCGCTGCGTCTTCTCCATCTGCCGCTTGACGCGGGTCCGGATGCGCTTCTCGACCTGCAACACGGAGATCTCGCTCTCCATCAGCCCGAGCACCTTTTCCAGGCGTTGGGTAACAGACGCAGTTTCGAGAATGTCCTGCTTGTCGGGAATCTTGACAGCGAGATGCGAAGCCACCGTATCCGCGAGCTTGGCGTAATCTTCGATCTGCTGGATCACACCGACCACTTCGGGTGATACTTTCTTGTTCAGCTTCACATAGTTTTCGAATTCGGTGACGACCGAGCGCGCCATAGCTTCCGCTTCAACGCGATCACCCATGTCATCGGCAAGCGGGGTGGCGTCGGCTTCGTAGTAGTCGTTCCGGTCCGTGTATTTGAGAACCTTCGCCCGCGTCGCGCCTTCGACCAGCACCTTGACCGTACCGTCGGGCAGCTTGAGCAACTGCAGCACGCTCGCGAGCGTGCCGGTCTCGAAGATCGCGTCCGTTGCCGGATCATCGTCGGAGGCGTTCTTATGCGTGGCAAGCAGGATGAAGGTGTCAGAACGCATCACCTCTTCCAGCGCCTTTATCGACTTTTCGCGGCCGACAAAGAGCGGGACGATCATGTGCGGAAACACCACGATGTCGCGCAGCGGCAAAACCGGATAGGCCCGGGTTTCGCCGGGTTGCAGCTGGGGTCGTGGCTTATTGGTCATTGTTTTGGTCCTTTCGTTGTGCCCCTGCCTTTTGACCCGCTTCGGCGGCATCAAGCGGCAGTGCCGGTAGACTGAACGAGGAGGCGCGAAGTCAGATGCTCGGCTCCCGTCGAAGAGAGCCTACGAAAGCCTCGGCCAGTCAGTAGTTAGATACGACCTTTCGTGTGCCAGTTCGGTTCGTACGCTATACGTATGGCGGGCCAAAAGGGTCCGCAAGAAGGCTCGCTTTTTCCAGTTAAAGCGAGTCCCGGCTCGGTAACAACCCCGCAAAAGGTACGAATCGGCAGCCTTTTCCGAAATATTTCAGGTGTGGCCCAAAATCCAGGTCAGGCGCTGGCACTGCCTGTTTCCGCCGTCCGGTCGCTGCGATCGGCGTAGATATACAGCGGCCGCGCTGTTCCCTCGACCACCTCCTTGGAGATCACGACCTCCTCCACGCCCTCCAGGCTCGGGAGGTCGAACATGGTGTCGAGGAGGATCCCCTCCATGATGGAGCGCAGGCCGCGAGCGCCAGTCTTTCGGTCGATGGCCTTACGGGCGATCGCGCCCAAGGCTTCTTCCGCTAAAGTCAGATCGATCGATTCCATCTCGAACAGCCGCTGGTACTGTTTGACCAGCGCATTCTTCGGCTCGACCAGGATCTTCTTGAGGGAGGCTTCGTCCAGGTCCTCGAGTGTGGCAACTACGGGCAGCCGCCCCACAAATTCGGGGATGAGACCGTACTTGAGCAGGTCTTCGGGCTCGACCTCACGAAAGATTTCGCCCTGCTTGCGATCCTCAGGCGCGACCACCTTGGCGCCGAAACCAATCGACGTCGACCGTCCGCGCGCCGAAATGATCTTCTCGAGGCCGGCAAAGGCACCGCCGCAGACAAACAAGATGTTGGTCGTATCGACCTGCAGAAACTCCTGCTGCGGGTGCTTGCGGCCGCCCTGCGGTGGAACGGAAGCGATGGTGCCTTCCATGATCTTCAGCAACGCCTGCTGCACGCCCTCGCCCGACACGTCACGCGTAATCGAGGGATTGTCCGATTTGCGCGAGATCTTGTCGATTTCGTCAATGTAGACGATGCCGCGCTGCGCCCGCTCGACATTATAATCGGCGGCTTGCAGGAGCTTTAAAATGATGTTCTCGACGTCCTCGCCGACGTAACCGGCTTCGGTGAGCGTCGTCGCATCGGCCATCGTGAATGGCACATCGAGTATGCGGGCGAGCGTCTGCGCGAGCAATGTCTTGCCCGAACCGGTCGGCCCGATGAGGAGAATGTTCGATTTCGCAAGCTCGACGTCGTTGTGCTTAGCCTGATGATTGAGCCGCTTATAGTGATTGTGGACCGCGACCGAAAGAACTTTCTTGGCGTGATCCTGACCAATCACGTAGTCGTCGAGAACCTTCCGGATTTCCTTTGGCGTCGGAATGCCGTCGCGCGATTTCACCAGCGAGGACTTGTTTTCCTCGCGGATGATGTCCATGCACAGTTCGACGCACTCGTCGCAGATAAAAACCGTCGGGCCGGCGATGAGCTTGCGGACTTCGTGCTGGCTCTTGCCGCAGAACGAGCAGTACAGGGTGTTCTTGGAGTCACTGCCGCCGACTTTGCTCATTCCATTCTCCGTTACACGCTTTCGTAAGCCCGGACGGCAAAGCCCCGCTTAACCGCCGAAGGGAAACGAAGCAAGTATCGCGCCGAAACTCCAGCACAGCGGCCCTTGTTTTGGGAAGGCCCTCGATCCCGTTTCTCCTACACCATAAGCGAAGCATGCTAACGACCTGATAATCAAGATTCTGTTAACGATAACTTCGCACTACAGCCGCAAAAGCGGCGCCTTCGAGGCCCGCAGATGGCGACCGAAAATCAGGTGGAACCCGGCCAGACGGTCAGGCCGGCTTGGGCGTCATCTCCTCAGGGCGCTTGTCAATGACCTTGTCGACCAGACCAAACTCTTTGGCGGCGTCGGCCGTGAGAAAATAGTCACGTTCAAGCGCATCTTCGATCTTCTTGAGCGACTGGCCGGTATGTTTGACGTAGATCTCGTTGAGCCGTTTCTTCAGGTTCAGGATCTCCTGAGCATGCAGCATGATGTCGGTCGCCTGGCCTTGGAACCCGCCCGACGGCTGGTGCACCATGATCCGGGCGTTCGGAAGCGCAAATCGCTGATCCTTCGCCCCGGCGGCAAGCAGCAGCGATCCCATTGACGCCGCCTGTCCAACGCAAAGTGTCGAGACTGGCGGCCGCACGAACTGCATGGTGTCATAGATCGCCATACCCGAGGTTACGATCCCGCCGGGCGAATTGATGTACATCGAGATTTCTTTTTTCGGATTCTCTGCCTCGAGGAACAGAAGTTGCGCAACGACCAGCGTCGATACGCCATCCTCGATCGGCCCGGTTATGAAGATAATCCTCTCCTTCAGGAGCCGCGAGTAAATATCGTAGGCCCGCTCGCCACGATTGGTCTGCTCCACCACCATGGGCACCAGATAGTTCATGTAGGTATCGACGGGATCTTTCATTTCGACTCCTTGACGCGAATCGCACTGGCTAGCTTAGCCCGGCGGTGCGCCTGGTGATTTATTTTCCCACAAGCGCCATCGCAAGGCGCTGCGTCGTCAGCTGGCCGATTCGTCTTCCTTGTAGAGCTCTTCGCGCGAGACTTTGCTTTCCTTCACGCTTGCAAGCTCAAGCAGGAAATCGACCACCTTTTCCTCGAAGATCGGCGCACGCAGCGCCGCAACCGCCTGCGGATTCTGCCGGTAATACTCCCAGACCTGCTGCTCTCTTCCGGCAAATTGTCGCGCGCGATCCATTACGGCGCGGGTCAGCTCGTCGTCGCCGACCGTGATGTTGTTCTTTTCTCCGATCTCGGCGAGCACCAGCCCAAGCCGCACACGGCGTTCGGCAATTGCGCGATATTCGGCCTTCGCCTTTTCCTCTGTGGTGTTCTCATCGGCGAAGGTCTTGCGCTCGTTCTCGAGCTCCTGCAACACCGACTTCCACACCCGCTCGAATTCCTCCTCGACCAAGGTCGGCGGCGGATCGAACTTATGCATCTTGTCAAGCTCGTCGAGCAGCGCGCGCTTGATCTTCTGGCGCGACATTGCCGTGTGCTCGCGACCGATGCGGTCTTTCACCGCATCGCGCAGTTTCTCGAGCGACTCCAGTCCGAGCGATTTGGCGAACTCATCATCAACCGCCACCGTTCCTGGCGCCTCGATCGACTTTGCCGTCACGACAAATTCGGCGTCCTTCCCGGCGAGATCTTCTTTCATGTAATGTGCGGGAAAGGTCACCTTGAGCGTGCGCGTTTCACCTGTCGTGATGCCAACGAGCTGATCCTCGAACCCGGGAATAAAGGTGTTCGAGCCGATAAGCACGACAGCATCATCGCCCGACCCGCCTTCGAAGGGCTTGCCGTCGATGGTGCCGGCAAACGAGATTATGACGCGATCGTCCTTCGTTGCTTTATCGCCCGGCGACCGCGGGGTGTAGGGCCGGTTCTGTTCGGCGATGTTCTTGATACCATCGTCCACTTCGGAATCGACGACATCAGCGGTCAGTTTGCTGAGCTTGATGGACTTGAAATCGCCCAGCGTGATGGGCGGCACGATTTCGAGCGCCATCGTGTAATCGAGATCGCTCTTGCCGCTGATCAATTGATCGATCGCGCCTTCATCCGTTGGCAGCGTGACCTTCGGATCGGCCGCAAGCTTGAAGCCATGTTCGGTGACGATCTGGTTGTTGGCATCGCGGACGGTTGCTTCGATCACTTCGGCCATCGCAGAGCGGCCATAGACGCGCTTCAGGTGAGTGACCGGTACCTTGCCCGGGCGGAAGCCGTTAATGCGGACGCGACCTTTCAGATCGTCGAGACGCTGGTTCACCTTGGCGTCGAGTTCGGCGGCCGGCACGACGACTCTGTATTCGCGTTTAAGACCTTCCGACAGTGTTTCCGTAACCTGCATTGCTCACTACTCGTTGCTCATACTCGTGCGACGTCCGCCCGACCTAGCTTTAACGTCGAAATCCGAAAACGGGTGGTCGCCCGCAACTCCTTATAACCCTCGGCGTGGTGCGGGCGGAGGGATTTGAACCCCCACGACTTTCGTCACGGGAACCTAAATCCCGCGCGTCTACCAATTCCGCCACGCCCGCAAGGGGGCCTACAGGATCACCCTGCGCCGCAGTCCGGCACGGCTTAACGCGGCCATGCCCGCCAAGGCAAGGCTTAACCGGAGCGTTCACGAGACGTTGGTTATTGGACCCAGAGCTGAAATAGAGCTTCCGAACCTGAACGCAATGGCCCGGACGCGGTCCCAGCCTACGGCTTGGTGAAAAGCCGCCCAAAAACGCGGGGCAGCATCTCGGGAAGATCTTCGGCAATCAGGCCGGGTCCGAATTCGTTCGCAGCCTCGGCATGCAGCCACACGGCCGCACAAGAGGCCTCAAAAGCCGCCATTCCTTGCGCCAAGAGGCCACAGACGATCCCCGCAAGCACGTCCCCAGAGCCGGCGGTAGCGAGCGAAGGGGGAGCGTTGTCTGCGATGGCTGCCCGGCCATTGGGGGCCGCGACAACGGTATCCGCTCCCTTCAAAATCAGAACGGCACCCATTTGGCGCGCCGCCAGGCGAGCTTTCTCAAGTTTCGAGTGAGAATACGTTTCCGGCTCCAGCGCGTTGAACAAGCGGGAAAACTCGCCCTCGTGCGGAGTCATAACGACATCCCGGCCGACACGCTTGCTGATTGCACTAGCGAGCGTGCCCGGCTCTTCGGCAAAACTTGTCAGCGCATCGGCATCGAGAACAACTGCGGCTTCGGACTCGAGTGCAGCCCGCACCTGGTCTCGCATGACCGGACCGACGCCTCCCCCGGGTCCAAGGGTGACAGCGTTTCGCCGCTTGTCCGCTAGAAACCGTCTGAGTTCGTCTGGTCCGTCGACAGGTCTCACCATGACAGCCAGGCTTTCGGCGGCATTGATAGCCAACGCGTCTCGCGGGCTCGCGATCGTAACAAGCCCCGCTCCGGCGCGAAGCGCCCCACGGCCCGCCAGGCGCGCTGCGCCGGTCGACGCCGGGCCGCCCGAAACCACCACGGCATGTCCGCGGGAATACTTGTGTCCCTCCACTTGAGCGCGAGGAAACTTGCCGAGCCATAGCGACGGCGCATTGATGAAAGTCGAAGGACGGATCGTTTCGAGCACACTGTCCGGAATGCCTATGTCCGCAACTTCGACAAGACCACAATGCAGGCGTCCAGGAAGAAGAAGATGTCCGGGCTTGCGCCGGAAGAACGTAATGGTGTGTACGGCCTTGACCGCCGTTCCCATTATTGCGCCCGTAGTGCCGTTCACACCGCTCGGAAGGTCAACAGCGACGGTAGGCACCGGCGTTGTGTTCACCGCCTCGATGAGCTCCCGCGCCGCGCCCTCGACGGCCCGGTCAAGTCCGGCCCCAAAGAGCGCGTCAATAATGAGATCGCATTTCGTGAGCGGTGCCGGCGAGGCCTCTGTTACGGAGCCTTGCCACCGCTTTGCAGCCAAGGCGGCGTCGCCCTTCAGCCGCTCGCGCTGTCCGAAAAAATTCACGCTCACGGCCCGGCCGCTTTCTGACAAATAGCGGGCGGCAACAAATCCATCGCCGCCATTGTTTCCCGGCCCGGCCACGACAACGATCCGCGATGCTTGCGATAATCTGCAAACGGCAGCAGCGACGGCGCGCCCGGCATTCTCCATCAGCTCGATACCTGGAGTGCCGGAAACAATCGCCAGACGGTCGGCTTCCGCCATTTCAGCCGTCGTGAGCAGCTCGATCATCGCCGCAAAGACTATCGGCGAGGCTGACTTCGAACAATTCGGCTTAATTCGTTGCCCCACAATGGTCTTTGGCCGCTGGCTAATTTCTAGCCACTTTGCTTAACTTGTGGGCGCCGAACATTAGGCAACGGGCTGAGCGGCTCTCCGCATTCTTTCAAGCTATTGTGGACACAAGCTATTTTGTCTTCAAGCAGCTTGGCACGAGACCTGCAAACCGGTAGCGCGGTTCGCCGACTGAAATGTCCGGCGGGCGGCGGGAAGGACAGGCGATGAAAAAAATCGAAGCCATCATTAAACCCTTCAAATTGGACGAGGTGAAAGAAGCGCTCCAAGAAGTAGGGCTACAGGGGATAACCGTGACCGAGGCCAAAGGCTTCGGACGACAGAAAGGACACACCGAGCTATACCGCGGCGCCGAATATGTGGTCGATTTTCTTCCCAAGGTAAAAATCGAAATCGTGCTCGGCGACGACATGGTGGAAAAGGCGATCGAGGCGATCCGGCGCGCTGCTCAGACTGGCCGGATTGGCGACGGCAAGATATTCGTTTCCAACATCGAAGAAGCCATTCGGATCAGGACCGGGGAATCCGGAATTGATGCAATCTAGGCCGCTGGCAAAAGTCCTCGCGGCAATTTCATGAAAACAGGGGGAATGCAGTCCATGACGACAGCCAAAGAAGTCATGAAGATGATCAAGGATAACGAC
>DATBHE010000073.1:0-11462 GCA_036557605.1 Pseudolabrys sp.
GGCGCGAAGAGATGCCGCAGGCGCAGGAACAGGAACTGCGGCTTTCCGTCTCCGACAAGGAAATCCTGCAGAAGAAAGACTTTGCGCAGATGAGCGCCGCCGAGATCGCGCAGGTCCTTCGCGCCATCGCCAGGATGAAGCTGCCGCAGGCCGAGCTTGTCACCCGCCGCCACCGGCCGGACCCCCGCGGGCTGCGCCTCGACATGCGCCGCACCATCCGCCGCAGCCTGCGAACCTCGGGCGAGATCATCGATATCCGCAAGCTCGGCCGGATCGAGAAGCCGGCGCCGATCGTCGCGCTGCTCGATATTTCGGGCTCGATGAGCGAATACACGCGGCTGTTCCTGCATTTCCTCCACGCCGTTACTGATGCTCGCAAGCGCGTCACTACGTTTCTTTTCGGCACCCGCCTGACCAACGTCACACGAGCAATTCGGCAGCGCGATCCGGACGAGGCGCTTGCCGCTTGTTCGGCCAATGTGAATGACTGGTCGGGAGGCACACGCATCGCCTCGTCTCTCCGGGCATTCAACAAGCAGTGGGCGCGCCGAGTGCTTGGGCAGGGCGCGGTAGTGCTTCTGATTACCGATGGTCTTGAGCGTGATGCCGATGACATCCTTGCGTTCGAAATGGACCGGCTCCGCCGCTCGTGCCGCAGGCTGATATGGCTCAATCCCCTGCTGCGCTTTCATGCATTTGAAGCCCGCGCAAAAGGTGTACAGGCCATGCTGCCGCATGTTGACGAGCTCCGCCCGATCCACAATCTGGAATCGATGAAGGAGTTGGTGCGTGCCTTGTCCGGTTCGCCCGCCAAAGGTTATGACCCTAAGGCGATGTTGAAACAGGTTGCCTGACGGAGAGACCCTATGCTTTCACGCGATGAAGATATTCTTAAGGCCGCCGAAGAGTGGCGAAAGAATGGGCGGCGCGTTGCACTCGCAACCGTTGTCGAGACTTGGGGCTCGGCACCGCGGCCGGTCGGCTCAAACCTGGTCATCGATGATAAAGGCAATTTTCTTGGCTCGGTGTCCGGCGGTTGCGTTGAGGGTGCCGTTGTCACCGAAGCGATGGACGTGATCGACAGCGGCAAACCCAAAATGCTCGAATTTGGCGTTGCCGATGAAACGGCCTGGAACGTCGGCCTGTCGTGCGGCGGCACCATCCGCGTCTACGTGGAGAAGGTCAGCTGACGTGAATCTCGAGATTCTGCATGCGCTGAACGCCGAGCGCGCGGCACGCCGCGCCGCCGTGCTAGTGACGGACGTTGCGGGTGGAAAGCAACGATTGGTCAAGGCAGCCGAGATCGCGAATGACCCCTTGAAGGCGGTTTTGGAAAAACGTCTACGCATGGCCAAGAGCGGCATGGAGGAGACGGCCCAAGGGCGTTTTTTTCTCACGGTTTATGTCCCATCGCCGCGGCTTGTCATCACTGGAGCGGTGCACATCAGCCAGACGCTCGCACCAATAGGTCAACTGCTCGGCTATCACGTTACGATCGTCGATCCGCGCACGGCGTTCGCGTCTATCGAACGATTTCCCGATGTAAAAGTAATCGCTGAATGGCCGGACGTGGCGTTGCCTCCGCTCGGCATCGATCACTATACGGCCTTTGTCGCGCTCACCCATGACCCGAAGATCGACGACCCAGCGCTCAAGCACGCACTTGCCCGCGATTGCTTTTACATTGGCGCACTTGGCTCCAAGAAAACTCACGCTCGGCGTGTGGAACGGCTGAAACAGGCAGCTTTGAGCGATGCAGATATAGCGCGCATCCACGCACCGATCGGGCTCGATATCGATGCAGTGTCACCTGCGGAGATCGCTGTCGCGATCATGGGTGAAATCACGCAAACGTTGCGCCGGAAGGCGGAGGCCACATGAAATTCGGGTCCGTACCCATTGCAGATGCGATTGGCGCAACCGCCGTGCATTCTATTCGTCAAGGCGATTTCGTCCTCAAAAAGGGAACATTGATCGGGCCGGCCGAAGTTGCGGACCTCAAAGCCGCCGGCGTGAAAGAGATTACTATCGCGCGGCTTGAGCCGGAGGATGTCTCCGAAGATCAGGCCGCCGCTGACATTGCTGAGGCGGTTAAGGGCGAGGGTGTGCGTACAGACCGCGCGTTTACCGGCCGTTGCAATTTGTTCGCTGAAAACGCCGGTATTCTGGTTGTCGACCGAGGTGCGGTCGACGCGCTCAACCGCGTCGATGAGGCGATCACCTTTGCGACACTTGCCGCATATAAACCGGTCGTTGAAGGCGAAATGATCGGCACGGTAAAGATCATTCCATTCGCTGTGCCAAAAACCGCGCGCGATCAGGCTCTCTCGGCGGCCATGGCAGCGAAGCCCGTTATCCGGGTTGCGCCGTACAAAATTCGCAAGGTCGGCATAGTTTCCACGCTGCTGCCAGGTCTGGCGCCGAAGGTCATCGAAAAGACGTTAAAGATCACGGCCGCTCGTATTGCCCCAGCCGGAGCAAGCATCGTTGCCGACAAACGCGTGCCGCACGATCAGGCCGCGCTTGCTCACGCAATCGACGAGGAACTCAGGATAGGTGCCGAGCTTGTAATCGTTTTTGGCGCCTCCGCTATTGCGGATCGTCGTGACGTCATTCCGGCGGCGGTTGAATCCATCGGTGGCGAAATCGAGCATTTCGGAATGCCGGTCGATCCGGGCAACCTTATGCTGATTGGTAAAGCACGCGGTCAACCTGTGCTGGGTGCACCTGGTTGTGCGCGCAGCCCGAAAGAAAATGGATTTGATTGGATCTTGATGCGTCTTCTTGCCGGGTTACCGGTCACGCGGGCCGACGTCACGGGTATGGGCGTTGGGGGACTCCTTATGGAAATTGTCACGCGGCCGCGGCCGCGCGAGGAGCGGACACCGCGGACGGGACGCCGTGTTGCCGCGCTGGTGCTGGCGGCGGGACGATCCACGCGTATGGGTGCGGTCAACAAAATGCTTGCGGAAATCGGTGGTAAACCGCTCGTGCGGATTGCCGCGGAGCAGGCGGTTGCTTCACATGCCCAGCCGGTCATTGTGGTCACCGGGCACGAACGTGAAAAAGTGGAAGCTGCGCTCGACGGCCTTCCGGTCCGCTTCGTGCATAATCGGGATTATGCTGAAGGCCTCGGTACATCACTCAAGGCCGGCATCGCCGCTGTTCCGCAGGAGGCCGACGGTGCGATCGTTTGTCTGGGCGACATGCCGCAGGTCGATGCGGCTTTGATCAACCGGTTGATCGCGACGTTCGATCCTGAACGCGGTGCACTCGTGGTTGTGCCGAGCATTGAGGGAAGGCGGGGCAATCCCGTCGTGTGGTCGCGCCGGTTCTTCCATGATTTGATGTCAGTTCAGGGCGACATCGGCGCCCGCCACCTTATCGGCAATTATTCGGAGGCGGTCGTCGAAGTGCCGGTCACCGGCGAGGCGGCTTTGAGGGACGTGGACACGCCCGAGTCGCTTTCCGCGGTCAAGGCCGAAATTGAGCAGGCCTGAGATTCGAATCATTGATCGCGCACGCCGACTCACTCCTAGCTGCAAAGGACAGCAGGGAAGGGCGATGATCGGCGTCTATGCCCCGTTGATGCGCGCGCTCGTGGTCGTGGCCTTGGTGCTCGCCACGGCTACGCTGATGCTTGTGGCCGTGAATACCGCGCGGGCCGCGGTCATCTTCTCTCTGACCTAAGCCATTAAAATCAAAGCATAATTTACCGGGCTTGCGAGGTCCCCGATTGCGCCCTAATTTATGACTGACCAGTCAGTCATAAAGGAAGCTGCGATGCGCCGCGCCACGGGGCTTAGGAAACCAAGGGCTAATCGTGTCTCACGCCGGAAGCGCGCCTCGGAGGCGGCGCGTGCAGGCGGCAAGTCGCTGAGCACGACCCGCAAGACGCGCAGCGCCGAGCGGCGCGATGCCATCCTGGCAGCGGCACTCGATGAGTTTTCGACCCGGGGCTTCGAGGCGGCGCGCCTCGATGATGTGGCGCGCCGCGCCGGCGTCGCCAAAGGCACGATCTACCTCTATTTCCGTGACAAGGAGAGCCTGTTCCAGGAGCTGATCAGGACAATGCTGACGCCTTTGGTCGGGACGATCGAGGCGATGGGACAGACCGATCTTCCGCTCGCCGTTTTAGGTGACCGCATTGTCGAGCTGTTTGTAAGCCAGATTTATGAAACGCGGCGGAAGGATGTGGTTCGCCTGATGATTTCGGAAGGCCGTCGCTTTCCGAAACTCGCCGAATTTTACTACCGCGAGGTTTTGTCGCGCATTGTCGCCGCGGTACGCGCGCTGTTGCGCCGCGCCGCAGCACGCGGCGAGATAGCCGAAAGTCTTGCTGAGTTTCCACAGATTATCGCGGCGCCCGGTCTTCTCGCTGTCATCTGGAACGGATTGTTCGAACGTTTCGAGCCGCTCGACGTTCGCAGAATGATGAAGGCCCATCTCGACACATTGCTCACGCCAAGGAGAGCGCCATGAGAAAGGCTCTCGCCGGCCTGGTAATGGTAGTTACCTCGTTTGTGCTCGCGGGCTGCGACAACAGGAGTGACCGCACCCTTCAAGGATGGGTCGAAGCGGAGCTGGTCTTCGTTTCGCCTGATGAGCAGGGTCGTGTCGAAACGCTCAAGGTCCGTGAAGGTGATCACGTCAAGAAAGGCGATCTTCTGTTCACGCTGGACGATGATCTGCAGAAGGCAGATGTCGTTGTCCGTAACACGGCCGTCATAAATGCACAGCAGGCTTTCGATCGCGCAAAGGAACTGTTGAAGTCTTCTGCCGGCACGCAGAAGAACTTTGACGACGCCGAAGCTGCGTTGCGTCAGGCCAAGGCCAATCTCGAATGGTCGCAAACGCGTCTCGCAAGACGCGCTGCTCACAGTCCCGCCGATGCCACCGTCGAGCAGATTTACTATCGGCCGGGCGAAACCGTGCCGGCCGGCAGGCCCGTCGTGGCGCTATTGCCGCCGGGTAATCTGAAAGTCCGATTTTTCGCTCCGCAAGCGATCCTGCCTGAACTCAAATACGGCGATACGGTCGGAATATCTTGCGACGGTTGCGAGAAAAATTTGACGGCGAAAATCAGTTTCATCGCGCGCAGCGCCGAATTCACTCCGCCGGTGATCTACAGCACGGAGGAACGAGCCAAGCTCGTATTCCTGATCGAGGCACGACCCGATCATCCGGAGAAACTACGTGTCGGCCAGCCCGTAACTGTCGTGCTGCAAGGGACGTGAAAAATGAATGCGGCTGACATCGTCATCGATGTTCACGGCCTGACAAAAAAATTCGACGGCCGCGCGGTCGTGCGCAATCTGTCGATGCAGGTCAAGCGCGGAACGATCTATGGCTTCCTGGGGCCGAACGGCTCCGGCAAGACGACCACGATCCGCATGTTGTGCGGTCTATTGACGCCGGACGAGGGCACCGGCACCTGCCTCGGCTACGACATCCGCACGGAGACCGACAAGATCAAGCTGCAGGTCGGATACATGACGCAGCGCTTCAGTCTGTACCAGGATTTGTCAGTGCGGGAGAATCTAGAATTCATCGGTCGCATCTACGGCATTGCGCGACCGGTCGCCGCAGCGCGTGCGGCCATCGAACGTCTCGGTCTGACCGGGCGAGAAGACCAGCTCGCCGGCGAACTGTCGGGCGGCTGGAAACAGCGGCTGGCATTGGGTGCTTGCACCCTTCCAAGCCCGAAGTTGCTTCTGCTTGATGAGCCGACTGCGGGTGTCGATCCGAAGGCGCGGCGCGAGTTCTGGAACGAGATCCATGCGCTCGCCGCCGAAGGCCTGACGGTGCTGGTCTCTACCCATTACATGGACGAAGCCGAACGCTGCCACGAAATCGCTTACATCGCGTATGGCGAACTGCTGGCGCACGGCACAGTCGAGGAGGTCATCGAATCCTCGCACCTGACGACCTACATCGTCAGTACTCGAGGAGGTGAGGGGCTCAACGCGCTTGCTGAAGAGCTCAATAACAAGGCGGGCATCGACATGGTGGCTCCATTCGGCACCAGCCTTCACGTGTCCGGGCGCGATGCCGACAAGCTGGAGGTGGCGATCGCGCCGTATCGGAAGAGCAAAGACCTTGAATGGCAGCGTTCGGAGCCTTCGCTCGAAGATGTCTTTATCGATCTGATGGGCAAGGCCCGGGACAATTTCCAATGAGCCACGTGTTGCCCGCACAGGCGCCGCAGCGGATCGGCGGCAATTTCTGGAGCAGGACCTGGGCGGTCCTGGTCAAGGAATTCATCCAGCTCAAGCGCGACCGCGTCTCGTTCGCCATGATCATCATGGTTCCGCTCATCCAGCTTCTGCTGTTCGGCTACGCGATAAACACCAACCCGCGTCATCTGCCGACCGCCGTTTTGCTGCAAGAAAACAGTGACCTCGGGCGCTCGATCATGGCGGCGCTCAAGAACACCGATTATTTCAATGTTATCGAGCGGCCCAACACGGAGGCCGAACTCGATCATATGCTGGCCTCCGGCAAGATCCTGTTCGGTATTGAAATCCCGCGCAATTTCGAGCGCTCGGTCCGGCGCGGCGACAAGCCGGCGATGCTGATCGTTGCCGACGCCACCGATCCGGTGGCGGCAAGCGCGGCCGTGGGCGCACTCGGGCAGGTCGTGCAGACTGCTCTCGTCCATGATCGCGGATTGCCGGATGCCGGCACGCCTGCGTTCGAGATCAGGACCCACCAGCGCTACAACCCGGCAGGCCTTACGCAACTCAATATCGTTCCCGGACTGGTCGGCACTATTCTCACCATGACGATGCTGATCTTCACCGCGCTT
The DNA here is from genome assembly GCA_036557605.1 of Pseudolabrys sp. Taxonomy (GTDB): domain Bacteria; phylum Pseudomonadota; class Alphaproteobacteria; order Rhizobiales; family Xanthobacteraceae; genus Pseudolabrys. The sequence goes on from DATBHE010000073.1 coordinate 6,809, forward strand.
TCGGTGACGCGCGAGATCGAACGCGGGACGATGGAAAACCTGCTGTCGATGCCGATCACACCTGTCGAGATCATGCTCGGCAAGATCATTCCCTACGTCATCGTCGGGTTCGTCCAGGCGGCGATGATCATCGGCATTGGTGTGCTGCTGTTCGGCGTGCCCATTCTCGGCAATCTTTTCGCCCTTGCTGCGTTGAGCACATTGTTCATCGCGACCAATCTTTCGATCGGCTACACGTTTTCGACAATCGCACAGAACCAGCTCCAGGCGGTGCAGATGTCGATCATGTTTTTTCTGCCGAACATTCTGCTTTCCGGCTTCATGTTTCCTTTCGCGGGCATGCCGACCTGGGCGCGTTGGGTCGGGGAGGCATTGCCGCTGACGCACTATCTGCGGGTCGTGCGCTCGATCATGCTGAAAGGATCATCGATCAGCGACCTACAATATGACGCTGCGGCCATGTTTGTACTGATGCTGGTCGCGATGACGATTGCCGTTACACGTTTCCGGCGTACGCTCGACTAGCTATCGACGGGACACAATACTCAGCCGCAAATACGGGCTCGAGCGGTGCGAGGAATCCATCGCCCAACCCAGTGCTGCCGACCATTCAGTATCTTCTGCTTTCATGCTCGTTATATGTGTGCCCAACCGTAGGTGTTTGTACCCGTCGGAACCAAAATATTGAATTTCGGGCCCTATGTAGATGCCTCCGAGCATTTCTTCGAACACGCGCCAGCCATAGGCTACGCGTGCCGAATTGCTGGTCGCGATCGTTGACAGGAAACCGTCGGCAGCAATCATCGTGTCGCTGGTGGGCTCGTACCAGATTTCGGCCGCTAAGCGCAGACCGTATGCATTGCCGCGCAGCCGGTTGGTCTGATCATCAGGCCACAGCCGATGCTTCTGAAATTCCGGGCCCATGAAGAATTTAAGCTCGGCATCGCCGCGCTTGATCCTCCAGCCGGGCAATATGTTCACAAGCGCTTCAACACCGAGGATGCGCTGACCACCCAGGTTCTCGGCGTCATAAACGTAGAGCCCGCTGGACAGTAGAAATTTCAGCAGAACGCCATCCCGGTCGAGGCTATTGGGCGCGAAGAGGAAGCCGCCATATGCAAAGGCGCCGTTGCGCCAGATGTCACGGCCGGAAAAGAACAGCGCGCGCGTTTCATCCTCGTGGGCAAGCGTGGAACCAGACGGAAAACAAACGCAGCAATATATAAGGGTCGAGACGGCGCACGCTGCGACGCAAACACGCCTCCGGAGATTCACAAACACGCTCTGATTTTTTACAAATACTCTGCAATATCAGGGTAGAAGATTGATCTGCTGCAACCAACAGTCGAACGGATGAGGCCTGTTGGGACAAAGCGCAGCCAATAGGTATATGGATTGTGCGAATCATCCGTGCTGAATGGAAAGTGCCAAATGGGTTCTGTGTCCCACTCCAGTCCTGCAACCGAAGCTGCAACGCGCCGGCGGTCTATCGCCTTTCTGAACTGGGCCCATGCGATCGATCATTTCGTGCTGCTGATTTACCCGACCGTCGTAATCGGGCTGCAGGCGGTCTATCAGCGCTCGTACAGCGAACTGATCGCCCTTTCGAGCACGGCCTTCATCGCCTTCGGCGTGTTCTCTCTTCCGGCGGGCTGGCTCGCCGACCGCTGGAGCCGCCGCAACATGATGGGGGCCTTCTATATTGGCTGCGGGGTTTCGCTGGCCGCTGCCGGACTTGCCCCAAATCTCACGACGATGGCTGTCGCGATGTTTGCGCTCGGCATGTTTGCAGCGATCTATCACCCGGTCGGCATGGCAATGCTGATCGAAGTTACGAACGCGCGTGGGCGTTCGCTGGCTTTTAACGGTGTATGTGGCAATCTTGGTGTCGCGCTTGCGGCCGGTATCAGCGCTGCGCTCGCCACTTGGATCAGCTGGAGGGCAGCGTTCTACGTTCCAGCCGTGCTCTTTGTGCTTACCGGCATTGTCTATTTGTGGGTCACGCCAGATGATCGCCACCAAGCCAAGTCTCGCGTATCCGCACCCGCGGTTCCGCTCACGCCACGCTTGGCGGTGATGCTGTTCGGATTGTTTATCGTGATCGCGCTGAGCGCGGGATTGACGTTCAATGTCCTTACAATCGCGCTGCCAAAAATCGTGGATGAAAGGCTGTCCAGGGATTTGCCACTTTTGCTCGTCGGGAGCATTGCGACAGCGGTGCTTGTTTGCGGGGCACTGGCGCAACTGACCGTTGGACGGTTGGTGGAACGAGTTCCTCCCCATGTGATATTCGCGATCGTCACCGGTCTTGGCTTTCTTGGGAACCTGTGGGCGGCCTATGCAGGCGGCTTCGCGCTTTTGGTCGCACTCGCGATCGCGGTGGCGGCAATCTACGGGCAGGTCACGGTCAACGATATGATCATGGCGCGATACACTGCGGACGCCTGGCGCGGCCGCGTTTATGCTGTGCGGTACTTTCTGCTGTTCATTAGTGCCGGCGCTGCGATCGGCATGATATCGTTGCTGCACGAGAGCGGTGGCTTCGCGCTCGTGTTAGGTGTGAACGCCGTCATCGCTCTGCTGTTGTTCGTCACGACGCTGGCTCTCGTTGCGATGATCATCAGCGTCGAGGACAGGCAACGTAAGCCGCAACCAGCTGAATAGGTCAGAACAGCGGTGGAATGAGGTCGGTGACCTTCAGCGCCATCTTCCTTTTGAGGTTTGCAACGATGCGGCTGCGGTGACAGGTCTTTGGATCGCGGCAGTAGCAGAGCAGGGCAATCCGTTTTCCCGATTTGATCAACGCAATCAATTCGCGCAGCTCGTTCTGCGCATCCGCGCCTTTGATGTGCTTGTCGTAGATGCGCCAGAGTGCGTCCGTGTCGCCGCTTCGCGCGGCAGCCCGCCCTTCCGCTGGCGTGCCTAGCTTTTGCAGGTGGGTGTAGCCGATGCCTTTCTCGTCCAGCGCGGTCGCGAGCTGACGCTTGGAGAAGCCTGGCCGGCGCGAGGCCGCAACTGCACGCGTGTCGACCACCAGCTCGATCTTTGCTCGCTTGAGTTCGTCGAACACCGCCGCAGGCTTGGCCTGCTCATATCCGATCGTGAACAGCGGCGCCGATTTCGTCGATTTCCTTTTCGGCTGAGCTTTCATTTCAGTCTTTCGATCAGCGCCATGGCGGCCGCAGGTGCGCGCAGCTTCGCTTCGTGTATGAAATAGATGAAAACGTCGCGCGGCTGCTTCGAAGCCGACGTCTTGTCGACGCGCGGCAGGTCCTTCGGCTCGCCGCCTTTTGCCCAGGTTTTGGCGCGGTCGGCCCAGGCATCCAGGGCCTTCGGCGGATAACCCGCCTTCAGTTTTTCGTCGCCTTTTTGTAACCGCGCATAGACGAAGTCGGCGGTGATGTCCGCGATCTCAGTGTATTTGTCATGTTCGGCGTAGACGATGCCGACACCGAACTTGCGCGCCAGGGCGATGAAGGCGGGAGTTTTGAAGCTGTCATTGCGGACTTCGACGACGTGGCGGAACCTGTGACCGTCGAATGTTTTCGGCAGCAGGGCAAGGAAACCGCCGAAGTCTTTCTCGTCAAATTTCTTGTAGGGGGTGAACTGCCAGAGCAGGGGGCCGAGCCGTGTCCCCAGCTCGGTTACCCCGGACTCGAGAAATCGTTTGATCGAATCTCCGGCCTCCGACAGGACGCGACGGTTCACGGCATAGCGGGGCCCCTTCAGCGAAAATACGAAATCGGCCGGTACTTCCGACGCCCACTTGCGGAACGTTGCCGGTGTCTGGGTGCGGTAGAAGGTACCGTTGATCTCGATCGAGGTCAGGTGCTCGCTGGCGTAGGACAGTTCGCGCGCATGCGGCAGGCCCTTCGGGTAAAAAACGCCACGCCAAGGTTCATAGGTCCAGCCTCCAATTCCGGCGTAAATGCGGCCTGTCGCGTTTGTCATGCTGCTGTCATGTCGCTGCCGTAAGGTGCTTTGCAAGTGGCGAAATGTTTTGGTCTCGCCACGACGGCCACTGCGGCAAGGCGACGCCGGATGAACGCGCGCCTTATCGTGTGTGGTCGTTTCTTTTTAACGATGCCTGCTTCAAAGCAAAAGGCCCGGGAAAATCCCGGGCCTCTGCATTTGCTAGTTTGTACGGACCACCGATTAGAAATCCATGCCGCCACCGGGTGGCATCGCCGGCATCGCTTCTTTCTTCTTCGGCAGCTCGGCGACCATCGCTTCCGTGGTGATCAGCAGGCCCGCAACCGAAGCCGCATCCTGCAGGGCGCAACGCACGACCTTGGTCGGGTCGATAATGCCCTTGCTGACCAGGTTGCCGTACTCGCCCGACTGAGCGTCAAAGCCGTACGAATACTGGTCCTTGTCCAAGATCTTGCCGACCACAACCGAGCCGTCAGCGCCGGCGTTGATCGCGATCTGGCGGGCAGGGGTCTGCAACGCCTTGCGTACGATGTCGACACCGTGCTTCTGGTCCTCGTTCTCCGGACGCAAGCGCTTGAGCGCCTCCACCGCACGGAGCAGGGCGACACCGCCACCGGGCAGGATGCCTTCCTCGACCGCGGCGCGGGTTGCATGCATCGCGTCATCGACGCGATCCTTGCGCTCCTTCACCTCGACCTCGGTGGCCCCGCCGACGCGGATC
>DATBHE010000074.1:0-98975 GCA_036557605.1 Pseudolabrys sp.
GCGATGCTCGAGCGTTGCCGCAAGAATTTGGCAAAGCCGCGCCGGGTCGCTGGCCCGGCGTCTGCACGACGCAGGGTCGGAGCCCAGGTGTGGACTGTGTCTGCCATCAGGCTGCCTCCGACTAATTAACGGCCGTCGTTCGCTTACGGTTCAGCGTCCTGCATGCCGGCCCAGATCACTTGTTCCGGGGCCGGCATGCAAATCGTAACGAGGGCTTAAATCAGGCGCGGAGCGTGCCTTCGAGCTCCTTTTCGGCCCACTTGATGACGTCGTCGAGCTTCTCGTTGCCCTGGGTGAACTTCGCCACCATCACCGTGTTGATCGCCTGATTGTACATCTGGGCGCCAACTTCGGAGCGGGCAGGTGCGCCGAACATCGAGGTCTGCTCGTCGCCGCGCGGCGGATAGCTGTAAACTACGCCGACCGGCGGTTCGACCGTCTTCCATGTGTCGAGATCGTACATGCTCTTGAACGACGGCAGGTCGTAGCCGACCGAGGCAGCGACCAGCTGTGCGATCGACTCCTTCTGTGACATGTGCAGCAGAAGGTCTTTACCCGCCGACTTGTTCTTCGAGAAGCTCCACAGGCCGTAGAACTGCGGCAGTTGCCCCACGAAGCGGCCTTTCGGTCCCTTCGGCATGGCGTGCAGCCAGATGTTCTTCGCGACATCGGGATTGTCACGCTTGGCGACCGCCCACGAGCTCGGCGGGTTCATGATCGCGGAGCCTTTGCCGGAAATGATCCAACGGTTATTGCCGGCGTCGTCCCAAGCGTAAACCTCAGGCGGATTCACCGCCATCAGCTTCTTGAGATACTCCATCGCCTTCCGGGTTTCGTCCGAATTGATCTTGATGTTGTCCTTGGCGTCGACGAACACAACGCCGAAGGAATTAAACAGTGCGCCGACCCAGTCGACCGCGTCGCTCGCTTGGCCCATCGGCAATCCAACCGGATAGCCGGCCTTGTGCAGCTTCTGTGCGCAGTCGAGATAGAGATCCCAAGTCCATTTGTCGGTCTTTGCCTTGTCGTATTTCGACTCGTCAGCCGGGAACATGTCGACCAGATCGACATCGCAATGCTTCTTGTAGAGATCAAAGCGCGATTGACAGGGTTTTACCTGGCTGCCGATTGCAGTCGGGATGCCGCGCCAGGTACCTTTGATCTTCGCAAGGTATTCAGCGACCGGGCTGATCGGGCCGTACTGCTTGATCAGCTGATTGGCAACATCGTCGAGCGGTTCAAGCAGACGCTCGTGAATCCGGATGTTCCAGTCACGATGGGACATGATGTCGTGGCCGGTGCCGGCTTGGGCTTCGGCCGCGGCGGTCAACTTGTCCTTCTCGCCTTGTGAGGTGATGTAGTCGATGTGGACGTCGACTTTATTCTTGTCGCCCCACTCCTTGCAGATCTTGTCGAGAGCCTTGTTGGCGCCGGGCACCCAGTGGTCCCAGCAGCCGAGTGAGAGCGTACCTGCGGCGTAGACGCCGCTGACATACGGAGCGGTAATTGCTGCCGCGGAACCGAGGGCGGCAGTCTTCAGAACGGCACGACGCGATAGACGTGATTGTCCCATGGTCTCCTCCCGGATGGCGCCATTGTTCGGCGTTTCGAAAACGATACCCTCGGCCCGTGCGGACGGCTAGTCACTAAAGTATAGGTCGCTATAAATTTTCGGTTCCGGGACGTTTACTCGATTTCTATGGCTGCCAAGCCTGCTCACTCATGAATTGCCCGTCTCTTGCATTGTCGTATTTGGGCCGACGATAGAGCCTTCTCATGGAAACCTTTGTTTTTCTCGCGGTCTTGTTTGCTGCGGCATGCCATGCGGCCTGGAATGCTCTGATAAAGGTCGGTCTTGATCCGCTGTCGACGACCACGCTGATTTCCGTAGGTTCCGCTATTGTAGCGCTTGCGTTTGCGCCAATTGTGGGCATGCCTGCTTTGGCAGCCTGGCCATGGCTGGTGTCATCGGTCGTCATTCATCTCGTCTATTTCGCTTCGCTTATCGAAAGCTATCGCACCGGCGATCTTGGCCAGGTCTATCCAATTGCGCGCGGCTCGGCTCCGCTAATGACGGCCGCGGTTACATCGGCCTTTGTCGGCGAGCGATTGAGTGCACTGGGCTGGACAGGGATTGTCGTACTTGTTGCCGGCGTACTGCTTCTCTCTGTGCGCGGCGGGCGGACATTGGCCGAGATCGACCGTCGGGCGATTGGCTTTGCACTGATTACGGCGCTGACGATTTGCACCTATTCGGTCGTCGATGGCGTTGGAGCCCGTCTATCGGGCAGTCCCAATGCCTACTCGGTCTGGCTCTTCGTCGGAATTGCAGTGGTGATGGTGCCGTACGCGCTTTTTCGCGACGGAACGGACGTCATCCCGGCGATGCAAAAATTCTGGCTTCGCGGTTTTGCGGGGGGCGCCTTACAGGTTCTTTCGTATGGAATTGCGATATGGGCCATGACCGTGGCGCCGATTGCCATCGTCGCTACGTTGCGTGAGACGAGTGTGCTGTTCGGTGCTGCGATCGCCGTCGTGGTCTTGAAAGAACCTTTGCGCGCAGCTCGAGTCTTGGCCGCATGTCTCATCGTCTGCGGTCTCGTCTTGATTCGTCTGCAGTAGCGCTAAAGTTTGAGTTCGGGAAATTCGCGCTCGAGACGCGTGAGGTCGGGCTCCGCATCGACATTCCACAGCGGCGGACGTTCGACCAGCGTAAGGCGCCGTTCGATGATGCGCGCGCGCGTTTCGGAAAGGGCTGTGCTTCCGCCCCAGGCGATATTCGAGAAGAGCGCCGGATCCGCCTTGTGCATCCCGAGAAGCACGTAACTGCCGCGCTCTGCAGGAACGAGGACAACATCATTCCCGTCGTGCAATGCCGAAGCGGCGCTGCGAAGGTGTGCATCAGTAAGGGCGGGGCAATCGGTGCCGATTAGCAAGACCGGCCCGGCGCGGCCGGCCATCGCAGCAAGCATCCGCGCTGCAAGGTCGCCCTGCGGCTGCGGCCTGAGGGTGATCTTCATCCGCGCGACCATTTTCAGAAAGCTGTCATGGGTCGCATCGGGCTCGCAGCACAAAATGACCGGCCCGACGCCTGAGGCGAATGCGGTCGCGACTGCGCGCTCAGTCAATCGTTCCTGCAGGACCGCTGCCGCGTGCGCTCCGATTGTGGGGATGAGTCGAGTCTTGGCAAAGCCCGGAATCGGAGCCGTCGCCAGGATCGCGATCACAGGATTTGCGTTCGGCGGTGGCGTAGCCATTGCGTTGTGCGCGTAGCCTCAGGTTGCCCTATGCAGATACGCCAAGCACCATGGCTACATCAAGAAGACCAGATCGTATTTGAAATCTGTTTGTGGGACGTTATTGCAGAATTCAGCGGGCCAATGCGGTCGCGACCGGCAAGCCAATGCCAACGCGCCCGAAACCCGGCAGCTTCAGGCCTGGATGGCGCCAGTCGATGCCAGCGACGAGACCCAGGAGATTGATTTCAATGCCTTCGACCCAGCCGACCTTCAATCCGGCAAGGCCGTGCAGGTTGATTTCAAATCCAGTGCCGCTGTCAGTTGGCCCGGCATAGAAGCCATACCGGAAATCGCGTCCAACTGCGTTCGGCGGCAACGCAAGGCCGAGCTCGGGCACGGTACGCAGGATCGCCGCAATGAAGCTGTTGCTGTTGGGACCGGGCCAAATCCGGTAGTCGCCAGTTTGCGAATAGTTGTAACCCTTCACCGTGGCCTCAATGCGCGGAATTAGCTTTTCGGCCTCCGGCCCGGAAATGTCCGCCAGCATGACCGGCCGGTTGCCGTACCATTTGCCATCAACCGGCCAATTGTTGAGCCGAACTGGTTGTCCCCAGCCGACCACGTCATAGCGCCGCCAGTGCGGTTCGTTCGTGTGCTTGAACACGACCCAGCTGTGCACCGAGAAGATGCCTTTCCAAGCGCCGGCGGTGCCGGTGAACACGATCACTCGCGCTGGCCCATAGTCGCTCGCTACCGGCAAAAGCCCGGCGCTCGACCAGTCTGCGTCGCGCCATGAACGCGGATCGTCGCTCATCGCATAGAGCGCGGCACGGGCGATGATTGGGACGATGAAAAGAAGAAGGATGGCGAGCATTACAGTCCTGATACGGCGGCGCGGTGATCGGGTGGGCGTCATGGTTGCCGATTATATAGGCATTCCGGCCTAAACGTGGCGACTACCGCGTTCGATTATTGGTCGACAGGGCGCGTCTATTGTGCGCCGGAGAAGTCAACGCCGTGCTGCCGCGACGAGAGCGACAAGAGCGCGGGTCCCGGCCGTCGTCAGGTCACTCAGGCTCGTCAATGCCTTGCCGTGTTTCCGCGTCGGGCCGCCGCGGACCGGCGGCACATGGATGAAAGTGACCAATCGGGGTCCGACTCCTGTCGATACCATTTCAGCAGCTCGCCAGCACAAGTAGTTGCAGAGATAGCGCCCCGCGTCGCGTGAGAGTGTGGCGCGAGGCTGCAGGCCGCGAAGCGCGGCAAGCAGGGGACGAGCTGGCGTCCGAAGTCTCATCGATTCCGGCATGCCGACTGCGATGGTCCGGCGTCCCAATGACGCGCCACCTGCATCGGGAAGCAGGGCCAGCGCATTTCGCGCCCGCGTTTCTACGCGGAGTTCACGGGCGCGCGGTGCCAAGCCAAACATCAGCAATGCGTCCGGCTTGTGTTTGGCAATCAAGGCCGGTAATTCGCGATCGACCGCCGCATAACCTGTCGGAAATACGTGGGTGACGATTTTCACGTCCGATAAGGCCGGACGACGCGCGTGCGCAACGCGCTGCGCAAGGAGGCTGGTCGGATTGAACGGCGCGCCCGGGAACGGGCCAAATCCAGTGACGAGGATGGTGAGAGGCATCTAGACGCCGAGGAGCTTCGCTATCTCTTCGACGGCCAAAGCGGGAGCCAGCTTGCCGGCAGCGACCTGGCTCTCCATCTGCCGAAGCTTTGCACGAACTGACGCATCGCTGCGCAACCGTGCGGTCAGGCGCTCCTCAAGCATCGTCCACATCCATTTCACCTGCTGCTGGCGCCGACGCGCTGCCAGCTCGCCCGTCGTGGCCATTTTCTCTTTGTGCGCGGTCACCTGAGCCCACAGTTCTTCGATGCCTTTGCCTGTAAGCGCTGAATAAGTGATGACCGGCGGAACCCAGGACGCCGACTGCGGGACGAGAATATTCAGTGCGGCTTTGTACTCTGCCGCAGCAACCCTGGCCCGCTCGATGTTGTCGCCGTCGGCCTTGTTGACAGCAATCATGTCTGCGAGCTCGACGATGCCTTTCTTGAGGCCCTGCAATTCATCGCCTGCGCCAGGCAGCATCAGCACCAGGAAAAAATCGGTCATGTCGGCGACGGCCGTCTCCGACTGGCCGATGCCGACGGTTTCCACCATGACGATGTCATAGCCGGCCGCCTCGCAGACCAGCATGGTCTCGCGTGTCTTCGATGCGACCCCGCCGAGTGTGCCGGACGATGGCGAGGGACGGACGAAAGCGCTTGGATCGCTTGCGAGGCGCGCCATGCGTGTCTTGTCGCCGAGGATAGAGCCGCCGGTGCGCGTCGAGGATGGATCGACGGCGAGAACCGCCACTTTGTGTCCTTTGCCGGTCAGATAGGTGCCGAGGACATCGATGGTGGTCGATTTGCCGGCGCCAGGCGCACCGGTGATGCCAAGGCGCACACCTTTTCCGGTAAGGGGCAGCAGTTCCTGCACCAGGTGATGTGCTGTCTTGCGATGGTCCGCGCGCTTGCTCTCGATCAGTGTGATCGCGCGTGCCAGCATCGCGCGGTCGGCCGAGCGGACACCACGAACGAGATCGGCAGGCGGCAGGTTGCGCGAAGCCATCGATTCCTCAAGCCTCGGGAATGATCATGCTAGCGCGAGGATTCTGCAACGCCATCCGCGAGGCGAAGCACAAGGCCGCCTTGACCTTTCCTGCGCTCGGCCGTGGCGCGCGCGAAGACAAAGAGCTGTTTGCTCGTTTCGATGCGGCAAGACGAGTCACTGGTGCGCTTGCAGAAACGGGCCCGCGTCGGCCGGCCAGCATCACCTTCATCGATGGCGATTACCTGGTAGACGCCGTCCACGAGCCTGCGCGCGACCGCATACTCGAACATGCCTGGGCGCTTCGCGGCCGCACTCTGTACGATAAAGATGTCGCGTGCCAACTGGTAAACCGAGAACGAGCTGACATCCGTCATGCCGCCCCCTGTGCGCTGATACACACTGCCGTCCCATTTGTAGGTTGCCTGTTCGGGCTCGTCGACAATTCCCTTTCGCAAGGAGTAGAACTGGAGCCGTAATTGCTCGCCGAACACGGGCTGTGCATCCGTAACGAGTGGTCCGGACGAATCGACACAGCCCGAAACTGACAATGCGCAAAGGATCGCAGCCGCGACGCGGATGAAGTGTTGCCTCACACCGCGGCCTCTTCGCTGTGTCCCAGCCTCTTGTTGAGTTTTTTCAGCAGTTTTTCTGCGGCCTCGGCGATCACCGTGCCCGGAGGAAAGATGGCCGCCGCGCCGGCCTTCATGAGCGCGTCGTAATCCTGCGGCGGCACGACGCCGCCGACGACGATCATGATGTCGTCGCGGCCCTGTTTCCTGAGTTCGGCCTTCAGTTCCGGCACCAGTGTCAGATGAGCGGCCGCGAGCGAAGACACGCCCAGAATATGAACATCGTTCTCGACTGCCTGACGTGCTGCTTCACCAGGGGTTGCGAATAACGGGCCGATATCGACGTCAAAACCCAGGTCGGCAAATGCCGAAGCGATGACTTTCTGACCGCGGTCGTGCCCGTCTTGCCCAATCTTGGCGACGAGCAGGCGCGGACGACGGCCTTCGGCCGATTCAAAAGCTTCAACGGCCGCGCGGACACGTTCGACGGCGCCGGTCATGCCGACCTCCCGTTTGTAGACTCCTGTAATCGCCTTGATCTCGGCGCGGTGGCGCCCGAATACTTTTTCCAGCGCAGATGAAATCTCGCCGACGGTCGCCTTTGCGCGAGCAGCATCGACGGCAAGGTCAAGCAGATTTCCATTGCCGCGGTCGGCGGCACGCGTCAGTGCATCGAGGGCTTCCCGCAAGGCGGTCGGATCGCGTTCGGCTTTCAGGCGCTTGAGTTTCTCGATCTGCTGGGCCCGCACGGCCGAGTTGTCGATCTTGAGCACATCGATCGGCGCTTCGTCTGAAGGCGGGTACTTGTTGACCCCGATGACAGATTGCACGCCAGCGTCGATGCGCGCTTGTGTCTTCGCGGCGGCCTCTTCGATGCGCAGCTTGGGAATGCCGGCTTCGATCGCCTTGGCCATGCCGCCGAGTCCTTCGACCTCTTCAATGTGGACCCAGGCTTTGCGCGCAAGCTCATATGTGAGGCGCTCTACGTAATAAGAGCCTCCCCACGGATCAACGATGCGGGTGGCGCCAGCTTCCTGTTGCAGGACGATCTGAGTATTGCGCGCAATTCGCGCGGAAAAGTCGGTCGGCAGGGCGAGCGCCTCATCCAGCGCATTGGTATGCAGCGATTGAGTTTGTCCCTGAGTCGCCGCCATGGCTTCGATCATCGTGCGTGCGACATTGTTGAATACGTCTTGCGCGGCGAGCGACCAGCCGGATGTCTGACAATGTGTACGGAGGGAGAGCGAACGCAGGTCGTCGGGCTTGAACGGCTTCATCAATTTGGCCCAAAGCAGGCGGGCGGCGCGCAGCTTGGCGATCTCCATGAAGTAGTTCATGCCGATCGCCCAGAAAAATGAGATGCGCGGAGCGAATTGATCGATCGTCAGACCGGCCTTTAGACCGGCACGCACGTACTCGACGCCATCGGCGAGCGTGTAGGCCAGTTCGAGATCCTGGGTCGCTCCTGCTTCCTGCATGTGGTAGCCGGAGACGGAGATCGAATTGAATTTTGGCATCTCTGCCGATGTATAGGCGAAGATGTCGGAAATGATGCGCAAGCTCGGCCCCGGCGGATAGATGTATGTGTTGCGCACCATGAATTCTTTGAGAATGTCGTTCTGGATCGTGCCCGACAGCTTCTCATGCGGAACGCCTTGCTCTTCCGCTGCGACGATATAGAGCGCGAGCACCGGCAGCACCGCTCCGTTCATCGTCATCGACACGCTCATCTGGTCGAGCGGGATGCCTGAAAAGAGCGTGCGCATGTCGTAGATCGAGTCGATGGCGACTCCCGCCATGCCCACATCACCTGAAACTCGCGGATGATCGCTGTCGTAGCCGCGGTGCGTGGCAAGGTCGAAAGCGATCGAGAGGCCCTTTTGACCCGCCGCGAGATTGCGCCGGTAAAAGGCATTGGAGTCTTCGGCGGTGGAAAAACCGGCATATTGCCGGATCGTCCACGGCTGCGCCGCGTACATTGCGGGGTAGGGGCCACGAAGGTAAGGGGGCTTGCCGGGATAGGTATCGAGGAAGTCGAGGCCGGCCAGATCCCTTTCGCTGTAACCCGGCTTGACAGCGATACCTTCCGGCGTCGCCCATGAGACCGACGGGCCGCTGCCTCCAGGCACGGCGATATCCGCGAAATCAACCTTAGCGAAGTCGGGTATCTGACTCATTTGACACCGAGACTATCATGTGCGGCTTGCAGGGTCGAAAGTGCGTCGCAACCTGAATAAATAAAGTCCTTCACGCCGGCCTGCCGCCAACGTCGCTCATTTTCGCCTAGCCGGCCGGCCAGATGCACTACCGCGCCGGTTGCAGCGAGTGCGGTGGCGGCCCCGGTCGCTTCACTCTCATAGACCTTGTCGGACGAACAGAGACAGGCAAGCTTTGCCCCGGACGACTTGAAGGCGGCAACCATGTCGGCCTGACTTTTGAAACCGTCATTGGTCACGGCTTGGATGCCTCCCGCTTCGTAAAAATTCTTTGCGAAGGTGGCTCGCGCCGTGAAATCGGACAGCTTACCGAGATTTGCGAGAAAAACTTTCGGTCTCGCGCCGGTTTTAGCGAGAACGCGATCGGAGGCATCGCGCAACGCTTCAAATGGTTCGGCCAGGCGCATCGCCGGAAGGCCTTCAAAATTCATCGATGCGGGCATCGGCGGCACGTTGGCGGGCGGCACGTCGAGTACCTTGACCGGCAACTCGCCAAGATCAGGATAATCGCTCACGCCTGTGAGTGCGTCCTTGCGGTGTGCGATAGCCGCGAGACGTTCCGCGCGCATTGCCGCCACTTTTTTTTGGACGAAGCCCTGCTCGATGGCGATGGCAGCGCCGCCGGCGGCCTCTATCTCCTGAAACAGTACCCACGCCGTCTTCGCGATTTTCGCCGTCATGGCCTCGATGCCACCGGCGCCTGCCGCCGGATCTGTCACGCGATAAAGATTGGATTCTTCCAGAAGGATGAGCTGCATGTTACGCGCAATGCGGCGTGCGAAGGAGTCCGGCAAGCCCAGCGCGATTGTGAAGGGCAGGGCGCTGATTGCATCGGCCCCGCCGATGCCCGCGGCAGTTACGGCAATTGTCGTGCGCAGCATGTTCACGTAGGGATCGCGTTTGCTCATCATCCGCCATGCCGTTTCCGCGGATACAAAGACCGGCTTTGGCGTCAGCCCGCTCGCTTGCTCTATCCTGGCCCAGAGTTTACGCAGAGCGCGGAGCTTGGCGATGGTGAGAAATTCATCCGCATCGGCCGCAAGTCTGAACCAGACCAGTTTCCGGGCCGCTTCGAGCGGAATGCCCGCCTGGGTGAAAAGACGCAGGTACTCGACCGCATTGGAAATAGCGAAGGCGAGTTCCTGCGCTTCGCTGCCGCCCGCCGGGTGCACGCTGCGCCCGTCTGCTACCGCGAATGGACCGGCGAAGCCTTGTCCTGAAAGCTCGGCAACGATTGCGGCGAAGAGCCTTGCAATCTGCGGCCACGGCAAAGGCGAAGAGCCGCCGCGCGCTTTGGCGCCGAGTGGATCGTAGCCGAAACGAATTTGCGTTTTGTCCGGTGCGATACCGCGCTCCTTCAGCGCTGCCGCCAGATTTTGTCCGGCATCTTTGTGCTGGGCGCTGAGATCGAGTTCGAGGGCGATGCCAGCATCCGGGTAGACGCCGGCGATGGCGTGAGAAATCGTCTCCTTGGTACCGTCAAGGCCATAGCCGTACGCGCCCACGCTTCCGGCGAAGACAAGATTTAACCCGGTCGCCCCGTTCTCGAGATCGTCGAGAGCCTGCTTGTTGGCGGCATTTGCGTTTGGGTGATCGACGCGCTGGATCACCTGCCAGGGTACGGAGGAGCGGCCCGCAACCGGCAATGCGCCGGCTGCACGCGGATAAAGGGGCTCCACTCTCAGGCCATCATAAGTATGGCTGACAAGCCGCTTGTCAAAGGCTGCTCCCTTGAGAGCAGCTTCGACCAGCTTCCGCCAGGCGGCTTCGGTCGTTGGCGGGAACTCAGCACCTAAGCGAAAATCGTCACTCATAACGGCAAATTGGCACAGACGGCTAAAGGGGGCTATCGCGTCAGGGGAGACGATGGATCTGGCTGGCATCCACGGCGCGGGCAGCCTCGTCGACGCGCCTGCCGGCAATAACACGGTCTCCTGCGATCTCAGCCAGCGGCAGGAGGACGAAAGCGCGCTCGAACATGCGCGGGTGCGGCAGCGTCAAATTCGGCTCGTTCAACGTGAGGTCATCATAGGCCAGGATATCGATATCAGCCGTGCGCGGGCCGTTGCGCTTTTCCTGCTCGCGGTCGCGGCCGAGCCTGAGCTCCACTTGTTGTGCGCGTGCCAGCAGCTCTCGTGGCCCGAGTGTCGTTTCAACCACAATCGCAAGGTTGACGAAATGCGGCTGGTATTTGAAGCCCCATGGTGGTGTCCGGTAATCCGACGACCGAGCAATCAGACGCACTTCTTTTCCGTCGCAGAGTAGTCCGATGGCGCGATCGAGAATAGCGCGGCTGTTCCCGACATTGCCGCCGAGCGCGAGCAGCGCTTCAGGCATGGCGGATCCTTACAAGCGTCACCCCCACGTCACTGAAGGTGGCGGCAATTGGTGCATGCGGTTTGTGAATCGTGATACGGACAGAACGAACGCGGGAAAAAGTGGCTAGGACGGCGTCGGCGGCTCGGCCAGCAGCCGCTTCGATCAGGCGAAAGCGTTGTGCACAAAACGCCTTACTCACGCAATCGACGACCTTGTCGTAGGAGACGGTGTCGACAACTTTGTCCGAGCGGGCTGCCGCCGACAGATCGATTTCCAGATCGAGATCGATAGTGAACGTCTGCCCGACCTTTGCCTCATGAGGCATCACGCCATGATAGGCGTGCAGCGCAAGACCCTTGATAAAAATTCGGTCGCTCATCCTGCGGCCTCGATAGCAGCAGCCACCCGGAGGGCCTGAACCGTCTCCGCAACATCATGTACCCGGATGATTGCTGCCCCCTTTTCGATCGCGAGTAAATGAGCGGAGATCGAGCCTCCAATACGCTCATCCGGAGCGGCGGCTGTCACAGTGCTGATGAACCGCTTGCGCGAAGCGCCAACGAGGAGCGGCAACCCGAAACGTTTGAACTCGGAGAGTCGCGCAATGCAGGTCATGCTCTGCGCGGGCGTCTTTCCGAAACCGATACCAGGATCGAGAACGATCTTTTCTCGCGCAATGCCTGCGCGCTCGGCGATCTGCAGCGAGCGGGAAAAGAAAGCGATCACGTCTGCAACGATGTCGATGCTTTCATCAGCCGATTCTCTATTATGCATCACGATGACCGGTACGCCGCGTTTGGCGACGAGCGGTGCCATCTCAGGATCGTGTTGCAAACCCCACACGTCATTAATAATCGCAGCACCTTTGTCGAGCGCCCAGTCGGCGATCGGGGCTTTAGTAGTGTCGATCGATACCGGCACCCCGAGACTGACGACCGCCGGCAAGACGGTGGCGAGCCGCGATTTCTCGTCGTCGGCTGAAACAGGAACCGCGCCGCCGTAAGGTCGCGTCGATTCCGCGCCGACGTCGATGATGTCGGCACCGGAGCTGGCCATATCGCGGGCATGAGCGATGGCTTTACTTGGTTCAAAAAACCGGCCGCCGTCCGAGAAGGAGTCAGGGGTGACGTTGAGAATACCCATGACCAAGGGACGGCCGAGGGCCAATAATTCGGCGAATGAATTCCGCCCGGTGTTGTGCGTGGATCCGGCGCTTTGTTCAATCATTCGGGCCATTCCCATGCCGGTCGCTTTGCGCGGTCGGCAAGGGGCTGTCAAGCGGGCCCGAAAGTCTCAATAGGTAATCTTCAACGGCAGCAGCTTGGCGTTCTCGATCCAGCGTTTGACCACCTTTTCCGACGGCAGAAGGCGCACAAGCCTGCGCTTTCGGTTTGCGTCGGCCATAGCCTTGGCGAGGTTGACCGGGTTTCGATACTTCAATTCCTTGACGGTATCGACACCGGCGGCTTGGAGCAGTTCGGCGTATTCCTTGCGCACACCTTTGATGCGCATCCGATCGGCGACATTCGCCCAATACAAAAGCTGCTTCTCATTGAATCCGGTTTTTTCGGCCAGGGTCTTGCGGCCTTTGACCGTCCGCGCGGTCTCGAGCAGGCGATCGGTTGATCTGATCCCTACCGATTTGAGAATCGCGGCGGTTTCACCGTCGATTCCGTCGATATCGGTGATGGGATAGGACATTCCGTAACTCCTCCGCTTTTCTTATGCTTATCGTTTCTGAAACGATTCAAACGAACTGACTTAAGCCCGGGATCGCTCCGACAATTTCCCCCACGGCATCGTCGCCGATTTTTTCCCGGGCATACGCAATAGTTTCGCGAGTGACGCCCTGCACCTGACCCATGCTCAGCCCCGCGGACATCATCTTCGTTCCCGCACCCATGATGCCGCCCATGGAAAATGCGCCGCTGCCCGCTTCTGAATGTTGAGCCAGCAAGGCTTCCGCCCCGGGAAGCCGGTCAATGAGAGATTGTACTTTGTCGGATGGGCCTTCCTTGCGCAGGAAGTCAAGGATGATGCCAACCGCCTTTTCAGCGGCTCCGCGATCGACGCCGACGTTGGCGACGAGACGGCCGACCAACTCATCCATGACCCCTCACCCCCCGCACTTATGGCGGTTGAAGTCCATATTGAACATCGATTTTAGCGATGACAAGCGGGGTTCAGTCGCATTTGGCGGGAGTGAGACTGCATTGCAACATCTTCCGCGCGCGCATTTAAAGTCCAGTCTCGACAAATCACGGAGCGTCTGTGCGTTCCGGTCGTGTTTGTACCGATGTCAGCCATGTAAACAGGGCGAATACATTTTTATGCATTAGTCCGATCATAGGACCCTGATGTAAATCTCGTGTACGCATTATCTGCCGTTCCACCTGTTGCCGAAAAGCCCCGGTAGAATAAGGATGTAGAAGCAATCGCCAGTTCCACCACATTACGGAGTAGTTCATGAGCACCCTCGACGCGGTTCTCGACCGCATCGATCAAGACCTAGACCAAAGTCTTGAACGCCTGTTCGCGCTGTTGCGTATCGCATCGGTTTCAACTGATCCCGCGTTCGCAGAGCAATGTCGGGCTGCTGCTGAGCATGTTGCGGCCGATCTAAAATCAATTGGCTTTGAGACAAGCGTTCGTCCGACCCCTGGACACCCTGTCGTGGTGGGCAAGGCCAATGGAGCGGCGGGCCCACGGGTACTGTTTTATGGGCATTACGATGTGCAGCCTGTCGATCCTTTAAATCTATGGAAAACGCCGCCCTTCGATCCGCGCATCGAAACTTTGCCGGACGGACGAAAAATCATCGTGGCGCGTGGTGCCTGCGACGACAAAGGTCAGGCGATGACCTTTATCGAGGCGTGCCGCGCCTTCCACGCCGTTACCGGCAAGCTGCCGCTGCCAATCACGATGATGATCGAGGGCGAGGAGGAGTGCGGCTCGCGCAACCTGTTCAAGTTCGTGCGTGACAATGCCGCCGAGTTCAAGCTCGATCTTGCGCTCGTCTGCGATACTGCGATGTGGGACGCAAAGACGCCGGCGATCACGACCTCGCTGCGTGGCCTGGTCTACGAGGACGTCAAAATTACATGCGCGGACCGGGACTTGCATTCCGGCGTCTTTGGTGGCGCGGCCCAAAATCCGCTGCGGTTGCTGTCTGCCATTCTCGGCGCAATGTGGGACGAGAGTGGCCGTGTCACGATTCCCGGTTTCTACGATGGTGTGAAGGAATTGCCGGCTGATATTAAGGCCGATTTGAAGGGGCTCGACCTTACTCCAGAGAAGTTTCTAGGCCCGATCGGCTTGAAAAAACCCTCAGGCGAAAAAGATCGCATGCTGATCGAAATGATCACCACCCGACCGACCGCGGAGATCAACGGCATTATCGGCGGCTACACGGGGGAGGGTGCCAAAACCGTCATTCCGGGCGAGGCAAGTGCAAAGGTCTCCTTCCGCCTTGTAGGCGAGCAGGATCCGGAAAAGATCCGTGACGCATTTCGTACTTTTGTACGCGCGCGGTTGCCCTCAGATTGCAAGGTGGAGTTCGGCAATTTCGGCCTCGCACCGCCTTTGCAGCTATCGTTTGATAGTCCGGCATTAAACAAGGCGCGGGACATGCTCGCAAAGGAGTGGGGGCAAAAGGCCGTAACGGTGGGCGCGGGCGGCTCGATCCCTATCGTTGCCGATTTCAAAAGCGTGCTTGGAATGGACTCACTTCTCGTTGGGTTTGCTCTCGATGATGACCGCGTTCATTCGCCGAATGAAAAATTCGATCTGAAGTGCTATCACAAGGGCATCCGCTCCTGGGCGCGAATTCTCGACGCGCTCGCGGGATCGTAGCACCTTCAGCTATCTGAGTTGGTCCGCAACCTTGTCTATGCCGGCTTGCGAGCAGACGTCGTCCTTGCCCGGCGATCCCGACACGCCGACCGCGCCCACGACCTCGTTGCCGGATTTGATCGGCAAGCCGCCACCCAACGCAAGAACGCGCGTGTACTGGCGGGACCCAACGGTGTCGGGCCTGTCGGCCAGCCGTTTGACGAAATCAGCCGACGGCTGACTGAACGTGCGCGCCGTATAGGCTTTGCGTTCGGCACCTTCGGGAGTGTGCAAGCCAGCGCCATCACCACGCAGCATGACAATGGGCAGCCCGCTTCGGTCCACGACCACTACTGAAATCTTGAAGCCCATGCTCTCGCACTGGGCGAGTGCGGTCTGCGCGATCGTTTGAGCCATCGCCAGCGGGATGTTCTTTTGAGTGACCAAGCCCTCGGCCGACACGGTCGATGACAATGCAACTGTAACCGCCAGACTCGCGAATGCTTTCCACGTCAGTGACATAAGTGAACCTCCTCTTACGGACTAAGCCCGCAAGAACATACTCCTCTGGAGGCCGCCTTATTTCACGACCACGGAAATGTGAGCACCTATTTTTTCAACTTGTAACCGGTCCGGAACATCCACCAAACTGTTGCGAGGCACAGGGCAAGAAAGAGCAGTGTCATGCTCACGCTGATGCCGTGACTCACATCGGCGATCTCAAAGAAACTCCAGCGGAAACCGCTGATGAGGTAGACGAGCGGATTGAACAACGCGATTGTCTGCCATAACGGCGGCAGAACGCTGATCGAATAAAATGTACCTCCAAGAAAAGTCAACGGCGTGATGATCAGAAGCGGTACGATCTGAAGCCTCTCGAACCCCTCGGCCCATATACCGATGATGAAACCGAGCAGGCTGAATGTCGCCGCTGTAAGCAGGAGGAAAGCGACCATCCAGAAAGGATGCGCGATTTGCAGCGGCACAAAAAGCCAGGACGTGGCAAGGATGATCAAGCCAAGGATGATCGATTTTGTTGCGGCAGCGCCGACATAGCCGAGCACGATCTCGAACGCAGACACAGGAGCCGAAAGGATCTCGTAGATCGTTCCCGTAAAGCGGGGAAAATAGATCCCGAAAGAAGCGTTCATCGTGCTCTGCGTCAAAATCGTCAACATAATAAGCCCAGGAACGATGAACGAACCGTAGGGTATGCCTTCGATTTCCGAGATGCGGGAGCCGATCGCGGCGCCGAACACAACGAAATACAGTGATGTCGAAAGCACCGGTGAGACGATGCTCTGCCAGATGGTGCGACCGGTCCGTGCCATCTCAAACCGGTAGATTGCTGCTACAGCACGCAGATTCATCGCCGGTCACTCACGAGTCCGACAAAAATATCTTCGAGCGAGCTTTGCGTGGTCTGCAAATCCCGGAATCGGATACCTGCGCGATTGAGATCGGTCAGGAGTCCCGTAATGCCTGTACGCTCTACCTGACTGTCATAGGTAAAAACCAATTCCATGCCGTCAGCTATAAGTTTGAGATTGTAGACAGAAAGTTCGGCAGGTATCGCGTCAAGCTTCTTCTGGAGATGCAATGCGAGTTGTTTCTGCCCGAGTTTTCGCATCAATTCGCTTTTGTCTTCGACGAGAATGATTTCGCCCTTATTGATGACTCCTATGCGATCAGCCATATCTTCGGCTTCTTCGATGTAATGTGTAGTCAGGATGATGGTCACGCCTGAATCGCGCAGGTCGCGCACCACCTGCCACATGTCCTTGCGCAGTTCGACGTCGACGCCCGCTGTCGGCTCATCAAGAAAAAGGATTTGCGGCTCGTGCGACAAGGCCTTGGCGATCAGCACGCGCCGTTTCATGCCGCCGGACAGCGTCATGATCTTGTCGTCTTTCTTGTCCCAGAGCGAGAGCGCTCGCAGCACTTTCTCGATATAGGCCGGGTTGTCCGGCTTATTGAACAGTCCACGGCTGAATGAGAGAGTAGCCCACACACTCTCAAAAGCGTCGGTGTGAAGTTCCTGCGGCACGAGACCGATCAGCGAACGTGCCGCGCGATAATCCTTGATGATGTCATGACCATCGACTGTGACCTTGCCTCGGGTTGGCACCACTATGCCGCAAATGATTCCAATCAACGTGGTCTTGCCGGCACCGTTCGGTCCCAGCAGAGCAAATATTTCGCCGCGGTCGATATCGAGATCGATACTGCTCAGCGCCTTGAAGCCCGACGCATAGCTTTTCGACAGGCCTTTGACAGAGATGATAGGTTGCATTGGAAGAGCATCGTTGGGGGTGCGCAGGCGCCATATAGGCCGTGATGCCCAATCGCGCCAGCCGGGCCCGATGCGACGAAAGTGTTAGGCGAACTTCGTCAACGCGTTCAGATCGGTCAGGACCTGGATCGGTGCGAAGTCAGGATATTCATCGGGCATTTTCGCGCGGTTGATCCACACGCTGCGGAAGCCGACGGAAACACCCGCCATCACATCCCAGCGGTTTGAGGAGACGAAGGTGACCTCGCCCGGCGTGCATCCAAAGTGTTGGGTGACAAGAGAATAGACCTCCGGCCGCGGCTTGAACATTTTCAGCGCATCAACGGACAATAACGCGTCGAGGTCTCCGCCGATGCCGGCCGCATCCACGGCGCCCTTGAGCATGGCTGGCGATCCATTCGATAGAATGCCGGTCTTGCAGCGTTTTTCCTTCAGTGATCTGAGCGTCGTACGCGCGTCGGCAAACGCATCGAGGTTGAAATAGGCGTCTAGTAGCCTGGACTTGAGTGTCTGGTTCGCGCCGGGGACAAGTGCCAATGCGTAATCGAGTGCGCGCTCGGTCAATGTCCAGAAATCCGCGTAGTGCCCGGCCAGCGTAAGTGTCCAGCTGTATTCGAGCTGTTTGGTTCGCCACACACTTGAGATCCGGTCGGCATCGGGTCCCATCTCATGCCGATGCCGAGCTATCGCGGCGTGGACATCAAACAGTGTCCCGTAGGCGTCAAAAACGAAAATCGACATCAATTCCTCCAAATGAGGATTTCATAGTCTTTTGCGGCGGCGCTACGTAAGATCGCACCGTTAGCTCGTCATTGCCGGAATCGGCAATCCATGAACCTTCCGCTGTGGAAGCGCACCATGGAGGTGCTGGTCAAGCCCGCGCATGGCTTGTGATGGAGTGGGCCCATGCCCGGACAAAATTGGTCGAAGACGTGGACCTTTTATGAAGGCGAATGGCACGAGGGCAATGTCCCGATTATGGGCGTGCGTGACCACGCGGCGTGGCTGTGTTCGTCCGTTTTTGATGGCGCCCGTACGTTCGAGGGCGTGTCACCGGACCTTGATCTACATTGCGCGCGAGTGAATGCCTCGGCTGAGACCATGCATCTCAAACCTGTCGTCTCGGCCGAACATTGGCTCGAACTGACTCGCGACGGCGCCAAGCGCTTCGGCAAGGACGTGGCCCTGTATATCCGTCCGATGTATTGGGCCGAACGCAGCGGGACGTTACTGGTCGCACCTGACCCGGAATCGACCAAATGGTGTCTGGCTCTTTACGAGGCCCCTATGCGAAAGCCGGAGGGCTTCTCGGTGACGCTGTCGCCCTACCGTAAGCCAAGTCTCGAATGCATGCCGGTCAACGCGAAAGCAGGTTGCCTTTACCCGAACAATGCGCGTGCACTTCTTGAAGCCAATACCCGCGGCTTTGGCAACTGCGTGGTGCTCGACCTGCTTGGAAATGTGGCCGAACTCGCCACGGCCAATATTTTCATTGGCAAAGATGGCGCCGTACTCACTCCGGCGCCTAACGGCACGTTTCTCAACGGGATCACGCGTCAGCGCGTCATCAAGCTTCTGCGCGACGCTGGCGTAAGTGTGGTTGAAACCACGCTTAGCTATCGTGACATACAGAATGCGGATGAGATCTTCTCCACTGGTAACTACTCGAAGGTCATGCCGGTCAACCGTATCGACGATCGCTCGTTGCAGCCGGGACCGCTCTATCGCAAGGCGCGAGAGCTCTACTGGGATTACGCGCATGCATAGCGGTAGCGACGGGCGATGATGAGTGGTCCGATTGCCATCATCGGTCTGGGATTGATGGGCGAGGTGTATGCCCAGCGGCTCCTCGACGCAAAATTTCCTGTTATTGGTTTCGACATCGATCGCACCCGCTGTGAGCGGCTGACCGAAATTGGCGGCAAACCGGCTCAATCGATTGCGGAGCTTGCGAAAATTGCACGCTGCGTTGTCATCGCTGTCTTCAACACCGATCAGGTCGAGGGTGTGGTGGAAAAGCATCTGCTACCGGCACTCGGTGAGGAGTCAGGAAAGATCGTTCTAGGTATGAGCACATGCGATCCTGACCAGATCGAAGCGCTTGCGGATCGCGTGATTCCCCGCGGCATTCGATATCTGGATATGCCTGTCTCCGGCACCAGCGATCAGGTGCGGCGCGGCGAGGGCGTGGCGCTCATTGGCGGCGATATCTCGATCGCGAATGAAGTCAAAGATGTGCTCGACGCCTTATTCGCACGACGTTTTCACATCGGCAAAGTCGGCGACGGCGGCCGCGCCAAGCTCGCCGTGAATTTGATTCTCGGTCTCAATCGTCTCGCCTTGGCCGAAGGTCTCGTCTTCGCAGAGCGCCTCGGACTTGACCCCGCAGCGTTTCTGGAGATCGCTCGAGGTTCGGCGTCGTATTCACAAGTGATGGACACGAAGGGCCACAAAATGGTGCGTGGAGATTTTTCACCGGAGGGCCGCATCCGGCAGACATTGAAAGATGCGCACCTCATGCTCGACCAAGCCTCTGCGGCCGGGCAGAAATTGTCCATGCTTGAGGTGCACGCCGGTGTTCTCGAGGCGTGCGTACGTGCCGGTGAGGCCGACCTCGACAACAGCGCGGTCATCAAGGAGGTTCGTCGTCGTGGAAGCGCTAACCGCGCGTAACCGGGACCGGCTTGCTTTCGGCCATTGAGCGAATTGTGGCTTCAAAGACACCGACAACATCCAGCATGTCGGTCGTCGAGACAGGGAAGGGCTTTCCGGTCTCGAGAGTCTCGGCGAAAGCCTCAAGCAGAATGCCAAGAGAGTCCGCCGGCGGATAAGTTTTAGTCTCTGGCTGGCTGCCGATCATTGCGATCGTGAGTGATGTCTCCTCGCGGGCTTCGGCTGAACCCTTGGTACCAAAGACATGGATGCGCCAGAACATCGGCGCAGCACGGACCGTGGCCAGCAGCCCGGTCGCGCCACTTTCGAATTGCACCATCGCTGCCGTAGCGTCGCGTGGATCGGGAGGCGGTTTCTGCGCGAAGACGCGGGCATCAACCTGTGCGATTGGTCCGACAAGATTCACGAATGCGTCGAGCACGTGCAACCCGGCACCGGTCATGCCGCCGCCGGGCGATTCTCGTGGATCGTCGCGCCAGCCACCTTTGACACGGATGGAATGCTCATTGCTGAAATTGCCCTCGACGTGCAGGATCTCGCCCAGTGTCCCGTCGGCGACAATCCGCTTCAGCGCGCGCATGCACGGAAAGCAGCGCTTGTTGTTGCCAAGCGCAAACGGCACTCCGGCCTTTTTGGTGGCCTCGATGGCGCGTTTGGCTTCAGCAAGCGTGAGCGCGAGAGGCTTCTCACACCAGACCGGCTTGCCCGCCGCGGCGACCGCGGCGATCTGGCCCACGTGAAGGGAATGCGGAGTTGCGAGAAAGACTGCCTGCACGCGGGGATCGGCAACCGCTTCTTCGAATTCGGTTGATAGTTCGAACCCTTTGGCTGTCGCGAAATCGCGCACCAGCTCGGGCTCCTTGCTGACACCGCGGATAAAACGCAGGCGCTTGCTTTTGCCCTGTACCGCCTCGACGATATTTTTTCCCCACCGGCCAAGGCCGATGACGGCTGCATCGATCATGAAAGGGACAGCGAAATTACGTGAAGCGGAACCATGGATGGCACATAGTAGACAAGCTGATGCGCAAACGGCAATGCGCCGAAATTTCACAGGGGAAATAATGAATCATGCAAGTCCAGGAGCAGAATGAGCGCGGACTCAAACTACGCGTCGATATGTTCGGACGGGAAGCCGTTGAAAAGCGTATGAACGCGTTCGGCGATTTTGGAAAGCCGCTGCAACACATCATCAATACCTATGCCTATGGCGACGTGTGGCAACGTCCGTCATTGGCGCCGGCGATTAAATCGCTTGTAATGGTCGCAATGATGGGGGCAGCTGGACACAACAATGAGTTGCGCGTGCACATCAAGGGCGCGCTGAAAAATGGCTGCTCCGCCGAGCAGATTCAAGACGTGCTTTTGCTTCTGACGATGTATTGCGGAATCCCCGCCGCCAATGAGGCACACCGCATCGCAGTCGATGTGCTGAACGAAGAGAAACGATGAGGACTAAGGCGGCGGCTCGGTCAGCAGGTTCGGAACGGGGCGGCCTCGGATGTCATACACGCGGGCAAAAACGATGCCTTCCCGCTCGATCTCAACAAGCACTGGTGCTGTGAGATCTCGGCAGTAAAATGTGCCGAGCACCATCGCGAAGTCCGCGCGCGTGGGCTCCCAAGTCGTTTCGAACTCGGGGCCGAGCGCGACTTCCGCCGGCCGTTGTGGTCCGCAGATCTCTACGATCCAGCGTCGAGCCGCGGGCCGCTTCAGGCCCATGGTGTCGATCTTGGCACGCAATGCTTCGCTGGCCTGCTTAAAGGCAAGACCCCAGTAGTCGAGCATGTAGTTGTCGTGTGCCATTCGCACGCCGCCCGACGCCCAGTTGAAGGCTGTGTATTGGTATGGATGCAGGCGCACCATGTCACTGATGGGCAAAGCCAGTCCGGCGCCCGAAAAAGCGGCGAATGCAGCCATAGCCCACTTACCGGCGGTTCTCGCGCGCTCGAACAACCATGCGCCAGAAAGTCCGCCGAGCACGGCGAACGGCGGCACCACAAAAACAAAATGACGCAATCCGTTATACAGAGCGGGATGCGTCGTCATCGCAATCAGCACCGGCAGAAAAGTCGATGCGATGAGCAGCACGTAGTTGGCCCGACGCGTCAGCGGCAACCGCTTCTGACCGGAGGCAATCAGAGCGCCGGCAGCCCCAACGATTCCAAGCACCAGCATGATTTCGGGTAGCTTCAAAATAAAAAGATGCGGCAGGTAGGTTGCCGGCATATCGGTCACGGCATAGAGCTTGCCTGCGTAAAGCTCTCGCCAAGGCTTTTCGAAGAACGTGTCGAAATATTCAGCAGCGCGGAACGGATTGAACGGCGAAAGCACCGACCAGGGCCATAGCAATCCCATAATTACATAGCCGAAGATTAACGCCGGGATTGACCGCAGGACGAATGTGCCAAGTCTTGCCGACGTCCGCTTGAGACCGAGCGCATTGATCTCGCCGGCAACGATCAGAGTCAGGGCAGCCAGCGCGCAGGGCGCTGCGATTCCCGCAAGGATGCGGGAGCCGAACGCGAGGCCGAGCCCGGCCGCGAGGAGAGCGATTGTTGGAAGTCGCGGCTTCGGATACTCATCAAAGGCGCGCACGATGCCGAGCAGCAGCACCGTCATGGCGGTGGCGAAGGGCGCATCCTTCGCGTTCATAAACATGTGGCCGTAGTAGAGCGGACAGGTGGCGAGCAAAACGAGTGCAATCAGTCCTGCCGTTGGTCCACCGAGCCGACGGCCGATGCGCCAGGTGACAATCAAGCCGATGATGCCCGTTAAGGCTCCGACAAGACGGCGCGTCTCAAACAAGCCGAATGGCGATACCTTGGCGGCGATAGCCGCCGCCATATCGAAGCCGCCGCCATATTTATAGAGATTGACGAAAGAAAGGGCGCGCTTGTCGGAAAACCCGGAGCCGTAGAATCCAAGGAGCAACTCTCCGTATTCGGAATGCGTGTAATCATCCCATCCGAGGCCATAGTCCCGGAACGTGAAAGCCGCGATGATTGCTACAATAGCGAGAACGGCAAACGCGATTTGATCGGCGAATAAATCCGCCGATCGGTTGACAGGTGTTTTCGCAGAAGCTCGCGAGATGGGGCCCTTTGCGCTTGCCTATTTGATTCCTGCGGCGAACAACTCTTCGACGTAATCCCAGTTCACAAGATGGTCCAAAAATGCCTTGAGGTAATCAGGGCGACGATTCCGATAATCGATATAATAGGAATGCTCCCAGACGTCGCAGCCCAGGATCGGTGTTGCGCCATGAACGAGTGGGTTTTCGCCATTCGGTGTCTTGCTCACGATCAATTTGCCATCCTTGACGGCTAGCCATGCCCAGCCTGAGCCGAACTGGGTGACACCGGCCTGGGTGAAATCCTCTTTCATCTTGGCCACACCGCCGAGGTCACTTTCGATCTTGGCTTTAAGTTTCCCGGGGATCTTGTCGCCGCCGCCATTCGGCTTCATCCATTTCCAGAAGTGGGTATGGTTGTAATGCTGGCCGGCGTTATTGAAGAGGCCTGCATTCTTCCCGAACGAACCCTTCACCACCTCCTCGACGGATTTATTTTCGAGTCCGCTTCCTTCCAGAAGTTTGTTCCCGTTATCGACGTAGGCTTTGTGATGCTTGTCGTGATGGTATTCGAGTGTCTCGCGCGACATATATGGCGCGAGTGCGTCATGGGCATATGGAAGGTCGGGCAACTTGAACGACATCATATCCTCCTCAGTCGACAAACATGATTGCGGAATAAACCAGCCCTAGGGTGAAACTGGCCCGCCTTGGGCGAGTTCCTCAGTCAGCTAATTAGGCGGTGAGTCGGTTCTGGGCAATGTTTGAAATAGGCCGTTGGGGTGACTGTGGTTGCTCGCCCGCGTAATTGTAGTGTCTTTGGCCCAGCGCGCATCGTTACTTTGGTGGTTGCCGCAGGCACGCGAAAAAGCGAGAATTTGTCTTTGCCAGAAGAATTTAGCCCGAAAACCTGCGGCAAAAGGTACTGGTTAGAAGGGACGTAGATAATGGCGATATTGCTGCTTAGCGTCGGTACGCTTGCCTTGCTTGCGGGACTAGTTATGGTCGGATTTGGTATTCCGATCAACGAATTCAGTTTCGGAAATACGCTTATCAGCGCGGGCACCACAGCTGCTGTCGGTGGCCTGATAGTTATCGCGCTAGGCGTGACTGTCGGGCAATTGCGACGGATCGCTGAATTGCTGACAAGTGAGCTATCGGACAGATTCTCGCAGTCAATGGACCTTTCGGAAGCAATAGACGGACCATCAATCGGCGGGTCGCTTGGTGTTGCTGTTGCGCCACGTTCAAGGCCTGAAGCGAATCTGGGTTCGTCGCCGAGTATTCCGGTTTCGAGAGAGGCGAGCCAAGAGCAGGCTCCAATGTTACGTAATCCGGAAGAAGCACCTATAGCGGTAGAGGACGAAATTTCCTTATCGCCGCCTCAGCCGACCGGGACTTCAGTGTCCCCCGGGGCCATGCCGGCCGGCCTAACTGCGAAATCCCCGGCGAGTAAAAACCAGGAATTGGCGGCCGGCTGGAAGCCATCGTCAAGCCATTCCCAGGGATTGCCGCTTCGACCGCTCGAGCCCGCCAAGTTTGATGCAATGTGGCCGGCCGAAGCAAAACCTCCCAAGGCCAAAGTCGATGACGCGAAGCAATCTCCGCCTGCACGTGATCCATTGGTTTCGGCGCCGAAACAGTCGGAGCCCGAAGCGGCAAAGCCACGCGCTGTCGCCATTCTCAAATCCGGCGTGGTCGATGGCATGGGTTACACGCTCTATGTCGATGGATCTATCGAGGCCGAACTACCACAAGGTACCTTGCGGTTTGCGTCGATCCACGAGCTTCGGAGCCATCTTGAAAAGAATTCATGACCCAACTTCGCTCGTAGCCAATGCCCATTGTTCTTCGTTTCTTCTTCCCAAAATGTACTTAGTCGCGTTCAACCCAATATTGTCGTACCAGACAAAGAGCTTTTTCTTGCAACTACAGAACTGGGATAGTAGTTTTAAATATTGGGGCTAGTCCACGGGTCGTCAGACGGGGCGGTTGCAATGACAGACAGTACAGCCAGTGGAAACTACATCGAACTGACAGCTGAAATCGTCTCGGCCTATGTCAGTAACAACACTGTCCCGGCAGCAGAGATTCCTGGTCTGATCAACCAAGTTCACGCCGCGCTGACGCGAGTGTCCGGAAAGCCCGCCGAAGGTTCTGCCGAACCCCTCAAGCCGGCTGTGTCCGTAAAAAAATCAATTACGCCTGAATACATCGTATGCCTTGAGGACGGAAAGAAATTCAAATCGCTCAAGCGGCACCTGCGCACTCAGTACAACATGACCCCAGAGCAGTATCGCGAGAAATGGGGCTTAAACGCCGAATATCCAATGGTCGCGCCGAACTATGCTGCCGCACGATCGCAACTCGCAAAACAGATGGGTCTCGGACAGCAGCGGCGAAGACGGGCGAAATAGTGACCTTGGCGACTATGCCTGGCTGAAATCCGGTCTGGTGGACTGTTTCGTTTTTCAATCGTTAGGCTCGGTACAAAAAAACTTATCCCCGGTCCTTCATTTTAGGCGATCTTATAGGTAAATAATCCTATGAGGGTCGTCCATGGCTTTCCTTTGTTCAGAATTCAAACAGGCGGACCAGCGGCGCCGACCGCATGATCTCGCCGAGGCCCACCGCCGATTGATTGAAGAGACTGTCGCAGCTGTTTTTGCTGTGCCAGTCGGAAAAATTCGCGCGCCCTCACGCGGGTCTGCTTCAGTCGCATTCGCGCGCCAGGTCGCAATGTATCTTGCCCATATCGTGCTGGGCCACAGTTATACCGCGATAGGTCACTCGTTCGGACGTGATCGGACGACCGTTGCTCACGCGTGTGCGTTGGTTGAGGACGTACGCGATAATCCACCGGCTGATTGTCTCTTAAGCGCACTAGAATGCGTCTTGGAGCCACTTGCTCGACAGGCCCGGGCATGAGGATCGCCGGCAAAAGTGGTTGCCCGCAGACGCCGGTGTCCGGCCAACCATCAATCGACGGGTTTCGAGCCCAGCACCTCGTTCTCGCGGAACGCGAAATTGCGGCGGAAAATGGCCCCGCCAAGGTTACTGTCGACGAAAATGAGAGTCCGCTGGCATGGCTTGCCCGACGGCGGGGACGCGATGGCCGGGCAATGATCGAGCCACACCAGTTGCAGGCCGGAGAGCGGCTACGAGCCGATTTCACGCGCGCTCTTCTTATGCCGCGTACAAGCTCGAATTGGTCAAATCCGCTGCCCGGCAATCGCCAAGCAAGCGGACCGCGAACGGCTGTGTTGACGGAAACGATCGTCGCAGCCAAGCAACGCGTGCGCCACGCCCTTGATGCCGTCGGTCCGGAATTCGCGGGCCTGCTGCTCGATGTCTGCTGTTTTCTAAAGGGCCTTGAAGTGGCCGAACGCGAACGTGCCTGGCCGGCACGCTCCGCAAAAGTCGTTTTGCAGTTGGCGCTCGACCGCTTGGCGCGCCACTACGGTTATGGCGCCCGTACCCGCGGTCCTGCGACTTCGAGTATACGGACTTGGCTCTCCGATGGCGCCCATTTTACCGTGACAAGCGACTAGGCGACGGCCGCCAAGGCGGCGGTGGCTTCGGTACGAATTCGCTGTACCATGGACCGCAGCCCGTTCGAGCGCTGAGGCGTGAGATTTTCTCGCAAGCCAATCCGATCGAAGATCTCCGTCGCATCAATGTCCAGGATCTCGCGCGCACTTTTGCCCGAATAGAGCGCAAGCAATATTGCAATCAGGCCGCGGACGATGTGAGCGTCGCTGTCACCTTCGAACGTGAGCACGGGTCCCGATGATCCGTTCGCCTTGACATGCGTGAGCAGCCAGACCTGGCTGGCGCAGCCTTGCACTTTGTTGGTTTCGGAATGCGCGCTTTCAGCCAATGGCGGGAGCGCTCGCCCCAGCTCGATCACGTAGCGGTAGCGGTCATCCCAGTCGTCGAGCACCGCGAAGTTGTCGACAATCTCGTCAATAGCGTTCATGACGCATCATATATACGTTCGCGTCAGATGCCGCCAATAGATCGGTGAGGACGATGATGACGCGAAAGCAGCTTGAATATTGAATATCTACGCTGCCGGTCCGTTGGCCCGTGCCTCACGGCGGGGTGGCAGCGGGACTGGTGCGTGCCAGCCCGGCGCCATGTCGGCCGGCGTCAATGTGCCCTGGCCGACAGTGGCTGAGGACTTGTTATCGCCCATTTCCGCCGATTTCTCTCGAAGCTTCATAATGAACTCATAGAGAGTACGTGCGCCGGCCTCGGCCTTGTGACCGAGAGCGACCGCTACCTTGCCTCCGGTGACGCAGGCATCGGGTTGACGCTCGCAAAATCCCCGCGCATCGGAAACGGCTGCGCTCGCAAGCGTCACAGCTTCCGACGCAGCAATTTGTGCTTCAGGATTTGTCGACTTCTTGCTACTTGGCAGCAGCACGCAGACGACGCACAGCCAAAATGCCATTCGCAGAAGGAAGAACATAAGCCTACCCCGGACGACGATCCCCGGCAGCAGATGCGCTGCCTTTGAGCTAAACCCTAGCAGACAGCACTAAAACTGTTATTGGAAAGACGATGCGCTTTTTGCTCAATTTCGATAGAAATTTTAGTCAAAGTTGAATCATTCGTTGCCGCGAAAATTTGCCCGATGGTCGGGAATCCGGTGTCTATCAGCCGCTTTTCGACATTCGATATGGTTACCGGATCGGTAAGGATCGGCGACAGCTGGCAGTCAGTTCGCACGGTGACAACTGAAATTTCACCATGACCTGCAAATAGCTTCTCAGTCGTTTCCCCGACGGGTTCAGACGATGCATGTACGGGTCACCGAGGCCGACTTTTAGCCTTCGCTTAAGTCCCTTTGCCCTAAGGTCCGCCTGAAGACAGGGGCGCGTTTGTTCATCAAGACGCGACGGGACGGGTGCGTTTCCTCACGCCAATATGGAATTACGTCGATGGCTTGGTTCCCGCCGGGGTACCAAACATACGACAGCTCCGGGCTCGGACGGAACGCTGTCGCGATATTGCATATGTATCAAATGATCGGGTGAAAAAAAGTGCCTAGACGTTCGAGTCGGAGAAGTTCTGCCAATTCAAACGGCCTCGGCAGGATGGCTGGGGCGATCGCGCAACATCCGCGCGAATTCGTAGCGATAGTGATGTCAACCGTCGCTGTCTTCGCGATCGCCATCAACGCCTTGTTCCTGCAAAAAGGCCCGCATCCCGCGCCAATCTTTGCAACACGTCCATTGCTACATCGAGAGGCAGCTCTGCCGCCACGTTTGTCGTCCATTCCGGGCAGCCTCGCAAGTGACATGGCCGCCCAAGGCCGGTTGCAGCTGGTTGCAAACATACAGCGCGAACTGGCGCGCAAAGGATTTTATGACGGCCCAACCGATGGCATTTGGGGATCAAAAACCGACGCCGCAGTACGAGATTTCATTCAGACGTCCGGATCCAAAGTGAATCCGGAAGCAAACGAGAATCTGCTTCGCGCAGTCACAACGTACACTGCAAGGCCCGCGCCTGCATCGACTGCGGTGTCTTCGGACCCCATTGCCAAGCTCATCGCGCCGTCCAAACGGATGGTGGCGGTACAACGCGCACTTGCCGACTTTGGCTATGGCCAGATCAAGGCAACTGGCGTCTACGATCCCGAAACCCGTAGCGCCATTGAGAAGTTCGAGCGCGATCATCATCTGCCCGTTACCGGTCAAATGTCTGATCGTCTTTTGCGCGAGCTTGCCGCAATGACCGGCCGTCCGCTCGAGTGAATGGCCTCACCACAGTAGCTCGTGCTACTGAAGCCAATGCGGTTGAAAAGTGGAATCTGGGTGGCAGCCTATCTACGCCGCTGTAACGTTGAGGGGGTTTTTGCGGCGGTACGGCGGCGTGGCGCCGAAGAAGCGGGGGCCATTTTTGTGAAAGTTAACCGGCTCGACGGCACCGGGACTCTTTATGGCCCGGCGCCTCAGACGGCATTTGATGAGGCGCAACCGGCCGACCGGATGTTTGTTGCTCTTGTAGGGCGGGATACGCCGGCACACGAAACAGATATCGAAGCGCGGTTAATACGGGAAGTCCGCTTTGATCCGGACCTTTGGCTGATCGAGATCGAAGACCGTGCGGGCCGCAGTTTTATCGATAATGTCGTTCAATAGCTTTTAGCGGGCGCTGGCTTTGGTTTTTGCAAGTCGTTCTTTCGACTTGCTGGCAGGATAGGCCGGCGTGCGCAGGTCAGATGATCGGACGCCGCTGCGCTCATCGTCCCAGTAGATGGCCTGGTGTCTCGCGTGCGGGCCAGCAGATGTCGACTGCCAGATTGCGACCATTCGCTCAGCAGCAGCAGGGTTAAGTTCATCAAACAGTCGAGAGAGCTCAAAAATGCGCTGAACCGATTGGCCGATAGTCGGATTTAGGAACAGAAGGATTCGCTGAAGCACTTCACCTTTCATTCCGAGCGCTTTTGCCGTGACAACGATAGGTTCTCCTGAATTGTCATATGTAATTCGTTCAGCGAGTGATCTGCCAATATTGAGTGCGTGCGCGAGTACGCGGCTGAATTCCGCCGGATTGCGTCGCAGCACAGCCCCTTCCAGACGCCTGACCAATTCCGCTCCCGATGGCATCGGTCGGCGCCTTGCCGGATAAGATACGACGTCGAGATTTGTGAGGATCAGGCGACGGTCATCCGGGGCGGCCGAGAAAAACAATTCGACGAGATCTGCCCTCGTTTCATTTATCTCATCAGGCCGGCCGTCGAGCTTCTGAAGGAGCATTGCGGGAGCGTTTGAGTATTGCCGAAGCTTGTCGGCGACAAGCGCGTGCGTTGTTGAATCGATCGAATCAATGAGACCGAGCATCAGTTCGACGTACTGGGTTTCTTCTTCGGCCGTGTGCATTGGCCGATGCGTGTATAGGTCGGTAAGTACCCTCGCCAGGGTGGAACGTACGTCGACGCCATCCCGGCAGGCCAAATCGACCAGGCTGTCGAGGGTTACGGACGCGGAACACTTCGCCATATTTTTACGCCGGCACTGCAGATAGGCAACATTAGCCACCGCTCGTTAGCGGAGCGTTAACCTTGCAAGTCCTTTAATTGCACAAGATGCCGGTCTGGCGGCCCTGAGGAAACAACGCCGGGGCGGAACGGGGGACTGCAATGGGCGAAATCATCCGATTTCCCGACGAGACGAATCCGCGCGGTAAATACGTCGATGCAAATACAGAACCGGCGACCGTGATCATCCTTCCCGTCATCCGTATCGAGCGCGATCCGGACGGCTCAAACGGTCTTGAACCGCACAGCGGAAACAATCCTGGCAGACGTCGCCGCCGTCGGGCCGCGCGCTGACAGACCCGACATCGCACAACCAGAATGAAATATTTCTTGCCACCCCCAGCGCGAGCGAAGGTGCGGTGGCAAGTAATTGCACTCGCGATATTTGCGTTTCTTGGGGGATGCGCAAATTACGACTTTGGCGAAGTCCACCCGGTGCTGGTGACGGATGGAATTCATGACTGGATTGGCCGCGATTCAGGCGGCCCCCATCCGGTTCCTCCATCACGCTTCGAATATACCGATGATGAGCGTTCTCTTCGGGACCTCGCGTATCCGCTTATCGAGCCGCCATTTGATCGACAGCAATGGTACTCGGTCGCGGGGGAATATGGCTTATATCGTACGGATTCAGCGGATCACGGGCGTTACTACGAACGGTTACGGTCTACCTGGCATCGCTCGCCGTCGTCGCGCTACTCACAACTCATCGACGACATTCGCAACGACATCACCCGAATGTCGCAATTTTTTGAAACGGCCGGACGTGTGATCGATATAGACCAAAAACGTCAAAAGAGCCTGAGTTATGTAACCGCGCTTGGCAAAAAGGAGCGTCAAAACGCCCTCCGTCGCATCAGAGAAAATGCGCATGTCGTGGCGATCGTTCAGCAGAGCCTTTCCGATCGAGTCGCGTCATATCAGTTTGCGCTGGAGCGCCTTGTTATCGCTACGCCGTCGCCGCAAGCGGTGGAAGTCGAGCGATCAATCAATTTGCTGCAAAATCACATCGCGCGCTATTATCAAAATCTTCCGCCCCCCTGGACTCGCGACCGTAGCCTCGCTGCGGCAAACTAATTCATTTACGCGATCGAGCCGGTTCGGTTTGCCTTACGCATCGGGAGGCGGCGACTGCGCTCTGCGCAGCAGGCATTAATCCAGGTTCAGGCGCCATCGCGCGGATAGCGATCAGCCCGGTGAGTGTCGGGGACTCAACGATCAACCGGTCTGCGGCAGTTATTTCTTCGTCCTCGGGCACCTGTTCGTGCTGTGCGGGTGTCATAAGGTCGAGCTCAATGACGCGGCGGCCGGCGGCGCGATCATTGATGGCGTAGTAGGCGACGTCGTACCGGGTGTAGAAGGAAACGGAAGTATAGGCTGGACTGACCGGCACCGTGAGCTTCAGCGAGCCCTCGGATAGATCGTACCTGCACACTGCACTGGCGAAAGCCGGATCCATGAACGGCATGATGGCTTTTTCAGGCGAGGGAGCGGGCAAAGGTACGACCGTGTTCACGGGAGCGAGGGGAGTGAGCCGAGCATACGCATCCTGCGTCGCTGTGCGCGGCAAGATGATAACGGTCGCGAGATGTACGATCCCGCCGAGCAAGGCGCCGCCTATCAATAGAAGCAGCCAGCGAATCATGGGCAGCTCCTGGTCGAGACGGTGGGCATGGGCACTTCCCGCCCAGCCTTTGTCGAGACGCCAACAGCCGTGTCGTACAGACGAAGCACCAGCTGGTAGCGTTCGATGCCGCCGGTTGGCAGCCAATTTCCAGGATTGGCGCGTGGCGCCACAACAATCTCGAAATTGCCGTCGGCGCGGCGCACTATTTCCTCACTTGTGAATCCGTAACGGTTAATTGAATTCGCGATGAGAGCGCCGTCGCTGTTGTACAAAGTGAGGGTCCAGAACCTGGCCGCCGGAGTGATGCCGGACAGGATGACTTCACAACGGCCATCCAGAGGTTTCCCATTGTCGTCGGCCTCAACGGTAAAGGACACTCCGTCGCCAAGCGCGACTGGCAATCGCCCTGTGCGCGCAATCGACGCACGCGCGTAAGGGTCAGCGTCGACCGTTCCCGTCTTCGGCCAGGCGGTCCAGCCTTCGATTGGCAGAGCGCCAAATGCCGCACCGCGGCTGAGAGCAAAATAAGTCATGCCCAGTCCGACGAATGTCGCAACAGCGAGAGCAAACAACGTTCCGATTAGCAGACGCACGATCGATCCGCCGGCATGTGGAAATTATCATTCTGTCGGGAGAGACTACGCCGACCGCCAGACAGCGGCCAATTAGTTATGGTTGCCAAATGCGCGTCCCTCCAATGAGACGGCAAGTGCACCCTCTGTTTGGACCGCCTGAGCCTGCTTGTCCTTACCCCTCGAAACTGTCGGACGGGCAGGCGGGAGCGGTCCGAGCGCGCGATTTGCGTCATCCAGCATACGCTCGACACGCACCAGGATTTCGGCACCCCGCTTGGTAAGGAGCGCGGGGCGCGGCGGAGGCTGGTTATCGCCCGGTTTCGATTTAACTTCGGCGACCGCTGGCTGCTGCCGTTCCTGCGGCACAGGGATGCCAGGAAGTTGTTTCAGTTCGATTCCCTGATGTGCATAGGCCATAATTTTGTGCCACGTCATGGCCGGAAGCGAGCCGCCCGTCATGCGATTCGTCGATTGATAGTCGTCGTTTCCAAACCACACACCGCATACGAAATTGCCCGTGTATCCCATGAACCAGGCGTCTCGATACGCGTTCGTGGTACCTGTCTTGCCGGCTGCAGCCACGCCGTCGAGGCGTGCGCGGCGCCCGGTGCCGTTCTCCACCACGCTGTTCATCATTTTGATCATGTCTGCGGCGACGCCAGGGGGCAGCGCCTGCCGCGGCTTCGGTCCGTCTCGATCGAAGCGCCATACGAGTTCGCCCGTTCCGGTCCGCACTTCCAGGATGGCGTGCGGTGTAACTGCCTTGCCCAGGTTCGGGAAAGTGGCATAGGCGCCAGTGTGATCGAGCACGGTGACCTCATCGGCACCGATCGGTAAGGAAGGCGTATCAGGCAGCGGCGTGCGAATACCCATATCGTGTGCGGTCTTGACAATGCGTGCCCGCCCGACCTTGGCGTTGCCGTGACCAATCGAAATCGACAACTTCACTGCAATCGTATTGACCGAGTGGGTGAGGGCCTGAATCAGCGTCATCGAACCCGCGTAGCCGTGGCCATAGTTGTGAGGACACCAGTTGCCGATGCACACCGGACCATCAACCACGATCGATGTCGGTTTCATGCCATTTTCCAGCGCCGTGGCGTAAACATATGGCTTGAACGATGAACCGGGCTGACGCATCGCATCCGTCGCACGGTTGAATTGACTTGCGCCGTAATCGCGCCCGCCAACCATGGCGCGCACGGCGCCATCCACATCCATCAGGACAGCCGCAGCCTGCTTCGCGTGATATTCCTGACCGTATTGCCGTAACGAGCTTTCAACCGCCGCATCAGCGTTGTTCTGGAGACTCATATCAAGCGCGGTGCGGACCACGAACACCCGCTCTGTCATTGACTTCGGAAACGTGTCGACGAGCTTTTTCATTTCGTCAAAAGCCCAGTCGAGATAATAATTTGGCGCCCGGTCGTCCCGACGATCCACCGGCGTGGCCGGATGGCGGCGAGCACCGAAAACCTGGCCTTCCGTCATCATGTTGGCTTCGACCAGGTTGTCGAGCACGACGTTGGCGCGTGCGCGCGCAGCCGGCAGGTTGATGTGGGGTGCGAATTTTGTCGGAGCCTTGAACAAGCCGGCGAGCATCGCCGCTTCGGCCAGATTCACGTCGCGCGCTGACTTGTTGAAATAATATTGAGCCGCGGCGTCGACGCCGAATGCGCCACCACCCATGTAGGCGCGATCGAGATAGAGCTTAAGGATTTCATTTTTGGTGAGGCGGGCTTCAAGCCACATCGCAAGGAAGGCTTCTTTCACCTTTCGTTCGAGTGTGCGCTCGTTGTTGAGGAATAGATTTTTGGCAAGCTGTTGTGTAATCGAAGAGCCGCCTTGCACGACGCCGCCCGCTCTGGTGTTTGCTACCAGCGCGCGCGCCGTACCGGCGAGATCGATTCCGAAGTGTTCATAGAAACGCCGGTCTTCTGTCGACAGCACAGCCTTGATCAGATGATCAGGAAATTGATCGAGCGGAATCGAATCGTTATGCCGGATCCCGCGCGAGCCTACTTCGTTGCCGTAGCGGTCCAGGAAAGTCACCGCCAATTCGGATTTTTTCAACCAGTCATCGTCCGAAGTCTCGCGGAATGCGGGGACAGCAAGCGCCAGCAATACAACCAATCCGAACGCCCCGAGTGTTGCGCCTTCCGAAAACAATTCATTGAGCCAGCGCCGCCAGCCGGAGACGTGGAAACGGTCCATGAAGGTTGAAAAGCGCTCGTAAGTTTCGCGAGCGCCCGAAGCCCCCCGGAACAGGCTGAAGTCGATCCATGAGTCCAGCCGGAGCAGGAATCGCTTGATGCTGGACTTCCAGTCCTCGGGGAACAGTTCGCGCAAGGCGTGATGCTCTTGAAACAGACGTCGGCCAAACGACCGACAACAATTTTAGCCGATCAGCGGACGGACGGCCAATGCCGCAATTCCGGCCGGTTGAAACCAAGGTGAACGGAAAATACCGTCAAAAATGGCCGAAATGAGCCTCCTCGGGCATGCGATGACGTGTTACTCGGGAAAAGCTAAAACCTGAAACCCCTCAAGGATTCGTTGTATGACCGCCCCGCACCCCCCGTTTTGGCGCCGCAAAGCCATGTCGGAAATGACGCCGGCAGAATGGGAGAGTTTGTGCGACGGCTGTGGGCGCTGTTGCCTGAACAAGTTGATCGACGAGGATACAAATGAAACGGTGTTCACCGATGTCGGTTGCCGGTTACTCGACTGTAACAGTTGCCGTTGTCGTGACTATGCCCGCCGTCAGTCAAAAGTGAAGGATTGCGTGCGGTTGACGCCACGCAACGTCAGCCGCCTGAAGTGGTTACCGCCGACCTGCGCTTATCGACTGGTGGCTGAAGGCAAAGACCTAGCCTGGTGGCATCCGCTGGTGTCCGGCGATTCAGAAAGCGTGCATCGCGCCGGCGTGTCGGTGCGCGGCCGCGTCGCAGCGAGCGAAGCCGACGTATCGGATGACCGCCTCGAGGAATACATTGTCAGTTGGCCGGGCAAATGGCCGAAGGGCACACGTCGAGCGCCGCTAACTCGAGGTGATTCCGCGCAAGCCCATCAACGTCCCCGCGGAACGATCGCAAAATCATAGGCACGCGGTTCGGCCGCACCGTAAAACGAATAGTGCCACCATTCGCGGAAGTAGTTGGCAAAGCCGTGTCGGCGCATCGCCGATTGCAGCACAAGACGCCAGTGCCGTTGTTCGGGCAAGATCGCGCTGTTGGTGCCGTAGCTTCTTGTATCAAAACAGTCAAAGCCGGTGCCCATGTCAATGCTGTTATCAGGAGCGCGGTCGATTGCGGGGCCGGTGCAAGGGCCGTATTGCGCGGCCGGATCAAATCTCGGTGTGGGTGACGCTGGCAAACTGACCAAGGTGAGGTCGACTGCGGTACCGGTCGAATGCCGTGATTGAGCGGCGATAAATCCAAGCGCGAAAAGGTTGCGTTTGTTCAGTGCCGGATAAAATCGGCGACTGATCGTGGCGTCATTTCCATCATGCGCCCAGGAGATCATGGCACGGACAGCTCGGATTGGGCGGTAGCAGTCATAAACCTTCAAGCTCAGGTTTTGCCGCTTCAGATCGAACTGAACCTGCCTGAGCGCTTCTGCCGTTTCGCGTCGAAGCACGCACTCAGGTGACGTATAGCCGGGTAGGGGATGTCCCGTGAAATTGTCGTGCGTCGCATAGCGGATATCCTGCACGATGCTCGAATCAACATCGCGAAGATAGACAAAGCCGGGTGCAAGCATGTCGCGCGCACTTGCGATGGTCAAATCCAAGTGAGCACCAAGAAGAGCGAGCATCGCACAGCTGAAGCCCAGCAATGATCGGCGCGACGCTCGCTGTATCATGCTATATCCGCACATAGCACCCCCGCGCCTCCGCGTCTTGCTTTGCCGGAACTGCCGAGGCATTCAGCACATTGTCGGTAGCCAAATCTTTTCGAACCACACCTATGACCTCAGTAAAAGCGAAATCCAGGTCGCGACCAGCACATGTAGAGACGCAACTCGAGGCAGGCGCGCTGAGCCATACCGAAATCCGCGCGATCGTGATTGGCATAATGCTGGCGATGTTCCTGGGGGCTCTTGACCAAACGATCGTGGCGACCGCTCTACCGACTATTGGACGTCATTTCGGAAATCTAGAAGATCTGTCCTGGGTTGTGACAGCCTACCTTCTCACCGGCACCGCGGTTACGCCTCTCTACGGCAAACTGGCCGACATCCACGGCCGGCGCGTCATAATGCTTGCGGCGATAGGCATTTTCGTGACGGGATCAGTCGCTTGCGCCCTGGCACCAAACATGTCCAGCCTCGTGATCGCGCGCGCGTTTCAAGGCCTCGGTGGCGGCGGGCTCATGGCGCTCGCTCAAACGATCATCGCTGACATTGTTTCTCCTCGCGAGCGGGGCCGTTACCAAGGTTACATTGGCGCAGTTTTCGCGTTGTCGTCCATTGGCGGTCCGGTACTCGGTGGATTTCTCACCGAACACATCGATTGGTCACTGATTTTCTGGATCAATCTGCCGCTCGGATTGTGCGCTCTCGGCATGACTTCGAATGTACTGCGACGCGTGCCTTATCAGCCGCGCAAGCACCGGCTCGATATCATAGGCGCTCTTTTGATGATGGCGGCCGCGGTTGCGCTCCTGTTTGCATTAACCTGGGGCGGTCGTCGTTTCGAATGGATTTCGCCACAGATCGGCGCGTTATTGTTTGGCTCTGCCGCCCTCTGGGGTCTGTTTGCATGGCGGCTGGTGAAGACACGCGAACCATTCCTGCCGCTTGCCGTTCTCGGCAACCCCGTCGTTCGTTGCGCGGCACTGGCGGGCGCCTGCAATATGGGGACGCTCGTCGGGATGACGATTTTCGTGCCGCTCTATTTCGAGGTGGTACTGCATCTTTCGGCGAGCCAATCGGGCATGGCGCTGATCCCGCTGATGGGGGCAACTGTTACGTTCTCAACCATTACCGGCCGGATGATGACGTATGTCGTTCATTACAAGCGTATGTCGCTGGTCGGGCTTTCGCTCTCAATTTTGTCGCTCGTGCCGCTCGCCATATGGCCGTCCTCGATGCCGATGGCGATTGTACTGATGCTGTTGCTGCTTGTTGGATCAGGTCTTGGCACTGTGTTTCCGGTTTCTACCGTCTGCATGCAGAACGCTGTACCTCGCTCTCAAATGGGAATCGCCACCGGCGCGGCGAACTTCTTCCGCTCCTTGTTTTCTGCGCTTGTCGTTGCCGTGTTGGGAGCCATCGTTCTCGGCGGCCTTGGCGGAGTGGCCGGCATGTCGGTCGAGATGCTGGCCCGGACAGCTTCGGCGCCCGAACTTGCGTACGCATTTCGGTTTGTTTTTCTCGCCTGCGCGCTGGTGCTTTCGTTCGGCATGGCATTTCTCATTTCGATGGAAGAGCGGCCGCTCAAGGGTCCGTCGGGGCCCTCACAAGCCGCAACCGCGCCAACGGCGCCCGCGACTCCGATTCCGGCTGAATGAAAATGCCCTGCCGCGAGCTTGGGCGTCTCAGCAGCTCTGACCCGACTAGGTCAAGACCTAACGAAAGTGCCGTCCCGCAACTCTGAGACCGCTTGCTGAAGCTCTGCCTGTGTATTCATGACAATTGGTCCATACCAGGCGACAGGCTCCTTAATTGGCTTGCCTGAGACGAGCAGAAACCGGATGCCATCATCGCCGGCCTGGACGGTGATCTCGTCGCCTGCGTCGAACAGGACTAGCGAACGGTCACCAGCAGGTTCCCGAAATAGGATTTCCTCGCCATTGATTTGCTTTTCGGTGAGGACACCAAATGGCTCGGAAGAAGAGGCGAACTTGCCGTCACCTTCAAACACATACGCAAAGCCGTGCCGGTCGAGTTCAACCTGAAGTGTTTTCCGCTTGTTCGGAGGTACAAACACGTCGAGATAACGCGGATCTGCTGCAACGCCGTCGACGGGACCTTTTTTACCCCAGAACTCGCCGCAGATGACCCGCACGCTCGTGCCGTCATCATCTACAACCTCTGGAATCTCGGCGCCCTTGATGTCCTGATAGCGCGGCGCCGTCATTTTGAGTGAGGACGGTAGATTCGCCCACAGCTGAAACCCGTGCATCCGTCCCTGCGCATCGCCCTGCGGCATTTCCTGATGCATGATACCACGTCCGGCAGTCATCCATTGCACGTCGCCGGCGCCAAGCGAGCCGCGATTGCCGAGACTGTCTCCGTGCTCCACCGTTCCCGACAGGACGTAGGTTATAGTCTCGATGCCGCGGTGCGGATGCCAGGGAAAACCTGCCAGATAGTCGGTCGGCCGCTCATTACGAAAATCGTCTAGCAGCAGAAAAGGATCGGTATCCGAAGTTTCACCAAAGCCGAAAGCGCGGCGCAGCTTTACTCCCGCTCCCTCGATCGTAGGTTGGGACTGTACAATGCGTTTGACGGGACGGACGGACATCGAAACGATCAACCTTGTTGGGCAAGGCGCCTCAAGAGGAAAAATAATCCTTTCGGTGGAACGTGCCATTCATATACGGAACTTCATATAGGGCTTTCGTACACGAACGAAAGGCTTGAAAGCGCATGCGTTCACCCATCTATCAACCGTTTGGATGATGGGATAGAGGCTTCTCCGACCAATCGGCCAAACAGGCCGCATGGTTCATGCGGCCTGCCATGTCTTGTCCTATGGGACTGAGCGTGGGCGAAGTGTGGGTGGCTTTGAGATCAGCCTTCACGGGGCCGGGATCCCAGCGCCGAATGCAGCGTCGACAGGAAAACTGATTACAGCGAGCGGCTGAGCGCGAGCGGTTCGCTTGTTTTTGTGCTTGGAGACAGCGCTCTGCCGTTGGCGCCATAAGTCGATGGCGCCTGTTTGCGGGCAAGCTCCCCTGAAACTCCGCGGATAATCCCTTCCGACACCGCGTGGGCCGTGGCCAGGACGGTGAGGTTTGTCCGCAGCAGATCGTGGAACCTGTTGTGACGTTCGCGCACCCGATCAAAGGCATTTGGGATCCAGCGAACAATCTTGTCTTTTTCCGCTCTCACACGTTCATTTTCGACCGCATAGAGGCGGGCAAATTCGATCTTGGCCTCGCTCAAGGTCCCTGCATCGCGAAGCTTGCCCGCACGCACACGCTCCGTCTCTTCGGCGAGAGTCCGTTCCAGCCGATCCATGATGTCTTCCAGGGTGGCAATGGCCCTTTCGGCATCATCGGCGTTGACGATCGAACCTCGCAGATCGGCTGTATTCATGGTCGCGCCTCCTGCTGCGCCAGGAGCGAACGATAAACCTGGTCGGCGATTCCTATCCCGCCGGATTTGGCGAACGACTTGGCGTATTCATCGGTAAGCATCGAGCGCCAGACGCCGACGGCACCGTTGCCACCGAAAGGACCGTCGCCCTCGATGCCGGTGAACATATTTTGGAACATTGAATTGAGAAATACGGCTTCGAAATCCTGCGCCGCTACGCGCGCTTTTGCGTTCTTGGTCGGACCGGGCGTCTTGGCGGCGGACATACTGTTTGCAAGAACGTCCAGCGGCTTGAAGCCGGGCACGGGGATGCTGAGAGCGCCAGCCATCACATTACCTCGATTTCAGCCTGGATCGCCCCTGCGGCCTTTATCGCCTGCAGGATGGTAATCAGATCGCGTGGCCCAATGCCCATGGCGTTAAGGCCGTCGACGACCTGCTGTAGGGAGACACCTTCCTTGACGACGAACATTTTCTTGCCGTCCTCCTGGACGCCGATGCTGGTCCGCGGCACGACTCTCGTTCGTCCGCCGCGCGAGAAGGGCAGCGGCTGGCTGACCTCAGGTGCTTCCGAAACCGTCACCGTCAGATTGCCTTGCGCGACCGCGACCGTTGACACCCGTACATCGCGCCCGATCACGACGACGCCCGAACGCTCATCGATAACGATGCGGGCCGGCAGATCCGGTTCGACCTGTAACTGTTCGATTTCGGTCAGGAAGCTGACGATATTGGCTGTCGACTTGGCCGGCACCGTAATCACAACGGTCGACTGATCGATCGGCTCCGCGCTTGGCGAGCCGATGTAGTCATTAATGGCAGCTGCGATGCGTTTGGCCGTCGTGAAGTCCGGATTGCGCAAGGCCATGCGCAACTGGCCCAGCCGATTGAGGGTGAAATCGATCTCGCGCTCGATCAGTGCGCCATTGGCGATACGCCCGACGGTTGGTACACCGCGCGTGATCTTGGCTGCTTCGCCCTCGGCCTGAAAACCGCCGATTGC
The DNA here is from genome assembly GCA_036557605.1 of Pseudolabrys sp. Classification (GTDB taxonomy): domain Bacteria; phylum Pseudomonadota; class Alphaproteobacteria; order Rhizobiales; family Xanthobacteraceae; genus Pseudolabrys. Next base: position 40,344 of record DATBHE010000074.1, read on the forward strand.
CAGGGATCCCTGTGCAACGGCGTAGACATTGCCGTCGGCCGCCAGCAAAGGCGTCACCAGAAGAGTTCCGCCCTGCAGACTTTTCGCATCGCCCATTGCGGACACGGTCACGTCGATGCGAGTTCCTTGCGTGCCGAAGGCCGGAAGGTTCGCCGTCACCATCACCGCCGCGACGTTTCCCGTGCGGATCGTCTGGCCACGAATGTTCACGCCGAGCCGCTCGAGCATTGCGGTCAGTGATTGCTTGGTGAAGGGAATATTGTTGAGGGTATCGCCGGTGCCATTGAGGCCCACGACCAAGCCGTAGCCGATCAGCTGATTCTGCCGCACGCCCTCGATGTTGGTGAGATCCTTGATGCGCGACGTCGCCCCGGCACTAACCGGGACGCACAACGCGAGGATCACGACCAGGCATGCAGCCTGCAACGCCTTCGTCATCACTGCTCCCCAATGTGACGTCTGACTATCCCTGAAGATGCGAACAGCGTGCCAGATCAGATTCAGCGTCAAGTCGCTGGCAAGACTTGAGGTTTTTACCGCCGCCGCGCAGCCGGCGCGCCGTGCAGGCGGCACAAAGGGCCGCGGCGGTAATTTTTGCCGGGTTATTTACCGGCCATTAACCATACCGGCTCAGGCTCCGAGGTATTCGGGAACCGATCCGTCTTCGGTGGGGAACATCGCCATGCGCATCTACGGTCCGAACGGAACCGCACTGGCCGCGCCGCCAGCCACATCGCGGCGGAGCGCTAGTGGCTCTTTCAGCGTAAGCGAGCAGGAAATGCCGCGCAGCTCTCCGGCCGCAACTTCACTGCGGGCGATTTCAACCATAGATGCGCTTATCGCGCTGCAGGGAGTGGAGGACCCGACCGAGCGGAAAAAACGTGCGGTCGCCAAGGGGCGTAATGCGCTCGACATGCTCGACACCCTTAAACTTGGCCTTCTCGATGGAAGCATAGATCAATCGACCCTCGCGCGCCTAAAAGTCGCTTCCGAGGGTCTGACCGAAGCGTCAGGGGACGAAGGCCTTGACCTCGTGCTGGGCGAAATCGACCTGCGCGTTGCTGTCGAGTTAGCCAAAGCCGGAATTCGCTGAGCCTCAGGCTTGGGTCCCTGCTTGGTCTCTTTTTAAGAAGTCATTGAACTACCAATAAAATTGGTTCATGCCCGTGAAATCACGCGGATATTGTCCACTGGTTGATGGACGTATATAAGCCTGCCGCTCGGAGGGGGCGGTACAAGGCGCCCAAGAACAAAAACCAGGGAGTAGGTGGGAAATGTTGGCCAAAACAAAAAACTATCGGCCGTCAGACAAAGAGCCGTTCATGAATGAGCGCCAGCGCGAATATTTTCGCGCCAAGTTGCTCGCCTGGAGAGAGGACATCCTCAAGGAAGCCAAGGAAACACTGCAGCATCTTCAGGAAGAGAATCAAAATCACCCGGATCTCGCCGACCGTGCTTCATCCGAGACCGACAGGGCCATCGAACTGCGTGCTCGCGATCGTCAACGCAAACTGATTGCCAAAATCGATGAGGCGCTCACACGCATCGACGACGGCACTTATGGCTATTGCGAAGAAACCGGCGAGCCGATTTCGCTGCGCCGACTTGAGGCCCGGCCGATTGCGACGCTGTCGGTCGAAGCGCAGGAACGGCATGAGAGGCGAGAACGCGTTTACCGCGATGACTGAACAGACATAACCGTGATTTTCTGAAGCTGTTGCCCGGCATGTTGCCGGGCAATTTTTGATGATGCGCGTCGAGGTCCACACGACGAAGCGCGGTCTCCGGCCGGGGAGCAGCCGGAGACCGCGTCGTGGACGCCGTTTACGCTCGCGCGATGCGAAACGGCGCGGGAGCCCGATGCGCTACACGGGACTAGAATGGAAGCAATATGTCGAAGATCTGCTCGCCATAGCGGCTCTGTTGCACGTCAGTAATCTGGCCGCGGCCTCCGTACGCGATACGTGCCTGCGCGATCTTGTTCGAATCGATCGTGTTGTCGCTCTCGATGTCCTCCGGTCTCACAATTCCTGCCACAATGAGTTCGCGCACTTCGAAATTTACGCGAATTTCCTGCTTGCCTTCGATCACCAGGTTTCCGTTCGGCAAGACCTGCGTCACCACGCCGGCGACATTTGTGCGAAGCTCTTCCGATCGATCGACCGATCCTTTGCCATTGCCGGTCGTACTTGAATCGGCGGTGAAGATGCGCGTCGGCACCGGCGTATTCATAATCGGCACTTTTGGTTTGCCGAAGAAGTTGGCAATGCCGGAATCCTCGGTCATCGTCCGGCTTCGCTTGGTCTCATTGTCGATATTGGCCTTGTCGGTGATGTTGACTTTCACGGTGAGAATGTCGCCCACCTGGTGCGCGCGCTGATCCTTGAAGAACGCGCGCGAACCGTTACGCCACAGTGAGTTTGGATTGTATGCCGCAGGCTGAGCTGCGGGCATGGGCATCTGGACCGGCTTGTAACCGGGCCGTGTGGTTGGATTGTTCACCGCGGTCAATGGCGGCTGCTCACCGATCGATTTGAGCCGATCGACGTAGGCGCAACCATTGAGAAGGGCGCTTGCGAGCGCGGTCAGGACGGCGCGACGCATAACCATAACGACTTTCATGACTTTGCTTTCACTTTGATGCACAAGATTCTCGACGCGATGATACGAATGCCGGACGGAACGAAGTCACCGGCGGTCAGTGCGCATTCGTACTGGCTGAGCCAGCAGGTGTATTGGCAGCGAGCCTCGGCGAGCCGCTCGTGACCGCCACGCGCCCGGGTCCGATGATGACCCCGTGAACCAGGCGTTTGGAATGCTCATTGAGAACGCTGATGACATCGCCTTCAACGCCGCCCTCGTTCGCCCGTCCGCGTATCGTGAGGACGATTCCGGGGGCTTCGTAGACAAGCGTGACGGATTCGTTTCGTTGAATCAGGTCAGGTTTCATCAAGTCCGCGGCGCGCAGTGGACGGCCGCCTTGAAGAGTCCCGCGCGCAGCAAGGCCTGCAGCGTCTTCGCGTCTGGTAATGATGTCACGGCCGACTTCAGCTCGGGGCCGCCGGTCCATGACAACATCAGCGGCCTTTATGATGGTGCCGCGCTCAATCGTTCTTCCGATTGTCGCAATTTCCACCATTGGAGTAGCCCGGCCGGCGAAACGGAGCACGCTCCGTTTGCCGGAAGCGGCAGGAATCTCGATCATGGCATCGAAGCGGGCACTGCGAGCATCGTAGTCGATGTGAGTGACCCGAGGTTCGCCGACGGCCGAAGGTTCCACGTAGATTGTTCGTGTGTCCTGTCCGAGGTTGACGACAATGTCTTTGCTGGCTCCGAGGTTGAATCTTGCCGAAAGCGCCCGCGCAATAAGGGCTTCGATATCTGCTGACGGCACTGGCCGGCTTGCGCGCGTGACCACCACTTCGTCGAGGCCTGCAGTATCGATCCCGATCAGGGCATGATCGCGGATCGCATTGAGCACGGCGTCCGTCGACACCGTGCCGGTATGGCCGAGGTCGGGGGCGCGAAAAATCGGCACGGCAGCGACAACACCTGCGTTTTCGATGAGATCGCCAATACGCACGATGTCGCCATGAATGACTGCCTTTGCCTTCAGCACTGGCCGTCCTGGATCGGGCTGGACCGTCGTTTGTGCATTTGACGGGGCCACGAACGCGGCCCATGCGAGGAATGCGGCAAGGAATAGGCGGATCATGGTTTGACCTCAGCGCATCAGATTGGAAGTGGCCGACAGCATTTGGTCGGCCGCGGAGATGACTTTGGCATTCATTTCGTAGGCACGCTGTGCAGCAATCAGGTCGGAAATCTCGCTTACCGCCTCGACATTCGCCTGCTCGAGAAAGCCCTGCTGAAGGTTGCCAAATCCATCCGTATTTGGATTACCGTTCTGCGGCGCACCCGAGGCTGGTGTTTCGAGATACATGTTGTCGCCGATGCTCTGGAGGCCGGCTTTATTTACGAAAATCGCCAGTTCGATCTGTCCGACCTGGCTGGGCGTGTTGGAGCCCGGTTGGGTCACGAAAACCTGACCTTGGGAATTGACGGACACGGACATCGCGTTTTGCGGGATGGTGATGCCAGGCTGCACCAGGTTTCCCTGCGCGGTTACTAGACGCCCTTGGGCATCGAGTTCCAACGAGCCGTCGCGTGTGTAGGAGGTGCGGCCATCGGGCAACAAGATCTTGAAAAACCCTTCGCCACGGATGGCGAGGTCGAAGTCCTTGCCCGTCTGTGTGAGCTCACCTTGGCTCATAAGTCGCGGCGTACCGACTGTCTTGACGCCTGAGCCGATCTCGATGCCCGCCGGCAGAATATTTCCTTGAGCCGACGTCTGGGTGCCGACGCGGCTGACATACTCGTAAAGCAGATCCTGGAATTCAGCGCGCTGACGCTTGTAGCCGGTCGTGCGCATGTTGGCGATGTTGTTCGAGATGACCTGAACATTGAGTTCCTGGGCCATCATCCCGGTCGCTGCGGTGTGGAGTGCTCGCATGGGTTATTCTCCTGCTGACGCTCAGGCCGGCACGTCGGCGAGCTTGTCGATCGCCGAACTTTGCAGGGCCGTTTGCTGTGCGAGCATCGTCGCAATTTGTGTGTAGTTACGTGTGACCTCGATCATGCGCGTCATTTCCATGACTGCGCGCACGTTGGATTTCTCGATCGAACCCTGCAGGATGCCCGACGTCTTATCGGATTGCGGCGTTACACCCGCCGGCGCGAGAAAGACGCCGTTTCCTTCCTTTTGAAGTTGTGTCGGTTGATCAAAGCTCACGAGGCGCAACTGGCCGCGTTGTGATTCCGTTGCCGCAGTATTGCCTTCGCGTACGCTGATAGTGCCGTCTCTGCTGATGGTGATATCCCGATCCTTTGGCTGAAAGGTAATTGGTCCGGATTCACCCAGGACCTGGTATCCCTGACTCGTAACCAGTTCACCGCTGCTGTTAATCTGCAAAGCGCCATTGCGTGTGTAGCGTTCGCCGTTAGGCGTCTGCACGGCAAGGTAACCGCGGCCATCGATCGCGACATCGAGTGCATTTCCGGTGTGCTCAAGCGCGCCTTGGCTGAGGTCGACCCAGGTTGCACGGTCCTGCACAAAACTTACGAGTTGGTCGGGCCCGGTGAAGGTTTCAGCGCGCGCTGTCGGGCTGATGTATTCCTCGAAGACCGCGCCGTCGGACTTGAATCCGGTGGTGTTGAGATTGGCGAGGTTGTTTGCGATCACGTCGAGTTCGCGTGCTAACGCGACCTGGCGTGACAGTCCGACAAGAAGTGCGTTGTCCATCGCTGGCTCCCCTGACGGTCTGGCAAGTGTCGGCCCTCCCGAGGCCGGCATTGACCACACCCGAGGCCACAAGCTCTCCCAAGCCTGCAGCCGGCAATCACTTTGCAGCCATCATGCCAAGATGAAAAACGACGCAAAATCAGATATTTAAGAGCAGTCTGAGCGGTGGTCCGAGCGGCAAAAACAACCATTCGATGACCTGACCCGGCAAAACTTTCCCTCCGCCCGCAACCGGGAAAGCATCTGTTAACCATACCGACCTACCTTCGGCCGCAAGGGGTGCGCGAGGGCGCGCAGCCGCGGTGTTTCGCCAACAAACAACGTCGCTTGCCGTCCCGCCCAAAGCTCGCGAACCGGGGTTATCCATGGCAGCCAAGGCGAAACCGGCAGACGCTGAACAAGACGACAAGCCGGAAGACGAAACCGAGCAACCGGCATCGACGTCCAAATTCAAGTTCAATCTGAAGTTCAAGATGCCGTCGCTGAAATGGATGATCATTGGCGGCGCCGGCCTTCTTGTTCTCATCGGCGGTGGCGGCGGCGCCTACTATTTCCTGAAGGGATCCGGGCACAAGGAACCGCAAGTTGCGGCCAAGCCGGCCACTTTCGTCGATTTGCCCGACGTGCTCGTCAACCTTTCGAATTCCGGCGGCGACCGCACCCAATATCTCAAGGTCAAAATCGTCCTTGAACTGCCGGATTCGAGTCTGGTGCCGCAAATTCAGCCCCTGATGCCGCGGGTCATGGATGCCTTTCAGACCTATCTGCGGGAGCTGCGGCCGACCGATCTCGACGGTTCGGCAGGCCTGTATCGCCTAAAGGAAGAACTGACGCGCCGCGTCAACGCTGCGGTCGCGCCCAACCACATCACGGCGGTGCTGTTCAAGGAAATCGTCGTCCAATGACGGCAAGCGCGAAGTAAGAAGCAGGCGGCTCGGAACAATGGCGACAAAAGACCAGATCGACCAGGACGCACTCGCCGCAGAATGGGGACTTGCGCTGGAGTCGGATACCGGCGCTGCTCCGGCGAATTCAGACGCAACCGCTGCATCCGCAGATGATGCAGCCGCGCAATGGGCGGCAATGGCCGACGATCCGGGTGGTTTGCAATCCGCAAAGGGCGGAGCTGAGCGCATTCTCAACCAGGAAGAAATCGACAGCCTGCTCGGCTTCAGCCTTGCTGATGTCTCGCTCAACGACAATTCCGGCATCCGCGCCATCATCGACTCGGCGATGGTGTCCTATGAACGGTTGCCGATGCTGGAAATCGTCTTCGACCGCCTTGTGCGGTTGATGACAACGAGCTTGCGAAATTTCACCTCCGACAACGTCGAAGTCTCGCTCGACCGCATCACCTCGGTACGCTTCGGCGACTACCTCAATTCTATCCCGCTGCCGGCTATTCTCGCGGTCTTCAAGGCCGAAGAATGGGATAACTTCGGCCTCGCAACCATAAATTCGAGCCTGATCTACTCGATCATCGACGTTCTCCTTGGCGGCCGCCGAGGGCAGAGCTCGATCCGGGTCGAGGGCCGGCCTTACACGACGATCGAAACGAATCTGGTCAAACGTATGATCGAAGTCGTGCTGGCGGATGCCGAGCTTGCTTTCAAGCCGCTGTCACCGGTGAAATTCAATATCGATCGTCTGGAAACCAACCCGCGATTTGCCGCCATTTCGAGACCTGCCAATGCCGCAATTCTGGTGCGGTTGCGCATCGATATGGAAGACCGCGGCGGGACCATCGAGTTGTTGCTGCCCTACGCTACCATCGAGCCGATACGTGCCGTGTTGCTGCAGATGTTCATGGGCGAAAAGTTCGGCCGCGACGAGATCTGGGAAGGACATCTCGCGACCGAAATAGGGCAGGCACAGATCGGCGTTGACGCCGTTCTCTACGAAGCACAGCTGCCATTGCGTCGGATGATGGGACTCAATGTCGGCGATACGCTCATGCTTGAGATCAAGCCTGAAGCAATGGTTTCCGTGCGATGCGGCGACATCACGCTGACGGAGGGCCGCATGGGGCGTGTCGGCGATCGGGTTGCCGTTCGCGTCTCGAAGCCGTTGCGCAAGCCGCGCACGACCTTCGCCATGTTCGAAAAAGCCGATGAGACAACAACCACCACTCCAATGGAGGTTCCGTGAGCTACCATTACGGTTTTCTGGTCGAGACCATGGTTTCGGTCCTGCTGCTGCTCACGATCCTGTATTGCGTCCGGCTCAACAAGCAGCTTCGTCTTCTTAAGGCTGATGAGAGCTCGCTGCGTGCGACAATCTCCGAGCTGGTGACAGCGACAGAAATTGCCGAGCGCGCGATTGCCGGGCTGAAAACGATGATGCATCAGGGCGAGCAAGCATTGGGCGAGAAACTCGAAAGAGGTGAGGTGCTTTCTGCCGAGCTGAATCTCCATCTGAGTGCGGGCAATCAACTGCTGGCGAGGCTTGTGCGTATCGCCGGCGTTTCCCGCCCACCGGGTGATTCTCCAGCGGTTCAAGATGCCAAGGCCGTAGCGGCGGCCGCGCAGGCATTCGCCGACCGCGCGCGCATGCGACTGAGCGACCAGGCCGCATGACCCGATTTGCACGCGACGTCCGGCTGATTCCGATCGTGCTCTTCGCCACGGTCAGCTTGCTCGCCCTCAAAGTATCCGGCCTGGTGTTCGACGGCGGCTATACCCTCGCCGAGCGGATGCAGGCGCGATACAGGGGCGACTTGAGGATCACGTCGGCGGACAGCGTGCCTGATCAGCCAAAAATCGTTTTTGCGGACAGAGAGGGAAAGGGAGACGGCAAACGCCCGGTCCAATCCTGGGCCCAGGAAATGTTCCGATTCAATGAAGGCAGCACAGGCGACGTTACCGGATCGGTCGGCGCTGAAGAAAAACCGAGCGATCCCGCGCTCAGGGTAAGTGACAAACCGCCCGATGCGACAAAGCTGGAAATGGCGGGAGCTGCCATTCCACTTGAGCCCGGCCGAATTGCCTCACCGGGCGAGCGTGCGATTCTGGAGCGCCTTCAAAGCCGCAGGCAGGAGCTCGATACCCGCAACCGCGAGCTGGAGATGAGGGAAAATCTGCTCAAGGCTGCGGAGAAACGACTTGAGGCCAAAGTGGCCGAACTCAAAAATACGGAAAGCCGCGTCAGCACTGCAATGGGTACGCGTGACAAGGTGGAGGCTGAGCGTTTCAAAAGCATCGTTTCCATGTATGAGAACATGAAGTCCAAGGATGCAGCTCGGATTTTCGACCGGCTCGACATGAAAATTCTGGTCGATGTTTCCACGCAGATAAATCCCCGGAAGATGTCTGAAATCCTTGGGCAAATGTCGCCTGAAACGGCCGAGCGACTGACTGTCGAGCTTGCTAACCGGGCCAGTGCACAGCCGAAGACGCAAAGCCCAGATCAGTTGCCGAAAATCGAGGGCAAGCCTACGGCCAATTGATCTCTCCGGCGGGGCCCACGGTTAACGCCGCGTTAAACGCCCAACCTTAGGCTGCCGTGGCTGGCATTTTCGCCGGCCGGAACGGGTCATGACGTTTTTGCCATTCAGGCTTAAGCGGCTGTTCGTGCGCAAACGCGCGCGCTCGTGTCCACGCATCAATATAAGACAGACGATCACGGCAATAGCCGGACTTGCTTTCGCTTGTGTGCTTGCGTCTGCCCACGAAGCGAGCGCTGACGATCCGATCAAAGGCGAGGTCAAGGCAATTTCCGACGGCGGCTTTGTGCGGCTGCTCTTTCATTTCGATGAGGCCGTCGAAGCCACTGTCCGCGTTTCGGGTGCGATCATCATCATCAACTTCAAGAAGCCGGTCGCTGTGGCCGTTGAAAAGCTTAATGCGGCAGCTCCGGACTATGTCAGCGCTGCGCGGCGGGATCCGGACGGAGGCGCAATTCGGATCGCACTGACGCGCAAGGCGAAAGTTAATACGATTGCTGCAGCCGAACGGCTCTACATCGACCTTCTGCCCGACACCTGGAAGGGAGCGGCACCTGGGCTGCCGCAGGAGGTGATCGACGAACTTGTGCGGCGTGCTCGCGAGGCCGAAAGCCAGTTACATCAGCAGCGAATTGCCGACAAGCAAAGGAAGCCGCCAGTCGTCCGCGTGAAGGTCGCGGTGCAGCCTACCTTTATCCGTTACACTTTTACGATGCCCGGTACGGTCAATGTCGTTCCTGAACGCGCCGACGGCAGGGTGACGCTTAATTTTGACCAGCAGGTCAACTGGGATCTCGCCGACGCAAAAGCGTCATTACCGGCGACAGTAAAGTCGATCGAATCCGAGGTCGACTTTGAAGCCGTGGCTGTCGTCTTTACGCTCAACGGAACACCGCAGGTCCGGACGTTCCGCGAAGATCGAAGCATCATTGTCGATATCGGGACCGATGGCGCTGCCAAACCAAAGTCGACAGAGGGAAGCGCGAAACAGCCTGTCGTAGCTGAGGGGGCACCTGCGACCGTGCGGCCCGAGACGAAAGCTGCGAGCGAGGGGGCGACGCCGGCCGACCCAAGAGCGGCAGCTGCCGTGTCCCCAGCCATAAAGTCCGTGCCGGTTCAGGAAACACCCGTTGAGCAGGCAAAAAGGAAGGATTCGCCGGCTGCGATCATCGAAGCCCATGGGGCGTCACCATCTGAGCCAAAGGAGCCAGCGGAAGCCCCATCCGCACAGACCGTGCCCGCGGCATCACCGGTTACGACTCCCGCGTCTCCGGCTCTATCGCCTGCAGCAGCGCAAGCCGATGCGGGTCCGGCTCCCGCATCTGCCGCGCCAGCGGAGATCGCCAGGTCGACACAGCGCGCACCGGCAGCGCAATCTGTTTTGCCTGCGCCCAATCCCAACGCCGTCGTCGTGGCGGGTGTACGGCAATCCGGCGAGACGATGCGTCTCGCGTTTCCTTTTGCGGTTGCAACACCTGCTGCGGTCTTCCAACGCGCGGAGACAATGTGGCTAGTGTTCGACACGCCGGCGCAGATCGATTTAACCGCATTACAAGCTGAGAACGATAACGGCGTGCGAGAAGTGCTGTTCGATCGCGCAAAAGACGGCGCTGCGATTATCCGTCTCAAGTTGACGCGGCCTAGAATGAGCAGCCTTGCCGCCGATGGGCCGGGCTGGACCGTCACGATCGCCGATTCGATCACGGAATCTTCGCGGCCGCTTACTGTTGCGCGCAGCATTGTCGGCAAGAATCGCGCAAGTCTGGCCATTCCGTTCGATGATCCCCGTGCCATTCATGACATCACGGATCCGGATGTTGGCGACCGGCTGATGATCGTCACCGCACTGGCACCGGCGCGCGGCTTCCTCAAGGCGCAGGACTTCGTTGAACTGCGTGCCTTGCCTTCAACGCATGGGATTGTGGTGCAACCCATTGCTGATGACATCACCGCGGAGCTTGGAGCCGACAAGATCAGTATCAGCCGGCCCGCCGGACTGTCGTTGTCCGCGACAGCGCTCGGCCAACAGCCGGTGACGACCAATTTCCGGGCTTATACGTTCGACACCCAGTTATGGGGCTATGACCGCGATGCGCCGTTCAATTCCCGTCAGGCCGAATTGATCCGGCTCGCCGCCGCAGCGCCTCTATCGAAGCGTCGGCATGCCCGGCTGAATCTTGCTCGCTTCTATCTTGCGAAGGACATGGCGCCGGAAGCCAAGGCGGTGCTCGATTTGGCGCTTTCCGATCAGCGCGGATCGGAAGACGTGACAGGCAGCGTTCTAACTGCCGTCGCCGATGTGATGCTCGATCGCCCGGAAGAGGCACTCAAGGTTCTGGCCAAACCACAGGTCGGGAACCAACAGGATGCGCCCGTCTGGCGGGCTATTGCTTTGGCACGCCAGGGGCGGTGGTCCGACGCACAAAAGATTTTCAAGACCATAGGCGCAGCTATCGGCGCCCTGCCGATCGAACTGCAGCGTATGGCGATGAAGGAGGAATTACGATCGGCCATTGAGTTGCGCGATTTCAATATGGCCACGAAGGTCGCCAGCGAAATTGAGACCGTCGGCGTGAGCGCGGCACTGGAGCCGACGATCAATGTGTTGATCGGCCGGCTATATGAAGGTCTCGGACGAAACGAGGATGCGCTCTCGAGCTATCGAGCGGCGGCAACATCGGGCAACCGGCGAGCTGCTGCGCAGGGACGCCTGCGCGAAATCATACTCACGTTTGCGAGCGGAGGCATTGGGCGCAAAGATGTCATCAATGACCTTGAAACGTTGACGACGGTATGGCGCGGCGATGAGACGGAGACTGAAGGCCTTAAAGTGCTTGCGCATCTTTATACCGAAGATAGCCGATACCGTGACGCCTTCCATGTCATGCGTACGGCTCTGCTTGCCCATCCCAATTCGGATATGACGCGCAAGATTCAGGATGAGGCTGCTGGCACGTTCGAAAGCCTTTTCCTTGGCGGCAAGGGAGAGGCGCTTCCGCCGATTGAGGCCCTCGGCCTCTTCTATGATTTCCGCGAACTGACTCCGATCGGGCGGCGGGGTGACGAAATGATCCGCAGGCTCGCCGACAGGCTGGTCTCAGTTGATCTTCTCGATCAAGCGGCCGAGTTGCTCCAGCACCAGGTCGATCATCGTCTGCAGGGCGCGGCCCGCGCCCAGGTCGCAACGCGCCTTGCTGTTGTCTATTTGATGAATCGCAAGCCGGATCGGGCGCTGGCTACGCTGCAGGCAACGCGCGTGTCCGACCTGTCAAACGACCTGCGCGACCAACGGTTGCTGCTCGAAGCGCGGGCCTTATCCAACATAGGGCGGCACGAGCTGGCGCTTGAATTGATTGTCAACGTCAGCAGCCGCGAAGCGATACGATTGCGGTCGGATATATTATGGGCAGCGCGCCGCTGGCGAGACGCCGGTGAGCAGATCGAGCTGTTTTACGGCAATCGCTGGCGAGAGTTCGCACCGTTGAATGAGATCGAGCGCTCGGACATCTCGCGCGCGGCGATTTGTTACGCGCTCAGCGAGGAAGCGATTGGCGTAGCGCGTCTGCGCGAGAAGTATGAAGCAAAGTTTGCCGACGGTCCGGATCGCCGTGCTTTTGAGGTCGTGACTGCGCCCGTCGGCACGAGCGGCACTGAATTCCAGGATATTGCCAAAAAGATTGCAAGCATCGACACTCTTGATGCGTTCCTTCGCGATCTTGGGACGCGCTATCCGGATGCATCAGCGGCGCCGGCGGGCGAGGGGGCTACCGCCGCCGCCGGTAACGGCAAGGCTGCGACAAGCAATGGAAGTGCTGGGGCGACAACTGGCGCCGAGACCCCGAATGCGGCGTCTTCCCCGTTGCCTCCAAAAGCGCCGGCCGGCGTGCCGCTCAAGCCCGATAAAGAGCCGACCGGCTCGATCCGGCAACTGCCCAAGCGCGCGACGGCACGCTGACCGAAATTCCTTGTTCTCCTTTGAACGGCTCCGGCAGTGCCCTCCCGGCGCGCGTGCGATATCCGATTGTCAGTTCAGAACCAGACGCGGCAACCAAAGAGACAGCGCCGGAATATAGGTGACCAGAAAGAGCACAATCAGCATTGGGATGTAAAATACCAGTATGCTCCTCGAGACGGCCTCCATTGAGACCTTTCCAATCGCACATCCGACGACCATGGTCGGACCGACCGGCGGCGTTAGTAACCCGATGCCAAGATTGAGGATCATGATGATGCCGAAATGGATCGGGTCAACCCCAAATGACTTGATCACCGGCAGGAAGATCGGGGTGCAGATCAAGAGCATCGGTGCGAGGTCCATGAATGTGCCGAGAAGAAGCAACAGCACATTGACCCAGAGCAAAAAGGTGTATTTGTCGCTCGAAATATCGACAAAGAACTTTGTGGCGATCGCCGGCACTTGCAACAGCGCCATCATGTAGCCGAATGCGATCGAGAATCCGATCATGATCATGACCATGCCGATCGTGCGGATGACGCGGCCTATCAGTTTCGGGATCTCGCTCCAGCCGACATCTCGATAGACAAACATCGTTACGAGAAACGCGTAAACGCACGCGACCGCGCCGGACTCCGTCGGCGTAAAGACGCCCGATAGAATGCCGCCGAGGATGATCACGACGGTCACCATGCCCCAGACGGCATCAAGGGCAATTTTGCCGGCCTCACGCAACGAGACAAACTCGCCTTTAGGGAAATTCTCCCGGTGAGCGATGATCAGGACGAGAACAACCAGTGAGAGGCCCAGCAGCAGCGCCGGAATGATTCCGGCCATGAACAGGTGCGCGACCGAAATCGTGCCGCCGGCTGCGATCGAATAGATGATCATGTTGTGTGAGGGCGGTACCAGAAGCGGTTGCAGCGAGCCGGAAATCGTAACATTCACAGCGAACAGACGCGGATAGCCCATCTTGATCATCTGCGGGATCATGACGCCGCCGACGGCGGCCGTGTCCGCCACCGAGGAACCCGAAATGCAGCCGAACATCGTCGAAGCCACGATGTTGACGAGCGCCATGCCGCCTCGGATGGCGCCGACAAAGACCTTGGCGAGATTGATCAGCCGGGCCGCCATTCCGCCGACGGCCATGATCGCGCCGGTCAAGATGAAGAACGGGATTGCCAACAGCGAAAAACCGCTCATGCCGCCGGCGACTTTGAGCATCACCGCCTCGAGCGGAATGCCGGAGTAAAGGGCGCTGAGAATTGCGGCAATACCGAGCGCATAAGCCACGGGCATGCCGATGAGGCAAACAACGGTAAAGCTGCCAACGAGAATGAGAATATCCATGAATGGCCTGTTATTCCGTCGTCAGGCCGCTGACGGTCTCTGCTTCAGGCTCGGCAAAGAATTTCTGCGTCATGAACCGTTCAATGACGAGAAGTGCCGTCAGCCCTCCGCCGATCGGTATAGGGAGATAAGTGATGCCCACCCTCAGTAATGGGAATTCGGCAATCGTCTGATTCCAGGTCGCCTCGACCAGTTTGATGCCCCATATCAGCATGAAGATGTTTGTCACGAGCATGCACAGTTCGAGCATCCAGCCGAGATAAGACTTCGCCGGCCCCTTGAGAAAAGCAGGAAGCACCCCGACGCCGATGTGCAGATATTCGCGATAACAGACGACCGCCGAGAGAAACGACAGTACGATCATCAGCAGGATCGCCATGGGCTCAGGCCATGAGGCGGCGCTGTTGAGGACGAAGCGGCAAAAGACGCCGTATGGAATGATCAGCGTTATGATGACAAGACAGGCGCCGGCCACGAACTCGCAGGCGCGATGCAGCGAATCCATCGCCCGGATGTATTGTGCTTTCATCATGTCCCCGTGAAAACCGGCCAGGTCCGCTGCGATAAGCCCGCGTGAACCTGGCCAGTCAGATGGTCTGCAGCTCTATTTCACTTCCTGGATACGCTTGACCGTCTCGGCGTACTTCGGGCCGTACTTATCCCAAACCGGCTTGACCGCATCCTGGAAAGCCTTTTTGTCGGAATCGGAGATCGGGATGATCTGAATGCCGGCGGCTTTGGCCTTGTCCATTGCCTGCCTTTCATAAGCTTCCCAAAGCTTGCGTTCTTCTTGCTGTGCTTCCTTCGAGAATTTGACAAGTGCAGCCTGGTCCTCCTTCGACATGGCATCCCAGGCCTTCTTCGAGAACACGAGCATTTCCGGCACGATCAGATGCTCGTCCACCGTATAGAACTTTGCGACCTGAAAATGATTGTCGAACACGAAACTCGGCGGATTGTTTTCGGCGCCGTCAACCACGCCGGTTTGCAGGGCGTTGAAAACCTGATCGTATCCCATCGCAACGCCATTGCCGCCCATCGAGTTGGCCATGTCGACAAACATCGGATTACCCATGACCCGGAATTTCAGTCCCTTGAGATCGGCAATGGTCTTGATGGGCTTCTTGGTGTTGTAAAAGTTGCGGGCACCGGCATCCATCCAGCATAGACCGATCAGGCCCTTGCCGCTGTTGGTGACCTTGTCGAGCAACTCCTGGCCGATCGGCCCATCGATTACCTTTTGCATGTGAGTCGTATTGCGAAAAACGTACGGCAGATTGAAAACGTTCAGATCGTCGATGACCGGTCCGAGCGCACCCACCGACACACGCGCGAACGCAATCGCGCCGACTTGCGCCTGCTCGATCGCCTCCTTTTCTCCGCCGAGTTGCATCGACGGATACATCTGGACACTGTAGCGACCGTTCGTCGCCGCCGAGAGTTTCTTCCCGAGGTTTTCGACCGCGACTACGGTCGGATAGCCGGCTGGATGAACATCAGAAGCTTTAAGAATGGTTTGAGCAAGTGCGGTGCTGGAAAGATGCGCCGCAGCCAGAAAGCCGGCGGCAGAGATCGCAGCGCGGACCTTCATCATGGATATTCCTCCCGAGCATGTGTGGATCGCGGCTTTACGTGGATTGTGGACAGCCAAGATTCATTGAACCAGTTCACTGTGCGTGCTAATCATCAGGTCATATGATGACCGTACCTTCAAGCGAGATGTCAAGACGTTGCCCAGGCGTAGTCCTAAAAATCTCAGCCTTTTGCGGCCACTCGATGCGCCACGCCGGCTGACTGCGGAACTCGTTGCTAGGCTTACAGCTGACATCACCAGCGGAAAGCTTGCTCCGGGAGCGCAACTGCCGACCGAGCAAGAAATGATAGCCGCAACCGGGGTGAGCCGCACCGTGGTTCGCGAAGCAGTCGCGGCGTTGCGGGCAGATCGGCTGGTCGTTACGCGCCAGGGCGTGGGTGCGTTCGTCGCCAACCAGGTGCGCCGCCCGTTCCGCGTCGATTTCGACGAGCGCTCGCCTCTTGGCGAAGTTCTCAATGTCATGGAACTGCGCACTGGCGTGGAGGTTGAGGCAGCTGGACTCGCCGCCGAGCGTGCTTCCCCGGCTCAGGTCAAAAAAATTGCGGACCGATTTGCCGCCATACAGGCCGCCATTGACCGCGGCGAAAACGGCGTTGATGAGGACTTCTCATTCCATTGTGCGATCGCAGAAGCCACCGGTAACCCGCAGTTCAATCGGTTTCTGGAATATCTCGGCCGTTTTATCATTCCCCGTCGTACCATCTGGAAAGATGCGCAGCCTGCCGCACGCCGTCAGCAACTCGATACCTTCCAGAAGGAACACGCACAAATTCTCCACGCGATACGGCAAGGATCGGTGACGCAAGCACGAACGGCAATGCAGCGTCACTTGCTCAACAGCCGTGCGCGCTATGAGAAACTCGCCCCCGAAAACGGGATCCAATGACAGCCATGCAAAGAATTTTGATCACCGGAGCCGCCGGCGATATCGGCACGCGATTGCGCAGGCTGTTGAATGGCGTTTATCCAAATATCCGATCGAGCGATATCAGGACACCGGCCGATCTCGGCGCGGACGAAGACTTTGTCGCCGCAGATCTTGCGGACCTCGCGCAAGTAAAAAGAATCGTCACCGGTGTCGATGGCGTAATCCACCTTGGCGGTTTCTCCGTAGAAGGTCCGTGGGAAACCATCCACAGGTCCAACATCGTCGGCTGCTATAATCTGTTCGAAGGCGCGTACCGCGCAGGTGTCAGTCGCGTGATATTTGCTTCATCAAATCATGTGATTGGGTTCTATCGTCGCGATCAAAAAATCGGTGTCGACGTCACAGTTCGTCCCGACAGCCGTTACGGCGTCAGCAAGGCATTCGGCGAAGCGCTCGGCGCTCTTTACGCCGACAAACACGGATTGCGCGTAACATGTATTCGTATCGGCAATGTCAATGACAAGCCTATCGATAAGCGGCGACTGTCGATCTGGATCAGCCCGGAAGATCTGACACAGCTTGTCCGGATCGGACTTGAACATCCGGACATTCACTTTGAGATCTTTTACGGCGCCTCCGACAACTCGACCGGCTGGTGGGACAACAGCAATGCCAGACGCTTCGGCTACCGTCCGAAAGCACGCTCGGAAGACTTTCGCGCAGAGGCTATGGCGGCGGAATCAAAGCTTCCCGTCGATCCGGTCGCGGAACAATTTCAGGGCGGATCCTATTGCTCGGACGAGTACGACGCCGATCGCAAAAGGGATGCTGGCTAAGATCCATAGCTTTGGATCAGCGAACCGGCGACCAGGCTCCAGCCGTCGACCAGGACGAAGAAAATCAATTTGAAAGGCAACGAAACGACGACCGGCGGCAGCATCATCATGCCCATCGACATGAGCACCGACGCCACGACCAGATCGATAATCAGAAAAGGCAGGAACAGCAGGAAGCCGATTTCGAACGCGCGCTTGAGTTCGGAGATCATGAAAGCGGGTACCAGCACCCGTAGCGACAAATCATCAGGCTTGGCCGGTTCCGCTTCCTTTGCCATATCGACAAAAAGCTTCAGATCCTTGTCCCGCACGTTCTTCTGCATAAAAGCGCGCAGGGGCTGGGAGCCGCGCTCGAAGGCCTGCTCGGCCGTTATTTCATTGGCCACCAAAGGCCGAATCCCAGAATCGTACGTTCGCTGCAGTGCCGGGCCCATGACGAAGGCGGTCAGGAACAGGGCCAACGACACGATAACGGCGTTCGGCGGAGCGGTGGCGGTGCCCAGCGCGGTGCGTAGCAGCGACAGAACGACCACTATGCGGGTAAAGGACGTCATCATGACCAGAATTGACGGCGCTAGAGAAAGCACCGTCAACAGCGCAATCAGTTGGATCACGCGTTCGGTCAGCCCATTGCCTTGACCAAAATTGACACTGATATCCTGCGCGACGGCCGTTGTAGTCAGCGCTGCGAGGATCCCTGCTACCCCGACCGCCACCGTCGTCAGACGGACACGGCGGTCGGAAGCACCTGTCAAGATTTTCCCGGAGGACGGCCTAACAAACTGGCCATCTCCTCTTCGAGATTTTCGTACAGATTTTTTCCGGGCGTGGCAGGAGGCTCCGTCCTCGGCTCGGTCTTGAAATCAAATTTTGGCTCAGGCTTCGATTCAAACTTTGGCTCGACGCGCGCACGCAATTCGCGCTGGGGCGAGCGCGCCGTGATATCGGCGCCTTTGGCTGGCGTAGTCGCTCCAGCCAGGGGATCGGTGACGGCGGGCCGGCCTTCGGCCGGTGATGGACGCCTCAAGGCCGCTTCGAGCTGGTGCGCCATTTCCGCGAGATTATGGTCGGCCTGCGCCGAGGGCTCGTGCAAAGGCGTTACGGTGCGCGCCGGCGTTTCCGGGCGTGCCGCAGGGCCAGCTACGTCGGGTGGATTGAGCCGCGTTGACAGTTCAGAGGCGAGGCTATCAGACGGGCGAGGACGGCCGGGTTCGGGCCATGAGTCTTCAGTAGCCGGGGAACGATAGGGACGCGACGCAGGCGTCGGTTCGGTCGCGGGCTGCAACGGCCAGCCATTCTCCATCGTCGGTGCTTGGCGGGCTGCTGCTTCGCCGGCAGGAGTGCCGCGTGCGACGTCGCGGGCCGCAAGGGCGCGCACAATATTTGGTTCGACGACGAGGTCGGTCGGTCCGCCAATCATCAGAAGATGTTCGATGTTGTCGCGGCGGATCAGGACCAGCCGGCGCCGTCCGTCAACGGTGGCTGCGTCGATTACAGCGAGTCGCGGCTGCCGTCCGCGTGACGCACTTCCAAGACGGTTTGCTCCAAAGCGACGCACCAGCCAGGCGGTGAGACCAATCAGGGCGAGCACGACCAAGAAGGCGATGAAAAACCTGGCAGCCAGCGGCATCTCGGCGCCAAACAAGCTCTCAAACATCAATGCGCTCCGTTTTCCCGCTAGCGTTCACAGAGAATCGACGAATGGTTAATTACGCTAGGCACTATTTGCCGACCTGAATACTAACAGAGGATTAACAAATAAAGTGGCAATTTAAGGTTGGCCCGGAATTACGGCGATTTATCCGGCCCGGCCACCTGAAGCGGAATCTCCCGGCTGCTCCTTTTACCCCCCGTTAACCATCCGCCCGGCAAAGTCTGCCTAGCGCGGTCTCTGCCGCTGCGGGGGCCTGTCGAGGAGAGGGTGATGGCGATTACCGATATTCCAATCCTGTCGATGTTGCGCACCAGGCTCGACTGGTCCCAGGCGCGACAACGTTTGCTTGCCGAAAACGTTGCCAACGCCGACACGCCGAATTTCCGCGCGCACGATCTTGCGCCTCTGAAATTCGATGACCCGGCGCGTAACACATCCACGATGGTTTCGGGCATCTCGCTCACGCGCACTGATAGCGGCCATATTGAGGGCGTCGGGCTCAGTCAGTCACCGTTCGCAAATGGAAACGCGCGGATATACGAGGTGCGGCCCGCCGGCAACGCCGTAAATCTCGAAGAGGAAATGATGAAGGTGGCGTCCAATCAGATGGACTTTCAGGCGGCGACCGCCCTGTACACGCGCAGCCTCAACCTCATCAAGACCGCCCTTGGCAAGCGCTAGTCTGTTTCAGGAGAACGATCGTGGATTTCATCAAGACCCTTACGATCGCCGCATTCGGCCTGCGTGCCCAGGCAGGGCGCATGCGCATCATTTCGGAAAATATCGCAAACGCGGATTCCACGCCGCAGCGGTCAGGAGGCGATCCTTATCGCCGCAAGATTCCGACCTTTCGAAGCGAGCTTGACCGCACGCTCGACACGCGGGTCGTTGAATTGGGTCGGGTGAAGACCGATTCGTCGGCTTTCCGGATCAAGCACGAACCGGGACATCCTGCTGCCGACGGCAACGGCAACGTCAAATATCCCAACGTCAACCCGCTGATTGAAATGACGGATATGCGCGAGGCCCAACGCTCATACGAAGCCAACATCAACGTCATCAGCGCCACACGACGCATGATTCAACGCACCATCGATATTCTCAAAACCTGAAAGGCACCGTAACGATGCCCACACCGCTCGCTGCTGCAAGCACTTATGCCAGTGTCGCGCGTATCGCCTCCGATTCAGCGTCATTGGCCGTCATCCGGCAACCTGCGGAGGCGAAAGGCGAGACGAGTTTTGCTTCCGCGCTTAAAGATGCTGTCGGCTCAGTCGTGGAAATGGGCCGCAAGTCTGACGCCCAAACGCGGGCTGCGGCCAATGGAAAAGCCAACATTGTCGACGTCGTTACTGCCGTTTCCGAAACGGAAGTCGCAATCGATGCGGTAGTGGCCGTGCGCGACCGCGTCATTCAGGCCTACGAAGACATCATGAAGATGCCGATCTAGGTATTGAACAATGACGGGTCCGGAAGTTCTCGACGTCTCCCGCGATGCAATCATCACGCTTATCGTCGTTGCAAGCCCTGTCATGCTGGTCGGCCTTGCCGTTGGTGTTGCCATTTCGCTGCTGCAGGCTCTCACGCAAATCCAGGAAATGACGATCGCCTTCGTTCCGAAGATCCTCGCGATCTTTCTTTCACTGCTGATTGCGTTGCCGTTCATGGCAGAGAAGCTGCACGCTGAGATGCTACGAATTGCTGCGCGCATCGTCAGTGGTTAGCCACGATGCGGGTCGACATCTCATTTTTACCGGCGCTCGCGGCCGCATTCCTGCTCGCGTTTGCACGCGTGGGCGCAATGGTGATGCTGCTACCCGGCATTGGCGAGCAGACGATGCCTTCGCGGGTACGGCTTGGTATTGCGCTGGTACTCACCGCAATACTGCTTCCGGCGCATCAGAAGGCCTACGCGATCGACCTTAAGGCGATCGGTCCGGTCCTCGTTCTTCTTTTTCAGGAGATCATCGTTGGTGCAGTGCTCGGCCTGACGGCGAGACTCGCGATTTCCGCCCTGCAGGTCACGGGCTCCGTCATTGCCCAGCAACTCGGCCTTGGGTTTGTCACCGCCGTCGATCCGACACAAAATGAACAGGGAGTTCTTGTCGGAAATTTCCTGACCTTGCTTGGCGTTGCATTGGTTTTTGCGACGGACATGCATCATCTCGTCATTGCGGCCATGAATGACAGCTACTTGATCTTTCAGCCAGGCGAATTGCCGCTTATGGGAGATGCGGCACAACACATTACACGCATCGTAGCGACAGCATTCCGCATCGGCATTCAGTTGTCTGCGCCGTTTTTGGTGTTCGGGCTGCTGTTCAATCTCGGTCTCGGAATATTGTCACGCCTGATTCCGCAGATGCAGGTGTTCTTCATCGGGCTGCCTCTGTCCATCATTCTGGGCCTGCTGCTCCTCCTGATCGTGATCGGCACCATGATGGGCACCTTTGTGGACTATCTGAATGGTGTCGTCTCCGATCTTGCTCCGCGCGCCTGACTAGGAGCCTGCATGGCGGAAGAAACCGGCGAATTCGATAAAACAGAAGAACCTACCCAGAAGCGGCTTGAAGAGGCGCTCAAACGCGGCGACGTAGTCAAAAGCCAGGAGGTAAACACCTGGTTCGTGATTGCGGGTGCAGCACTCATGTTGATGGCGTTTTCCGGTCCGATGAGCCGGGATCTCGCAGCCACGATGCGTGGGCTCATTGCCAATTCCTACAGTATCAGCGTCGATGGACCGGCCTTGCCGCGCCTATTTCTGAAAATCGGCGGTGAGATGGCGGTGGCCGTCGCCGTCCCGTTTCTTCTTCTGATCGTTGCTGCCATAGCCGGCAACGTCGTCCAGCATCGCCTGGTATGGTCCTATGAGGTCCTGGCGCCGAAACTTTCCAAGGTCTCCCCGCTTGCCGGGCTCAAGCGCATCTTTTCCAGACAGGCGCTGGTCAATCTGGGAAAAGGCCTCGTCAAGCTGGCGGTCGTCGGCACAGTGATGACGGTGCTTATGTGGCCTGAGCGAGGACGGCTGGAGGCGCTAACGCGAAGTGATGCTGCAGCGATCATACCAGTCTCCTTGACGCTGGCGCTCAAGATGCTCGGCGCTGTGGTCGCCATGCTCGCTTTTGTGGCCGCGGCTGACTACCTGTTCCAATACCGGCAGTGGCACGAGCGGCAGAAGATGTCGCTGCGGGAATTGAAGGAGGAATTCAAGCAGACCGAAGGCGATCCGGCCATCAAGGGCAAGATGAAGCAGGTCCGACAAATCCGGATGCGCCGACGTATGATCGCAGCGGTCCCCAAAGCCGCCGTTGTCATCACAAACCCGACACACTACGCGGTCGCCCTTGAATATGAACGAGGGATGGATGCCCCGGTGTGCGTTGCAAAAGGTGTGGATGCCCTTGCCCTCAAGATCAGGGAGGTTGCCGGCAAGCACTCGGTTCCGATCGTGGAAAACCCGCCGCTCGCCCGCGCGTTGCATGCTACCGTGGAAATCGATCAGCAGATTCCACCCGAGCATTATAAGGCCGTTGCCGAAGTGATCGGCTACGTAATGAGGCTGCGACGGACGATCTCGCCCAGGCGCTAAAAACGATATTTAAATGCAGGAAAACGCCCGCGCCGCCCCTTGCGCCGACAGGGCGCCTTAAGGCACTCAGGGTCCATGGCAGGTCACGATCCGTCAGCGCCGGCGCAAGTGGCAGAGCGTGCGGACCCGCACGAGCGCAAGGCGTTTGACAAAAGCCAGGAGGGCTCGAGCGGCGGTTCGATTGGTCTGTTGCTTCTGGTGGCGCTGGCCCTGATCGGCGCCGCCGGCGGTCTGACGTGGGTCAGCCGTGACTACGTAGAAGCCTACGTCCTTGCGCTGCTCGCGACCCTCGGAACGATCGGTGTGCTCGCGCTGTTTGCGGCGGCGACAGGGATCCTGCGATTTGCGGGCAAAGATCAGGGAAATCCCTTGCTGAAGGCCGTGGTCGACGGCGCATTCGACGGGATCCTGGTGACCGACCACAGCGGTCGCGTCCTGTACGCAAACGCGACCTACCTTGATCTGATCGGCGCAACAGACATGCGGGACGTTCGGCCGATCGAACGCGTCTTCATCGGCGACCCGGACGTGTCGGAGTCGATCTACAGACTTCTCAAGGCCGCGCGTGAAGGACGGCGGCTGCAGGAAGAGGTCAGGGTCACCGGAATAGCAGGCGAGGGCGCCCGGTGGCTGCGCATGCGTGTGCGGCCGCTCGGTGAGAGACGCCGCGATGCGCGCACGACAGTGTGGTCGATCGCCGATGTGACGCGGGACCGCGAGCGTCAGGAAAATGTGTTTCAGGAGCTGCAATATGCCATCGACTATCTCGACCACGCCCCGGCGGGATTTTTCTCGGTCGATGCGGCAGGCGACATCGTCTACCTGAATGCGACGCTCGCGTCATGGCTCGACCATGATCTCGCTCAGGTCGGCACCGGCTCGCTCAAACTGGCCGACATCGTCGCGGGAGAAGGCGCCGCGCTGCTCACCGCATTCAGTGCGGCCCCAGGTGAAGTGAGGACCGAGGTGCTCGACTTTGACCTCAAGACCCGGGGCGGCAAGCCAGTGCCCGTGCGGCTGTTTCACAAAGTCGCCTTCGGTGCCGACGGCGCAGCTGGCGCGTCGCGCACGCTGGTGCTCAATCGGGCAAGAGGCGACGGCAGCGATCCGCAACGCGCGGCCGAAGTCCGCTTCATGCGATTCTTTCAGAACACACCGATGGCCATTGCGACTGTTGACAAGACGGGCCGTATTGCGCGCAGCAATGCGCGATTCGCGAGTGCGTTCGAAGGGCTCCTCAAGAGGGACGACCGCTCTATCCTTTCGGTGGTCGTCGGGCGCGACCGACCCGTGCTGGAAGCCGCGATCCGCAAAGCTGCCGAGGGGCAGAGTGATATCGCGCCGGTCGAGGCGGCCTTGACCGGAAGCGCCGAACGCTGGGCGAATTTCTTCGTCCTGGCCATCGAGGAGCAAGATCGCGACGGGGAAGCCGCCATCGTCTACGCACTGGAAACGACGGCGCAACGCACGCTCGAGAATAGAATTCAGCAACAGCAGAAGATGGAATCGGTTGGACAGCTCGCGGGCGGCATTGCCCACGATTTCAACAATGTGCTGTCAGCCATCATGATGGCGACTGATTTTCTTCTCAACGCCCACAAGCCGACGGATCCTTCGTTCAAGGATATTATGCAGATCAAACAAAATGCCAATCGGGCCGCGGCGCTCGTACGCCAGCTACTGGCATTCTCACGCAAGCAGACATTGCGTCCGCAGGTGCTGGATCTCGGCGAAACCTTGAGCGACCTGGGAATGCTGCTCAAGCGTCTGATTGGCGAAAAAGTTGCGCTCGAAATCGTACATGGGCGCGATCTGTGGCCGGTGAAAGCAGATATTTCACAGTTCGAACAGGTGATTGTGAATCTCGCCGTCAACGCGCGCGACGCCATGCCCGATGGTGGCAGGCTCACAGTCCGCACCGCCAATGTCGGCGCCGACGAATGCGCCAAGTTCGATTACAAGGGCATGCCCAAAGCGGACTATGTGCTGGTTGAAGTCAGTGACACTGGTACTGGCATTCCGCCGGAGATCATCGACAAGATATTTGAGCCATTCTTCACCACCAAGGAAGTCGGGAAAGGAACCGGACTGGGACTCTCGACGGTTTATGGAATAGTCAAGCAGACGGGTGGATTCATCTACGCGGAGTCGGAATCAGGCTGGACGTCGTTTCGCATTTTCCTTCCGCGCCATGTTCCGGGCGCGGAGGAAGTTCTCGCGCAGATTCCGGCAGCGGACTCTCCTGCAATCGCCGATGCCATGTCGGCTGCGCACTCAATGGCGCGGGCCGCGACTGCAGATCTCACGGGGCAGGGCACAATTTTGCTGGTCGAGGATGAGGAAGGGCTGCGCGCGCTCAATGCGCGCGGTTTGTCCTCCCGCGGGTATACAGTGTTGGAAGCGAGCAACGGCATGGAAGCCATCGAGACCTTCGACAAACACGGTCACGTTGACCTTGTCGTGTCGGACGTCGTCATGCCCGAAATGGATGGACCGACATTGCTCAAGGAGCTTCGCCAACGTGACCGGAACGTGAAGATTATTTTCGTCTCCGGTTATGCCGAGGAGGCGTTCAGTAAAAACCTGCCCAGTCAGGAGCAGTACGCGTTCCTCGCCAAGCCTTTTACGCTCAAGCAGCTGGTTGCCGAAGTCAAAAAAACGCTGGTGCAGTGATCGTCGCTACACGCGCCCGGTCAGGGCGAGAATGATCACGACGATAAGCAGCACGCCAAACAGACCGGACGGTCCATAGCCCCAGCCGCTACTGTACGGCCAGCGCGGGATCGCCCCGATGAGCGCGAGGATGAGCAGAATGATGAGTATTGTACCAAGCATAGTTGTGCCCCATGGATTGCGGTCGGCAAGTCACGACCGCGGTTGCCAAGCTTGAAGAATCCGCTGCAACAACGATCTGCTCGGAGCAAGGTTCCCAAATTGGGGCGGCGGGCGGACCCAATGGCCTCTAGCGGCAGGATTGCGTGAGGCGAACCTTGGCAAACATGCTTGGCTCGAACCGGCAAAATCCGGAGTGAGAATCCGCCGGACCTTGAAAGTACTCGCGTTCCGGCGTGTCCGCAGACGGCTTGGTCGACAATTCCATGTTCCTGCGAATGTGGGCCATTGGATCGGGCAGGTATGACGGATCGACGGGCGCGGGCTTCGCAACTGCAGCAGCCGTGTTCAGAGCCAAGGCAATGGCGAGCATATATTTCATGGCCGAGTCTCCTTATCGAAGCCGAGTCTCCTTATCGGACGAAGAAGCAAATGCTTGGATGCGCGGACGTTCCATTGCCGCCCCATAATATTCACGTGAGATGCTGGGCAATTCGCCGCGGTCTGGCTTGATTTCAGCCCTTACAAATTGGCGGCCGCGTACATATTCTACGCGCCCATGATGTGGGGGAAAGCTACGTGATGATCCGCTACAGATTGCTGATCGTTTTTGCGACGGTTGCTGCCGGACTTGCGCTTGTCGCCGCCGATGCCAACGCTCGTGCGGGTGGGGGCTTCTCGGCTGGGAGCCGCGGCATGCGCACCTTCTCCGCGCCACCCGTTACGCGTACTGCGCCGACCACAGCTGCGCCGATTCAACGAACGATAACGCAACCACGTGCTGCAAATACGGTAGGTCAGGCATCGACCCGACCGGGACTGTTCGGGGGCGGATTGTTGGGCGGTCTAGCGGCGGGTTTCCTTGGTGCGGGCTTGTTCGGCCTTTTATTCGGGCACGGGTTTTTCGGCGGGATGGCTGGTCTTGCTTCCGTCCTCGGACTGATGCTGCAAATCGTCCTCATTGTAATTATCGCGAGAATGCTGTTCGCGTGGTGGCAGCGGAAGCAAATGCCTGTGCCCGCTTATGCCGGCGGGCATCGCGCGACCGGTCATTCTTTTAGCGGTCTTGGTGGCATGGTCGTCGGCCAAGCTTCGTCCGGCGAACCGCTTACGATCGGCAAAGCGGATTACGACGCGTTTGAGAGCTTGCTTGGCGAAATTCAGTCGGCCTATTCAGCCGAAGACATCAACGCGCTGCGGACCAAGGTGACGCCTGAGATGCTGTCCTATTTTTCAGAACAGCTCGCCGAGAATGCCGGTCGCGGCCTTGTCAACAAGATTGACGGCGTTCGGCTCGAACAGGGCGATCTGGCCGAGTCCTGGCGTGAAGGTCAGGTCGAATATGCAACCGTTGCTATGCGATTCGCGCTGGCCGATCGGATGGTCGACCGTGTTACCGGTCGCGCAGTTGAGGGTGGTTCGCCCACGCAAACAACTGAATTGTGGACGTTCATGCGTGCCCCCGGCGGCAAGTGGCTGCTTTCCGCGATCCAGCAAACATAGAACTGATCTTTCACGACGATTCTTAAACGTTTTCCACGACCTTGTTAGTGGAGGAAGTGACGTCTGCCATGGGCCTTGCGTTTGCACGTACACGTTCGTCAAGCCATGAATCAAACTTTACCCCGATCTCCCGCGGCTTGCGCCATATCACCCGACAACGCCGGCGGGTCGATCCGTTCTCGGCGAGCAGCAACAGGAAAGTGTCCGGGATCGCTTCCGAGTCGGGGATGTTGATATGCGCCCCGTTGCTCGAAATGTTGGTAATGATGCATTCGCATCGCTGTCCGGCCTCCGGCATGAGCCAGGCAGCACGGTGTAACCGGTGGCGTCGCGTCTTGCGTTTGTCTCCGCGCATGGTGCCCCGCGGGCGTCACATTGAGTCGAACGGCCTTACAGCGTTCAGGTTCTGTTAATTGTTGCGGATCGGCGGCAGGCAACTGTAACAAGTAGCCTTTACAAATTCATAAAACGTTATTCGACGGCGCTGATCACGCTTAGAACCGTTGACCTTGCAGCGAAATACGTTTATGTCGCCGCCCGCAACCTGGTTTTCGGCCTTAACTTGCTGCCACGCTCCCAGTTTCGGGCTACGCCTCAAGTGAACTCCCAAAAACTTGGCTTGTGACCGCCAACGCGATGACGCGTCGGCGTTCAACAGGAAAGCGTGAAAGGAAACTCTTGATGCCTGTCGGAACTGTGAAATTTTTCAATACTCAAAAAGGCTACGGCTTCATTCAGCCGGACGATGGTTCGAAAGACGTTTTTGTGCACATCACGGCCGTGGAGCGTGCTGGAATGCGCTCGTTGGTCGAGGGTCAGAAAATTACCTTCGAAATCGTCACCGAGCGCGGGAAGCAGGCCGCCGGCAATTTGCAGCCGGTCTGACCGTATTGCAGTCTTGAAGCAAAAGCCCGGCGGGATACGCCGGGCTTTTTTCGTCCAATACATTTAAAGTGTCACTTTTAAAGTGTTGCATTCGAGCGTGGACACGGGGACATTGTGACAAGAGGGGAGATATGACCATGGATATTATTGCTTGCGGGTCGCGTCCCTCCCGCCGAATGGGACCGCCGAGTTTCACCGGAACGGTTTGGCAGGACCCTATTATTCAGGCGCCCGATCCGGCGCGTATTCGATCTGCATGGGTCCGCTTCGAGCCCGGTGCCCGAACGGCTTGGCATACCCATCCGCTCGGACAGACCCTTTTCATCACGTCCGGTATTGGCCGTGTTCAGACCTGGGGCGGCCCGGTGCGCGAGGTTCGTGCCGGCGACACCGTCTGGATTCCGCCGGGTGAGAAACATTGGCACGGTGCTACCGCCGAGCATGCGATGGAACATCTTGCGATGCAGGAGGCTCAGGGTGGCGAACATGTCACCTGGCTCGAGCCTGTGACCGACACGCAATATTCGGGCAAGTCCGCCGGCTAAACGGCCGATCAACGACTCGTGATTGCCCGGAATACATCCATCAATATTGTTGTTGTGTCTCCCGATGGCGGGGCAACGGGTCCTGCCGATAGCGGGAGGATTAGTAATGAAGTTTCGACTCGGCGCGTCGTTGGCGGCTTGCGCAATGGTAGTTTGCTCCGCCTCCGCCGACGCTCAACAATCAAATATGTCGTTCTTTCTAACGAGCGTTGGACCAGGCAAGGGTGCTGACCTTGGTGGGTTGGCCGGCGCCGATCGTCATTGCCAGCAGCTCGCGGCATCGGTGGGGGCCGGTGCGAAGACGTGGCATGCCTATCTCTCCACGCAAGGTGCCGGCGCAGTAAATGCGCGTGACCGGATTGGTAGGGGACCCTGGGTCAATGCAAAAGGTGTAACGATTGCAAAGGACGTTGCAGAGCTGCATGGAGCCAACAATCTAACCAAGCAGACGGCACTCAGTGAAAAAGGCGAAGTGAACAACGGTAGGGGGGACACGCCGAACAAGCATGACATTCTTACCGGTTCGCAGCCCGACGGCACCGCTTTCGCCGGAACTGATGATCGCACCTGCAAGAATTACACGAGCAGCACGCAAGGCGCGGTCATGGTCGGACACGCCGATCGGCAAGGCCTGCGCGATGACGAACCGTCCAAGTCCTGGAACTCGTCGCACCCTTCGCGCGGGCCGGATGGCGGCTGCTCGCAGGCGGACCTCCGTAGCACTGGAGGCGATGGGTTGCTGTATTGCTTTGCCGTAAATTAGCAGGATTATTTTGGGTACCGACTCCGGCGAAGTGGGTATTTTCCGCTTCGCCGGCGTTTCTGCTTTTTTCCATAAAACGGTCGTGGTATCGAACTACTGATTTCGGCCGTGCTTTGCGTGATTTGCCGGGGGAAACAACGAGTGGGGGAGCCTCTGTGCCGAACTGGGCGGCCGGAGGCACAATAGGGCGATGCCGCAAATCGAAAACGTATTGCTCCTTTTTGGAGACGCACTTCTTTACTTCGTTGCGTTGGCTGCACTCCTGAGGGCACGAACACGCCTGGGGCTCGGTGCGTTTTTCTGCACCCTCGGCGTGATGCATTTCCTCGAGACCTATCTCGCCAGCATTCTTTACGTCTCACTGCCGTTTGACATCGTCAGCTCGCCGGGTTCGACGGTGCTCTTTACCGGCAAGCTGATGATGTTGTTGCTCCTCTACATCCGCGAGGACGCAGTTGTCGTACGGCAGCCGATCTACGGTCTCTTGTTCGGCAACGTGCTTTTGTTCGCACTTGCCTTCGTCATGCGTCACCACATACCGGCTGCGCTCGTGCCCGGGCGTGCCGCGGATTTCGCCTTTCTCAACGAGATGGGCGCTCTGATGGTGTGGGGAACGGCAATTCTGTTCTTCGACTGTCTTCTCATCATTCTGCTTTATGAGCGTTCAAGAACATGGTTCGGCGACCATGTATTTCCGCGCATTGCCTTATGCGGAGCGCTGGTGCTCACATTCGATCAAGCTGCATTCTTCGTCGGACTGCACATGCTCACCGGTGCGGGCCTTGATGTCCTGGTCGGTGGCTGGTTTGCCAAAATGGCGGCAGTCGCGCTTTATTCGGTTCTTGCCGGCTTCTACCTCATGTATTTCGAGCGGCCGCTCAGGCGTCACGCGGAAGCCCCGCGCATATGGGATGTTTTCGACACGCTGACCTATCGCGAGCGTTACGAGAATCTCCTCGCGCGTACCGGCTGCGACTCGCTCACAGGCGCGCTCGACCGGCAGTCACTCGAGGTGCATGGCCGCCGGGCGGTCGAGCATGCCGCCGCCGCGGGTCGACAGCTCGCGCTGCTGCTCATCGATATCGATCATCTCAAGCACCTGAACGATCGGTTCGGTCACGGCGCGGGTGACAGAATCCTCAAGCGGACCGTGCTCGACGTCATTGCGACTGTGCGGATGTCCGACTTCATTTATCGGTTCGGCGGGGAAGAATTTGTCGTTATTGCCGACGGCCTTAATATCGATGATGCGTTGACCCTGGGCGAGCGCATTCGGCGACGCGTTGCGTCCAGCGGCAGCGAGGCCGAAGGCCGGCTTACTGTCAGTATCGGCATCGCCCATTGCCCGCGCGACGGGAGAGATTACGAAACGCTGTCTGATGTTGCCGACAGACGACTCTATGAGGCGAAAGCGGCCGGCCGAAATTGCGTCGTCGGCGGCGAGAAAAGCGTACGCCTCGTTCACGCCGGCTAGCGGGATTATCAATTTCGGAACGAAGACGACCGTGGCGGCTTGTGCCGACCCCCGTGGTCTTGCTTCAATGGGATCGGCGCGCGCCTGTGTGTCAGGGCAAGCACGGCAATGGCGCGCGAATGGTGCTCTTATGCGTTATCAATTGTTCTATTGGCCGGAAATCCAGGGACGTGGCGAGTTTGTGCGCCTTGCGCTCGAAGATGCGGGCGCTACCTACGACGATGTGGCCCGTAAAGCGGGTGGCACGGACCGCATGCTTGCGATGATGAAGGGTGGGCGCGACAAACATCCGCCGTTCGCCCCGCCTTTTCTGAAAGCGGGCAAGCTCGTGATCGCGCAGGTCGCCAATATCCTTTTCTATCTCGGACCTCGCCTGAAACTTGCCCCCCGGGACGAAATCGGACGAGTATGGCTTCATCAACTCCAGCTGACCGTCACGGATTTCGTGAAAGAAATCCATGACACACACCATCCGGTGGGTTCGGGCCTTTATTACGAGGACCAGATGCCGGAAGCGAAGCGCTATACCGGAAACTTCCTCAGCGAGCGCGCGCCAAAATATCTCGGTTATTTTGAGACCGTGTTGAGGAAGAGCAAAGGACCTTATTTGCTTGGTCGCAAAGCGACTTATGCAGATTTATCGATGTTTCAGTTGATCGAAGGGCTGCGTTACGCCTTCCCAAGGGCAATGAAAGATATCGAGCGAAAGGTGCCTGGCGTGGTCTCTGTTCGAGACAAGGTTTCAGAGCATCCGCGCATCAAATCCTACCTCGGGTCACCGCGGCGGCTCGCCTTCAACGAAATGGGGATTTTTCGTCGGTATCCGGAATTGGATGGTTGACTGCGAGACTATCCTTGCGCCGCCAGCGCCTTGCCGCCGGCGGTCGCCGGCTTTGCCGATATCAACGTGAATGCAATCACGCAGGGTTCGCTGCCTTTATTAATCCAGTTGTGAATTGTGCCACGCTGCACGAGCACATCGCCGGCCTTCAGATGGACGCTTGTGCCGTCCAGGTCCATGTCGATCTCGCCGGCTATCACGACGGCATAGTCGATCGAGTCAGTGCGGTGATTGCGCGGCGCTACACCAGGAGCGAAACTGACGATCCGAAACACTGTTCCGTTTGGAATCGTCGTTCCGATCTTCTCGCTGGAGGGGTCGACCTCGCCGTCGTTATCGACCGGGAAGCCCTGGCTGGACCAGATCACGCTGTAAAGCGCACCAGGACGTTGCGATGTAACATTCTTGACTGTCTCGTCGATCAGCACTTTCGCACGGCCGTGTTCATCGTGTCCGGTGACGACGCGTCGGATGTTCAGGCTCATGGACTTCTCCCAGAATTGCCGAATTACAGAGACTCATCAGCGGGCAGGGGCTTTCTGCTGGTTTCGTGCCACAGCAGAAACAAACCGGAACCCACCACGATCGCCGAGCCGCCCAGAAGTGTCAGCGTCGGCACGTCTCCCCAGAAAATAAAGCCGAGTGCAGCCGACCAGACCAGCATGAAATAATAAAATGGACCGACCGCAGAAGGCGGAGCAAGCGATAACGCCCGGGTCCACCAGTATTGGCCGACGGCATTGATGATGCCGTTGCCGATCAATGCGGCGGTATCAACCGGAGCGGGCCAGGCGAAGAAAAACGGCAATGCCAGCGTAAAAAACAACGTGAGAAAGATCATCTGATACATGGTGAGGGTTTCAGCGGATTCCGTCGTCGTCATGCCGCGCACGGCCGCTGTAACGCTGCCGAACAGCACGGCGTTGGCAAGCGCGAACATGGCGCCGAGACGGAAACTATCGGCGCCTGGAGCTGCCACCAGCAAGACGCCAAGAAAGCCAGCTGCAAGCACGGCCAGCCGCGCAAAGTCGACCTTCTCCTTTAGCCATATCGCCGCGAACAAGGTTGCAAAGAGGGGCGACGAGAAGTTGATGGCAACGGCGCCGGCCAGCGGCATCAATCCGAAGGCGATGATGATCAGGCTTTGCGCGGCCGCCTGCGTCGCGCTGCGTGCGACATGATCGCCCAGACGGTTTGTGCGCAGCACCGTGAGGCCCGTCCGTGGCAGGATCAGCACGGCACATGTCGCCAGCGACGCGCTGGCGCGGAAGAACAGGACCTCAACGAAGGAATATTCGGCCACCTGCCATTTTGACAGGGCGCTTGAGACCGCAAACATCACCGTCGCACCCAGCATGAACAGGATGCCCAGCGAAATACGATCGGTGCGGCCACCGGCTCGTTCGAGGCTGTTGGAGGTCAAGGAGAGGGCCCCGGGGGAAGAGGTCACTGCCTAGCACGAGCAAACTTTCGTGGGCAGCGTCAAAATCGAATAGCGGGCCTGCGGAACATCTGTGGTGGGTGCTTGCGGCTCTAGGCTATCGACTGGTGCGTCGCAATCGGCCGAGCCTGATAGCACGGCGCTTTTTTGCGGCACGCGCCTCCCGCTGTTTGCGGGCGCGGCGTCGGCGGCAACGCCTGCATCGGCAATTCGAGCGGCCGATGACGTATTTGAGATAATCGTTGCCATAGTCGTATGTGATTTCCTCGTCGGGATTTATGTTACGCAATGCCCGGATGAACACGCGCCCACCGTAAGTGTAGGTCTCGGCATTCGGGTTGCAGGCGTGGTTGGCGTAGCGTGCGATATTGCTACGTGGCGAGCCGTCAATGGTGACGTCCGCATTGATCTCATAGAGATAGCGATTCCCGCGCCGCTCGAGTCGTCCTGCTTCCTCGGCGCTCACGCGTGGGCCGCGATACTCGACGATTCTTTCGCCTTTCTTGATCGGCCTGACAGCGAAAAGACCTAGACCGGTAATCGAACGGCCGACGCGGAATGATTTTCGTGGCATTTCGGAATAGAAGCGATGACGACGACGGCGATGACAGATGAAGGGCTGCAGGTCAATCCGGCGGCTCCGTTGAACCGGCACTCCACGGACAATCCGGCCGCACTTTCAGGCATCGGGCAACGGTGAGGCGCAGTCTAGTGGACGAACCGGCCGGCCCAATTCAGAAAAGCGCTGAATTGATCCGGATAGACTATGAAATAAATCACCAGCGCCACTGGGGCCAACATGAAAGCCAAGTCTCGCATGGGGAATCACCCTGCGCGCGTTGAATCTGCATACTCCTTTTCCAGGAGCCAAGTAACGTCAATATCAACGGCCGTAAAAATTTCGGTTCATCCCCGACCGGTTTTGCTGTGCTTCTTTGGAACAACGACGTGCTTAGGCCCTGCACCGGTGCCGCCATACCGTGGGACGGACAGCAGATCGGGCCCGAAGCTGCTGGCCGATGCAACTCGGCTCAGTGCAGGCTCGAAGCGATTCTGGCAACGGTCTGCGCCGGCAATTCACGACTCCATTCATCATAGCTCCTGATGGGGAGCCAGCGGCCACACCTTCCGACACCTGCGGCGTTATCTCCGAGGATTAGGCATAGCTTGCGGCTCTCCTCTTCTTGTTTGTCTTTTCCCGCTCCTGAGCGCTACCCGCCGCGAGTCTAACAGATGTGCGGATCGAATGGCTTTTCATCGGCACAAGGCGGGGTTATGACCCTGCAAAATGGCCATTCTGGAGATTTTCATGAGCGCGCCTGCCCCGGTCGTTTCACCTTACAACCACACACCGCTGTTTCCGCTGGGGCCGGACCAGACGCCTTACCGAAAGCTCGATGTCGGTGGTGTCAAAGTCGAAAAGGTGATGGGCAAGGACATGCTGATGATCGAGCGCGAAACGTTGCGCGCTCTCTCGGAGACCGCGTTTACCGATATCAATCATTTGTTGCGGCCCGCGCACCTCAAGCAGTTGCGCAGGATTCTTGACGACCCAGAGGCATCCGATAACGATAAATTCGTCGCCTACGATTTTCTCAAGAACGCCAATATCGCCGCCGGCGGTGTGCTCCCGATGTGCCAGGACACCGGTACGGCCATCATCATGGGCAAGAAGGGCCGCATGGTTTTCACTGCGGGCGACGACGAGGCCGCGCTTGCTGAGGGCGCTCGAGACGCCTACCTGAAAAAAAATCTGCGCTATTCGCAGCTCGCGCCGATCTCCATGTTCGAGGAGAAAAATACAAAATCCAACATGCCGGCGCAGGTCGAGATCTATGCGGAAGGGGAGGATGCCTACAAGCTTCTATTCATCGCCAAGGGAGGCGGTTCGGCCAACAAGGCGTTTTTGTTTCAGGCCACGCCGTCGATCCTCACGCCTGACCGCATGCTCGCTTTTTTAAAAGAAAAAGTGCTTACGTTGGGCACTGCTGCATGCCCGCCTTATCATCTCGCCATCGTCATCGGGGGCACGTCTGCGGAACTCACGATGAAGACCGTGAAGCTTGCCTCAACCAAATATCTCGACGAACTGCCGACCAAGGGCAGCGAGGATGGCCATGCCTTCCGCGATCTCGAGATGGAGGCGGAGGTGCTGAAGATGACTCAGTCGACCGGCGTCGGTGCGCAGTTCGGCGGGAAGTACTTCTGCCACGATGTGCGCGTGATCCGCCTGCCACGACATGGCGCATCATTGCCGATCGGGCTCGGCGTGTCCTGCGCGGCCGACCGGCAGGCATTGGGCAAGATCACAAAAGACGGCGTTTTCCTAGAGGAGCTCGAGCATCACCCCGCGCAGTATTTGCCCGACGTCGACCAGGAAAAGCTCGGCGGGCAGGTGGTGAAAGTCGACCTGCGCCGGCCGATGAAGGAAATCCTCGCGCAGCTTTCGAAATATCCGGTGAAGACACGGCTGTCGCTGACGGGCACCATGATCGTCGCGCGCGATCTCGCGCATGCCAAGTTGCGCGAGCGGCTGGAAGCAGGGAAGGGGATGCCCGAGTATTTCAAGAATCATCCGATCTACTATGCGGGTCCGGCGAAGACGCCGCAGGGCTACGCCTCCGGTTCGTTTGGCCCGACGACTGCGGGGCGAATGGACAGCTACATCGATCAATTTCAAGCTGCCGGTGGCTCAATGATCTCGCTCGCCAAAGGCAACCGGTCCGCGCAGGTGCGCGATGCATGCAAGAAGCACGGTGGCTTCTACCTGGCCTCCATCGGGGGTAGTGCTGCAAAGCTTGCGCAGCAATGCATTAAGAAGGTCGAGGTGCACGAATATCCCGAGCTCGGCATGGAAGCGATCTGGAAAATCGAGGTCGAGGATTTTCCGGCTTTCATCGTTATCGACGACAAAGGCAATGACTTCTTCAGGGAATTGAACCTGGGCTAACGAGTCGCGGGTGTTGTACGACGCGCAAAATGAAGCGGCGGCCCTTTTGGGCCGCCGCAGCTTTTTCAAACTTCCAGTCCTACTGGAAAAGTTTCATTGCATTGATCAACGTTTGCAGAACGCCGAGGGTTAGCGGGATACCCACGAATCCCCAAGCCAACGCAAGTTGCAACGTTGTAGTGCCTTCCTGATTCTGGTTCGACATGTGCGTTTCTCCTTACGCCCTAGCCGCGGCTGGCGCGGTCGTCGGATCCTTGGCACGAGCATCATTCGCTTTCATGTGGAAACGCGCGTCGACTGCTTTGACAAGGAAATTGCAGATAAAGCCGATTACCAGCAGGCCCGCCATGATGTACATGGTCGTGTTGTAGGCCTGCGCCTTCGGCACCCCGTGCGTGATGTTGTACTCGCGAATGTAGTTCACGAGCACCGGACCGAAGATGCCGGCCATCGACCACGCCGTCAGCAAGAGGCCGTGAATGGCGCCAACGTAACGCGTGCCAAACATGTCCTTCAGGTAGGCAGGCACTGTTGAGAAGCCGCCGCCATACATGCTGATGATGATCAGGAAAGCGCAGACGAATCCGACCACGCTGCCGATAGAGCCGGTGTACGGCACGAGGCAGTAAAGGAAGAAGCCGAGCACCATGAACACGAAGTAAGTGTTGCGGCGGCCGATGTAGTCCGACGTGGAGGCCCAGAAAAAGCGGCCGCCCATGTTGAAAAGACTCATCAGGCCGACAAAGCCCGCAGCCGCCACCGGCGTGATGTGCCCGGGGAACATCTCCTGGCTCATCGCGGAGGCCTGTCCGAGCACGCCGATGCCAGCCGTCACGTTAAGGCAGAGTACCCACCAGATCAGCCAGAACTGCGGCGTCTTCAACGCGTCATAGACGAATACGTCGTTCTTGGTGATCAATTTCTGCGCCTGCACCGGTGGTGTGTAACCTTCCGGCTTCCAGCCAGGGGCCGGCACACGCACGATGATCGAACCCACGATCATGAAGAAGAAGTATACGACACCGAGCACGATGAAGGTTTCGGCAACGCCGACATGCGTGGCGGTCGTGAACTTGCTCATCAACCAAACCGAAAGCGGTGAGGCAATGAACGCGCCTCCGCCGAAGCCCATGATAGCCATGCCCGTCGCCATGCCGGGGCGATCGGGAAACCATTTGATCAGGGTTGATACCGGAGAAATGTATCCGATGCCGAGAGCAATACCGCCAAGCACGCCGTAACCCAGGTAGATGATCCATAGCGTGTGCGCATAGACACCTACCGCTGAGATGAAAAAGCCACCTGCCCAGCATAATGCGGCAGTGAACATTGCCCGGCGCGGGCCGCCTTCCTCAACCCAACGACCGAAGACCGCCGACGAAACGCCAAGAAAAAAAATGGCAATCGAGAATATCCAGCCAAGCTGGGTGAGCTTCCAGTCATTAGGCGCGGACTGGCTTATGCCGATAAGCTTGGTCATCGGCAGATTGAAAACACTGTAGGCGTACGCTTGCCCGATGCACAGGTGAACGCATAACGCAGCTGGCGGCACCATCCAGCGGCTATATCCCGGTTTTGCGACCGTGTGCTCTCGGTCGAGGAATGACAGTACACCCATTGATCGATATCTCCCCTTAGGCTCTTTATGTTTGTTAAGAGCTACGCGATTGCGGCAGGCAATCAGAAAATGTGCACGCCTTCGCATCAAGCAGGTAAACGCAATCCTGCTATTGCAAAGTGCAATCGGCGTTTGATGTGGGCTGACTTGTCTAGGCGGCGGGCAGCAATCCGTGTGGCGCGCGTGCTCTCGCTTCTTCGATTAGCGAGGTGAGGGCCGGTTGGACGGGATAGCGGTCAGAGACGACGAGTCCGATCGTGTGGAAAACATCGGGTTCGACAATCGGAATGGCACGCAACGCGTCGGTCAATTCAACGGACTCGAGAGCCGAATTGGGAACAATGCTTGCCCATTGGCCAACGCGTACATGTGCCATCAACGCGCTCAAGGAATCGGTTTCCAATACCGGCGTTGGTTCAATGCCGATACGCCTGAGAATACTGTCTACAATGCGCCGGCTCTGCAGGTCACGGCCCAGGAGACACAGAGGAGTTTCGGCGGCTTGCGCCCATGTGACACGATCTGCGGTCCCGAGCGGACCCGACTCAGTTGTCAGCAAAAGATATTCTTCCCGATAGATCGGAATTGCGCTGACATCCCCAATCGGTTCGTTACTCAGGTAGGTGACGCCAGCATCGATCTCTCGTTGGCGCAACATGTTGAGAAGCACTGTCGACGTTCGCCCAAGAACGGTGAAGCGGATATTCGGATGGCGCGCCTGCAAGGGAACAGTGAGCTTGGCGACAAGCGGCATCGCAGAGTGAATTGCGGCGATGCGCAGATGAGACTCCGCGCCGTCCTTAAGGCCGAGGATATCCTGGCGCATTGCGCGTGCATCGCCGACGAGACGATGAGCCCAGAGCAGTACGCGTTCGCCTTCAGGCGTGAATCCCTGAAAGCGGGAAGCGCGTTTTACTAATGGCGTGTTGAGGGTCTGCTCGAGGCTTTGAATACCGAGTGAAAGAGTTGGCTGAGCGACGCCGCAACTTTCGGCAGCGCGTCCGAAATGTTGCTCTCGTGCGAGCGCTATCATGAATTCCAGCTTTTCAAGCATTGACGATCCGCCCTGATATTGCCGATTTTTGCCCCGGCGCACCCTATTCTTTGAAAACAGCGAGTGTAAAGGCAGCCGGTTCCGGTCCGTTAATGGGCGACATGAGTGCTGTCGCGACTTTCATTGGCGAATACAATCACATTATTCGATTTATCTATGTTGACGTATTGGTCGAAAGTTTAACTCAGCGTCAGTCTGCGACTGCGTATCGCCGATGCTCGAATACCTTCCGCGGACTGCATCGACGAAAGTGGCATTGACCGGAACCCGATCACAGTCGGCAATGCAGCCTCGAAATGGTATTTGGCGACTTGCATCGTTGTGCAGCGGTGCGGGATTCGATGCATTCGATAGAGCAACGATAAAAGCCAAAAAATTCGGGGGCGACTCGAATTTTGTTTCAACGGGAGGAAGAAAAAATGTCACGCACGCATGATTCCGGCGCAGTATCGCGCCGGACACTGTTGCAGGCCGGCGCCGGCTTGGCGGGCGGCGCACTGTTGCCGTCCGCTTTCCCGCTTCCGGCCTTCGCCGTCGGCGATCAGCCGCCGATCGGCACCTGGCCGGAGGGCTCGAAGGGTAGTTCTGTCACAGTCAGCATCGCGGTGCCTCGCACCGGTACGTATGCCGTGCAAGGAGAAGACGAACTCAAGGGCTGGCAGCTTGCCGTCGAGCACATCAATTCGGGTCATGAGTTGATCCGCAAGATCTCGCCGAAAACTAAGAAGGGTGTGCTCGGCAAGGAAGTAAAAATTGTCGTCGCCGACTCGGGCGCCAAGCCGAACACGGCGGTGCAGGCGCACCAGCACGCCATCACCGAGAACAAGGCCGTGCTGCTCACGGGCTCGACTTCCTCGGCCGTGGCGGTGGCGACCAACAAGCTCGCGCAACGCGAGCATGTGCTTTACGTCTCCGGCATTTCCGGCTCGAACGACACCACCGGCAAGGACTGCGTGCGTTATGGTTTCCGCCAGAACTTCTATGGCGAAACCGCGGCCAACGCGATCGGCCCGGTGCTCGTCAAGGCCTTTGGAAAGAACAAGAAGGCGGCGTTCATGACGCCGGACTACACCTACGGTCACACCGTCACCAAGTCGGTCAACGAGTACCTGACCAAGAACGCCGGTTGGCAGCAGGTCACCGACCAGGTGTCGCCGCTGGGTACGCAGGACTTCAGCCAGTATCTGACGAACATCGCAAACTCCGGCGCCGAGTTCATCATCAATGTGAACTGGGGCCGTGACGCGGTGCTCTCGGTGCAGCAGGCGAAACAGTTCGGCCTCACGCCGAAGATGAAGATGGTCATCCCGTACCAGATCCCATTCCTGGCGAAGGAAGCCGGTCCAGAGTTGATGGCAGGCGTTTTTGCGGCCACCGACTATTGGTGGACGCTGGAAGACAAATATCCGCTGGCAAAGATTTTCAACGCGGAGTTCGTCAAGAAATACGGCTACCATCCCGAGTGGGGCGCGGAGAATGCCTACACCAGCTTCGCGCACTGGGCCCGTATGGTCGAAGAGGCGGGCACGTTCTATCCGCCGGCGATCATCAAGCAGTACGAAAAGGGCGAAACCATTCCATCGTTGGTTGGCGATGTGCACTATCGTCCGCAGGACCACCAGTGTGTTCGTCCCGTCGTCATCGTCCGCGGCAAGGCGCCGAAGGACATGAAGAACAAGGAAGACT
The DNA here is from genome assembly GCA_036557605.1 of Pseudolabrys sp. Lineage (GTDB taxonomy): Bacteria > Pseudomonadota > Alphaproteobacteria > Rhizobiales > Xanthobacteraceae > Pseudolabrys. The sequence goes on from DATBHE010000074.1 coordinate 80,529, forward strand.
TCTGGGAAGTCCTGGAAGTTGTGCCTGGGGCGCCATTGATGCAGAAGCCCGACGCGTTCGGCTGCAATCTCGGCGACTACGTATGATGTGAATGGATCCACCTCCGCCTGGGGCGGGGGTGGATTTTCTGCGTCACGGCCGGAAATCGCGAGCGACCGTAAGGCCGCCGATGTTTGCCCCGGCCGTGAACGCATCGTTTGCCGCGAAGAAATCGTTGAGGCCGACTGTCAGGTCGGGCGAGGCGATTGCGGGCACGAATGGGACGGCATCGTGATAAACTGGGGCAACTTCATCTCGCAGTGCTTCAACGGGCTGGTGCTTGGCGCCTTGCTTGCGCTGATCTCCTCCGGCCTGACCATCATTTACGGCACGCTCGGCGTCCTTAACCTCGCACATGGTGCTATGTTCATGCTGGGCGGTTACGCCGGCTGGCTTGCATACAGTTATACTGGCTCATTCCTCGTTGCAGTGGCCGCCGGATCGCTGTTCGTAATGGTGGTCGGCATTGTCGTAGAGCGGGTGATCATCCGCCATTTCTACAGTCGTCCGCACGAGGATCAGCTGCTCGTGACCTTCGGTCTCGGGATCGTATTCGTCGAAGCAGTCCGGTTCTTTTTCGGCAGCCTGTCCAAAATGATGCCGCCGCCTTCATCGCTCGTCGGCATCGTGAACCTGGGCTTCATGTTCTACCCGACCTACCGCATCGCGCTGCTGGGCATCGTTGCCGTTGCGCTGATTGCGCTCTACATCGTGCTTTACCGCACCCGCATCGGCATGATCGTGCGCGCCGGCATCGAAGATGCGGTGATGGTCGATTCGCTCGGCATTGATGTCTACAAAATCTTCATGCTGGTGTTCGGCATAGGCTCGATGGCGGCGGGCTTCGCGGGCATCGTGAACGCGCCAGTCGTGGCAATCGCTCCCGATGTTGGTGAGTCGATCCTGGTGCAGACTTTCGTGGTGGTTGTGATCGGCGGTGTCGGCTCGTTCCCCGGCGCGGTGCTTGGTGGATTGATCGCCGGCCAGATCATCAGCATCACGTCGATGATCGATCCCGCTTACTCCTACGTCATGCTTTTTGCGGCGATGGTCGTGGTCTTGGTTGTCCGCCCGTACGGACTGCTAGGCACCAAAGGCCGCGAGTAGGTGATTTTATCTTATGCTTAAACAGCGACCATTCCTGATCGAATCCCTGACGGCAATCGGCCTGATCCTGACGCCGATTTTGCTGCCTTACCTCGGCTTCGCGCCCAACACCGTCAATCGCATTCTGGTGTGGGGCCTGTTCGGGATCGGCTTCGATATCCTTTTCGGTTACACCGGCCTTTTGTCGTTCGGTCAGTCGGCGTTCTACGGCACCGGAGGCTTCGTCGCGGCCTATCTGTTGACGCGGGTCGGATTTCCCTATGTCACACCGGCGATGATCGTCGGCCTGGTGGCGGCAGCAGTAACTGGCTACGTGGTCGGCCTAATCGCGCTGCGGCGAACCGGCATCTACTTCGCGATGATTACGGTCGCCATCGCCGAGGTGTTCTTTTATCTCGAGTTCAATCCCTTGTCGGAATGGACCGGCGGCGAAAACGGCCTGCCCGGCGTGCCGACGCCGACACTCAATCTCGGCTTCACTTCAATTCATTTCACGACCGGATGGTCGCTTTATCAATATCTCGCCGTCTGGTACTTCATTGGCATTGTTATCGCCTTGCGCATCGTGCGCTCGCCAGTCGGTGCGATCCTTCGCGCGATCAGGGAAAATCCGTTACGTGCGGCCGCAGTAGGTCACAACATTCATGGCTATAAGCTGGCCGCGTTCGTGGTCGCCGCGGCTTACGCAGGCATTGCCGGAGGCCTGCTCGGTGTGCTGCAGGGTTTTATGCCTTACGAGGCGTTCGTGTTCGACACCTCCGGCCAACTCGTGATGATGACCGCGATCGGGGGCGCCGGAACCTTGTTCGGCCCGCTGGTTGGCGCCACCGTGTGGCTGTTTTTGCAGGATTTCCTACAAGCCGCGCTCGGCCTCGGCGCCGCCTGGAAGCTGACGCTTGGCCTCATCTTCGTGCTTCTTGTCTGCTTCTTGCGCCACGGCATCATTGGCGGCTTTGTCGATTTTTACGCTTTCGTTGGTGGCAGGCGTCCGCAGCGTGAGTTGGAGCAGGTGGCCGCTTCGGCCTCGGTGGCCACTTTGCCGGTGCCCGCCGCCGCAATGCCACCACGGCATCGCGAGAGCGACCGCACGTCCGGCCCGATCCTCCAGGCGACCGGACTGACCAAGCATTATGGCGGCGTCGTCGCAAACAGTGACATCGACTTTACAGTCGATCACGGTGAACTGCGCGGCATCATCGGCCCTAACGGCGCCGGCAAGACAACGTTCTTCAAGATGCTCACCTGCGAAGTGCCGCCAACCTCCGGCAAGATCGTTTTCGAGGGTACCGATATTACCGGTCGCACTGTCACCGATGTCTGCCAACTCGGTCTGACCAAGAGTTACCAGATCAATCAGTTGTTTAATCGCCTGACGGTGCGTGAGAACGTGACAATTGCGGCCCTTGCCGAAATTCGCGGAAAGTTCAAGCTGGATCTGTTCCGCAATCCAAAGAACATTCGTGGCCTCACCGAGCAGGTCGATCACACGCTGGCGCTCGTCAACCTGAGCGGACGTGCGGATGCGCAGGTGGCGGAACTCGCTTACGGTGAGAAGCGCCGCCTCGAAATCGGTCTGGCGCTCGCGACCTCACCGAGTCTCTTGCTGTTGGATGAACCGCTCGCCGGTATGAGCCCGCGCGAACGCGTCGAGACGGTGCAATTGCTGAAGTCGATCGCCCGCGGCCGCACCATGATTATCATCGATCACGATATGGATTCACTGTTCGAACTGGCCCAACGGGTCACCGTTCTGCAAGAGGGTCGGGTGCTGGTTGAAGGCACGCCGGACGAAATCAAGGGCAACACCAAAGTGCAGGAAGCCTATCTCGGCGGCGTGCACGGGGTGTTGGCGGCCGAATGAGTCTGCTCGAGGTCAAAGGTCTCAATACCTATTACGGGGACAGTCACATCCTGTTTGACGTGGCCCTGCGTGTCGAACGCAACGAAGTGGTAGCGTTGCTCGGCCGCAATGGTGCGGGCAAAAGCACCACGTTGAAAAGCCTGATGGGCGTCGTGGCGCCGCGCGACGGCTCAATTATGTTCGATGGCGCCGAGATCGCCGGTCAGAAGAGTCACGAAATTGCGCGGGCCGGCATGCAATTGGTGCACGAAGAGCGCCGCATCTTCGGCAGCCTGAATGTCGAGGAAAATATCATCCTTGCCGGCCTCACGGCGGACAACCGCTGGCCGCTTGCGCGTATCTACGAGATGTTTCCGAGATTGAAGGAACGTCGCCAGAGTCGCGGCACGGATTTATCCGGCGGCGAACAGCAGATGCTGGCCATTGCGCGCGCACTCGTGCGCGACCCGAAGATCGTCTTGCTGGACGAGCCATTCGAAGGTCTGGCGCCGGTGATAGTGCGCGATCTCGTCAAAGCGTGCCGCAACCTTGCCGACGCCGGACAGACCATTGTGCTGGTCGAGCAAAACCTGGCCGCCACGCTCACGCTGGCAAGCCGGATTTACATTATCAACAATGGCCACATTGCCCACGAAGGCTCGGCACAAGAAATCAAGGCGCAACCGGAAATATTGCACCGACATCTTGGCGTGTAAGCCCCGACTGTGCGCTCACGCCGTTGCGGCGACGGCGAGCATCAGCAACGAAATCCCGACGTATTTTGCGGTCTGGGTAACGTCTGGAAGCTGGTCAGCAAAACCGACCAGCCAGAGGAGGCTCGTGACCGCAATGATCGAGTACTTCACCGCCGGGATTGCGGTGTACTTACGCAAAAACTTCAACATGATGCTCCACTCCGCCGCGCCCCGGCCCGCGGCACTCGACTACTGCGGTGCAATATAGTGTAGGGCGATGCAAGGTGGCAAATCGAATTGCAGTACTGGATCAAGCGATACTGAGGCTCACGATCGCCCTTTGGACGTCCGTCCTCGTCTTTTGAAGGGCTTTAGTGGAATGACCTTCGCAGTTTGGCCTGCGCTCCTGCGTAACGCCTCTTTCAGGCTGGCGGGGCGACCGTACTTCTTCAACAGGTCGTTGAAGGCCTCATCGGCAAGCTCCTGAAATGATTTCAGGCTCTCCGCTGCCAGCAACCGAAGCTCCTGCCAGGTCTCGTCATGAAACTGAACACGCTTTCCGATCATGGGGTGACTCCGCAAATGCCTCGGCGAAGCAACATCTGAGCCGAGCATTGGTTTGGATCGAAAAGAGGGGAGAAGCAAAGACAGGCATGCATAGGCTGGCGTCTTTAGGGATTCGGTCCGCCGGGCGGGCTGATTAAACCTAAGATTGCAGGGCTATGAGTTTCTCTTATAAGGAAAAGAACATATTGCGAACGGAGAACAAATAGTGTACACTGCTTTTCTTCAGTCGATTCCGTGCGCGCGGCAGGGGCTGCGTTGTCGGGGGGTCGAATCGCCGCCATAAGGAGCGCGACATCATGAGTCAGCCTGCGCTGCGTCTCGTTGAAGGATCATCCATGGACAAGTCGAAAGCCCTGTCAGCCGCCCTGAGCCAGATCGAGCGGCAGTTTGGCAAGGGCTCCGTCATGAAGCTCGGCAAAAACGACAAAGCCATGGATATCGAGGCTATTTCGTCGGGCTCATTGGGGCTCGACATTGCCCTTGGTATTGGTGGCCTGCCGCGCGGCCGAGTAGTGGAAATTTACGGGCCGGAATCCTCCGGCAAAACTACGCTTGCGCTGCACACGATTGCAGAAGCCCAGAAAAAAGGTGGCATCTGCGCCTTCGTCGACGCCGAGCACGCGCTCGATCCGATCTATGCCCGCAAGCTGGGCGTGAATGTCGATGATCTTTTAATTTCACAGCCGGACGCCGGCGAGCAAGCGTTGGAAATCGCCGACACGCTTGTGCGTTCCGGAGCGATCGACGTGCTTGTGGTCGACTCGGTTGCCGCGCTCGTACCCCGCTCGGAACTTGAGGGTGAAATCGGCGATGTGCAGCCGGGTTCGCAGGCGCGCCTGATGAGTCAGGCCTTGCGCAAACTGACTTCTTCGATTTCGCGTTCGCGCACAATGGTTATTTTCATCAACCAGATTCGTATGAAGATCGGCGTGATGTATGGCTCGCCCGAGACGACTTCTGGCGGCAACGCGTTGAAATTCTATGCATCGGTGCGTCTCGATATCCGCCGTATCGGCGCCATCAAAGAACGCGATGAAGTGGTAGGCAATCAGACGCGCGTGAAGGTGGTGAAAAACAAGTTGGCGCCTCCGTTCAAGCAGGTCGAGTTCGACATCATGTACGGCGAAGGCGTGTCCAAGACCGGCGAGTTGATCGACCTCGGGGTCAAGGCTGGCGTTGTTGAGAAATCCGGTGCCTGGTTCTCTTATGACAGTCAGCGTATCGGCCAAGGCCGCGAAAATGCCAAGCAATTCCTGAAGGAAAATCCAGACGTCGCCAATAAAATTGAGGCCGCCGTGCGTCAGAACGCGGGCCTGATCGCCGAAGCCATCATGGCGGGTGAGGAGGACAAGGACGAAGACGACGAGGCAGCCGGGGCTTGAAAGGATGATGGGCCGCCGGACGGCGTTGTCACGACGCTGCCGTCCGGAGCCGGTCTTCGTGAGGAAGGTATAGCCTTCGAAAGCGAAGAGCCTGCGCAGGTGCGGCAAGAGTCATTAGAAGAACCGTCGCCTGTCCCGCCCACGCAGACCCAATCTGTCGAAGCCACGGTTGTTGTTGTCTCGATTGCAGAGCCGAAGGTCGCTGAACCGCGAAAAGCAGGAGTTGCAAAAAGCAAGCTCAGGAGAACAAGCGCGAAGAAAAAAGAACCCAAGGCGGCAGCTGCAAAGGCCAAGAACCCGAAGGTGAAAGCTCGAAGCGTAAAGCAAAAACGGGCCTCTCATAGCCCAAGGTAAGCAGGAGTTAGTAAGGCGAAGCGGCGGCGCCTGCGTTCCCCGCTGCACCATTCTGGTGACGCGTATTTGTATGATGCGTCAGGCATTCGCCCCCGTCGGCACCCGGCTGCGTAGAGCGGCCGCCACCGAGGACGGGGGCGAAAGCGTTTTTGAAGGCATCGTGGGGCCAGGCAACTGCTAATTGGCGCCGTGTCCGGGCTGCCCCTTCCTAGACTTCGCGCAACCCCACCGCTAAATAGCTGGCTGAAAACATAAAGCGGCGCGGGGATTTAGCCTCGACCCCACAGGGAAGTGCACGGTCTTGAAATGAGCGGCGTCAACGGCATCCGAAAAAGCTTTCTCGATTTTTTCGCCCGGACGGGCCACCAGATCGTTGCGTCGTCCTCGCTGGTCCCCCGCAACGATCCGACGCTGATGTTCACCAATGCCGGCATGGTGCAGTTCAAGAACGTGTTCACCGGTCTCGAAAAGCGGCCCTATTCACGGGCCGTAACAGCGCAGAAATGCGTTCGTGCCGGCGGGAAGCATAACGACCTCGACAATGTGGGGTACACGACGCGACACCACACTTTCTTTGAGATGCTGGGTAACTTCTCCTTCGGGGACTATTTCAAGGAACAGGCGATCGAACTGGCCTGGACGCTCGTAACGAAGGATTTTGCGCTTCCCAAAGACCGGCTGCTCGTCACGGTCTATGTCGATGATGACGATGCATTCAAACTTTGGAAAAAGATTACGGGCCTGCCTGACAGCAAAATCCTGCGCATTGCCGGCGCGGACAATTTTTGGGCCATGGGTGATACTGGTCCGTGCGGTCCATGTTCCGAGATCTTCTACGACCATGGCGACAAGATTGCTGGCGGCCCGCCTGGTTCGGCGGATTCCGAAGGCGATCGCTTCGTCGAGATATGGAATCTCGTGTTCATGCAGTATGAGCAGCTCGAAGGCGGCAAGCGCATCGATCTTCCGCGTCCCTCCATCGATACCGGAATGGGGCTTGAGCGCATTGCTGCCGTCTTGCAAGGCACGCACGACAACTATGCCATCGACCTGTTCCAGACGCTCATTCGCGCAATCGCCGAACTGACGGGAGTGAACCCCGAAGGTCCGCAAAAGGCATCACACCGCGTGATCGCCGATCATTTGCGCGCTTCGGCGTTTCTGATCGCGGATGGCGTTTTGCCGTCGAACGAAGGCCGGGGTTACGTCCTGCGCCGCATCATGCGGCGTGCCATGCGCCACGCCGAATTGCTCGGCGCGAAAGAGCCACTTATGTGGAAGCTCGTCCCCGCACTCACGCGGGAAATGGGCCAGGCTTATCCCGAACTGGTTCGTGCCGAGGCGCTGATCACTGAAACGCTGAAGCTGGAGGAGACGCGCTTCCGGCGGACGCTGGAGCGCGGCCTTGCCATCCTCGACGAGAAGAGCAAGACCCTCAAGAAAGGCGCTATGTTCGACGGCGACACGGCCTTCACGCTCTACGACACTTACGGCTTTCCGCTCGATCTCACGCAGGATGCGCTGCGCTCGCGAGGAATCTCGGTCGACATCGCTTCTTTCACCGACGCTATGGAGCGGCAGCGTGCAAAGGCACGGGCTTCCTGGGCAGGGTCGGGCGAGGCGGCGCAGGAAACGATCTGGTTCAGCCTGCGCGAAAAAGTCGGTGCAACGGAATTCCTCGGCTACGAAACGGAAAGTGCGGAAGGTGTTGTTGCCGCGCTTGTAAAGGACGGCAGGGAAGTTCCCGAGCTCAAGAAGGGCGACAGCGGCGCCGTGGTGATGAACCAGACGCCTTTTTACGGCGAAAGCGGCGGCCAGGTTGGCGATACGGGCGAACTGCGTCGCGAAGGCGTCCGGCTGAGCGTGTCAGACACACAAAAAAAAGCGGGCGATCTGTTTGCTCACATCGTGAAGGTAGAGCAGGGGTCGGTGAAAGTCGGCGATCCGCTGTTGCTGGAGGTCGATCACGCGCGCCGTGCGGCAATTCGCCAAAACCACTCGGCGACCCATCTTCTTCACGAGGCCCTGCGGCAGGTCCTCGGCGATCACGTCGCGCAGAAAGGCTCACTTGTCGCTTCGGACCGCTTGCGATTCGACTTCTCGCATCCGAAGCCAATGTCGGCAGAGGAAATCGAGCGGGTTGAAGATATCGCAAATGACATTGTTCTTCAGAACGCACCAGTGACGACGCGCCTTATGGCGGTCGATGACGCGATCGCATCGGGTGCACGCGCTCTCTTCGGCGAGAAATATGGCGACGAAGTCCGGGTGGTCGCGATGGGTGGGGGCATGGGCAACACGATGGGTTGGTCCGTGGAGCTCTGCGGCGGAACACATGTGCGCCGTACCGGCGACATCGGAATTATTGCGCTGGTCGGGGAATCCGGAGTGGCCGCGGGGGTGCGCAGAATAGAGGCTCTGACCGGAAAATCGGCCCGAAAGACCGCTAACAAACAACTTCAAATCGTTAAAGCTACAGCTGCGGAGCTTAAAGTCCCGCTTGAAGAGATGCCCGGACGCATCGGAGCGCTCTTGGATGAGCGCAAGAAGCTTGAGCGCGACCTTTCCGATGCCAGGAAAAAATTGGCCATGGGCGGCGGCAAGATGGCCGGTGATGCGGCGGTCGATGTGCGCCAGGTGAATGGCGTTAAGCTCCTCGCTCGGGCAGTTTCCGGAATCGAACTCAAGGATCTTCGCAGTCTTGCCGACGAGGGCAAGCGGCAGGTCGGCTCGGGCGTCGTTGCTATTGTAGCAACAGCTACGGATGGCAAAGCTGGCATCGTAGTCGGCGTTACCGACGACCTCACCAAACGCTTTAACGCAGTCGACCTTGTCAAAAAGGGAGCTGAAGCGCTCGGTGGCAAGGGTGGCGGTGGCCGGGCAGACATGGCGCAAGCCGGCGGACCGGATGGGTCCAAGGCGGAAGATGCACTTAAGGCAATCGAAGCGGCGCTTGGGGCTGACGCTTAGGCAGGCGGGACCATCGCGGCATGGCACGCAATCGCCTTAAGGGCTTGCACCGGTACGTTTATCAAATGCTCGAACAGGGGCCGGTGGGTGGCGGCTCGGTCGAGCATGGACCACACCAGCACCTTTCCGCGCGGCGTGCGACTTAATTTGAGGACAGGTCCGACAGTCGGACTTCCAAAAACCAGGGAACTCAGGCCATCGCTTTCTTCAGGTTCTCGTCGACCTTGTCGAGAAAGCCCGTTGTCGAAAGCCACTTCTGATCGGCGCCGACAAGCAGCGCGAGATCCTTGGTCATAGAGCCGCTCTCGACAGTGTCGATGCAGACCTTTTCGAGCGTAGCGGCAAACTTCGCCAAGGCGTCATTCTTGTCGAGCTTGGCTCGATGGGCGAGGCCGCGGGTCCAGGCAAAGATCGACGCGATCGAGTTTGTCGATGTTTCATTACCCTTCTGATGCTCCCGATAGTGGCGCGTGACGGTACCGTGCGCGGCCTCGGATTCAACGATCTTGCCGTCGGGTGTCATCAGTACAGAAGTCATCAGCCCGAGCGAGCCGAAGCCCTGCGCCACAATGTCGGATTGAACGTCGCCGTCGTAGTTCTTGCACGCCCAGACATAGCCGCCGGACCACTTAAGCGCGGCCGCCACCATGTCATCGATCAACCGGTGCTCGTAAGTGAGTTTCTTCGCCGCAAACTTGTCTTTGAACTGAGTGTCGAACACCTCCTGGAAGATGTCCTTGAAGCGGCCGTCATAGACTTTGAGGATGGTGTTCTTGGTCGACAGGTAAACAGGATAACCGCGCGAGAGACCGTAATTGAAGGAAGCCATCGCGAAGTCGCGGATCGAATCGTCGAGGTTATACATCGATAGCGCAACGCCCGAGCCCGGGAACTGGAAAACCTCGTGTTCGACCTTCTTGCCGTCGGGAGTGACATAGCTCAACGTGAGCTTGGCCTTTTCCGGCACGCGGATATCGGTGGCTCGATACTGGTCGCCATAGGCGTGGCGGCCGATGACGATGGGCTGCGTCCATCCGGGCACCAGGCGCGGCACGTTCTTGCAGATGATAGGCTCTCGGAAGATCACGCCGCCGATAATGTTGCGAATCGTGCCGTTGGGCGAACGCCACATCTTCTTAAGATTGAATTCCTTTACGCGGCCTTCGTCCGGCGTGATGGTAGCGCATTTCACGGCGACACCGACTTCCTTGGTCTTGTTTGCCGCGTCGATGGTGATCTGATCGTCGGTTTCGTCGCGTTTCTGTACGCTGAGGTCATAATAAAGAAGGTTGATGTCGAGATAGGGATGGATCAGCTTGTCCTTGATCAGCTGCCAGATAATGCGCGTCATCTCGTCGCCGTCCATTTCGACGACGGGGTTTGCCACCTTGATCTTCGCCATTGCAGATAAAACCTTTTTGAAAGTCGCACGGACAGGAGGAAAAGCGTCCGGCGCGCGGCCCCTATAGCACCCCAAATCCAGAGGCGAAAGACGCGATTTGCGGCATCCTTTCCCAACAGATGCCGGACGAGTATATCGCGCGATCGGAGATATCCATGCCTGGAGCCGGTACCGACAAAACCAAACGCTGGATTGAAACTCCGGCTCCTGTCGTCATCCTGGTCGAACCGCAACTTGGCGAGAACATCGGAGCCGCCGCGCGCGCAATGGCGAACTTCGGATTGTCGCGGCTGCGGCTCGTGAAGCCGCTGCAGAAGTGGCCGAATGAAAAAGCGCGGGTGATGGCAGCAGGCGCTGATCGGATCCTTGACGCTGCAACACTTCACGACAGCCTGGGCGAGGCGATCGGTGATTGCAGTTTTGTCCTCGCAACGACGGCGCGCAATCACGATCAGGCCAAGCCTGTAATTTCTGCCGAAGCGGCAGCCGCCGAGATGGCGCAGCGAGTGGCGGGAGGCGAAGCCGTTGCGATCGTATTCGGCAGAGAGCGCATCGGTCTGGAAAATCACGAGGTTGCGCTGGCCGACCGCATTGTTACCCTGCCGGTTAATCCAGCGTTTGCGTCGTTAAATCTTGCGCAGGCCGTCGTGATTCTCGCATATGAATGGTTCAAGCGAGCCGGCGGTGAGCTGCCGTTCTCCATGCCGCAAAAATCTCCACCTGCTCCAAAACAGCAACTCGACGCCTTTTTTTCGGATCTCGAGCGCGAACTTGAGCGCGTGGAGTTTTTCCGTCCGGAGGAAAAACGCGGAACGATGAGCGTAAACCTGCGCAATATTTTCCAGCGCATGGGCCCGACACAGCAAGATGTCCGCACCTTGCATGGCGTCATAAATGCAATCGTGCAGGGTCGCAAGGGACCGGCACGCGGCGGCGTGCTCGATCCGGGGGAGGCGCAGAAGCTGCGTGATCTTCTGGCTGAGCATGGCGGAGGTCGCGTGCCCGGAGAGCGAGGCCCCGTCCGAGGTTTGGCGCGGCTCCTTCGGCGGAATCCGACCGAGGCGGAACGTATTTTATGGCGGGCGTTGGTCAACGATCGACGATTTGCCGGTCGTGGTTTCAAACGACAAGTCCCGATCGGTCCACACATCACGGACTTCGTTTCGTTTCCGCTCAAGTGCGTAATCGATCTGATACCGGCCGGGGAAATCGTACATGCGGCGCGGAGCCGAGCGGAGAGGCGCGCCTATCTGGCCGAGCGCGGCTATAAAGTGTGCGAGGTAAGGGCCGCCGACGTAGAAAAAGATGTAAGCATGGTGCTGGAGCAACTCTCCGGTATCGTCCCGGTGGAACGAACGAAGTGAGCAAGGCCCGGGACTCATACTTCAGTAACGAAAGAGCGTGGCATGTAGGTCCACCGCCCTCGCAGGGACGATTGCGCTAAGCTTTCAGCGCCTTCAATTGCGCAACGGTGGCCGCACGCAGGGTTGTATGATCATTGCCGGCGACGACGAACCGGAAGTCGCGCTTCGCCATCGCCACGGCGCCTTCGGCATCACGGCAATAGATGCCGGGAATTTTTCCGGCCTTCTTTGCCGCAGCACAAATTGTGTCGATTGCCTGTTCGACCTGGAGTGCCTGCGTGTCCTGTGCTTTCCCAGCGCTCAGAGCGGTTGCAAGATCATAGGGACCGACGAAGAGGCCGTCGATGCCGGGGGTTGCTGCGATCTCCTCCGCATTACCGAGCGCAGCTGCGGTCTCGATCATGGCAAAAGCCAAGGTGCCGCCATTGGCTTCACGCAAATAATCGGCCGGTGCGGTGCGCGGCGCCTGTAGTGCCATCGCGCGCAGCGGACCCCAGCTTCGTTCACCGAGGGGCGGATACTTCGCCGCCGCGGCGAATTTAGTGGCATCGGCGGCATCGTTGATCATCGGCGCGATGATGGCCTCGGCGCCAAAATCGAGCGCGCGTGAAACCAATGCGAGATCGTTGAGAGGTATGCGCACGACCGGTGTCGCTTCGGCATGACTGATGGTACCGATGCCGGTGATGATCGAGGCGGTATCCCAGAGTCCGTGCTGGGCATCCAGTACGACAGCTGAAAAACCTTCACGTGCGATGGTCTCTGCGACAATCGGCGAGCCCATCATGCACCAGGCCGCGTAGACAGTTTCCCCCGCGCGCAGGCGCCGGGCGAGGGCAAAGGCTGCCACCTCAGCCGCTCTTCTTGATTTGTGCCACCGCCTCGGCGAGCAGTTCGGTCATCTGCGCTCGGATTTGCTGCTCTGTAACGCCCTTTGGCTCCAGGTCCTTGAGCACCTTTCGCAGGACGTCGTTGTCGCCGCTTTCCTCGAAGTCGGCCAACACGACTTCCTTGGCATAGGCCTCGGCGTCGGCACCGCTTTTGCCAAGAACGCCGGCTGCCCAGAGCCCAAGCAGCTTGTTGCGGCGGGCCATCGCCTTGAAACGCAGCTCTTCGTCATGCGCGAACTGCCTTTCGAAGCCTTCCTCGCGCTTGTCGAATGTCGTTGTCATGCCGCCCTCGTATTGCATCGCTAATGTGCGTGCACATTCAATTTATTTTGGCCTTGCATATCGTCAGCCGACCGTCAAGGCAACATCGGGCAGCGATTTTGCGGCGAAAATACGGAGTGGAAAACGTGGGCGTGGCGTGATTGTGCTGCCCCGACCGATCGGCTAGGTTGCATTCGTGCCCGGACCGCTGGCCAAGACGAGAATTCGGCCAGAGCATCCAGTCCGGTCCCGCAGCCGCGGATCTTGCAGAGTTGCACAACAAGGAGCCACGGCAACCCGATGGACTTTCACAAACCACGGTATACGCCCATGAGCCGTCGTCGCCGTATTTACGAGGGCAAGGCGAAGGTCCTGTATGAAGGCCCGGAGCCGGGAACACTCATTCAGCACTTCAAGGACGACGCGACAGCCTTCAATGCCAAGAAGCACGAGGTGATCGAAGGCAAGGGTGTTCTGAACAATCGAATCTCGGAATATGTGTTCCAGCACCTCAACGATATCGGGGTGCCGACGCACTTCATTCGCCGGCTCAATATGCGCGAGCAGTTGATCCGCGAAGTAGAAATTATTCCACTGGAGGTGGTCGTGCGGAATGTCGCGGCTGGCTCCCTCGCACAACGCCTTGGGATCGAGGAGGGCACTCAACTGCCGCGCTCGATCATCGAGTTCTACTACAAGAACGACAAGCTCAATGATCCGATGGTCTCGGAAGAGCACATCACGGCCTTCGGATGGGCCTCGCCGCAGGAGATCGACGACATCATGGCGCTTGCCATCCGTGTCAACGACTTCCTTTCCGGGCTTTTCCTCGGCGTTGGCATCCGTCTCGTCGACTTCAAGATGGAGACCGGCCGGCTCTGGGAAAACGATGTGATGCGGATCGTCGTGGCCGACGAGATTTCGCCGGACAGCTGCAGGCTGTGGGACATCAAGACCAACGACAAGCTCGACAAGGATCGGTTCCGTCGCGACCTCGGCGGTCTGGTCGAGGCCTATACTGAAGTCGCCAAGCGTCTGGGTATTATGAGCGAAGGCGAGCGCCCGCAGGGCACTGGCCCCGTCCTGGTGAAGGGGTAAGGATATCGCGGTTTGGCTGGATTGAGACGAATCTGCAAGGGTGGTAACCGGGGGCCGAAAGGTCCCCGTTTGCGTTGAGATTGGCAATGAAAGCGCGCGTCACCGTTACGCTGAAATCAGGCATTCTCGACCCCCAAGGCAAGGCGATCGAAGGCGCGCTGCGCTCGCTTGGACTCGTCGGTGTTTCCAGTGTCCGTCAGGGCAAGGTCTTCGATATCGAAATCGACGGAGCCGACCGGGTCAAAGCGGAAACGCTGCTGAGGGAGGCCGCCGACAAGCTGCTCGCGAATACCGTAATCGAAAACTACAAGGTGGATGTGCTCTGATGAAAGCGGCCGTACTGGTATTTCCCGGCATCAATCGCGAACGCGATATGGCTCGTACGCTGCGGATGATTTCCGGGCGCGAGCCGGCCATCGTCTGGCATGCCTCCACCGAATTGCCGGCCGGCACCGACCTTGTGGTGATCCCTGGTGGCTTTTCTTACGGGGACTATCTGCGTTGCGGCGCAATCGCGGCGCGCAGCCCGGTTATGGATGCCGTACGCGCTTACGCCATGAATGGAGGCCTCGTCCTCGGGGTTTGCAATGGCTTCCAGATCCTGTGTGAGGCGGGGTTGTTGCCGGGCGTGCTGATGCGGAATGGAAACTTGCGCTTCATTTGCCACGACGTCTATTTGCGCGTGGAGCGTTCGGACACGCCATTTACGCGAGGCTACAACGCGGGACAGGTGATCCGGGTGCCCGTTGCGCATGGCGAGGGCAACTATGTCGCCGACGGTGAAACCATCGCGCGGCTGGAAGGCGAAGGACGGGTGCTGTTCCGTTATTGCTCTCCCAGCGGCACGATCGACCCTAACTGGAACCACAACGGCGCGGTCAATGCGATTGCCGGTATCATCAACGAGCGCGGCAATGTGCTCGGAATGATGCCGCATCCCGAAAATCACGTCGAAGCCGCAATCGGATCGACGGACGGACGCGGGCTTTTTGCGGGGCTGGTCGACGCACTGGAGCACGCGGCGTAATCGTGATTCCGAATGTGGTCCGCATTACACCCGAACTGGTCGCTGAACACGGCCTCAAGCCGGACGAGTACGGCCGCATCCTGAAGCTTATCGGCCGGCCCCCCTCGCTCACCGAGCTCGGCATTTTCTCCGCGATGTGGAACGAGCATTGCTCGTACAAGTCGTCCAAGGTGCATCTTCGCACCCTTCCGACCAAAGGCCCCTGGGTCATTCAGGGACCTGGTGAAAATGCAGGCGTTATCGATATCGGCGATGGACTTGCGTGCGTCTTCAAGATGGAGAGTCACAACCATCCGAGCTACATCGAGCCTTATCAGGGCGCCGCAACCGGGGTTGGCGGGATTCTGCGGGATGTCTTTACGATGGGCGCACGGCCGATCGCCTGTCTGAACGCATTGTCGTTCGGCGCGCCGTCGCACCCCAAGACCCGGCATCTCGTTGCTGGTGTGGTTGCCGGGATCGGCGGATATGGCAATTCATTCGGCGTGCCGACCGTCGGTGGTTCGGTGCGGTTTCATCCGCGTTATGACGGTAACTGCCTGGTGAACGCGATGGCTGTCGGCGTCGCGCGTAAGGACCAGATTTTTTACGCGGCGGCCTCCGGCGTCGGAATGCCGATTGTCTATCTCGGCTCGAAAACAGGGCGTGACGGAATCCACGGTGCGTCCATGGCCTCCGCCGAGTTCGATGAAGACTCGGAGGGCAAGCGTCCGACCGTTCAAGTCGGCGATCCGTTCTCGGAGAAACTGCTGCTCGAGGCCTGTCTCGAGATCATGCAGAAGGGATGCGTCATTGCCATTCAGGACATGGGCGCTGCGGGTCTGACCTGCTCGGCCGTGGAAATGGGCGCGAAGGGCGATCTCGGTGTCACGCTCGACCTCGACAAGGTGCCGTGCCGCGAGGCGGGCATGAGCGCCTATGAAATGATGCTGTCCGAGAGCCAGGAGCGCATGCTCATGGTTCTCAAACCCGAGAAGGAAAAAGAAGCCGAGGCGATCTTTCGCAAATGGGGACTTGATTTTGCCGTTGTCGGCGAAACGACGCCGTCGAAACGCTTTATTGTGCGCCACGGCGGCGACGTGATGGCCGATCTTCCGATCAAGGAGCTTGGTGATCAGGCGCCGGAATACAAACGGCCATTCGTCAACGCGGCCAAACCAGCGGAAATCGATGCCGACAGCGTACCGGCCCCGGCCGGCATTATGGATGCGCTGGAAAGGCTGCTCGCGTCGCCGGACCTCTGCTCCAAGCGCTGGGTTTGGGAGCAATATGACCACGTTATTCTCGGCAATACCGTGCAGCGGCCGGGCGGTGACGCTGCAGTGGTGCGAATTGAAGAGGGGCCCAAAGGCCTTGCTCTCACAACCGACGTGACGCCGCGTTATTGCGAGGCTGATCCTTTCGAAGGCGGCAAGCAGGCCGTGGCGGAATGCTGGCGCAACCTGACGGCGGTGGGCGCGAAACCGCTGGCGATCACCGACAACCTGAATTTCGGCAACCCGGAGCGTCCGGAGATCATGGGGCAATTCGTCGGGTGCATCCGCGGCATTGCCGAAGCCTGCAGGCAGCTCGAGTTTCCGGTCGTGTCCGGCAATGTGTCGCTTTACAACGAAACGAACGGTCGCGCGATCTTGCCGACCCCGTCGATTGGCGGGGTGGGGCTGATCGAAGACTTTTCCAAATCGGCGACGTTGGCGTTCAAAAGCGCGGACGAATCCATTCTTCTGGTCGGCGAAACAACGGGATGGCTTGGCCAGTCGATGTATTTGCGCGAGCTATGCGGGCGCGAGGAGGGGGCCCCGCCGCCTGTCGATCTTATCGAGGAGCGTGAGAACGGCGATTTTGTCCGCGCACTGATCCTCGAGGGAATAGCGACGGCGGCACATGATCTGTCGGACGGAGGACTTTTGGTCGCGCTCGCCGAAATGGCGATGGCCTCGGGGATAGGGGCGAGGCTCGAACCGGCTCCTTCGGACATTCCGTCCCATGCCCATTGGTTTGGCGAGGATCAAGCGCGCTATCTTGTCACGGTGCCGGCCGAGAAGGCCGCGGCCGTCATCGCTCGGGCGAGAAGCGTAAATGTCCCTGTGTGGGCCATCGGCACGACAGGCGGCGATGCATTGACGCTCGCCGGCGACCGTCCCATCCTAGTCGCGATTCTGCGGGAACGTTATGAGTCGTGGCTGCCGGCTTACATGGCCGGCGAACTGTAGAGCTTGAGGCCCAGACGATGGCCATGGACGCCGTCGAAATCGAACGCCTGATCAAGGCATACATTCCGGACGCGGAGGTTACGATCCGCGATCTTGCCGGCGACGGCGACCACTATGCCGCCACGGTCATTTCCGCCTCGTTCAAGGGCAAGTCCCGGGTCCAGCAACATCAACTGGTCTACGAGGCGCTGAAAGGGCAAATGGGCGGCGTGCTTCATGCGCTCGCCCTGCAAACCGGCACGCCGTGATGGCGGCTCGCCTCGGCGTCCAGGTCCTCGCGCCGAAAGGCGCCATCGTGCCGACAGGAACCTGGAGCCTGGGAACCCGTGCCGGCGATTTTGTATTCGTCGCAGGCATGCGAGGCATCGATCCGTCGAATAATAAACTCGTCACGGGCGATGAAGCGCGCATCCGGCAGGCGTTCATGAATATGAAGCTGATCGCGGAATCCGAGGGAGCGAGCCTCGCGGACTGCGTTCGTCTTACGGTTTTCGTGACCGACATGGGACGGTTACGGCCGCTGGTCAATAAAGTGCAGGAGACGCTTTGGGCCGGCTTGCCCTATCCGCCACGGACAATAGTCGAGGTTGCCGGGCTGAATCAGGACGATATCTTCGAGGTTGAAGGCACCTTTTACGCACCGAAAAAGGGGTAAATCAGGGAGCCCGGACAGTGACTCCTCTTGGGTTGGCGGTAACTTTTTTGGTACATATATCCTTGAGCGTGGCGGCTGAAGCTGACCAACAGGACGAGATTCCATGGGTATCGAGCAATTCATCGACAATGAAGTGAGAGCGAACGACGTTGTGCTGTTCATGAAGGGCACACCACAGTTTCCGATGTGCGGATTTTCCGGCCAGGTCGTGCAAATTCTTGACCATCTCGGGGTCAGCTACAAAGGGATCAATGTGCTGGAATCCGATGAAATCCGGAATGGCATCAAAACCTATTCCAACTGGCCGACGATCCCGCAGCTTTACGTGAAGGGTGAATTTGTCGGCGGTTGCGATATCGTGCGCGAAATGTTTCAGGCCGGTGAATTGCAGCAAACGCTGAAAGAAAAAGGCGTTTCGGTTCGTCAAAGCGCCTGAGCCGTCATCGCCTCAGACCGCAGGTACAAAGCGATAGGCGTTGTCCTTACGCTCGACCGTTCCCACGCCGGGATAAGGCAGGTGAAACCCGATCAGCTTTGAGCGATAGGTCGCTAGCCGGTCGAGCAGCTTGCGCCTCGTCGTCGC
>DATBHE010000075.1:0-6245 GCA_036557605.1 Pseudolabrys sp.
GCATTCCGGGCAGGCGGACGGCAGGTCGCATTCCGCCATCGCTCGCAACCGTGTGAACGGCCCGCACTTCTTGCACATATATTCGTACGTCGGCATCGAGCACCTACATCCGGGCAAAATGCATCCTGCGGCGGACCAGTCCGTCGCGATTGTGGAAACTATACCAGTTGACAGCTGGGTTGTGAACGTCATCGGTTATTCCCGCTCGCGGTCCGACAGACGATCGAATTGATACGGCATACGTTCGAGGCTGCCGGTCGAACCACGCACCGGCTTGACGGAAGCGCGATGGACCACACTGTGCAATAGCGCCAGCTTTCTTGTCCTCGCTGCAATGAACAAAGCAGCTTTTGTGCACTTCCCTGACAAACCCGGGATGTGGGGCTAATGTCTGTTGTCGGAGAAGGAAGCAGACCCGTCACGCTCAGCCTGAGCCCTTCCGAGTATGACCCCAAGCAGGCATTGAGCGGCCGGGATTTTGGGCAGTGCACAAGGATGCACGCGATTACGAATAGGTCGGTGGAGCTGGGCGATTCGCCTTCCATATTTTTCTAGCCGTCAGCAGACCTGATCGATGAAGTCGGCGTAAGACTGCGCGGGCATTCACCAGGCACCACGATGCCAAGCACGGAAACGACGCGGCAGCCCGTGCCAGTCGCCCGCGATGCCGAACGGCCGCTGCCGGATGGCAGGGCCGAGCATCGCCCGCCGCCCCGAGGGGCAATAGGAACGCTTGGAAGCATGGGCGCTATTCGGCGGAGGCGTTGGCAAATCGGCGCGGTATTCGGCAATTGATCCGAGTGGCGAGGCGATTGACGGTGCGGGCGTAACCCGTGGGGTGCCACGCGGCCCTGATGTCGAGACGACTCCACCAGCGCGGCGGCTTCGTACTGGCCCGCATGGCCCTATGCGGGGCCGTCGCGACGCACTAAGCTAGTCATGCTTTCCTGACCTTTGATCAAGGCGGCTAGCTGGCAATGACTGGGAAACTTGAACTGACATTCAGCCCCAGGCTCACGTCAGAAGAGCGCGACCTGGCCGAAGCATCCGTCCGGGGCATGATCGATAAAGCCAGCGCTGAAGCGGCGGCTGTCGAGGCGTTGCGCGCTCAAAGGCAGGAGCTGCAACGCGCTCTGGCTGCGCCAATCGATGCTCTCATTCGTGCGGATGCCAAGGCGGCCGCCGCGCTGAAGGCTCTGTCAAAGGATGCACAGGACACTGGCGGTTTTGAGCCTCTGCGGCCCGCCGATTTTCCTGACCATCCTACGCCGCGCGTGTCTCCCTTTACGTTGGCGATTCCCGCCACGCCGCCTTTTTCTTACGCCTGGACCTCCATTGCGCACGGCAGCGGGCCGCCGACCCAAAACTACAGTGACGTTCAGGGCAATGTGATCGCGAATGTGAAATCTGGCGACATCGTCGGCGGTGCCGACACTTTCGTAAATGCACATTGCGGGGTGGGCGTCGTTTTCAGTCTGGACCGCACGGCGTCGGTCAGTCTCTCTGGGACTCTCGATTTCCGTTACAGGTACCTCTTGGGGTGCCACGGCTTGAGCGCCTCCGCCACCGTTGATGGAGGAGTTGAAGCCTCCCTCTGGCAGGTTCCCACTATGATTTCATATGTCAGTCTTCCCATCTATCACAAGCGGCTCAGCGGCTTTGAACATGAGACTGTCGACGTGCCTTTTGCCACTCAGAACTTCCCGCAGGGCATGGCCTCGCAAGTGGGTCCCGGAACTTATGCGTTCAATCTCGGTATTTATGCGGTGTCGAACTTTTCAGGCGGTGTCGGAGGCGCCGGCGCGCAGTCCGCTTGCCAGGCGGTGGTGCGGGAAATGCGGATCGTTGCCCCATAAGCTGCAAGGGCGGCGCTTCGATTCCGAGAGCGCGTCGCAGGCGTTCTAGTTCGGCTTCAGCGCGCTCACGAAGGTCAACGCGAGCAAGTGGCGGCTTTTCCATTTCGGATGCCCCGGTTTACGCCGTGTGGACCCATAGGCAGCGGATCATCAATCTGCCGGTGCACCACGTTGAGCGTCAGAGGGCTAACCGGTTTCCGGTTTGAACGTTTTGGCGAAAGCGACGGATCTGTGCGGGGGCGTGCGGTGAAACGCGCGTCCTACCGCTACGCGAAGGAATTGCCGCACTGCGGTAATGACCGGTTATGGCACTCAAGTGGCATTGGCTGCGGCGCGGCGTAACTTCTGCTTCCAGAGGCGAAAGCGGAAACATTTCAGACGTGAATTCGTAGCCGCGCTTGCTGGCGCGGCGGCGTGGCCACTCGCGGCCTCCGCTGTCGTTTTGCCCTCTCTTGTCCGAGCGCAGTCGCGGCCCAAGCACGCGGTTATGGATTCCGGGCATAACCGACTTGTCCGGCCCAGTGCTCTGGTCGGCGCCAGCGAAGCGCTCTATTGCCTCCGGCGCAACCACGCCAAGGAAGGCAAACGATGCGACTGCCCATCTATCAGGTCGATGCATTCACGGACACGCTGTTCACCGGTAATCCCGCCGCTATCTGTCCACTGGCGGCTTGGCTGCCTGATGCGACCATGCAGGCCATCGCGGCCGAGAACAACCTCGCCGAGACAGCCTTCTTCGTGCCGGAAGGAAGCGGCTATGCGCTGCGCTGGTTTACGCCCACGGTCGAGGTCGATCTGTGCGGCCACGCGACGCTCGCGGCGGCGCACGTCGTGTTTCGTTTTCTGCAGCCCGCGCTGGTGACGGTAAATTTCCGCACCACGAAGGCCGGAACGCTGCGTGTGAGCCGGCACGGCGAAACACTGGTCATGGATTTCCCGGCGCGGCCTGCTGTTGCTGCCGAGGCAGCATCGGACCTCCTTGCCGCGCTCGGGGGCAAGCCCCGTGAAGTTTTGCGCGCCCGCGACCACCTTGTCGTTTATGACAGTGCGGCGGACGTGAAAGCCCTCAAGCCCGAGTTCGCAGCGCTCGCCAAAGTGGACTGCTGGGCGGTGACCGCGCCGGGCGACGATGGCGTCGATTTCGTCTCGCGCTTTTTCGCCCCCAAGCAGGGTATCCCGGAAGACCCGGTGACCGGGTCGGCCCATTGCACCCTCGTGCCGTATTGGGTGGAGCGTCTTGGCAAGAGCGAACTCGAAGCGCGGCAAATTTCGCCGCGCGGCGGGAAGCTGCGCTGCACGTTGCAAGGCGACCGCGTCACCCTCGCTGGCCACGCGGTGCTTTATTTGGAAGGACGGATTTCGGTCTAAGGAAGTACCAGCTCCGCTCGTGGGTATGAGTGTTACGACGAATGCGACCACCGGAGAGGACGGCTGTTCTGCCCGCGGCGCCAGTGGCCATGTCGTCGCGCCTGCCAATCCCCCGATAAATTCACGCCGGTGCATCTATGATCCCCTGATTCAGGGGAGCCTATCGCTGTCCGGGTTGCGTGGGAACCAAGTCACCGGGCCTCCGCCTGGGCGCTCGGAGGCGAGAGCAGACCCGATCTGGTCAATCTGAGCGTTCCGGCGTTGGTCATCAACTAGGCGGAGGAGCCGGAATCGCTGCATTGCAGTCGAGGTCTGCTGCTGTGCAGGTTTTCGGACGCCGGCAACGACGATCTATCCCCACGCTCCGGCGGCCGGCGTCCGAAAAGCGCCAAGGCACGAAATCGCGGGATGGGGACCGCGGTAGTGCCGCGGGCTATGGGGACCGCGGTAGTGCCGCGGGCTATGGGGATTTCACCGCGAGCTCAGGCGTTGATGAGAGGGAACGATGCGGCAGCGCGCGCCGACCTGCCACGGAACATATGTCCGAATGGAGCCGTGATCGAGCAACGGGGCTGTTGCTGGCTTTGATTATGAGCGCTTGGGTGTACGCGGTTTCCGAAACTGGATTGGAGGCGCGACTGCTGGCGTCGGCGGCGGAAAGCCAACACAGGTGATGTAACTCATTATCGGTGTTGAACATCGGTTGCAGTCTCACGAGGTGTCGATCCTGATCTTTGGTAGCGCTGGCGTGGGACGGTTTTTTGGCTGCTGCCCGCGCAAGAAGGTCTCGATGATGCGCATTGGGCCGCCGCAGCAGGGGCATGCATGCTCGTGCGTTTTTGATTCCTCGGGCTTGGCGTTGAGGGCCTTGATGGCATCGACGGCAATGAGCGGCGCCGCAAGGAGTTCGCGGAGACGAGCAATATTCTTGGCGCGGGTTTGGCAGGTGAGAAAGCCGTAGTAGCGGATGCGATGAAAGCCCTGCGGCAAGACATGCATCAGGAATCGACGGATGAACTCGTTGGCGTCGAGCGTCATTTGTTTGTATCGCTCGGGCCCTTCGAGGCGATAATCCTTCCACTTGAAGGTGACGCCGTTTTTGTTGTGGGAGACGAGGCGGCGGTTGGAAATGGCAACGCGATGGGTGTAGCGCGCGAGATAGCGCAGGACTTCCTCGGGGCCGCCGAAAGGCCGTTTGCAGTAAACCACCCACTTGCTGTAGCGGAACGGCGCCAAATAGGCCCTGAAGGCTCGCGCATCGGCGAGCCGAGCATGCTTGCCGAAGAACTGCAGGGTTCCGGCTTGATGAGCAGCGATAAGCTTCTCGCGAACGAGCCTGCGAAACAGGGATGAGAGCACCTCGACGGCGAGGAAGAAAGTGGGTCGACAGGCGATCCAGCGTATCCCGTCGAGCGAGAATCCACCACCGGGCACGATCATATGGACGTGCGGATGGTGATTGAGTGCCGAGCCCCAGGTGTGGAGAACAGACAGGATGCCGATACGGGCGCCGAGATGTTTAGGATCGGCCGCGATGGTGATCATGGTCTCGGCCGAAGCCTTGAACAGGATGTCGTAGATCACAGCCTTGTTCTGATAGGCGATGTCGGCGATTTTGCCCGGCAGCGAGAACACGACGTGAAAATACGGCACCGGCAATAGCTCTTTCTCGCGCTCCGCCAGCCATTCCCTTGCCGCCGCACCCTGACACTTCGGGCAATGCCGGTTGCGGCAGGAGTTGTAGGCGATCTGGGCGTGGCCGCATTTGTCGTTCTCACAGCGCGCGACATGGCCCCCGAGGGCCGCCGTGCGGCAGTCCTCGATCGCCGACATCACCTTTAATTGGCCGAGGCTCACATGGCCGGCATTGGCAGAACGCCATTCCGGCCCGTGATTGCGGAAGATATCCGCAACCTCCAACGCTGGCCGCGACATCCCCGCCGGCGATTACGCCGCCAGCGGCGGGGCCTTGCTGCTCGTTTTTGATCTCTTGCGCGGCTGCGACAGCAGGTCGAGCGGGCTCTTGATATTGGCGATCATGCCGGTAGCGACCCGCGTGTAACGCGCCGTCGTTTCCAATTTGTCGTGGCCCAGCAACGCCTGGATGATTCTGATATCGGTACCTCGTTCGAGCAGATGCGTCGCGAAACTATGGCGGAGCGCATGTAGCGATACGTTCTTCCTGATCCCGGCGGCTTCCGCCGTCTCGTGGAATATGCGGTTGAGGTGGCGCGTGGTCATCGGCCTGCCGGGAGTCTTTTTGCTCGGAAATAGCCACCGTTCCTGCATCGGCAGTCCGGCGTCGTAGCGGGATGGGCGCACCTTCCACCATTGCCGCAACAGATCGAGCATCTCGGGAGAGAGCATGACATTGCGATCCTTGCGGCCCTTCGATTGCTCTACCCGAATGATCCTTTGCGCGCTGTCGATATGCTTGACCTTCAGGCGCACGACTTCGCCGGCGCGAAGGCCGCAGCCATAGCCCAGGCTCAGCAACACACGAGCCTTGAGGTTATCGGCAACGGCCAGCAGCCGCTTCGCCTCATCGACGCTTATCGTCAGTGGAATGGTCTGCGGCTGGCGCAAGTGATAAATCTCGGCGGCGAGGTCGAGCCGCCGCAGCGTCACCCGAAACAAGAACCGCAGCCCGGTCATGATGACATTGCGGCTGCAGATGCTCACACCCGACTCGGCCAAGTGCAACTGGAAGCGACGGATGTCCTCGAATGTGGCGGTCTCAGGAGATCGCTTCAGAAATGCAGCAAACCGTTTGCAGCTGCGGATGTGCCCCCGCTGTGTTCCCGCACAGAGCTTGCGCGCATTCATATCCTCGATCATGCGCTGACGCAGCGGGCTGACGGTATTCGTGGTCATGGGCAACTCCCTGTCTTGAGGTTGACGACGCCTCGATCCTCAAGACAGGGCACTTCGCTCGCTACCTATGATCTCTCCCCTGGGGAAAACTCTCGCGGCTCAGCCGTGGTGCAGCAAGCTATCGCGCGAGCGATTTAGTGCATTGGC
>DATBHE010000076.1:0-15892 GCA_036557605.1 Pseudolabrys sp.
CAGAGGAACCACGCTGATTTGTAAGTGATACCCAATGACCGATGAAGCTGATGGGCGCTAACGCCCTTCTTGCTGGCGGTCATAAGTGCGAATGCCTGGAGCCACACATTCAATTTGATGTGGCTGCTTTCCATGACCGTCTTAGTGGTCACTGAGAAGTCCTTACGGCATTCGGAAGAATGACAACGCCACACGCCAGCCCGCTTGGTCGCATAGTGACCGCCAACGGTCCCACAGTGCGAGCACACAGGCTCACCGGCCCAGCGAAGCCTCTCAAGGTATTCGCGGGCTTTGTCTGCGTTCTGGAAGTGCGGAGCGTTGAACATGGCGTTTCCCCTATCTGAGTCTGAATCCTAGGGATAGGGATTTGTGGTGTCAAGTATATAATTAGGAAAATACTCCTTGACAGCGTGACGCTGCTTCGGTACTGATTCCGCACGCTCCACATTTGCGCGTGATTAGGTCGCTCCGGCGGCGGAACATCGCCCGGCGCTTTCGCGTTGTTCCGCACAGCGCGACGCCGCCGTCCGAGGAGCGATCAAGATGCCGCACGTGGAAAAAAACCGCATCGTTGAGACCACGATTGAAGCGCGCGCGGGGGTGACCGGCCACAACGTGCGCTACGTCCTGGTGATCGGAACCTTGGCCGTGATCGTTCTTTTTGTGATCGCCTATTTCGCCACGCGATGGTGATAAACGGCCAGCACGCATCCGATTGAGGAAAGTGCCGCCCGTTGCAGGCCATCGGCGGCGAAAATCTTGCCAGCAAAATTTGGTGGTAACGCCGTGCAGGAACGGCTGTCCGCGCTGAAGTGTCCCCCGTTTGTCGGAGTCGGGGTGCCTGTTGCAGTCATTCAATTAAACAGTGAATTCAAGCAGACCATTGCGACAACATGTTTGAATATCTGAAATCGTTCATTCGAGCTCCCGAATCCAAATCCTTTTTTCAAGCCCGGCTGTTCACGCTCGAGAGCGCTGGTCACGCGCGCTGGACGCCGCGAAATTACCTGGCGCTCGCCCGCGAAGGCTATGTCCGCAACGCCATTGTCTATCGCGCAGTCCGGTTGATCGCCGAAAGCATCGGATCGCTTTGTCTTGTTCTCTATGAAGGTTCTACTGAGCGCGATGCGCATCCCTTGCTGGATCTCATCCGCAGGCCGAATCCGCGTCAGGATGGCGCATCGTTCATCGAGGCGCTCACTTCCCACCTTCTGCTTGCCGGAAATGCTTATGTCGAAGCAGTTGCATTGGATGGGGAAGGGGTCGCGCGAGGCGGCCTTCAGGTGCGGGAACTTTATGCGCTGCGGCCTGATCGCGTGAAGCTCGTGCCAGGGGCAGATGGCTGGCCGCAGGCTTATGACTATACGGTAGGCAACCGCACTGTTCGCTTCGATCAAAGCGCAGCCCTGCCGCCGATTTTGCAACTGACCTTTTTCAATCCGCTTGACGATCATTACGGCATGAGCCCGCTTGAGGCCGCTGCGGTTGCTATCGATACGCACAATACGGCTGCCGCGTGGAATAAGGCCCTGCTCGACAATGCCGCGCGCCCGTCGGGCGCACTGGTTTATGCCGGCGCCGACGGCATTCTGACCGATGCCCAGCATCAGCGACTCAAGCAGGAATTCGCCGAGCAATATCAGGGCGCCGCCAATGCCGGGCGTCCGTTGATGCTTGACGGCGGGCTTGACTGGAAGCCGATGTCGTTGTCGCCGCGGGACATGGATTTCCTCGACGCCAAACATGCGGCCGCTCGCGAGATCGCGCTGGCCTTCGGTGTGCCTCCGATGCTGCTCGCGATACCGGGGGACAACACTTATGCGAACTACCAGGAAGCCAACCGCGCCTTCTGGCGGCAAAGCGTGCTGCCGCTTGCCGACAGGATTGTCGGGGCGCTCGTGCACTGGCTCGCTCCCGTGTTCGGCGACGGACTCGTTCTTGCGGCCGACACCGACCGTATCGAAGCACTCGCTATTGACCGTGCCGCGCTCTGGGAACGCGTGAGCCACGCCCCGTTCCTCACCATCAATGAGAAGAGGCTCGCGACCGGATACGGCGCAATCGAAGGTGGCGACGCGTTCCCGCACGCCCAGGAACAAGGGGCCGGACGCGCCGTTTCCATAGCGGAGCCTCGAAGTCGAGGCACGATCAATGGAACTTAAAGGTGTAATCATGAAAACCACGGGTGCCATGCTCGCCATCACACTGGCGGGCGCGCTGGTCGCTTCCGCGGCGGCGGCGCAGACCAAGGCGGCAGACAAGGCCAGCCAGAAATTCATTCAGGAGGCCGTACAGGGCGATATCGCCGAGGTCGACGTCGGCAAGCTCGCGCAGGAAAAAGGCCAGAGCGCCGACGTGAAGGAGTTCGGTGCGATGCTGGTGAAGGACCACGGCGCGCACAAAGCCAAGGCGGAAGAAGTAGCCAACGAGCTCGGTGTGAAACCGCCGACAGGCTCGAGCATGACCCAGAAGGCGACCTACGCAAAACTGAAGTTGTTGTCAGGGTCGTCCTTTGACAGCGCCTTCGCCAAAGCGATGGTCAAGGATCACAAAGAGGATATCAAGGCATATCAGAAAGAGGCGTCGAAGAACGATCCTGCCGGCAAGCTCGCCAAGGAAACGCTGCCGACGTTGCAGCATCACCTCCAAGTGGCTCAGCAGCTCACGACGCAGAAACAGTCATCGCGCTGAGGCAAGGCTGACGTTCATATTAACGTCGGCTTCCTGGCGTCCGCTGCACAGCTTTGCGGCGGGCGCCAGTTATTTGCGTTCCGCTCTTCACGGCTGCGTATGAGTTCCTCGCGTTTCTGAAGACCAATCGCCTGGCGCTCAGCAAGTTCTATCTGCGCGGCCAAGCGACCAACGAACAGCCGGCACATAGCCGGCTGACACACTGCCGAGAGACCGCCGCCAGGCGGTCTTTCTTTTTTGGCCGACTGCGAAGTCCGGCCGTTCTGTTGACCACTGTGGGAGCGGCTTCATGCCGGATCTCATCGAGATTTTCAGCGAGCGCGGCGATCTCGCGCACCTGGCTCTGCTGTTGTGGGCGATATCCGCAAGTGCGCTCGCCTGGTTTTCGCTGCGGGAGCTGGCCGCCGCCAGCCGCCGCTTCGATGACTTTGTGCGTGAGCTCGCGCGTTTCAACGAGCGCTTCGAGCGTGACGGCCAAACAGCGCGCCGGCACTGAAAGACGAAGGAGTCCCCGGTTGTCCGGGACTCCTTCGTGCAGTGCCCCGCGTCCCGAAACTTAGTCGTACTTGAACTCAGGCATGTTCTTGAGCGAGTCCTTTGTGGCGCCGCTCATAACCGCATGGTCGGGATACCATTTGTGGCTGTTGCTCGACGAGGCGGTGGACGCGGTGGTCGAGCCGGTTGTCGGACGAGTCGTTGTCGCAGAACCGGTGGTGCCGGTCGAACTGGTGGACGAGGTCCTTACCGGTTCGTCGACGAATTTAAGTTTGTCCATCTGCACGAGGATGTCGTGCTTCCCCATACCGAGGAATCCGCCGACGCCTATCACGACGCCGCCGACCTTCCCCGATTTGTCGAGGAGGATTTCGCTAATGTCGCCGAGCTTCTCGTTCTGATCGTTGTAGACATTCACGCCGATTAGCTTGGAAGCCCGCCACATGTCGCCCTGCGCCTTCGGCGCGGTCATCGGTGCTGACGGGCTTGCAGCCGGCGGCGATGAAGCCGGCGGATTGGTCTGGGCAAATGCAGGGACCAGCATCGCTGACGCGAGCAGGCTGCCGTAAATGAATGCGCGCATGGTGTCACCTATAACGTTGTGAAACTGAGTGACGAACGCAGGCGCGTGGACATTGTTCCCACGACATTGGTTCCCGTAGCGATTAACGAATTTCGTCGTGTCACACACGATGCGGCGCACAATGGCGGAACCATACACGCTGAGATCATCAAGGACCGAAACAAAATGAACACAACTGCACCCGCTCGCGAACCGGACGAGCACCGCGATCATCTCGACGTGTTTCGGGAATTTCTCGCTCATCTTGCCAGTGCCGCGCGGCACGCTTCGGCGACAGCCGTCAGGGACGACCGCCCGCGACCGAGCAGCCGCTAGCACCAGACGTCACCACCACGGCCGGTCGCTTCCGGCCATTCCTTCACGATTTTGCGCGATGCGTCCCGTCCGCCTGCTTTGGCGGGCGGCGGCGCGAATTTGCGCGGACACGGAGCCGCAATGCTTTGCCAACGGTTTGAACCAACGGTCGCATCAGTTTTTGCGCCGCGCACCACCATCGATGCGGACGGCACGGTGGAAGGTTACGCGAGTCTATTCGGCGAGATCGATCAGGCACGCGACATGGTCATGCGCGGCGCATTCGCCGACACGCTGGTCCGACGCGGGATTCGGCGCATTCCGATGCTGTTTCAGCACGATCCATCCGAGCCTGTCGGCATCTGGCTGGAATTGCGCGAGGATCACCGAGGCTTGTTCGCACGTGGCCGGCTGATCCCCGAGGTCGCGCGCGGGCGCGAATTGCTTTCGTTGCTGCGGGCAGGGGCGATCGACGGGCTTTCCATCGGGTTCCGTACCGCGAAAGCACGCATCGATCCGAAGACCCGCATCCGTCGTCTGCATGCGGTCGACCTGTGGGAAATTTCGATCGTCACCTTCCCATTGCTCGCAGGGGCGCGGGTGCACGCGGTCAAGCAAGCGACCTCAAAGGCGGTCATGTCGCACGCCCGCACACGCGCCGAGGCAGACTGGGTGCGGCTCGGGCGGCCGTTGGCGGTGGCTAGCTCTCGCCCCGTGCCCGAAATTCGTAGTCACCGGCGTGCGACCGGCAGTACCAGGTCCGTTTGAGAACCTTTTTCGGCTTCGAGTGCTTTTGCACTGCAACGACCTCAATGCCGATCGGCACCGTTTTTTGGCATTCGTTGCAGCGAACCTGCTCGGAAAGATAGACCTCTTCGATCACATTCCGATGGTTGGTTGGCACTTTTCCAAGAAATTGACGCATGGAAGGCACCCCCGAATGCAGGTCAGCCTAGCATGATCCAGTGCCCGTGCGAGCCGCACCAATCAGAATCGTTGCCCCGGCAGTACTGGACGGCGAAGCCCGCAAACGCTCTGATCAGTATCGGCTACATAATTCCGACTCGAGGGGGCGCAGGGCAATCATGACGATGCTTGAACCTTTTCCGATGGCCGGCGTACTCGCGCTCATGTTGGTGACATCGCAATCCTTGCCGGCGAATGCGGCAAAGCCGCCTTATGACGGGTGTGTTGCTGTCACCAAGCAAGAATATGCCAGCGCAAAGAAACAACATAGGCTGCGTACACGGTACACCCAATATGTGCGCACAGGATTCCCGGGCCGGCGGCAGTATTGGTATTGCCGGTGACAGGGTTTCAACGTCCTCATCCCGGCGGAAGTCAAACGATGTAGCCTGCAGGCGTTCGTCTACGCCGCACCTGTATGCATTATCGCTTGCCAGGCCGACACTCGGCCGACGTGGTGCCGTGGGGCAGCAGATGTGCGTAGTCGTCGATAATCCGGCAGGCTTCGCGATGCCTTGTCTCGTCCAGCGCTTCTCCGAATCGGGTGAGGACGGTCATTCGTGACGCGATTTTCTTCCCGGCACGGCGCAAATTGGCGGTTGAATTGCGGGAACCCGCGGAGTCCACGGCGTCCATAGTGGCATCCTTTCGAAGCCCACGACCGTAATCGTCGCTAAAAACGATTCCGGCCCCCGCCGGTTGGCGTTTGGTAGTGCTAACTGTGTTGCTGGTCATCACCCGAATGGATGACGTGACGATCAAATCGCGGTCATTAAGTATTTCCCGCTATTTGCGCATTCTGAGTGAAGCGGTGCCTCTCGGCGCCGTTTGACTCAAAATCGGCAAGCGTTTGCTTAAGGAGGCATGACAACGGCCGCTGCAAAGAACAACAAAACGCCTCCCGTCGTTCCACATGCCGGCCAGAAACTCTCCTGCAGATATCGCGTTCGCCGGATCTTTGCCCGGCCGATAATCTCGTCAATCTGCGCCGTGTCTTGTCCATAGCGCCAATGCATATAGGCCATGGCTGCCGCTCCCTGTTTTGAGGCAACCTCGAATGCGGAGAGGTTAGGCTCCAGGCAGCGGTACGAAGGTGAGCTACTTCACACGGGGGAGGATTTATGCCGGGAGAGACAAAGCAGGCTTAAAATCGAAAAAGGCAGCCTGAGGATCAGCCGAACAGGCCTTCGCAGAGCAGGGCGATGCCGACGATGACAAAGGTGAGGATTACGATTGTTGCCATCGACCCAACACCGGTATTTGCGACGAGAGGGTTTTCCTTGCCGTCGCGGGGGAGCAGATACCAAAAGGCGGCACTGGTGCCGCCGACCATCGCTGCGCCAATGAGGGTGAGCATGCCGAAAGCCTCGCTGATAGCGGGCATTCTTATGCTTCGTCCTTGCGGCCTATGGGCGCTAATTTTTTGGGTCGGCGCGTAAAATCCAGCTAAAGAAAAAGACGGCCCTGGCGGCCGTCTTTTTCGCGTCCCCATTGGTCTTTGCGATTAGTCGCAGACCTTCTTGCGGACCGTCACGCGGTCGCCATGACCATTGATGCGATGCGTGACTACGACCCGACAGTTTGCGCGGGCGTAGTCGCCGCGCCAGTGACGATGTCGCCAGTGGTGATGATTACTATCACCGGCACGGATGCTGACGCCGAAGTCCTCCGCCTTTGCGGTTCCTGCGGTGTTGATGGCGGCAAGACCGAGCACGGCGGCAGCGATTGCAATGTATTTCATGCGTATCTCCCATTGCCTCATGATGGGATATAGAACGGTTTTAACTGCCTTCCGGTTCCACAGTCGGGACAATCTCCGTGACACGCAACGCAAGACGCCAATCTGCGTTGTTGTGCGGGCCGTGAGATTTTTCCCTCCGTCGCGGATGGGCGCGGTCCAGGGCCGCGTCGTTCCCTGACACGGCCCTTTTTGTGCGCAAGAAGATCGTCAGTGGATGCTCATCATCGCAGCGATCGGATTTACGGCAATTCGCTGCCATCGGCGCTTGCCGCGCTCGGTGTCAGATGACGATGTCCGCTTGCGTGAAGGATACGCTGCGCGGACGGTTTTCGCGGCGTAGGTGGCTTCCGCATATGCCGGTGGCGCGCGCCTGTACTCGGCGGCAAAATTGGTCGCTGTGATGCGGTAAGGCGATGGCTCGGGTTCGGGCTTGAACGGCTTTACGACACCGACGACTTGAGACGTCGGAATGGGCGAACCGTGAGGCTCGATCCGGCTGCTCACAATGAGGAGTGCCAGTGTGAGCGTGAAGCCCATAACAACGAAATAGGAAAAAAGCGGCATACGCATAGAGTGACCCGATGGCAGACAAACGCCGGGGGCTGCCGGACGTTCCGGCAGGAAGCTTGTCGGGCAATGGAACTTTGCCCGCTGGTTAAGACAGAGCGCGCTATCAGAATTGTTCGAACGCCGCCGCGATGCGGCGCTCGTGATTGGCGCGCAATGTGTCGATGTCCGCGGCGCAATCTACATATTTCGGGCTGCCGGCCGGCATGCCCCATTTCGCGCAGATGGTGCGGACCTCGCCCGCCATTTCATCGGCGCGTTGCTGATCCATCGCAGCACGCTCGCCTTCCGCCGTGCGCGCGAGCCAGCAAACGATGAGCAGGCCGAGTACGACCGCCGTTCCGGTCGAGATCACTTTCCAGGTGACGATATTGGTTTGCTCAGGTGTGGAGACGCTGGACATGGTAGCCTCCCTGACTTTGGCTTCGCACGAAGCCTAACGCCGGGCGGCCCGCGCCAGTGTGAGCGCGGTCACGTTCAATTACAGGCCAAAATTAGGGCAGCGCGCCTTCACTCGATCACTTCGTCCGCGCGCACCAGCATCGCCGGCGGTACGATCAAGGCCAGATCTTAAAGACCCTCGACGATGAACGACCGCGACTTTGTGGTCTTGAGACGGACTGCGGTGAACTCCTGGACGCCCTCGCTGTAGGCTTTTGCCTTTTTCATGTTCTGGAATGAGATGATAATGAAGGACTTCGGCGCAGTACCATCAAGCGCAGTCACGTTGTCGGTGCGCGCGACGTAACGCGCATCCGCGACCATCGCTTCGACGGCCGCGCGCATGTCTCTTTTTTGAAAACCGTTCTTGAAGCCTTCAGGGTCGGTTATTTCATCGATCTCCACGACGACGTAAACCGGACGCACGGTCGCGGCGTACAATGCGCCGCCTGCCACGGTTGCGAGGCATACTATCGCCGCCGCCAAAGCCAGCACGTAGGGGCCTTTCATGGGTTCTCTCCCTGCCTTCAATCGATCATTACATTATTACATTGACCGCAAGCCGAACGCTTCGACGGATGTTGTCCCTCGCTCGACCAGCGCTCGCCACATTATTCGCGGCTAACCACATTCAAAAACAATCCGGGAACGGACGTAGAACGCGGGCGCAAAGGTGCCGTGCGGGAACCCCCCGGAACCGATACATTGTATAGCCCGTTTGTACGATGTCTCATCAGGAGTTTGCGATGGCCCCCCGTGCGTACTGGAAGGGTTTTTTGCGTCTGTCATTGGTCTCGTGCCCGATCCAGCTGTTTCCTGCGACGAGCGAGCGGGAGAAAGTCAGCTTCAACCAGATCAACAGCGAGACAGGCAACCGCATCCGTTATCGCAAGGTCGACGAGGAGACCGGCGACGAGGTTGAGCAGCAAAACATCGTGAAGGGCTACCAGGTCGAGAAGGGACACTACATCGAGATCACTGAAGACGAACTCGAAGCGGTTTCGCTCGAGAGCAAGAAGACAATCGAGATCGACGAGTTCGTGCCGAAGTCGGAGATCGACGAGCTCTATTACATGCGCCCGTACTACATCGTGCCAGACGGCGACGTGGGGCAAGAGGCGTTCGCGGTCATCCGCGAGAGCATTGCAAAGATGGATAAAGTCGCGCTTGGCCGCGTCGTGCTGACAACCCGCGAACATGTGATCGCGATGGAGGCGCGCGGCAAGGGCCTGATGGGCACGCTGTTGCGCTATCCCTACGAGGTGCGCGACGAGAAGGAGTTTTTCGACGACATTCCGGACATCAAGATCAAGAAGGACATGCTCGAGCTCGCGCAGCACATCGTCGAGACGAAATCAGGCCACTTCGAGCCCGAGGAATTCGAGGATCACTATGAGGCAGCACTGCGCGATCTGATCGCGAAAAAATCGAAAGGCCTGAAGATCGAGGCGCCGGAACGTGGCGAGCCGGCCAAGGTCATCAATCTCATGGATGCGTTGCGCAAGAGCGTCCGCTCGGAGCAGGGGGCCGGCAAGAAGACGCGCAGCAAGCGCGGCAAGAAGCGCATCGAAGGTCAGAGGGAAATGTTGTTCTCCATTTCCGGCAACCGAAAAGGCACGAAGGAAGCTGCGCGGAAATCGTCCCGGGCATCGGGGCGGCGCAAGGCAGGCTGAGCGCCGGCCTCTCTCATCAGTGCCGTCCGTGATTGGCGCGGTGCCTACTCGGAACGTAAGAAGGACATTCCGTTAGTTGATGTCCTCTGCCAGCAACCAATGAATGTCCCGCGAACGCCCTTTCACGCCAGTGAGCCGACGAGCAAGGCAGTTAATAAAGGCTACTATCCTCACATGGTGCGGCCTTTGTGACGTTTGCGTCATGATCCGGGAGAATTGAACAGATAGCGGCAGCAGCGCCCGCCGAGCCAGATGAGGGCGGCAACCCCCAAGGCGACGACCGGCACGATTGCGATGCCTCTTTCGGAAAAGTTGCTCAGGAAGGTCAGCAAAGCCAGACCCACTATGCACGCCGCGGTGATCGCGGCTGCCCGGTATAGAATCTGGCCCCAGGAAATCATCGGTTCATCCGCTGCAGGCCGGAGCGCGCAATCGTCGCGTCGTCATACTCATTTGAAACATCGCGCCCGGTGTAGTCGGGCATCATGGCTGCCG
Source organism: Pseudolabrys sp. (assembly GCA_036557605.1). Taxonomy (GTDB): domain Bacteria; phylum Pseudomonadota; class Alphaproteobacteria; order Rhizobiales; family Xanthobacteraceae; genus Pseudolabrys. The sequence goes on from DATBHE010000076.1 coordinate 9,947, forward strand.
AAATCAGGCTGACGATTGCGCAAAACGCGATGTAGATCGATATCGCATAGCCCGATTGAAAACGGGCAAACAGCGCTGTCGCAATCAGAGGGGCCGGGCCGCCCGCGATAATCGAGGACAGCTGGTAGCCAAGCGAGGCGCCGCTATAGCGCAGCCGCGGCGTAAAGGCTTCGGCAATGAGCGCCGCCTGCGGTCCGTATTGCATATTGTGGGGAATCAAAGAGACCACGATTGCAATGAAGACCAGGGCCGGGATGGCGGTGTCGACCAGGCCGAAATACACGAAGCCGAACACGCCGACCGTCGCCGCCCCGATCAAGTACATCGTCCGGCGTCCGATCCTGTCGGAGACGTGTCCCGACAGCGGGATCGTGATGAAGGAAACGCAGGAGGCGGCGAGCACAGCCGTCAGGATGAAGTCGCGCGACATGTGCAACGTGCCCACCGCATAGGCGAAGATGAATGCAGTGAAGATGTAGAACGGCGCCTGTTCCGCCATCCGCAGCAGGGCTGACAGTATGATTTCTCTTGGCTGCCGCTTGACGACCTCGAGCAGCGGAGCTCGCTCGATCCTGTTCTTGTCCAGAAGCCGTTGGAAGACCGGAGTCTCGAGAATGCCGAGACGGATCCAGAGACCGATAGCGACGAGAATGATCGATAGCGCGAAGGGGATCCGCCAGCCCCAGGTCGCGAACTGGTCGCCTGACCAGGTGCTGAATGCCAGAATGGAAAGATTCGACAGAAATAGTCCGCACGGCACGCCGAATTGCGGCCACGACGCAATCAATCCACGCTCGCCGTGCGTGCGCGACCATTCCATTGCGAGCAGCACCGAGCCGCCCCATTCGCCGCCGACCCCGATGCCCTGGATCATGCGCAGGATGGTGAGAATGACAGCTCCCCAGATACCGATCGATGCATAGGTCGGCACGAAGGCGATCAGAAATGTTGCGATGCCCATGCACAGAAGCGTGGCAATGAGTGTCGCCTTGCGACCGATGCGGTCGCCATAATGGCCGAAAATCGCTGCACCGATCGGCCGCCCGACAAAACCGATGAAATAGGTGCCGAAAGCCGCGAGTGTCGCGGTGAGAGGATCTTCATTCGGAAAATAAAGCTTGCCGAAAATCAGTCCGGCGGCGGTACCGTAGATGAAGAAGTCATACCATTCGATGGTGGTGCCGATCGTCGAAGCGATGACTGCCTTTCGCAGCTGTGCGCTGTGCTCGGCAGTGGACAGCCCCCCATAAGTGGCTGCCATGGCCATGGCGGGTCTCCATGCCTTTATGTGCCGCCCCGCCAGAGTTTGCCGCTCCTGGACGGATAGATCGCTGGCCAGCCATTCGTTCCCGCGATCACGCGACTGTGTTTTTGGCGGGTAGCAAGGCCCGCCGCAGATTTGTCACGCTCGGATGCGACCTTTTGCGCGCTGAGGGACCATGGATTTTACAGGCCAGACCATCGCGCTCCTGGTTGCGGCGGGCCTCGTTATTGGCCTGCTGCCGAGCACGATCAGGGAACGGTCAGGTTTTCGTGTCGCCGGCGATCTCGCCACCGGCGTCGCCGCAGTGTTCATCGCGGCATGGCTGGCGGCGGCGTGGCGCGATCTGGCATCGCTTCACCTGCCAGGAAGCAAACCGGAGGAAAAGGTCACCGCGGAGGTTGGGCCGAATTACGAACCCGTCGTCCTGCCGCTTGCGCCGCTCCGACCGTTGCTCAAGCCGCTTGTTTATCGCTCGCGCGAGGAGATCTGCGATACGATCGTCCGCGCCGCGCACAACAACGATTTGCCGGTGCATTTTTTCATCCGGCTGCTCTACCAGGAGAGCACATTCAGGCCGGCAGCCATCAGCTCGGCGGGTGCGCTCGGCATTGCGCAGTTCATGCCGGAGACGGCAGCCGACCGGCGCCTCGACAATCCGTTCGATCCCGTGCTGGCGATTTCAGCTTCAGCCCGGCTCCTGCGCGATCACTATCGGCGGTTCGGCAATCTCGGCCTTGCGGCTGCGGCGTACAATGCGGGGCCGAAGCGCGTCGAGGACTGGCGCGCAAAGAAAAGTGGGCTGCCGCAGGAAACGCAGGACTATGTGAAGGCGATCACCGGCTGGCCAGTCGAGACGTGGACCAGTCGGCAGGCCGGCGGCCCGGCGTTGAAAATTCCGCAGGCTGCTCCGTGCCAGGAAGTGGCCGGCCTGCTCGCCTGGAACGGACCCGATGAGGTTCCTTTACCGCCATTGAATCCGCGCACGAAAGAACTCGCCGAAGCAAAGGCGGCTGCGCAAGCGGTGGGCGAGGGTGCAAAGTCCAAAAAGGACGCAAAATCGCAGGAAGCAAAAAAGCAGAACGCGAAAGGACAGGTTGTGAAAGACGCCGCGGCGAAGGAGCACGATGCAAAAGCAAACGGCGTAAAAGGACGCGGCGGGAAAGAGCACGATAGCAAGGCGGCCGATGTTGCACGCCAATGAACAGCGGCGATTGAAGAGGATGTAGCGATAGTCGACTAACAAAAGGGGGGGTGCGATGACTCGAGGATCGAGACCGGCGCTGTTAAATATGTCATGGGCTGTTTTGCTGGTCGCAACAATGAGCGGTGCAGCGGACAATGCATCTGCCCAGCAGCCGAGTCAGGCTCAGCTCAATGCGCTCCGCCAGTCCTGCCGCGGCGATTACATGGCCCATTGCTCGTCGGTGCCGACCGGCGGCGCGCCCGCTCTGAATTGCCTGAAGCAGCATCTGACGACGCTCTCGCCCGGATGTCAGAATGCCGTGAACGCGATGAACCCGGCCGCTCCGGCGCCGGCTGCCGCATCGGTTCGGCCTGCAAGCACACCATCAAGCGCGCCTGCGGCTGCCGCTCCTGCTGCTGCGCCGCCGGCAACTCCGCCGGTCATGCAAGCAAAGCCCGCGCCTTCACCGGCCGCAACGCAGGCGGGCGCCGCTGCCGCGAGCCCGTCGGCTAAAGCCCAACAGGCCAATATTCGCCGTGCCTGCAGCGCCGACTATCGGACGCACTGCGCGGGCATCCGGCCGGGCGGCTCGGCGTCGGTGGCCTGCCTGAAACGCAATGCGCGAACACTGTCGGGGGCCTGCCAGCAGGCGCTCGCCGGCGCCGCCGGCGTGGCGGCCGTGCCGGCTGCCGCAAGCGCGCGCGTCGTCACTCCGCCGGTCGAACCGGCACCGCTTCTGGTGACCCCGCGCGAGGAACTGTTCATGGTGCGAACCGCCTGCCGCGCGGACTATGCCGCCTACTGCGGTGGGCTTCGTCCCGGTCTGGGGCGGATTGCGGCCTGCCTGCACTACAACAGGAGCAATCTGTCGCCGCGCTGCCAGCAGGCGCTGATCGCCCTGCACGAGGGCCGTTAGGCTTTCGGCCGCCCGGCGGACAAAAAAAGAGGACGACACGGTAATTGTGTCGTCCTCGAAATGCCCGCGCAATTCGGGGGTAAGGGGGGGTGCGCGGACGCCGGGAAAACGCCTTGCGGCCCGTTCCGTTCCGCGCCTGACCAAAAATTAAGGGGCGACTTCCCCGATCATTGAAGCGCTTAGCATCCCGCTTTACGCGGCTCGCTCGCCATGTACTAGGATAATATTCCTTGACAGCGTAACGTTGCTCTGGTAAGAGTCAGGCATCTCCACAATTTCGTCTTTTGCCGAGTCTGAGCCGCGATGAGGCATCGCGGGCGGAAAGTCTCGATCATTTCAAAATCTTTTATCGTTCAGAAGGAGAAACAGATGGACATTGAAACCGACGTTGCGCTTGAAACGAAAGCCGGCATTCCCGCCGAAGCTGTCGTTACCACGCCGAAATGATGCGTGCATTCGAGGCCTTCAAGGAAACAAACGATCAGCGGCTTGCAGAAATGCGTCCCGCAGACATTCTAGTCGAAGAGAAACTCGCTCGCATCGACAGTGTCATCGAACAGCAGACCAGGAAGCTTGAAGCGCTCGAATTAAAGCAAGCGCGGCCTGTTCTCGGCAGCGAGCGTCAAGGCGCGGATCCTGCAAATCAGCCCGCCATCGAACACAAGGCCGCTTTCGACGCTTATGTGCGCTCGGGCGAGGCTGCGAATCTGCGCGCGCTTGAACAGAAGGCCCTTTCGGTCGGATCCAATCCGGATGGTGGTTTTCTGGTGCCGCCGGAAATCGAAAACAAGATCGGTGAGCGGCTGTTCAATATTTCGCCTATCCGCTCACTTGCCAGCGTGCGCACCATCAGCAGCAACGTCTACAAGAAGCCGATGATGGCGGCAGGACCGGTCGCCGGCTGGGTAGGGGAGACCGATACGCGGCCACAGACAGCATCACCCACACTCGATGAGTTGTCGTTTCCGGCGATGGAGCTCTACGCCATGCCCGCGGCAACGACCGCATTGCTTGAAGACACGGCCGTGGACATTGACGAGTGGCTCGCGCAGGAAGTTGATCGCGTGTTCGCGGCCCAGGAAGGCGCTGCCTTTGTCACCGGGGACGGCAACAACAAGCCGAAGGGTTTTCTCTCCTACAACACCGTTGAGAACACCTCGTGGACCTGGGGCAACATCGGTTACGTCGCCTCCGGCGTGGCGGGTGCATTTCCGTCGTCGACACCATCCGATCTTCTGGTCGACCTCATTTTTGCGGTGAAGGCCGGCTACCGGCAGAACGCGGTGTTCGTGATGAATCGCAGGACCCAGTCCTTGATCCGCAAGTTCAAGGACACGACAGGAAATTATCTCTGGCAACCGCCGGCCACGCCCTCGGGACGCGCCAGCCTGATGAATTTCCCGCTTTATGATGTCGAGGACATGCCGGACATCGCGGCCAACTCACTCTCGGTTGCATTCGGCGATTTCAACCGCGGCTATCTGATTGTCGATCGTGCCGGCGTCAGTGTCCTGCGCGATCCCTACACGGCCAAGCCCTACGTGCTGTTCTACACGACCAAGCGGGTGGGCGGCGGCGTTCAGGATTACGACGCGATCAAGCTATTGAAGTTCTCGGTGAGCTGATCCGCCCCCGCGAATGGACAAAACAAAAAGCCCGCTCACGACGGGCTTTTTGTTGAGATCGCGGGCTCGCTCACGTCACTGACACGCCGGGCGGAATAAGCGATTGGTCGCGGTGTTATCAAGCCCGAACGGAGAGAAAGCATGATGACACGTGTCGCGTCTTTGGCGCTGACGTCCGCGATTGCTGCACTGGGCTGGAGCTCCGGAACGGCCGCGGCAGCCAATAACGCTCCCTGGTGCGCCGTCATAGCCACGACCGACGACAGCGTCTATTGGGACTGCCAATACCGCTCGTTCGAGGAGTGTCGGCCGCATGTTCTGGCGGGCAATCGCGGGTGGTGCAACCCAAGCCCGTTTTACGTGCCAGGAAACACCGGGCAGCCGCGCTCTACGAAACGGCGCGCTCGCCCGTACTGAGCCTTATCTGAACCGAATGGCTGGAGCCGCGGTATTCGCGGCTCCAGCCAGAAACGTCACCGCGTCCTGGCGGCCGGCGGTGTCGGCTTTTTCGTCCGCGCTTCGCGCAAATACTCGCGAGCTTTTTTGTGCGCGGCGTTGAGGTCGTATCCCGTTATCTTGTCGAGGCCGGTGCGATACTCCACACGCCATATAAAGGGAACATGTTCGCTCATGATCGTTCTCTGAGGTTACAGATTGTCCCGCATGACTTTCGCATAGGACGGCGTGCCGGCTCCGACTGTGTCGGGCTTCACAAAGCGGGTTTTTAATTTCGATCGAACCGGGCTTTCGAATTGGTCACGCGATCGTATAAGCGGTCTTACCTGTCGCCGCGGTGATAGCGCCACACGGCAAAGCAAAGAAGCAGCAGCGAGACCGCCGCCAGCAGCCAGGTTTCCCAGCCGTCGCCAAAGTCGCCATGCGGGATCACGACCTGCGCCCTTGCCGGAGCCGCAGTGCCGGCAAGCAAAGCGGTGCAACTACAGGAAACGTTCCTGAA
>DATBHE010000077.1:0-17293 GCA_036557605.1 Pseudolabrys sp.
GGGATGTCGCTGGCGCCCGTATCGGTCCCTGCCATCAAGGTCTCCTCGCCGGTGAACCGCGCCCGCATCATGGCCAGTGCGGCGGGATACGTGTAGGCCGGGAAGCCGACCATCGTGCTGTTGGCAAATGGGCCGATGACGGCGACCTTCCTGATGTCGCGACCGAGCGGCAGCAGGTTCGTCTCGTTCTTGAGCAGCGTCACCGAGTCGGACGCCAGTCGCCGAGAGAGCTCGTTGCCCTCAACTGCGACCGCCCGGATCCGGACTGGGTCTTCAGGGACGTACGGATCATCGAAAAGCCCGAGGGCGAACTTGTCGCGCAGCACGCGCCGCACCGACTCGTCCAACTGGGACTCGGGTACCTTGCCGCCCTGCACGGCGTTGACGAGAGCCTGTCCGTAGGCTTGGATCAATGGCAGCTCGACGTCCATCCCGGCGGCAAGCGCGAGTGCACCGACCTCCTCTGGATCGGCCGCAACCCGCTGACGGGTCTGCGCCCAGCCGACCCCGGTGTAATCAGAGACAACCGTTCCCGTGAAGCCCATCCGTTCGCGCAGAAGCGTCGTCAGGATCGCGCGGGAGACGTGGATCGGCACGCCATCGAACTCGGCGTACGACGCCATCACCGAGGTCAGCCCGGCAAGCCGAATCGCGGCTTCGAAGGGCCGCGCGTAGACATCGTAGAGCTCGCGGGCGCCGATCGCGGTCGCCGCCATGTTCTGGCCGCCCTCGGTAACCGCATAGCCGAGGAAATGCTTCGCGGACGGAATGACGCCGTCGTGCAGGTCTCGACCCTGCATCCCCCGGGTGAAGGCGACGCTGAAGGCGCTGACCAGGTAGGGGTCTTCACCGAACGTCTCGTGCACTCGTCCCCAACGGGGATCGCGGGCAACGTCCATGACCGGTGCGAGCGCTTGCTGGATGCCGATCGACCGCAGCTGGCGACGCATGATGTCCGCCATCTCCTCGACGGCAGACGGGTCCCACGTTGCCGCCAGCCCGAGGGGCGTCGGGAAACCCGAGAACTGCGGGGCCACGACGCCGTTGGCGGCCTCGTTGTGGAAGATCGCCGGGATCTTGAGCCGGGTCTCCGTGAGCAGATAGCGCTGGATCGCATTGGCCGTCTTCGCCACTATCTCGGGCGACTTGTGCCCGAACGCGCCCAGCGCCGAGATCTGCCCGATCCCGTGCTTCAGATTCGCGTCGAGTTGATCGCGGAGCAGACCGTCGGTACCGATCAGCGCCATCGGAAACATCGCCGACAGCTGCATCGCCTTTTCCTCAACGGTCATTTGCCGCAGCAGCGCATTAGCGCGCTCCATCGCCTTCTTCATCGACGAAACGTTCATCGTCACCTCCATCGGGCCGGCGGCGGCGCGCGTCAGCGAATCTTTCGCGGAAGAACGATGCACGGGGTTTCGCTTCTGCGTCGCGAAGTCCACACGGTTATCATGAATCTGAATCGGTCTTTCGTCGGCAACGAGCTGTCTCAGACGCCGAACACCCGCATCGGCAGTTGCACTTCTGCGTTCAGCACCGGATCTTCAGCCGATTTGCCGAGCACAATGCGATAACGTCCTGGCGCAATCCGCCAGCGGCCCGCCTGCCCGTCAAATCGGGCAAGCAAGCGCGGATCGACTACCATCGTAACCTGCTTTGACTCGCCAGGCTTAAGGATCACGCGTTCGAACCCGAGCAGCCGCATTCGCTTTTCTCCGGGGGCATCGGTCAGATAGAGCTGGGGCACGTCCGCCCCATCACGTTGGCCGGAATTTGTCACCGAGAAGGTCGCACTGACTGATTCACCGCCCGTAACCTTCAGATCGCTGTAGGAGAAGCTCGTGTAGCTCAGTCCATGACCAAAAGCGTACATCGGCCTTTGGTTTTTCTGCGCATGCCAGCGGTAGCCGACCTCGGCGCCTTCGTCGTAGCGAATCGTGATCGGCGTGCCCCAGGGAGTTTCGATGCCCGGCAGCACCGGCCGCGGCGTCTGTGCGAGACTCTCCGGGAAGCTGATCGGCAGCCGGCCCGATGGATTCACTTTTCCGGTGAGCACTTCGGCAATCGCCTGGCCGCCGGCCTGCCCCGGATACCATGCCTGTGCGATTGCCTTCACTTTGTCGCGCCACGGCATTGAGACCGGATTGCCGGTTTCCAGCACGACAATCGTATTGGGATTGGCCGTGGCGACGGCATCGATGATCGCATCCTGGCCCCACGGCAAGGAAAGGTCGGGAAGATCGAACGCTTCGCCTTCGATGCGGATGCCGAAAGCGATCACAACGTCGGAACGCCGCGCCAGCAAGGCCGATTCTGCCGGCGTATAGGCGCCGTCGAACTCGATCTGGGCCTGCGGCAAGAGCTTCTTCAGCTCCGCCAGCGGCGATGAGGGCAGGAGGTACATGTTGCGCGCACTTCCCATCGAGCCGTGCGCGCCGCCAATGTTCACGCTTCCGGCGTAGCCGCCGACCGGCAACACGGCGCCCGAGCCTATACCCGTCGGCACGCCCAACTGCGAAAAACCGCCCACAATGCCGATCTTCACCGGACGGTCCGTCGCAAGCGGCAACGCGCCGTCGTTCTTCAGCAGCACGATGCCCTGCCGCGCGATCTCGAGCGCGATTTCATTGTGCTTCGCCATATCCAGGGTGGGTGCAGCATCCCACTTGTCGATGCCGACCGCATAGGCCGAGCGCAAAATGCGGCGCACCATGTCGGACAGGCGTTCCTTCGGGAGCTTGCCTTCCGCGTAGGCCTTCCGCAGCCGATCCGTGAACGCCTCAGCGCCCCATTGCTTGACGTCCATCTGGACGCCGGACTCCTGATCGAGTCCCTTAAGCGCGTAGTCCCATTCGGGCACTGCACCCCAGTCGGACATCACGTAACCTTTGTAACCCCAGGCGGCCTTGAGCACCTCGTTCAGCAGGTGGCGATTCCCGCTCGCGTATGTGCCGTTGATCTTGTTGTAGCCGCTCATGATCGAACCTGGCTCGGAGCGCTCGATCGCAATCTGAAAAGCGAGCAGATCAGACTCACGGTGCGCCGCAGGATCGATGATGGCGTCGAGCCAATGGCGGTTGGTCTCATTATTATTAAGCGTGTAATGCTTGAGCGTGGAGATGACCTTCTGACTCTGGATGCCGTGGACGGCCTCAGCTCCGAGCACGGCACTCACCCATGGGTCTTCCGAGTAGTACTCGAAATTCCGCCCGTTGCGCGGATCCCGGGCGAGGTTGATGCCGCCGGCCAACATGATGTTGAAGCCGCGCATCCGCGCCTCGCGGCCGATCGCAGCGCCGCCCGCGCGTGCGAGGTGCGGATTGAAGCTCGAGCCGACGGCGATTGATGCCGGAAACGCTGTGGCGCCCTTGTCGTCGGGCCGGTAGCCAGGGTTGGTGACGCCCATGCTGGCATCGCTCGACTGCAGCGCCGGAATGCCGAGTCGCGGAATGCCTGGCGTATAGCCCGCGCTCATGTTGACGCCTTCGGGAATGCGCTTGTCGCGCGGGACTCCGATGGAAGGAATGGCGCCGATGAGGCTGATGATGAGCGAGAAGCGCTCGTCATCGGTCATCTTCTGCTCGGTTTCGCGCGCGCGCTCGTCGGGCGAAGCACCTTGAGCATGTGCAGGCGTGGAAGCCATTGCGGCGCCCAGCGCGACGGTGCCGGCTAATTTTCCAAGATCGCGTCGTGAGTATGTCGGGGACATGGTGGCGCCCTCATAAGTTGTCCGGCGAGCCTCGCGGAACTGATGTTGCGGTTGCGACCCGTCGGCCTCGCGTATCTCTACCGTCGTCCGGGCTGGAAGCCCGTCAAAACGGATTGACGTAATTCACAATTGCGATTTGCCGCAGGATGACCCTGCGGATGATGTGGCTCGGCTTGATGCGGTCGGTGAAGATTGCCGCGCTACCCACGGCACCGGCCGGCAGCCGCGCCGCGAGCTTGTCGTCGTCGAGCTTCACGCGGACAACGAACGGGATGGCAGTGACTTGTCTTGGCGCCACCGCCGTGCCGGATGCCAGGACCTGGCCGGCTGATGTTGCTTCCAGAACGCTCTCGACTTTGCCCTTGAACACCTGACCGGGGTAGAGCTTGAAAGTCACTTCGACCTCCTGCCCCGGCCTGACATAGCGCGTGTAGATCTGAGAAATTTCGACGCCGACCACTGTTTCCGAGGTGTCGATGAACGCCATTACGGGTGACAGCGGCAGGTTGGCAACGCGCGCGCCTTTCATCAGGCCCACATTGGTGACATAGCCATCAGCCGGAGCGCGGACGACCGTCTGATCGAGGTTGTATTTTGCGCCCGTGAGCTGGCCCTTAAGCTTGTCGACATCGGCCTGTCGCTGCTCGACGTCAAAGGTCCGGCCGGCGTCGCTGCGCTGAAGTTGTGTCATTTGATCGAGCCGCAATTCCTCGAACTTGAGCTGCGCGGCGATCGAATCGACCTGTGACTGGTAAGGCACCGGGTCGATCTTGAACAAGACGTCGCCGGCCTTGAGCGGCTTGTTGGGCTCGACCGGAACGTCCGTCACCTCGCCGGCAACGTTCGGAACGATCTGCACCGACTGCCGCACGACAAGCGCCGAGCCCTGCGGCGCACCCCACCCCATCGGGACGAAAAGGCCGAACATCAACAGCAGCAAAACGATGAGCGGAGAGCATTTCCAGAACAGGTTGAAGGGGACGATCTTCGTCTTTACCAGAATGAAGAGAATGACGAGGTAGACGTTGAGGATGGCGACGATCATCGCGCCGTCTCCCGCACGCGCGGTACGTCGACATAGGCCCAGATCAACACGACGGGCCACAGCACAAAGCCACAGATCAACGTCACCCAACCGGCGACGGTAACCGCCTGCGCCCACGGATGGCCGCGATTTTTGGCGATGTGACCGGGCAGCGATCCGGCGATGAAAAATATTGCGATCCCGCTCGCCACGAGAATGAGAAGAACGATCCAGGCAAAGAGATCAATCATCGCCAGGTCCGGGCAACTGATCCCGGTTCAAGCATGCGCATGCTTGCGCAGGCGCAACGAGAACATCACCAGGATGATGCCATAGATGATCGCGTAAATACCGATGACGAACAGCAAAGCGAGCGCTCCGGTGCCCGGCCGAACCATCAGCGTAATGCCGAACAGCACGGACAGCACTCCGCCCGCGATCAGCCACCATTCGTTGTCGATTTCCTTACGTAGCCTGATGGCGCCGATGATCTCCATGACCCCGATCACGATCGCCCAGCTTGCGATGACGAAGAGCAGGATGAACGCCGTCAGGCCGGGCAGCAGGAACGTCAGCAGGCCGGCGGCAATGCCCGCTAAGCCGATAATCGCGAGCCACCAGCGTGGCGCTGCAGACCCGCCGCGGATTGCTTCGATGATCGCCAGCACGCCGTCGACGAGCGCAAAGGCGCCATAGAACAACACCAGCGTGATCAGGGTTACGCCGGGCCAGACGAATGCGAGCAAACCGAAAACGATTGCACAGATGCCGCGCAGGAGGATCAGTGACCAGTTTCTGGCGAGCGCGTGTAGCATCAGCGGCGGAACGATTGGATGATGGGCGGCGCTGGTCATGACGAACCTCCTTGCTTTACGCCAACGGACAAAGTCGGCGGGCGCGTTATGCTAAAGACACCAGCCGGACCGCCGTATCGGCGCGATGCACATGAATCAATGCCTCCTGCCACGGCCGGGTAACAAATCCCGACGCTATTTTTCGGTGTCGACGACCTTCCTCCAGGTGTGATCCGGGCTGAACGAGGTCATGCGCGCCGCAAGACGGGCCGTGCGGCTGCCGAGATCCTTCTCGTAGATGTCGCCGTCGTTGTTGATGATGAAGGTCATGATCCCGGAATTACCGTACTCGGCCGGGTAAGCGACCAGGCCGAAGCCACCGATCATGTTGCCTTTGACGATATAGTCCACGGCACCGCCGGGCGCGGTCGGGCCCTGGCGCGTGAGCACCTTGAAGCGATAGCCATTGAAAGGTTCGGCGGCGCCGACGCGATAGCCGCGCTGCGTTGCCGCGGCGACCGCTTCGCCGAGCGGGCTCGGCGTTTCGTTCCCGCTCGTCGGCCAATAGAGTCCATCCTTCTGGCCGGGCGAGCTGACAATCTTTTGCGCATAGACCGCCTGACCGCTCTTGTCTTTGTTCATGTCGGCGTATTCGTTCTGCGCGTCCCAGTAGGCCAGCATGGCTTTCATGGTCGCGAGTTCGTTGCGACCGATACGGCGCGCCAGGATTTCCTCGCGGCCGCCAGCGACGTCGAAAATCCACTGACCGTCGCGCTGCACCATCGGAATCGGGAACGGCCAGTCGTTCGGACCGATGACCAGCACAGCCGGCTTGCCGGATTCGGTAACGATGTGGTGCCCGGCATCATAAGCGGACAGATATTCCTGCCGGGCGTCCGCGTCGGCAACCGGATCGCCGGATGAAACCAGTTCCTGCGAGCCCGGGCCAAGAATGCTCACAACTGACTTGCTGTCCCCGCTGCGCGCCGCGTTGACAAGCGCCTGGACCGCCTCCTCCGGTGTCTTGAAACGCTGCTGCGCCTGCGCGAGCGGGGACAGCGCGAGGATGAGCATCGCCGCGCCGGCGAGGATCGTGGTCTTGCCCAAGAGGCGTACGTGGTGTGCGTTCATCATGACCGTTCACCTCTCAATGCGACGCCGAGACGGCGGACGGAATCCGCGCGCCCGTGGCGAGCCAGTGATTGTAGCTTTGGAATTGCACGCCGAGCTTGTCGTAGTTGACGCTCAGGTAGCCGTCGTGACCACGGATCACCGCATCCGGGGCAACCGCCTGCACTTCCTGCGCCATCACGCCGACATAGGCCTTGTCGCTGCCGTAGTAGCTGAAGCGATAGAAGCCAAGACCATTGTCGAGATGGCCGAGCAGCATGATGTCGTGCTTGAGCGCGATGTCGGAACGGCGTCCGCCGCCGCCACCGCGACCGCCCCCGCCTCCCCGTCCGCCGCCGCCGCCCATGCGGGCACCCCCGCCGCCGCCCATGCGTGCGCCGCCGCCACCGCGACCGCCCATGCTCGCACGACCGCGAGAGGCCGAAGCCATGGCGTTACGGCCGCCACCGCCAGCGCCGGCGAAGGCACTGCGATTGCCACCGCTGGGACGCGCGCCCTGGCTCGGACGGGCGCCACCGCCAGGACGGGATCCGCCTTTTTGTCCGCCACTCGGACGCGTTGCAGCTTTTTGACCACCACCGCCGCCGCCCGGACGATTGCCTGCTCCGCCGCCGGGACGTTGAACGCCGCCGCCGCCCGCACCCGGGCGATTGCCGGCGCCACCACCGGGACGATCGCCGCCCGGCCGCAGCGCGGCCTGGCCGTTGTGCCCGCGGAAGTCCGTGCGGTTACCTGCGCCGCCGCGGATGTTGTTGCCCTTGTTCATTCTGTCGGCGACGCCTTTGTTGTTGTAACGAACGCCGTGCCGGTGATCGGGGTTGTGCTGCCAGTTCCCACCACCGCCCGGTCGATTTCCACCGCCTGGCCGATTGATGTTGATGTTGTTGTTATTCCAGTTGATGTTGGCGTTACCGCCCCAATAACCTCCGCCGCTGGCCCAACGTCCAATCGCATAGCCCGCGCCGAATGCCAGGCCCGCGCCCAAAATTGCGCCGCCATACGGCCAGTAGCTAGCGCCCCAGTAGTACGGCGGATAGGCCGGGTACGGCCACGCGCCATAGACCACCGCAGGGTCGTAATACGGCACATAGACCGTTTGCGGATCGGCCTGCTCGATCACGATGACCTGCTTGCTGCCTTCGGATCTCCTTGAAACTTTTTGCTGTGGCGTCGACTGCAGCTTGTTGTTCGCCTCGGCTTTTGCGCGCAGCCGCTGAACGCCGTCCATCACATCAGTCTGCTGCGCGAGCATGGCGTCGCCGAGCTTTTGGGTCCAGTCGAGCTTGTCGCTCATCATGTCGAGTACTGATGGGGTCGCGACGAGCGACGTCACGCTTTCATCCCACCCTTGCTTCTCGGCGGCAGTCTTCAGCGCATCGTCCTTGAGACCCTTGTTTTCCTTCGCCCATCGGCTCGCCTGGACCACCTCGAGTGGATAGGTCGACGCCATCAGCACCTGGGACAGCAGCGTGTCCGGGTAAAGCGCTATAGGCGAGAGGAGTGCATCTATTTCTCCTGGTGTGAGAAGCTTGTCCTGCGCAGGGGCGGCGGCCGGCGCGGGAGCCGGCTGGCTCTGTGCGTTCACCACCGGGGCAAAGGCAATAAAAAGAATGATTGTTAGTGCTTGTGCGAGGAATTTCGACATGACCACTCCCTCGTTTCGCCCGTCGTGGAGGCGAGGTCGACACACCAGAATATCAAGCCCGCTCGGGGCATTTTGACTTAAGTCAAAGCCGATAATCGAGTTGGACCGAGGTCCAACATTCCCCGGAAACTATGGCGGCGGGAAGATCTGTTTCCAGTCCGCCTTCATGTCGACGACGGTCCAGCCACGTTTTTCGGCTTCGTCGAGCGCCTTGTCGAGCTTGCCGATGCGCGACTTGCGATCATAGGCATATTCGCGCTCGGCGTCGGTGTGGTGCACGATACCCATAAACCGGGCACCCGGCCACGCGGCCGTCCATTGCAGCATCTGCAGATCGCCATCTGAATTGCCGAAAGCGAAGATAGGATGCCGGCCGATAAACCGATTGATACCGACGGGCTTGCCGGGACCGTCGTCAATGAACTCGACTTTCGGCAACTTGCGCAATGACGCGTGGCCATCAGGCTTGATCTCGAATTTCGTGACCCCGGAGGAGCCGACCACCTGTTCCGGCGGAATGCCGTAAACTTTCTCTGTCCAGGGTCGCATGAATTCGATGCCGCCACCGGAGACGATGAAGGTCTTGAAGCCATTGCTGCGCAGATAGGCCATCAACTCCAGCATGGGCTGGTAGACGAGTTCAGTATAAGGCCGCTTGAAACGCGGATGGCGCGCGGTTCCGATCCACTCCAGGACCGCTTTTGAGAATTCGTCAACCGTCATTCCGGCGTGAGTCGCCCCGATGATCTGCAGCAGGCCTTTTTCGCCGCTCTCGGCCAGCGCTTTCATGTCGTGTTCAAGCACGGCCTTGAACGGCTGCTTGGTTTTCCACTCGGGATGCTCGGGCGTCATCGCCTTGACGCGGTCGAATGCGAAGGCTGCCTGAAAGTAGACCGGTTGCTCGCACCACAACGTCCCGTCATTGTCGAACGTGGCGATGCGCCGTTCCGGGGGAACGAAATCCGGAGAACCTTGTGCCGTCACGCGCGCAACGAAATCGATGATCGATTTCTTCGCTGCCCCGTCATTCCACGACGGCAATGGATCGGGGGCTTGAGCCAATGCGTTGCCGGCGAAGGCCGCCGCCAAACACAAGGCGAGAAGGTTGCGCCGGGCGATAAGGAACTTCACCTCATCACCGCCGATGGGTTGAAGCAGGATCGGTCTCCTGCGCTTTCAGACCGGCCGAAGCTTCGTTCGCCTTGCCACCCCTGAAATGACCCAGCACGAATACACGGATCGCGGAAGAAAGATTGTTGTTGGTGCGGCTTTGGTCGATTTTGGCCACAAGCGCCGAAACCTTCACCTTCTGCTGGTCTGCAATTTCACGCAATGCATCCCAAAACTGGTCTTCCAGAGAGACGCTCGACTTGTGTCCGCCCCGAATGACCGAGCGCTTGATAACAGACGACGTCCTGTCACCGTGATCGTCGGCACGATCAACCCTCTCGACGCCCGCCAACTGCGGGTGCCTCACCATCTTTTTCATTGTCGCCCAACCCGGATTGTTCATTTGGCGAATTAAAAACCTGTCGCCCGCCATGATCGAGTTGGACCATGGGCCAACGCCGGGCGCGCGGCCTCCGGCCTTATTTCATTTCGATTTGCCGTTTTTGCGCAAAATCCGGCGTGCTTGCGCGAGTTCGCGGCGTGCAGCCCCCTTCACCTTCGGATATTCGAGCCCCAGCCGCTCCAGCGCGTCGACAATCTCGGCAGCAACGACGAGGCGCGTGAACCACTTGTTGTCCGCGGGTACGACATACCATGGCGCCTCTGGCCGGCTGGTGTTGCGGATCAGGTCCTCATAGGCGGCCATGTATTTGTCCCAGAGCTCGCGCTCACGGACATCGCCCATGGAGAACTTCCAGTTCTTCGCTGGTTCGTCGATCCGTTCCAGAAATCGTCGCCGTTGCTCGTCTTTCGAAACATGCAGAAAGAATTTCAGGATCAGCGTGCCGTTGCGCGCGAGGTAGCGCTCGAACGCGCGAATATCCTTGAATCGCTCCTTCCAGATGTCTTTGGTGACAAGCTTGGCGGGCATTTTCTCCTTGGCAAGAATCTCCGGGTGCACGCGCACCACCAGCAATTCCTCGTAGTAAGAGCGGTTAAAGATTCCGATCCGTCCGCGTTCAGGGAGCCGGCGGCTGGTACGCCACATGAAGTCGTGGTCGAGCTCCTCCTCGCTCGGCTCCTTGAAGGAATGCACGTCGCAGCCTTGCGGATTGACGCCGGTCATTACGTGCTCAATAGCACTGTCCTTGCCGGCCGCATCCATGGCCTGGAAGATCAGCAGCACCGCCCAGCGGTCCTGCGCGTAAAGCCGTTCCTGCAGGTCGGACAGGCGCTCCACACCTTCTGCCAACAATTGCTTGGCCTCTTTCTTTTCAATATCGAGGTTGTTGGTGTCGCCTGGATCCCAGTCCCTGAGGCGGAATTTGTCGGGATCATCGACGCGGTATCGTTCGGAAAATTTTGAGAGGGTCATGCGTAGTCCTTACCGCGCAACAGGCCGGTGCGTGAAGCCGGAGTAACGCTGCTGTCCGGATGGATTTAGTTCGGGAGGCAATACTGTTACCTCTATTGCGGCATCGCGCTGGCGCAGCCGACGACGAGCAGCACTCACTCGCTTCAACAGCCGGCGCGGCGACCACGCAGCGCTCGTCGCATTCTGTCGCCCGAACAGGCTGGATTCAATCGCGCTGAGTTCATGGTCAAGCAGCGGATCACGCGCCGACCGCCGTAACGCTTCGATGGTATGAGCCGGCGCAAACCGGTTAAGCCAATCGAGCAACGCAAAATACGCCTTTTGCGGATCGCGGCTACGAATGGCATCGCGAAACTGTGCGAATGACCAGGCCTCGGATGCAAGGTAAGCGCTCCGCCTGGCGGCAAGGCGCCTCCTGATCTCGCCCACGGCTGGCGGTGCAAAGCGCGCCAGCACGGCAAGCGCAAGGAGCGTGGCGAGCGAAAGCCGCCAGTGGTCAAGGATCCACAAGATCGGCTTGTGCCAGCCCCAGACCCGCGCACTCCCCTGATCCGGCGCGCCGGTATGCTCAGCCGGATTTTCGGCCACATGCAGCAAGATCGCATCGGCGCGAGCCCGCTCGATCCTGCTGTCGCGAACGTTCCACCATGCAAGTTCGATCGCCGGTAGCCTGTAGTCCCCTGCCTTCTCGAGCATGTACGTCGCTTCATCGACACGCGTGGCCGAGAGCACGCCGCTACGCCGATCGACACTATCCTGAACAGACGGCTGTCCGGGATAGAGCGCCAATCCATCAACCTTCGCGAAGATTGCCGGCGGCAATAGCATCGCAGGCGTACCGGTCGCCCTCACTATCACGGTGCGACTGATCGAGCTGCCAACCTTTAAATCCTGCGAGGAACGGTCAATTTTCTGTTCGAGAGTGATGCTCTGGGCGGAGATAAATGGGTCGAGATCCTGGGCCGCGTCCGGAATGAACGCTTCGAATGTTTGCCGCGGCAAAGTAACCGTGACTTCGCGGGATTTCGGTGGATCGACCGCGTAGGTGACCTTCACTTGCTGTTCGGCAAGAACGTAGTTTCCGGGCTCCTGGGGATAGATTGCAAACTCGTAGCGGACACCGGCAAAGGTCATGCCATCCCGCGTCTCGGTCTGGTTCACGGCTCCGAGCGGCCGCGTGACGGCATTGCGCACCTGAAAATCGGGAAGAACTGGCGGAGACGGCATGTAGTTCGGCGCAAGCACCGTAACCAGCAGGGTTGTTTTTTGTCCGACCATCACGCGCGGTGAATCGATCGCCATAGTGACAGTGGGTTCAGGCGCGGCAGGCTGCCCCCACGCGAGAGTCGCGGCCAAAACCGCAAACGCAAGTGCACGTGACGAGATCCGCATCATTGTGGTGGTCCCGGCGGTTGTGCCGCCTGTATGGCAAATTTCAGCTTGAGGAAATCCGCCGGCGACGTCTGTACCTCGCGCATCCACGCCTCCGCCGCGCCCGGCGTTGTGAGATCGTCGGCTTTCACCACGATACGCTTGCCATCCTTCTGCTTTTTATCGACGCGCATCTCGTCGGCCTTTTCATCGGGTGGAGTTTCCCCTTGCTCCTGCTTGCGGCGCTTTGCTTCCTGTGCCTCGAGTGCCGCCTCAACGATCGCCTTGTTGTGCTTGGCGGCCGCATGATCCGGCTGCGCCCCGAGCACGTCGTCGTAAGCCTTGATCGCCTTTTCGTAGGCGTGGTTCTGCGCCTCGGCATTGCCAAGCGCAAAGCGGCCTGCGAGTCCTTCCACCTTCCGGAAATTCTCGGCGGCGGCGAGAAAATCATAGGCACGGTAAGCAGCGATACCGCGCCACATCGGATCAGTGAACAATTCCTTGGCAGCGGCATAGTCGCCACGATCGAATGCAATGCGACCTTGCTGATCGGGCGTCAGCCATAGATTGCGGAACCAGGATGTGTCTGCCGCATCGGCCGGCGCCGGTAATTGCAACAGTGCAAAAACGACAATCCAGGCCACGGTGACGCCACGGCGGAACCACAGGAGGCCGATAAAGGTGGCAGGAAACACAAGCCAGAAGCCTTCATCACGCCAGCGCGTTCCGAAGGCCGCCGATTGCGCCGACTGGTAGCTCGTCTCGATCCGTCGCTCGAGCGCGTGGATGTCGGAGCCGTCAATGGAGACGCGCACCGAGTTGGACAAAGCGCCCTGACCGCCCGATGCGGGCGGAGTAATAGCGAGCATCAGTGCCTCGTTGCGTCCCGCGGCCTGACGCACGGCGGCTTCATCACCGCCAATCATATCGGCAATAACGAGAACGGTGCCGGCAACCGATTCCGCCGCCATCAGACGCGCGGCCAAAGCTATCGCCGCGGCGGTGTTGTTTCCTTGAGCCGGCATCAACTCCGGCGTCAGAGCTGCGAGGAACGGCTCGATCACGGCACGATCATCAGTCATTGGCATAACGAGATGCGCCGTGCCTGAATAAGCGATCAATCCGGTGCGCGCGCCGGTTCGCGCTGCGAGCAGATCGCGCACTTTCTGCTTGGCACGCTCGAGCCGCGATGGTGCGACGTCTGTCTGCTTCATCGAAGGCGCCAGAGAAAGCGCGATCATTAAAGGAGCCTTATCCTCGACAAATGGTGGCAGCTCTCGCCGCCAGCTCGGCCCTGCCAGTGCGACAATTGCGATGACAAGTCCCGAGGCGACCAGATACAGCGGGTTGATGCGCCAACGATCGGCCGGCTTGACGAGCAGATGCTTGAGCAACGGCGGCGCGATCACGTCGCCCCACTGGCTCTCGGGACGCTGGCGGCGCAGAAGCACCAGCGTGATCGCCGCGACTGGCAGCAGCGCGACGAGCCAAAGCGGCCGCAGAAAATGAAACGCGAAAGGCAATGCGTCAGGCATGATGCGAGGCCCTCCAGCGAAAGAAAATGCTGCCGGTCAGGAGCAGGCACCACAAAGCCAATCCCAGGACGACCGCTCCGCCGAGCGGCCATTGATAGAGCGGCATGCGTGGGCGCCAGGTCAGTGTCTCGAGTTTTACCGGCGCGAGCCGGTCGATATCGGCGTAGATCGCTGCCAGCTCGGCGCCATTCTCGGCGCGGAAAAACTCTCCGCGCGTCGCGCCGGCAACCTGACGCAATGTGCTGAGATCGACGCGGTTCTCGCCGGTCACACTGGGATCGCCAAAACCGACGGTGTAGATAACGACATTCTTCTGCCGTGCGATATCGGCAGCGTGCTCAGGCGGCACCCGGCTCGCGGTGTCGTTGCCGTCGGTGAACAAAATGACGAGCTTCTGCTCGGCTTTGCTGTTTTCGAACGTTTTGATGGCAAGACCAATTGCGTCGCCGATCACGGTCTGCTGGCCGGCCATTCCGACCTCGGTCTGGTCGAGCAAGGTGCGCGCCGTTTGAAGATCCTGCGTGAACGGCACCTGGATATAGGCTTTGCTGCCAAACAGGATTAGCGCCACACGATCGCCTTTCCGCCGAGCAATGAAGTCGCCAAGAACCTGCTTCACGCCATCGAGACGCTTGGTTGTCCTGCCGTCCGGCGTGCGGAAATCGGTCTGCTCCATGGAGCCCGAAATATCGACGGCCAAGATGAGATCGCGTGCCGATACATCGTGGGTCACGGCGTCCCCGACCTTCTGAGGCCGCGCCAGCGCGGTCACCAGCAGCAACCAGATCACGGCCGCCATGAGTATTTGAACGGCGCGCCGGCGCAGGACAACGGCGCCCGGTTGCGGCGTTTCCCCGATCGCTTCCGCCAGCCGGCCAAAAAACGGGACGTGCACCGAGATCTGCTGGTCGCGATAGGCCGGCAGCAGCCACCACACCAGAAGCGGTAGCGGCAGCAGCAGGAAAGCCCATGGCCATTGGAACTCAAGCATGATGTGTTCGAATCCAACGGCGGACCAGATCAGCGAGCGCTGAAGTATCTTCGGCTGGCGCCGGTGCGTAAGGCGCAAGCGCGAGCGCGCGACCTGCTCCTGTCGAGAACTCCTGGCCGCCATAGCTCTTGTCGAGGAATGAGAGCCACGCCGCGCCCGACATCGGCGCAATCGTTTCGCGCGGAAATTCGGCGAGCGCGGTGCGGCGCACCAGCAGCTCGAGCGCGCCGGCGGTCGGCTGAGCGGACCGCATGATACGATCGAGATCGGCGAGAGCCGCGCGCCGATAGCGGTTGGCATGCCAGCGGCGTGCCAACCAGATCGTTGCAGCTGCCAAGCCGACGATCAGCAGCGCAATCAGAATCCATAAGGCCCACGTCTGCGGCCACAGGCTGACCTCGGCCGGCAGCGGAATATCGATCAGGCCGGCGACGGGATCATCGGGTACTGCCTTATCCATGAGCCACTCCTGGAGCGGCACCGCGCCTGTTCACCTGCGGCAACAGCCCGAGCAGATGGTTCAGTTGGTTGATAGGCTCCTCGGCTGTGCTGAGCGGAAGCACCGGGATTCCCAGCTCCCGAGTCCACGCGAATACAGCGCGCAGGCGCTGCTCGCTCATATCGACAATGTTCTGTCGGGTATTGCCGCGAGCGACGTCGACCGCGATCTGCAGCTCGCCGTCGGTGACCGTCATGCGTCCGGTGGGCGGCAATTCGCTCTGCAGCGGGTCGTGCACCAGAACGGCAATCACCGTGTTGTGCGCCGAGATCGCGGTAACAGCCTGCCGTGTGGCCTCATCCGCGCCGTCGAAATCGCTGAAAATCACGACAGTGGCATCATGCGTTGCAAGGCGGCGCACGCGATCGAGTGCCCTGTTGAGCATGGCTGGATCGCGCGTGATGCCGCGGCCGACGCCGAGCGCCTGGTTTTGCGCCACGATCTTGTTGAGAAGCTGCAGGACGACGCGTCTGCTGCGTTGCGGCCGCAAATCGTCAACGCCGCCATCGTTGAACACGATGCCGCCGACGCGATCGCCGACATTGAGGATGCGCCACGCTACAACCGCCGAAATCTCGGCGGCCGTGACCGATTTCATCGCGCGCCGGCTGCCGAAGAACATCGACAGGCGCTGGTCGACCACGAGCAGGCCCTGGCGGTCGCGTTCCTCGTTGAAGACGCGCACGTGCGGCGAGCGCAGGCGCGCCGTCACCTTCCAGTCGATCGAGCGGACGTCGTCACCGTCGCGATAGTCGCGGATTTCCTCGAAATTCAGGCCCCGCCCGCGCATGCGTGACGCGTAACGGCCCGACAGCAAGCTGTGCACCGGCTGGCGCGGCAGCAGCGAGACCTTGCGGCCTTTCTGCTCGAGCCCGATCAGGTATTCGAGGTCGACATAGACACCGGGATCGTTCGGCGGGATGTCCGGCATAGTCAGCGGCCCATTTTTTCGCTCATTCCCGCGAAAGCGGGAATCCAGGGCGCCAAGCACGAACCTTTGAGTTTGTTGCCCTGGGTCCCCGCTTTCGCGGGGACGAGCGGTGTTTCATGTAGGCAGTCTCCCCGAGGCATTCGTTCGGTTTCCGTGAGCCAGCCTCATGCCGCAGCAACAAGCGAAGCGATCTTGTCGATCGCCTGGTCGGCGGTGATGCCTTGTGACAACGCCTCGTAGCTCAGGATCAACCGGTGGCGCAGGCAATTGTGCGTCACCGCGCGCACATGATCGGGCGTGACGAATTCGCAGCCGTCCAGCCACGCACGCACGCGCGCGCAGCGATCAAGCGCAAGACTGCCGCGCGGACTGGCGCCGATCTGAAGCCATTTGCTGAGCGGTTCACCGTAGCGGTCCGGATAGCGCGTGGCGAAGACGATATCGACCATGTACTTCTCGGCGAGATCCGAGACGAAAATCTTGTCGATCTCGGCGCGCGCATCGAAAATCGCTTTTTGCGGAACGGCCGCAGGCTCGGCAGCCTTGGCTGACGCCTGTGCTTGTTCCTCGCGATTGAGCTTGATGATCTCGCCTTCGGTTTCCTCGTTCGGATAAGGAACGACGACGTGCATCAGGAAACGATCGAGCTGCGCTTCCGGCAGCGGATAGGTGCCCTCCTGCTCGATCGGATTTTCGGTGGCGAGCACCATGAACAGGTCCGGCATCTTGTAGGTCTTGCCGGCAACCGTGACCTGACGCTCCTCCATCGCCTCCAATAGCGCTGACTGCACCTTGGCCGGCGCGCGATTGATTTCATCGGCGAGGACGAGGTTGGCAAAGATCGGACCCTTCTGAAAACTGAACTGTCCGCCTTTGTCAGTCTGCACGTAGATTTCCGCGCCGGTGACGTCCGACGGCAGCAAGTCCGGCGTGAATTGCACGCGCGACAGATCGGCCGCGAGATTTTTCGCCAGCGTCTTCACCGCGCGCGTCTTGGCAAGCCCCGGAAGACTCTCGATCAGCAGATTGCCGTTGGCCAACAGCCCCATCAGCATGCTCTCGACCAACTGGTCCTGGCCGAGCACGGACTTGCCGATGCGCGCCTTCAGCTCGAGAACGGCATCGCGCGCCGGCGACGCTTTCGCCGCCGGCGGAGCGGTTGTCGGGCTCGCTACGCG
>DATBHE010000078.1:0-3855 GCA_036557605.1 Pseudolabrys sp.
CAACTCTTGCGGCGGATCAGGGCGCTTTTGCGGCGCGTTCCATTACAAGTGAGTCATACAACAGGGCAATGACCCCGGCAACGATCGCCACATCGGCGAGGTTAAAAACATACCAGTTGAACCGCCAACCCGTCGTCGAAACGTGAAAAAAGACGAAATCGGCAACCCAACCATAGGCCAGTCGGTCGATGGCGTTGCCGATGGCGCCCCCGATGATCAGACCGAGCGCCAATGCAGTGATGCGGTTCCTGGCGTGCGCCAGCCAGACCCAGAGCAGGAGCACTGCGGCAGCCTTGAATGCCAACAGCACCCATTGCCCGACCGGGCCTTGCGTCTGGAACAATCCGTAACTGATGCCGGTATTACGCGTGAGGACGAAGTCGAAAAACTGTCCAAGACGGATGGGATGATTGGCGAGGTCGTGGACGAACAGCAAATACAGCTTGCTTGCCTGATCCAGCACGCACACGAGCGCGGCGACGACAAGCCCGAAGCGCGTTTGTGGACCGTGCAGATAGGGCCTCAATCGAAAACCCATCAGGGCGTCGTCTCGCTTGGGTGGATTTATTCTGCAGCCTTGCGCATGGTTTCCCATTCGCGCAAGGCCTGCGCGTCACGCGGTGACACATCCGGATACTGGGGGTCCGCGCCGATATTGGTGAGAACTTTCCACGACCGAGCGCATTTTTTTCCCTCGGCAAGGTTGGGGACGACCGCAACGCCGGAGACATCCGGCAACCGGAATGCGGTTGCCGGCCCATCGTCGCGAACGAGCGTCGCCGCCGAGGTAATGCACACCTCGGCGAGATCACAATCGACCACGGCCTCGTAGAGATCCTCGTTCGACACATGCACGATCGGATGCGCCTCAAGCGATGAGCCGATACGCTTGTGCGCGCGCTCGATCTCGAGTGCGCCGGTGACGACGCGGCGCACAGTGCGGATCTTTCGCCATTTGTCTGCAAGGCTGTCGTCACGCCAGGACGCCGGCACCTCGGGAAAGATCTCGAGGTGCACGGACTTTACGGCATCGCCATAGCGCGACAGCCAGGCCTCTTCCGCAGTGAAGCAAAGCATCGGCGCAAGCCACGTGACCGTGCAGCGGAACAGATGATCAAGCACCGTGAGGCAGGCCTTGCGCTTCACCGAAGAAAAGGGATCGCAATAAAGCGTGTCCTTGCGGATATCGAAATAGAATGCCGACAGGTCCGAAGTCATGAAGCTCGAGAGTGCTGCGAAGATGCGCTTGTAGTCGAAGTCGGCATAAGCCCTGCGCACCAGCGCATCGAGCTCATACAGCCGATGCAGCATCAACCGTTCAAGCTCCGGCATCTTGTTGAGCGTGACACGATCCTCCTCGCGTAAATGAGCGAGGCTTCCGAGCATCCAGCGAATGGTGTTGCGAAGCTTGCGATAGGTCTCGACCGTCGTTTTCAGGATCTCCGGCCCGATGCGCAGATCATCGGCATAGTCCGACGCGCAGACCCACATACGCAAAATGTCGGCGCCCGACTGCCTGATGACGTCCTGCGGCGCAGTGACGTTGCCGAGCGATTTCGACATTTTGCGCCCCTGCTCATCCAGCACGAAGCCGTGCGTGAGCACCACGTCGTACGGCGCGCGCCCGCGTGTTCCGCAGCTTTCAAGCAAAGAGGAATGGAACCAGCCGCGGTGCTGGTCCGACCCCTCCAGGTACATCACCGTATCTTTGCCGCCATCAATCCTGCGTTTGATGCCGGCAAGGGTCGGGAAATGGTCCGGGTCTTCGAGCACGAAAGCATGGGTCGAGCCCGAGTCGAACCAGACATCGAGGATGTCGTCGACCTTTTTCCAGTTGTCGTTCGCGAGCCTGCCAAGGAAACGCTCGCGCGCGCCCGGCTTGTACCAGGCGTCGGCGCCCTCTTTTTCGAAGGTCTCGACGATGCGCAATTCAACCTCAGGGTCCTGCAGGATCTCGACCGAGCCGTCGGGCTTTTCCTTCACAAACACCGCGATCGGCACACCCCACGCGCGTTGGCGCGAGATCACCCAGTCGGGACGGCTCTCGATCATACCGGTGATGCGGTTTTCGCCCTGCGGCGGCACCCAGCGCGTGACCCTGATCGCCGCGAGCGCACGATTGCGCAGCGTGTCGCCGCTCCTCGCGATGGGCTTATCCATCGCAATGAACCATTGCGGGGTGTTGCGGAAGATGATCGGCTTCTTCGAGCGCCATGAATGCGGATACTGGTGCTTGAGGCGCCCGCGCGCGATCAGCATGTGCGCCTCGATCAGCGCTTTGATTACCGCTTCGTTGGCATCGCCCTTCTCGCCCTTGTCGTTGATGACGCGTTTGCCGGTGAATCCAGGCACCGCCTCCGTAAAGGCGCCGTTCTCATCGACGGTGTAGGGAATGGCCGGGTTGATGCCGCGCTCTTCCAGCGCAGCGCGGTTCGCCGTCCAAACCTCGAAGTCCTCGCGGCCGTGTCCGGGCGCAGTGTGCACAAAACCGGTGCCGGCATCGTCGGTCACGTGCTCGCCCGCCAGCAGCGGGACAGTGAAGTCATAACCTTTGCCGAAAAGCGGATGCTTGCAAGCCATGCCGGCGAGAACCTTCGTAGGCACATCACGGACTTTTTCATAAGCCGTTACGCGCGCCTGCTTGAACACCGCATCGGCTAGCTTGTCCGCGAGGATCAAGATATCGCCGTTCTTTGTCCAGTTGTCGGCCGGCGCCTCGGCGACGCGATAGATTCCGTATTCGATCTTCGGCGAAAAGCTGACCGCTCGGTTGCCGGGCAGCGTCCAAGGCGTTGTGGTCCAGATGACTACGCTTGCGCGCCAGTCGGTGAGATTGAAAGCCAACGCCGTCGCATCTTTATCAGCCGCCGACTCGAGATCGACGGTGGCCACGGGAAACTTCACCCATACCTGGTCGCTGGTGTAATCCTCATATTCGACTTCTGCTTCCGCGAGCGCGGTCTTCTCCACCACGCTCCACATCACGGGCTTCGAGCCACGGTAGAGCGTGCCGTTGGCCGCGAACTTCATCAGTTCGCGCGCGATCTGCGCCTCCGCCGGAAAGCTCATAGTCGTATAAGGGTGAGCCCAGTCGCCCTCTACTCCAAGCCGCTTGAACTCTTCGCGCTGCACGTTGAGCCAGTGCTCGGCATAAGCGCGGCATTCCTGCCGGAATGCCACCATCGCGGCTGGGTCGGACAAGTCCGGCTTCTTCTTGTTCTTCGAACGGTAGTTCTCTTCCTCGATCTTCCATTCGATCGGCAGGCCGTGGCAGTCCCAGCCCGGCACATAATTCGAATCAAAGCCGAGCATCTGCTGGCTGCGCGTCACCACGTCTTTCAGGATCTTGTTGAGCGCATGCCCGATATGGATATTGCCGTTCGCGTAAGGCGGACCGTCATGCAGGATGAACTTCTCCCGCCCCTTCGATTCGTTTCGCAGTTGCCTGTAAAGGTCCTTCTTCTCCCAGCGGGCAAGGATTTCCGGCTCGCGCTGCGGTAAGCCGGCGCGCATCGGGAATTCCGTCTGCGGCAGAAATAGTGTCTCGGAATAGTCGCGCTCGGACTTCGACATGTTGGGCAAATCCTGGCGGCTATGTAGCAGGCCCGTCGCCTATATGTCACCCAGTCGTGGGAAGGCCTTTCCGGCGCGTTTGAGCGCATCACGGGCCTGAGCGACGTCGGCGGCCATCTGCCGCTTGAGGATCTCTATTGATTCGAACTTCTGCTCTTGACGGATCCATCCGATGAACGCGACGTCGATGGTCTGCCCGTAAAGGTCATCGTCGAAATCAAACAGAAATATCTCGAGCAGCGGCGCGCCGTCGTCAAACATTGGCCGGCGGCCGAAGCTGGC
>DATBHE010000079.1:0-10173 GCA_036557605.1 Pseudolabrys sp.
TTCACAGCTTCTGCCCGAAAAATGCTTTTGTCGATTGGACCGTGGTCCAATGCCCGCATCGCTGCATGGCCACCAAGCATTTCTGCAAGTTCAGTCACCGCCTCGTTTGGCCAACAGCCGGATGCTATAGATACCGTCCAGGCCGGCGGAGAACGATGGATCAAATTTCGCCTGACATCTCTATGTCCAAGCGATCGCCGCAGGATCGCAGTGCACGCTTCGGCGATCCGAACGCAATCCGCAATGTCTTCATTGTCGCGATTGCGTATTACCTGGGCGCCGAAATCGCCTTTCTGATCGGCACGCTGTCCGACAAAATTTTCGCGCCCTTCTGGCCGCCGAACATCGTTCTGTTCTGTGCGCTTCTGCTGACGCCGCCGCGGCAATGGTGGCTCTACATCGCGGCCGCCCTCCCCGCCCATGTCCTCGCCGAGCTGCGCATCGGCATGCCGACAGCGCAAATGATCGTGGCCTTCGTGACAAACTGTCTGGTTGCGGTGGTGAACGCTTTTGCCGTGCAACGTTTGATGGTCGGGCCTCCGTGGTTCGGCACCATCCGCAAGACGATCATCTACGTCCTGACCACTGCTTTTCTGAGCCCGGCCTTCTGCGCGCTTGGAGGCGCCTTCGTTCAGATTCTGGGCGGCGGATCCATCGACGACTTTGGCTTGTTCTGGGCGCGCTGGTACGCCTCCAACGCCCTCGGCAGCCTGACGCTCGGTCCGATCGCGATGATCTGCCTGGAGGGTACAACCCGCCCTCGCCTCGCGCCGACCGGACGGGCGTTAGAAGCCGCCATAATCGCCGCGTTTCTGGTTGCCGCCTGCGTCATTGCTTTCGAAGATCTGCCATTGATTACGAGCGGCTATCTGCCGCTGCTTTTATATCTGCCCTTGCCGGTCATCGTCTGGGCGGCTGTGCGCTTTGGCGCCAAGGGCGCCAGCGGCGCGATATTCGTCATTAGCATTGTGCTGATATGGCGTACGCTCAATGGCCCCAGTCTGTTCGATATCGGCTCTCCCGAAACCAACGTTTTCGGCATGCAGCTTTTTCTGATTGGCCTGGCACCGCCGATCCTGTTGCTCGGCTCGGCGATCGATGAAACGCGGCGTGCCGAGCGAACGACACGGGAGAACGAAGAACGGATTTCGTTCGCGGCGGCGTCTTCGAATGTTGGACTCTGGCAGTACGAATTTGCGACAGGCACGTTTTGGGCGACGGATTACTGCCGGACATTGTTCGGGCTGGGTCCGAACGAGCCTCTGAATCTCGACAGGCTTCTGAGCCGAATCCACCCAAACGACTTTCCGACGGCGAGCGCGGCCCTGGCACAGATGATTGCACGCGCGACCCCGTTGGACGTCGAGTTTCGTGTGCAAGACGGCGACGAGACCCGCTGGATTTCGGTGCGGGCACGTCCGGTCGCCGACGCCGACCGCAAGCCGACGGCGATGGCGGGTGCGTTTGGCGACGTGACGTCCCGCAAGGTGGCGGAAGCTGAAGCCGACATGCAACGGCAGGAGATTGCGCATCTGATGCGCGTTTCAATGCTGGGCGAGCTTTCCGGCGGACTGGCGCACGAACTCACCCAGCCATTGACGGCGATTCTGTCCAATGCGCAGGCCGGAAGGATGATGCTCGCGAAGGGCGCTAAAGAACTGTCAGAAATCGGCAATATATTTGACGACATAATCGCAGAGGATGAGCGCGCCGGCGAAGTGATCCATCGTCTGCGCGGCATGCTGAAGAAAGGCGAAGTCAAACACGAAGCGATCGATATGAACGAGCTCATCGCCTCAACTTTGCAGCTGCTCCACAGCGAGCTGATCGATCGCCGGATGTCGGTAAACTTCGACGCCGCCGCAGATTTGCCGGCCACCCAAGGCGACCCCGTACAACTGCAGCAAACCCTGCTTAATCTCCTGATGAATGCGATGGATGCGACGGAAAAGGTGCCACCGGCCCGGCGCAACATTTCGGTCAGCACGGCGCAGACCGGCGAAGGCGGCATCGAGGTTCACATTTATGACCGTGGTATCGGATTGCCGCCCTTGCAGGAGCATGAGGTTTTTCAGCCGTTCTTTACGACAAAAAAGCGAGGCCTGGGTCTCGGCCTATCCATCTGCACATCAATCCTGAAGCTGCACGGCGGCACGCTTTCGCTTCAAAACAATGTGAGAGAGGGAGCCACCGCAATATTCCGGCTTCCACCGCCGTTGGAATAAGGTAACCTTTGCCACCGTGAGGGTGTATTGAGTGATGGGCGACGCGGGCTTCACGACCTTTATCATCGATGATGACCCGGCCGTGCTGCGGTCAATGACCAGGCTTTTGAAAGCCGGCGGCTACAAGACGAAGTCTTTCTCCTCTCCCCAGAAATTCCTCTCAGCACACGATCCTTCAGTTCCCGGCTGCGCCATTGTCGATCTCGTCATGTCGGAGCTTGACGGCCTTCGCCTGCAGGAAGCACTGGCGAAAGCCGGGTCCCAGCGCCCCATCATTTTTTTAACCGGGCGTGGCGACGTCTCCACGAGCGTGAAGGCGATGAAAGCCGGCGCTGTTGACTTCCTGACCAAACCCGTCAAGCGGGACGCGCTCTTTTCAGCTTTGACACATGCCGCCGAGGTCGATGCTGCCACGCGTCAGAAAAAGCAGGAATCGAGATCGATCGACAATCGCCTTGCCACCCTCACCCATCGGGAACGTGAGGTTCTTGAGCATGTTATCGCCGGTCGACTCAACAAGCAGATTGCCGCAAGCCTGGGCACCGTCGAAAAAACGATCAAGGTGCACCGCGGGCGGATGATGGCCAAGCTGGGGGTCCGGAGCGTTGCCGAGCTCGTCCGGCTCGCGGATCGTGCGGGCGTAGCGCCCGCCCAGTGCGGCCTATCGCACCCCGAGTAGGCCCTTCGGGCAACTCGACGGCAATCCGGTTTCGCACAAATATGCGACGACATGTCAAAAGCGCCCATACGGGTTGCCATCGTGGACGACGAGGTGTCGGTACGAACCGCACTCGCGCGTTTGCTTTCAGCCTCGTCGTTCGAGCCACGCACTTATGGCTCGGCGCGGGAATTCATTGACGCCATCCGTACCGACATACCGGAATGTCTGGTTGTCGATGTTCATATGCCGGATTTCACCGGGCTCGACCTGCAGCGCTATCTCAATCGCATCAACAAAAAGATCCCGACCGTCGTTATCACTGCCTTTGACGATGCCGGCGTGCGCGAGCGGAGCACGGCGTCTGGAGCGAAGGCGTTCCTCACCAAGCCGCTGCACGGCCCAACCCTGATTGATGCTATTCTGAACGCGACAGGCAGAGCGCGCCCGGACGTTCGGTCGGTGCGTCCGGCGAACCTGAGGAAAAGGAGATCTTAGCGTTCTCGCGACGGACCGCTCGTGTACGATGAGCGGAGCAAGTGAATGGGGGGATTCGCCATGAGACAATTCGGCGCTGCGCGCATTTCAGCCAGTAGCGGATCGTGGGCACGAGTCACGCGACTTGCAGTCGTCGCCTTGTGCCTTTCGGTTTGTGCGTCTCGCGATATGGCCCACGCCGATGAGGGTGGCATCAGCTTTTGGGTGCCGGGCTTTTTCGGAAGCTTGGCGGCAACGCCGCAACAGCCGGGATTTTCGTACGCGTCGATTTATTACCATGCTTCCGTCTCGGCAGGAGGAAATGTCGCTTTCGCCCGCCAGGTCAACCGCGGAAACATCACCACGAATTTCACCGGAAATTTGGATGCAAATCTCGATGCGCGCGCCGATCTTTACCTGGGGGTGCCGCAGTACGTGTTCGCAACACCTGTTCTCGGCGCTCAGGCAGTGATCGCTGTGGCGGTACCTTATGGACGCACCAAGGGTTCCGTCGATGCGACACTGACGGGATCGGTGGGGCCGGGCCCGGGATTCACGATTTCGGGCAGCCGGACCGATACAGTGACCGGCTTCGGTGATCTTGCTCCGATGTTTTCACTGCGCTGGAATCAGGGCGTGCACAATTACATGACCTACATCTCGGGTAATCTGACAACTGGCCGCTACGACCCAACGCGGCTTGCCAATCTCGGCATAGGCCACAATTCAATCGACGCCGGCGCGGCCTATACGTATTTTAACCCGCAAACGGGCTACGAATTTTCGGGCACGTTGGGCTTCACCTACAATTTCGAGAATGTGCACACTCAGTATCAGAATGGCATCAACATGCATTTCGACTGGGGCGCTTCCAAATTCCTGACCAAGCAGTGGCAAATTGGTCTGGTGGGCTATTGGTACGACCAGCTTTCCTGCGATACCGGGTCCGGCAACCGCGTTGGATGTTTTGAATCGCAGGTCGGGGGCATCGGACCCCAAATCGGTTATGTTTTTCCGATCAGCAAAGACTACGGGGGATACATCAATTTGAAAGGCTACAAGGAATTCGCTGCAGAAAATCGCGCCGATGGATGGAACGTCTGGCTGACTTTTGCGGTCTCACCCGCCGAGCAACATCCGGCACCGGCAAAACATATGATCACCAAATAACCAGTGCGGTGCGTACCGGGGGTGCGTAGCAGTATGCCTCAGAAAGATTTCCGCACGCCGGGTGCATTCACCGTTCTGCGAACGGGTACTCGTCTGCTCGCCGGCCTGCTTGCGGCGCTCACTATCTCGGGCTGCGCCACACTGGAACGTCTTCCCGCTGTGACTTATGCGGAGGCGCGGCAGCTCGACATTCTCGACATCCCCGACGCGCGTTTTTACGTGGGCGACACCAATCGCATCTACGATGTCGCGATAAAGGCCTATCAGCGCGGTAACCGCGCGCGGCCAACGCAGACCCGCAATTTTCTCGCACTTTCAGGTGGCGGCGACGACGGCGCATTCGGAGCCGGGCTTCTGGTCGGATGGAGCGCGCACGGCAATCGACCCGAGTTCGACATGGTGACCGGCGTCAGCACCGGCGCCCTTTCGGCGCCTTTCGCTTTCCTCGGCCGCGCTTACGACCAAAGGCTTGCGGGGATGTACACCGCAACGAGCGCGAACGACATTTTCGAGCGGCGGCCGATTTTGATCGCGGCTGTCACCTCCGATTCCCTCGTTGACAACACGCCGCTGCGCAAATTGATCGAGAGCAATGTCGATATGGCAATGGTCCAGAAAATCGCCGAGGAGTATGGCAAAGGGCGATTGTTGTTCGTTCTGACCACGAACCTCGATCAGAGCCGTCCCGTCGTCTGGAATATCGGGGCGATCGCCGCAAGCAATAATCCGAAGGCCCGCGATCTCATCGTCGACGTGCTGCTGGCATCGGCCTCAATCCCCGCCGTTTTTCCCCCAGTTATGCTGGACGTCACAATCGACGGCCAGAAGCGCCAGGAAATGCACGTCGACGGCGGTACCATTGCACAGGCGTTTTTCTACCCGCCCACGTTCTCGCTCAAAGGCGCCGCCGCACGGCTCGGGGTCGACCTGCAGAAGTTACGCGCGCGCAAGCGTACCGCCTACGTGATCCGCAACGGCCGATTCGTCCGCCCAGACGAAAGCGTGCAGCCGCGGACCCTCGCGATTGCCAAGGAAGCGCTTTCGACGATGACCATGTCCAGCGGTATCAACGACACCTACCGTATGTATACACTTGCCAGACGGGACGGCGTCGATTTCAATCTTGCTTCGATCGGCGAGGATTTTACCGTGCCTTACAAGGGACCTTTTGATCCAGGCTACATGCAAGCACTTTTCACCTACGGATACGAAAAAGGCCGCGCCGGCTATCCATGGAAAAAGGTGCCGCCGGGCTATACCAACTGAGTCATAAGTCGGGAGCTTTTCTCAACTCAGATCGTCTTTTGCTTTTTCGATGCAACAACCAAGGAGGCAATGATGTTTGGTTTTTCGCGTACAATTAAATGTGCGGCAGCGGTATTCGTGGCGGCGGCCATGTTGTTTGTGGCGACGCTGCCCTCAGAGGCGGACAGCGGCAGGGTGCGGCTCCGCGTGGGCAGCGCCGGGTTCATTGTCGGTGTCGGCGGCGGCTCGGGTACCCTGACTTTTCGCGGCAGGACTTACCCGCTGCGTATTAGCGGGGTGAGTCTCGGCATGATCGGTGTCAGCAGCGCCGACCTTGTGGGCCGTGCGCGCAATCTGCGCAGGGCCAGCGATATCGCAGGCACATACACGGCGGTGGGCGCGGGCCTTGCCGTCGCTGGAGGCGCGGCAACCGCCCGGCTGCAGAATGCGAACGGCGTCGTGCTTGAGGTGCAAGGCCCCAAGGTCGGATTTTCAGCGTCTCTCAATCTCAGCGGGCTGACGATCGCGATGCAATAGACCTGCGGCGTTTATCGCTGCCAGAACAGAAATCAATTGGCAGCGTTACGTTTTTGGCCCCGGCAATCACTATGCCGGGGCCGATCGTAACCGAAGCGCTCGCATTCAATTCGGTATCGTTTGCCTCCCTCGCGGCACGACATGACTATTGCGTGAATTGACATAGCCAGAGGCCCGGACCGTGCTAGGCTGCTGCGACGGTCGGGGTGGAGCTGGAGTTGTCGCATGCGTCTCGATCGTATTGCGTTCCCCTTCGCCGCAATTATTGCACTGGTTACATTGGCTCAGGTTGCGCACGCCAATGTCATGATCATCATCGACAAATCGGCGCAGAAGATGACGGTCACCGTCAATGGTGAGGACCGTTATACTTGGCCGGTTTCGACCGGGCGCAGCGGATACGACACGCCGTCGGGAGACTTTCAACCCTTCCGCATGGAGAAGGAACATTATTCCCGTGAATGGGACGATGCGCCGATGCCTCATTCGATATTTTTCACGAAAATCGGGCATGCGATTCATGGCACTTATGAAGTTCGCAATCTCGGCAGGCCCGCATCGCATGGATGCGTACGGTTGGCGCCCCAAAACGCTGCAACGCTGTTTGCTCTGGTCAAGGACGAAGGCGTGTTCAACACCCGCGTGAGGCTCATAGGCCATATCCCCAAAAACAGCGATCTCGTCGCGAGCCGTGACCGCAACGGCGCGCCCGGCGGCGACCTGCCGGACGGAGGAGCCCAGGCAAGAAATTACTATACGGAAGACGACGCGGGTGACTCGTCGCCGCAACCGAACTACCAGGCACGCGGCGGACGCGAAACGCAGTACAGCTCGCGCGCATATTATTATCGTGGACGACCGTATTATTATTACGATCGCCGCTATTACGGCCGCAGCCTATTCTTCAACGGCTGGTGAGATGATCCGCAAGCTCGCCAACGGGAAGTACAGACTTTACTCGCGCAAAAAAAATCCGCGCACCGGCAGGCGGCGCAACCTTGGCACATTCGGCTCAAAACGGGCGGCGCAGAAGCACGAGCGCGAAATCCAGTACTTCAAGCGGCATTGACGGTCCCAACCGACTAGCAGCATCGATTCATCGTCCGCTCGTGAAAAAAGATTACTCGTCGATATCCTCGTAGACTTCTGCGTCGGCCGCGCCAGGAAACATCGCGCGCCAGCTTTGCAGCAATGTCTGCACCGCGGGATCGCTTGCTATCTTCTGCCGGCTGCGCTCCATCCTCTGGTCGGTCTCAAACTCAACGATCTGCAGAAATTGGGTCGGATCGTCGGCATTCCGCAGCAGCCTTATCTTCACATTGCCAAAGGCCTGGTACATCGAAGCCGTATTTTTCATCATTGACCCAAACATGCTCGCGGCATCCGCCGTCGGAGCCTTCAGCCTGAGCAGGGCTGTCCGCCGTACTTTTGCTGTTTCGTCAGCCATGTCGTCCTCGCACGTTCCGCCGCATTTTATTCGTGCGCAACCCCAAGCGCTTCCTCGGTGCGCTCCAAAATCAATGGAACGATCAAATCCTCTTCGTCGTCGAGATGTCGCGTGAGGCCGTTGAGTAGAATTGCGCTCGCGTCAGCGTACTCGTCCCCGCACCGGCGCAACAGGTCGCCATCCGCCGTCAGAGCCCGCAGCAGCGCATTTGCAGCTTTCGCTGTCCGTTCCATGCTCGTGTGGATGTGATGATGGTCGCCTTCAAGCACATCGAACCCGCGCGCAAGCCGATCATCGGCCGCCCGGAAGATCGGAAAATAATGCAGGTCCTCGATCTGATGATGGAGGTTGAGCTGATCAAGCATGAACTGCAGCCGTGGAACGAACTGCTGCGCAAATTCCTGCGGCGGAAGCTTGCCCGCACGAAAATGTGCCGCGATCTGCTCAATTGCGCCCGAAAGCTCTCGAAACATGTCATGGCGCGACAGCCAGAAACGCGCCATTGCACCGAGGTTTGGATGGGCGTCCCACTGCTCGCGCGGATAGCGCGCAACCAGAACACGCAGGTCCTCCGGCCAGCCGCCGCGGCGGGCAAGAGCGAGGGAATCCAGATCGGCGAGATTGGGGACTTCTATGGTCACAGTCGTCTAGATAGTCGTTGCGTGCCGAATTGCGAAGCGCAAACTTGGTACCCATGAATTCGACCACCACCGTCGCGAGCCTGGCCTGCGACGAACAAACAGCCCGCAGACTGGCGGCGTTTCTCGGCGAGACCCTCGATGCCGAGAACACGGCCTGCGCGGCCTTTGAAGACGGAGCCGGGGGCTGGCACGTCGCCATTCATTTCTGTCAAACCCCCGACGAGGCAAGCCTGCGCAGCCTGGTTGAAGTCGCCGCCGGCGAAGTTGCTTCCAGGTCTCTCAGCATCGAGCCGGTGGCGGTCACCGACTGGGTCGCACACAGCCTTGCCTGTTTAAAACCGGTGCGCATCGGGCGTTTCCTCGTGCACGGAGCGCATGATCGCGCAAAACTGAGAGCCAACGACATTGGCATCGAGATCGAAGCCGCCCTCGCCTTTGGCACCGGCCATCATGGCACGACGCGCGGTTGTCTGCACGCGCTCACAACATTCGCAAAGCGTCAGCGTTTGCGCCGGGTACTCGACGTCGGCACCGGCAGTGGGATCCTCACGATCGCTGCCGCAAAACTCGCTCGTGTCCGCGTGATCGCAAGCGATATCGATATACGCGCCATCGCGGCGGCACGCGACAATGCCCGCATGAATCAAATTAGGCCCCTGCTCTCGTTCTTTCGTACGTCGGGCATTACGCGCGTAATTCGTTCGAGCGCACCGTACCAACTGATCTTTGCCAACATCCTGCTGGGGACGCTCACACGGCTGGCCGTCCCGCTTCGGAAAATTGCTGCGCCGGGCGCACGGATCGTACTGTCCGGCCTGTTGCCGCAGCATGTGAATGCCGTGCTTGCGATCTATCGCGCGCAAGGCCTCATGCTTGAAAAACGTATCGCGCTGGATGGCTGGGTTACACTGGTGATGTACCGAAAAACAAAACCGCCCCGGGCGGGGAGGAAGCCGGGGCGGTTCTGCCGGTGAAAGCGGCCGCTATTACCAGCCGCTGATCAGTTTCCTGGTTTCAGTTAGTGGGCTTTGCGCAGGCCACGTTTATCGAACAGGTACGCTCGCCGTCCGATTTCGCGATAGGCCTGCTGCAGCCGTGCTTCCATCACAGCGGTGAAGAGACGGCCGAGAATGTTTTGGTGCGCCTTCGCGGCACGCGTGTGGTCCCCCTTCTTCCGCGGGGAAACACTGGGAGCGTTATAGGTGATAGCAACCATGGCAATCTCCTTTCAGAAACGATGCGTCAGCAAAGCCCTCACTTTTGCCTTCGACTGTTGCAGTGCAACATAAGCTTTTCGAACCGGTTTAGAATGAACAGCAATGCATGGATGGCCTGTAATTCCAGCATGAACTCACCCATCACGACGGCCGATGGATGCCATCACACAACCGGATTGTTGCGATGCACAAAGCTCATCAAATGTGCAGTTCTTGACCGGAGTGAGTCCAACTTAGCCGTTTTGTCGGGCAGGATCGGCGCGTCGGCGCGCTTCCTGCGATGCTCGCATGTCTGCATTGCCGGATTTGCGTAGAGCGTTAGAGTGCATCCATTCCATGTTTGAAGCTCGCTTCCAGACGTTCGACGATACGAGCGCGCATACCCAGAGTGCTGCGCGGGCGGCGGCCTTGCGGGCCGAACTGCAACGGCGCGGGCTTGACGGATTCGTCGTGCCGCGCGCGGACCGCCAGCAGAACGAGTACCTGCCCGCGAGCGAGGAGCGCCTCGCGTGGTTGACCGGCTTCACGGGGTCGGCCGGTGCAGCGGTGGTGCTGC
>DATBHE010000080.1:0-39794 GCA_036557605.1 Pseudolabrys sp.
GCCTCGTGCCAGCGGTCGAGATGCGGAACAAATTCGTCGGCGATGAAGCGTCGCGCCTGTTCCTCGAGCAGCACGAGGTCTTCGGTCATCCAGTCCGGCCGCGGCAGGTTGATGGCATCCATCGGCTTCGACTCACCTCACGCCCACAATACGGGCGCCGCTCGGAGCGCGCGAGGGGGTCGTCATCACGCGCATCTCGAGGCTACTTTTTCGCGGGATCCTTCACGTTCTCGATCTTGTCGATCTCGACGTTTTGTGTCCTGCCATTAATCTTCTGCACCTCCCGGATATAGACATTTTGGATGATGTCGCGGGTATCGGGATCGATCGAAATGGGGCCGCGCGGACTCTCCCATTTCATGCCCTTGGCGGCCGCAATCAACGAGTCCCCGTCAGCCTTGCCGCCGGTTTTCTTCAGCGCTTCGTAGATCAGATGCATCCCGTCCCAGCCGCCAATCGAGAACACGTCGGGGCTGCGGTTAAAGTCCGCGCGATAGGCTTTGACGAAGGCCTCGTTCATCGGAGAGTTGTGCTCCCAGCCGTAGTGAAAGACCGTCCGGATTCCGACCGCGCTGTCGCCCATGCTTTTGAGCGCATTGTCATCCATCGTGATTTCGCCCTGACCGAGAATCTTGCCCGCAGGGAAGCCACGTTCCTGCATCGCTTTGGTCATGGCCGCCGGCTGCGTCCCGCCCGGAATAAAAATGAAGATAGCCTCGGGACTGACGTCTTTCGCGCGTTGCACGAAGGCCGAGAAATCCGGACTGGCAATCGGCATGCGTACCGCGCCAACGACCTCACCGCCCGCATCCTTGAATCCCTTGGTGAACCAGGTTTCAGCATCGATCCCCGGCCCATAGTCCGACACCATCGTATAAACCTTGCGGATGCCGAACTTATAAGCCCACTGGCCGAACGCGTTTTCCAGCTGCGGAATGGTGAGCGATGTGCGGACGATATACGGTGACTTGGTCGTGATGACAGAGGTGGCTGCATTCATGACCACCATTAGTTTCTTTGCTTCCGCCGAAACGTCACCCGCCCCGAAAGCCTCCGGCGTCAACACAAAGCCGGCCAGAATGTCGACCTTGTCACGCACGACAAGTTCCTGTGCCAAACGCTTGGCAACGTCCGGATTCGGACCACCTGTGTCTTTGCGGATGAGCTCGATCTTCTTCCCGGCAACGGTGTCGCCGTGCTGCTTGATATAAAGCTTAATGGCATTGTCCATCTGCGCCGCAGCGTCGGCGAACTGACCCGAATACGACATGATCAGACCGATCTTGACGGTCTGCTGCGCGTTCGCTGAAGTGACCGACAGCATTATCGCTGCCGCAAAAAGCAAAGTCTTTCGCATGCAAGTTCTCCCAAGTGCCGTTTTTAGGCGTGGCGGCTCGTCCTGCAGGCTAACCGGCTTTTAGGCCGGCGTCACGGAGCCCCCTGGTATGCTGACGTTTGCGATTTTCGATCACCTCGACAGCGACGGTGGGCCATTGGGCCAATTTTTCGAAAACCGGCTGCGGCTGCTCGAGCTGATCGAGCAATCGGGATTTGGCGCCTATCACATGGCGGAACATCATTCGACGCCTCTCGGCATGGCAGCAAGCCCAAGCGTCTTCCTGGCGGCAGCATGCCAGCGCACCAGCCGAATACGAATCGGTCCGCTCGTTTATGTTCTGCCGCTGCATCACCCCCTGCGGCTCTACGAAGAAATTTGCATGCTCGATCATCTGAGCGGCGGCCGGCTTACGGTGGGCGTGGGCCGCGGTGGCGCATTGATCGAGCATCAGCGTCTTGGCATCGACCCTGCGTTAGCGCCCGCGATGTATCACGAGGCGTTCAGCGTGCTGATGCGTGCCTTCGAATCCGATGTCGTCGATTTCGAAGGGCGCTTCTACAACTACAAAGACTATGTCGTGCAGATGAAACCCGTGCAGCGCCCACACCCGCCGCTCTGGTATGGCGCGCCCAACGCGGATGCTATCGCGTGGGCGGCGCCGCGTAGCATCAATGTCGTGTCGCTTGGACCCGGCGCACGGGCACGCGCTATCAGCGACCGCTATCGCGAGGAATGGAAGTATCTGGGACGCGACGATGCCGCGTTGCCAGGGATCGGAATTACCCGGCATGTTGTCGTCGCCGACAGCGATGGCCAGGCACAATCGATCGCGCGCGCCGCATACCCACGTTGGCGCGAAGCCATCGGGCATCTTTGGCAGCGCAGCGGTTTGGATTTCGTCCTGAAGGAAATCTACCCGGCCGACTTCGGCGACCTCGAGCGCATCGGTCACGGCATTGCCGGCTCGCCGGCCACCGTGCGTGACTACCTGGCGCGCCTGCAATCAGAAAGCGGCGTGAATACTGTCCTCTGCCAGATGGTGTTCGGCGACATGCGTTTCGAACATGCCGCGCACTCAATACGGCTGTTTGGCCGTGACGTCATGCCTGCATTCGCATAACGGATGGCCGGCCGTCTGGAATACTGCTTCGCGTGGTGTTACCACCGCAGCGAAATGCCGGGTTTCCATTCATGAATGCGCGGACGACTGAACCGCGCGGCGTTGTTGATTCGCCCGCCGCATGGCTGCGCCTGCTGGTGGCAATGGCGCTCTCCACCATCGGCGGCGTGGGCATGTGGTCCATCATGGTGGCGCTGCCGACGATCCAGGCCGACTTCGGCGTGAGCCGCGCCAACGCGTCTCTGCCCTTCACCATGGTGATGTTCGGCTTTGCTGGCGGCGGCGTGCTGATGGGTCGGCTTGCCGATCGTTTCGGGATCGCCGTGCCGCTCGCCGTTGGAACGCTCGCAGTGTCGGCCGGCTACCTCGCGACCGGTTGGTCATCAAGCCTCTGGCAGGTCGCGACTGCGCATCTGCTGATCGGCATCGGCTGCTCTGCCAGCTTTGGGCCGCTGATGGCGGACATCTCGCATTGGTTTGTCCGCCGGCGCGGCATCGCAGTATCGCTGGCCGCGGTTGGAAACTACGTCGCGGGCACGATCTGGCCGCCGGTCTTGCAGCATTTCATCGCTTTGTCCGGCTGGCGCCCAACTCACATCGCGGTCGGCCTGTTCTGCCTGGTGACGATGCTGCCACTCGTGCTGTTCATGCGCCGTAGGATCGAAGACCACCATCATGCCGAAACGGGCGCAGCCGCGGCACAACGTCAGGCCGCCATGCCGCTCTCGCCGATGGCCTTGCAGGTTCTTCTTTGCATTGCAGGAGTCGCCTGCTGCGTGGCGATGGCGATGCCACAGGTGCATATCGTCGCCTATTGTGGCGACCTCGGCTATGGCGTCGCCCGCGGCGCGGAAATGCTGTCGATGATGCTAGGCTTCGGGATCATCAGTCGCGTCGGCTCAGGCTTTATCGCCGACCGCATCGGCGGCGTGGCGACCCTGCTGCTCGGATCGATCCTGCAAGGCACGGCCTTGTTTCTTTATCTCTGGTTCGACGGCCTCGTGTCGCTCTATATCATTTCGGCGCTGTTCGGCCTGTTCCAGGGCGGCATCGTGCCGAGCTATGCCATCATCATCCGTGAATATTTTTCGCCGCGCGAAGCGGGCACGCGGCTCGGCATCGTCCTGATGGCAACGCTGCTCGGGATGGCGCTCGGCGGTTGGCTGTCCGGCTTCATCTTCGACCTGACCGGCTCCTATCGGGCGGCGTTCTTCAATGGCCTTGTATGGAATCTGGTGAACGTGTCGATCATGGCGTGGCTGTTGCAGCGCTCCCGGCGCCGCGCAGCTTTCGCCTAGCTACAGCCGTGTGCGGCGCTCGATTTAGAGCTGCAAACACCCTTGTGG
Organism: Pseudolabrys sp.; assembly: GCA_036557605.1. GTDB lineage: Bacteria > Pseudomonadota > Alphaproteobacteria > Rhizobiales > Xanthobacteraceae > Pseudolabrys. The sequence continues at coordinate 3,806 of DATBHE010000080.1, forward strand.
CTGCTCCAGGAGGTTGATTCCTCGGTCACGGCCGTTTCGCCAGGACGGAATCGATTTTGCGCAGGAGACGATCAAAATCGATGGGTTTGGTATCGAACTCATCGCATCCGGCCGCAAGCGCCTTTTCCCGCGAGCCTGCCATGGCGTGCGCGGTAACCGCGATGATCGGAATATCCTTCGTTGCGGCACCTTGTTTGAGCCGTCGTGTCACTTCCCAGCCGTTGACGACCGGCAAGTCTAGATCCATCAGGATGATGTCAGGCAGTTCAGCGGCAGCTTTCGCACAACCGGCTTCCCCGTCTTCAGCTGAGAGAAATTCCCATCCCCCGGCCAACTCGAAGCGCATCCTGAGCATGTAAACGTTGTCATCATTGTCCTCGACATACAGAATTTTCGTCACGAGGTCGTCTCCGGCACCTGGTTTTTGCGCCGCGCATTGGCGACCGCCTGGCGCACGGCCTGCACGAGATGAACCGGGTCGAAGGAATTCTTCAGCAGGATACCTTCCACGCCGGAGTTGAGGCGCTTGCGGTCATCCGCCGTCAGGTCGAGTGCCGTGATCACGATGATCGGGATGCGCCGCCACGCGGGCGTTTCCCGCAATGCTGTTATGAGCTGGAATCCATCCATTTCCGGCATCATCAAATCAATCAAAATGATGTCCGGAATCTCTTTTGCCAACATGTCGATCGCCACACGGCCATTGTCGGCCTCGGTGACACGCCACTGCTGCGGCTCCAGAATCGATCGGATTGACATGCGCTGAGCAGGGTCGTCTTCCACTATAAGTACACGTGTGCGTCGCACGCGCGCCTGAAACGGACGCAGCAATCCAATGAGCAGATCCCGGTCTATCGGTTTGGTTAGATAGCCGGCGGCGCCCAGCGCCATTCCTTTTCGTTGCTGATCGGTGATGGTCGCCATCACCACAGGAATGTCGGCGAGATCCGGATTGCCTCGCAACGCAGCCAACACGGTCCAACCGTCGATGTCCGGCATCAGGACATCGAGCGTGATCGCGATCGGATGCACCTCTTCGGCCCGCCTAAGCCCCTCGCGTCCGCCGTTGGCGGTAACAACCGAGAAGCCCTCTTCACGTAAATGGTTGGCGATAAGCTCGCGCGCCGTTACATCGTCGTCGATCACAAGTACGCAGTCGCCAACCGGCTGACCGGACTCTTCCTCATCCGGAGTCGAACCGACAATCTCTGGCACCGTCGTCGCAGTGCCCGCCGGCAGCCGGACTACGAACGTGGAGCCCTTTCCGGTTTCGCTCGTGACTGATACGTCGCCGTCCATCATGCGGCAGAGCCTGCGCGTGATCGCAAGCCCCAGCCCGGTTCCACCATAGCGGCGGGCTGTTGATTGATCTCCCTGGCTGAATTCCTCGAACAGCCTGTCCATCTGTTCCTGCGTCATTCCGATCCCGGTGTCTGCGACGATGAAATCCACCCATGCGCGTCCATCCGCGATGATCGGAGCCGCGCTCAGTCGCACGTTGCCGTTCTTGGTGAATTTGCAGGCATTGCTGAGAAGATTAAGCAGAATCTGACGTAAACGCAGCGCATCGGCATGTAGCGGAGGGATATTGGCAGGACACTCGACGGTGAGTTCGTTCCTGTTCTGCTCTGCGAGAGAGCGTGCCGTTCCGGCCACCTCGTCCAGCAAACGCGGGATGTTGATTGTTTCCGGGTTGAGCTCCAGTTTTCCTGCCTCTATTTTCGACAGATCGAGAACCTGATTGATGAGCTCAAGAAGGTGCCGGCCGGCGCGGTGAACGCGGCGCAACGGGTCGAGCGCTTTTTCGGTGCCGAAGCGCGCGACGTTACTCACCATCATCTCGGTCAAGCCAATGATCGCGTTGAGCGGGGTCCGCAGCTCGTGGCTCATGTTGGCGAGGAAGGCTGACTTCGCACGATTGGCGGCTTCCGCCTGCTGCATCGCCTCTTCAAGTTCCTGCTCGCGTTGCTTCAGCTCCGAAATATCGGTGTAGACGACAACGGTGCTCCCGTCCGGAGTGCGTTGTTCGCTGACACGCACCCAGACCTCTCCATGATGGTATTCGACGAGACCTTCGGGTTTGCTGTGCCTCTGTAATCTCTCTGCGATCCAGGCGTCGGGCGATCTCCCCCCTGTATCGATCACGCCGCGATCAACGGCGCATTCTAGAATCTTGGAAAATGTCATACCCGGCTGAGCGACGTCGGCGAGTTTGGGGTAGAGCTGGTGATATCGGCTGTTGCAAAGCACGAGCCGGTCATCCGGATCAAACAGAACGAAGCCGTCTGATATCGTTTCGATCGCCGTTTGAATCATCCGGCGCTGCTGTTCGCTGTGCTCGGACAGCCGAGTCCTTTCGAGGATGCTCGCCCTAAACAGTTGGAGCGTGCGGGCCATCGCACCGATTTCGTCCGGAGCTGCAGGGGGGATCGGGGTTTCTAGATTCCCGCCGGAAATTCCCGCCATCGCCACAACAACGTCGTCAAGTGGCCGGGAAATCGAGCGCAGCACGATAAGCGTTGCCACGATACCCAGAAGGATAGCGAGCGTGACCGCAATTGCGGCAATGAGCCTTGTCCGGGCAACGTCAGCCTGCACCTGATTACGCGCCTCGGCCGCCTCACTGTTGAGCGCTTCGACGAATTTCGTAATCCGGGCATCGATCGCAATGCTGTGCTGGCGGGCCGAGGCCAGAAACGTGTTGCCAATAACACGCTGGTCATTGGTGTATTCGGTAACAGCCTGGGTTGCATCACTTTCGAATTGCGCCAGTTCCTGTCTGATGGCGGCGGCGACTTCAGGCCGACTGCGCGCCAACTCATCAAGCTTGGCCGAAAGTCGTTCCTTTGCTCCTCTGGCGTTCAGCTCAGACAGACGCAGAAGACTGACTGCAAGATCGGTAAGCCAATATCGATATTCCCCGAAGGCCGTGCGGGTCTGATTGGCGAGCTGGCTTAATCCGGCGAGCTCAGCGGTCTCCGCGACCGCACGCGAATTGGCCGCCAGTTTTGTCGTCGTGTAAAGCGTCATCCCGGCCAGAATGGCAATCAGGATTACGCTGACGAGCAAGATGCGGGTCTTGATACTCAGTTGCCGCAGCAACGTCGCCATGGCGGTGCTCAACGATAAAGACTGATGCTGATCACTCCGCCGAGATCGCCTTCATTGCCTCCCTCCTTCGGATAACCCGTCACATCGATGTCACCCTTCGGGCCGCCGTGGCAGGACAGGCAGGACGCCGCGTAATATTCCGGCACGGCCATGCGGAACGCTTGTCGACCCCTGCTTTCAGCGACTGCGGAGAAATCCTTTCCTTTGGGCCAACCCTCCGAAAGGAATTTTTCCGTGATGACTCGCTGTTCCCAAGCGTCGGCGCGTGCCTTCAGATTCCGAATGCGATCCGAAGGCGCGGTAACCTTCACATCCGCCTCATGCCCCGCGCGCCGGCTGAAGGCCTCATTGACCAGCCGGCCAAACGTCGCGGGAATAAAGGCTTTGAAGCCCAAGCCTTTCTTGTTGATGGTTTGTTGATTGGCATCCACTACCTCGACGATCGAGGCCATTTGCGCCCGCAGCAAGCGGCCCTGCCGCGTCGACGGATCGATGGTGGTCGGATCGATGCCTGTAACACCCTTGTAAGCTGCCACGGATTCTCTCAACACCTTCTCGCCGATGAAGCCCTTGTCTCCCACATTCGGATTGTTGATCTCATCTTGATGCCGCGACACGACCGTCCGTGCCGCCTGCAACAGAGTGGACAGGCTTTCGGCCACCTGGACGTCGTCGCTTGTCTGCCCGTGCAACGGACGCAAGCCGAGGATTCCAAATGCACAGGCGAGCGTGGTAATCGCAAAAACGCCAGCCCTGAAGCATCGGAAGTGCAATGAAGACATGATCGTGTCTCCCGTTTAAGCGGGGCGGTCGATGAAGTATGCCTCCACGATGCGCTCTTCTTTTGTTGGAATTTTTTTCGGGCCATCGAGGACAAAACCTTTTCCCAACGCCCCGGCCGTCGAGGCAGAGACCAAAACGCGATTGGGTTGACTTGCAGCTTCCATCCTGGCGGCGATGTTCACGGTATCGCCCCATACGTCATAGGTGAATTTGCGGGTACCGATGACGCCGGCCATGACAGGGCCCGAATGCAAGCCAACTCGAATCGAAAACGGTTCGGGCAGTCGCAGATGCAACCGTTCGGCTGCCTCGATCATGGATATCGCGAGTTGCACGGCCGTCTGCGCATGATTGGCACTCGGCCGCGGAATTCCGGCAACCGCCATATAGTTGTCACCGCTCGTCTTGATTTGTTGAACGCCCGCGGCTTCGGCCAGACGGTCGAAACTGCTGAAAAGATGGTTCAGGCACTCGATAACTTCGTACGCCTTCATGCGCGCCGTGATCTTTCCGAATCCGACAATGTCGGCGAAGAGAACGGTGGCGTCGTCGTAGTGATCGGCTATGTTGCTTTCGCCGTTTCGAAGACGGAAAGCGATCTCCGCGGGAAGAATGCTGCGCAGCAGCGTCTCTGAGTGCAATTTCTGCTTTTCGACCCGCGACAAATAGTCAGCCTCCAGCGCTCGAAGCGAGTTGCGCCGCAAAGCAGACCCAATGCGTGCACGCAGGATGTTCGGATTGAACGGTTTTGGAAGATAATCGTCCGCTCCTAGTTCAATACACTTTGAAATTTTCTCGGTGTCCGTGTCGGCGCTGATCATGACGACCGGAATGTCTCTCGTTTCAGCTTTGCTTCTGATGAGCCTCAACACTTCGTCGCCGTTTAGATCCGGCATCATCATATCGAGGAGAACGAGACTGAAGCGTTCGTTGTCAATCAGACTTATTGCTTCAGCTCCGCCGGAGGCGCTGGTGATGTGCTGGTAGCCGTCCGCTTCGAGGAGCGTTTGCAGCGTGTAGCGATTGTCCTCATTGTCATCGACAATGAGGATTGACTGCCGATCCGAAAACTCCGCGGATTTAGGCGTCAATGTAAGCAAGGTACCCGGGCACCTGTTTGTTCGGACCAACTTACCACACAGCGATTGCAATCGCCGGGAAATCTTGCAAGCGAGTCAGCGATCAAGTTCCATCGGAGCACTGGTCAACACATCGATACGCGCCGACTCGTCGATAGCCTTTGCGCATAAACGCGCGCGCGCATGACGCTGCTGGGAAAATTCGCGGCGAGGAAAGCAACGCAGATCCAACCAACGTCTGCTCATCTGGCGAGCGATCGGGACTTAAAAGGCGTCGTCCGGCAATTCCATTGTTGAACCTGCGCCTGCCTTGATGCGGGCAAGCCTTGTCGCCGTCTCCGGTAGCATCCGTTCCATGAAGAAGCGCCCGGCGACAAGCTTGGCCTCCGTGCCTTGCAACGTTCCATTTCCCTTTTTGGCGAACGCTGCTTCGGCGATCAGGCACCACATGTAGCCCAGCGCAACCAGGCCGAAGAGATGCATGTAATCGTAGGAGCCGGCGCCTGCATTGTCTGGCTTTGTCATTGCGTTTTGCATGAACCACATCGAAGCTTCCTGCAGATGCGCAAGCGATTGCCCTAGCGGCTTGAGATACGCATTCAGATCGTCGCTGTTTGTCCGCTCCTTCAGGTAGGTCTGCACCTCATTGAAGAAGGCCATGATGGCACGGCCTCCGTCCTTTCCGAGCTTGCGCCCGACCAGATCCAGTGCCTGGATACCGTTGGCGCCTTCGTAGATTTGCGCGATGCGCGAGTCGCGCACAAACTGCTCCATGCCGTGCTCGGCGATATAGCCGTGCCCTCCATACATCTGCTGTGCGAGCACCGCATTGGCAAAACCATAGTCGGTGAGCACACCTTTGATTACGGGCGTAAGCAGGCCCATGTGATCGTCCGCGCTCTTGCGCTCCTTTTCATCGTCGGAGCGGTGAGCGATGTCGCTCTTGAGCGCAGTCCACATTACCAGGGCGCGCGCCGCCTCGTTGAAGGCACGGATGCTCATCAACGTCCGCCGTACGTCCGGATGTACAATGATCGGATCAGCGGGCTTGTCGGGATATTTGGTGCCGGAGATTGCGCGGCCTTGCAGCCGTTCCTTCGCGTAGATCGCCGCGTTCTGGTATGCGACCTCCGACAGCGCGAGTCCTTGCACGCCCACACCAAGCCGCGCCTCGTTCATCATCGTGAACATGGCATTGAGACCGCGGTTCTCCTCGCCGATAAGCCAGCCGACAGCTCCATCGTAATTCATGACGCAGGTCGAATTGCCATGGATGCCCATCTTCTCTTCGATCGAACCGCAGGTGACTGCGTTACGGGCGCCAATCGATCCGTCGTCCTTGACGAGAAATTTCGGCACCACGAAAAGAGAAATGCCTTTTGTACCTGTAGGGGCGCCTTCGATCCGGGCAAGCACGAGATGGATTATGTTCTGCGACAGATCGTGCTCGCCTGCTGAAATAAAAATCTTCGTACCATTGATCTTGTAGCTGCCGTCGGCCTGCTTGACCGCCCTCGTGCGCAGCAGTCCCAAGTCGGTGCCGCAGTGCGGCTCGGTGAGATTCATCGTGCCCGTCCAGATGCCTTCCACCATCTTCGGCACAAATTTCTTCTTCAGCGCCTCGGAGGCGTGCATCAGCAACGCGGCAATCGCGCCCTGCGTGAGGCCCGGGTACATGGCGAACGCCATGTTGGCCGAGCACAGAAACTCGTTGACCATGACGGTCATCGTGGCCGGAAGCCCCTGCCCGCCGTATTCGGCCGGCGCGGAGATGCCGATCCAACCGCCATCGATGATCTGCTTGTAAGCGTCCTTGAAGCCGGTCGGCGTCGTCACGCTGCCGTCGGGCGCGCGCTTGCATCCTTCCTTGTCACCGACGCGATTGAGCGGAGTGAGGATCTCTTCGCTGAATTTCGCGGCTTCGCGCAGGACCGCCTCGACCACATCGGGCGATGCATCGGAGAAACCAGGCAGATTGCCATAACGGTCGAGATGGAAGACGTCGTTGAGCAGAAACAACGCATCGTCCACTGGAGCCTTGTAGGTCGGCATTCTCTTCTCCCCGGCTACGCGGCGCGAGATATTAACAAAATATGAGCGGGCGGTTTCCCTCTGGGATTTGCCCGCAACGGCCGGGAGTATGAGAGGAGCGATTTACACCCACGTTAAGGGCGACGAAAACAGTGAAATTCAGGCGCTTTCGCTGTCATCGCTTGGCTCGCGGGGCGCCTCCGCGATGCCGAACATGTCGATATAGATCTGACGCAATTCCGCCAGCGCGCGATCAATGTCGTGGCGTTGTTGCTCCAGCAGCTTGATCTGTTCGCTGCACTTCTTACGGCTGATCGGCAGCGTGCCGGGAGCACCATTCGCGCGCGCGACAAGCATTTCCCTGATCTCGGCCAGCGTGAAGCCGAGTCGCTTGCCGCGCAGAATAAAGGCGAGACTGTTGCGATCATCCTGGTTGAACAGCCCGCTATGCGCATGGTGCCGCGGGAGCAACCCTTTGCTTTGGTAAAAACGCAATGCACGCACAGTGATACCGGTTTCCTCGGCCAGCTCGCCGATGGTAACTTCGGCAGCTTCCGCGGGTACCTGCATCCCGTCCCCGGTTTGCCTGATACCGCCGCAATTGTGGCTGCGGCTCTCGTTCTCCATTAACGCCCCGCTGAATCATGGTCCGTCCGACTCGGGGCGGACTTTAGGCGTGCACCTTTCGGAAGCGGTAGCATCGGGGTGTTCTGCCCCAAAATCTTACTCCCGATTTCTGCCCAAATTTGCGCCACCACCGCCTGAGTCCTGCGGGGGCGCAACTAAAATACGCGCGGACAAGGCAGCGTTAACCGCTTGTTTACCGCAACGGGCAAAAAGTCGGTACGTGGACGATGGACCGGGCCCCTGTCTCAACCCGTCATTAACGCGCGCCGGTTCCGCGAGAGTCGATCGAGCCTCTCCGCGGCTCCATCTGGATACGGGTGCGACCTGATGAAATTTGGTCCGAGGGACGTCAGAGGTATCCGACGCGACGCGCGCGAAACAGCCGAGGCAGCAGCGCGCCGGGCAGGATTGCCTTTGAATGAGTGGCTCGACACCATCATCATGGACCTAGCGGCCACTCACGGAGTCAATGCACAAACTGCAGACCGCACCAATGACCGCGATGACCTTTCCAGAATTCAGCTTCGCCTGGACGATCTGAGTCGGCGCATCGAGCAGGTTGCGTGCACCAATCCTGCGGCCTATACGGCCAAGCGATCCTACCAGATGTCCGAACAAATCGCGGACCAAGAAAGGCCTGAACACCATTTCCGCGAGACGGCGCAGGAGTCGCAATCCCAGATCCTCGACCGCGCCATTGCCGAATTCGCGCAGCGGCAGCGGGCGCTGGACGACAATATACCGACACGGCCGCCTGCGACCGCGCTCGATCTCACAGGTCTGGAAGATCAACTACGCCGCATCACCGATCAGATCGAAAGCCTTAAACGCCCCGATATTGAAGATGCGATCAGGTCCTTGCATGCCGAACTTGGCGAAATTGGCCGCGCGCTGAACGAGGCCCTGCCCCGCCACGCGATCGAATTGCTTGAGATGCAAATTCAGGTCCTGACCCAGCGCATCGCCGAAGGGCGCGAGGCCGGCGCCGATCGCGAGGCGATTGCCGGTATCGAGAGTGGACTGGCACAGGTGCGCGACGCGCTACGCGGCCTGATGCCGGCGGAACATCTGGTCGATTACAACGAGGCAATCAGGACCCTGACGGAAAAGATCGACCTTATCGTCGCTGACAAAAACCCAGCGACGATGCAGCAGCTCGAGCGTTCGCTTGCCACGTTGCGCGAAATGTCGGCTCACGTCGCATCCAACGACACCGTAAGCAGGCTGTCAGCACAGGTGCAGACGCTCACCGAAAAGATTGATCGTCTTGCTGTCGGGGCGACTACCGGAACCAACCTCGGCGATCTTGAACGTCGCATCGAAACGCTCACCCGCGCGCTGGCCGAACGCGCACAGACCGAGACCGCGGTCCCCCGCCACCTGGAATCGCTTATTCAGGCCTTGTCTGTGAAAATCGAGCAGCTGCAGAAATCCGGCAGCGGTAATTTTTCCGTCAACCATCTAGAGGACCGCATCGTCAAGTTGATGGAACGACTCGATGCGTCGGATTCGCGACTTAACAAGCTCGATGCGATCGAACGCGGCCTCGCCGACCTTTTGGTCCATATCGAAGAGTTGCGTGCGGGCAGGAAATCCGCAGCCACGCAACTAGAAGGATCGGGCATCGATATTCTGAGGCAGGACATTGCCCACACCAAAAAATCGGTCGAAGCGGTGCATCGACGGCTGAGCGATTTTTTTGAACGTACCGCCCCCGTCAACAGTAGCAGCGCTCTCGAACCAAAGAAGACCGTAATATCGATCGGCGAGAACTTTGATTTTGCCGCGCCTCCGGTTCCGGCACCAATCGAGCAAGACTATGCCGCACCGATAGCCGAGAAGGCGGGGCCGCCCGATACGCGGACCCTCGCAACTTCCACCCAGACATCGGTTCCGGTTCCGGCCGAACTGCCGTTGGAAAACAGGATTCCGCCTCCCGCCCCGGTCATTTCTACGCCGCCCGATCAATTGCTCGAACCAGGCTCCGGTCCTCCGCGCCGCGCAATTTCACCGAGCTTGCGTATCGCGGCCTCCGAAGCCGCGCTTGGCGGAATGCAGTCAAATGCGGCGCCAACCAGCAAATCCGATTTCATAGCGGCCGCCCGGCGGGCGGCCCAGGCTGCACAGGAACAGGCACGGGCGTCACGCTCTGAGGTGCGCCAGTCCGTTGATCGCGCCGAGACAGGGCAGACCAGAGTGGCAAAGCGTGCCAAGTCGGCGCTCCTGGCGGCAAGCATTGCCGCCGTCATCATCGGTTCGCTTCAGCTGGCGGGCAATGTCTTCGATTTCAGCATCTTCGACGTGATCGAGAACAAGTTCGTTGGCAATCTTGATTCCAATGCCGTCAGCAGCGACTCCGACGAGATCGACTCCACGACGGTTGCCGCCATTCCGAATGAAGAGCCGGCAACCGCGGGGGTCAAAGACCCGGCGCCGCCAGCCGAACCACCGACCGCCGATGCCATTGCAAGCCTGCTGTCGCCGCAGGTCTCGCCGTTAATGCCAGCGCCCGGCACGACCATTCCGTTGGGCTCCAATATGAATCAGTCGTTGCTGACCCCGCCTGGCGCAGGCGAAGGCACGGCCTTGGCGTCCATCCCCAGTGTCGACATCACCGGCACGGTTACCCACGGGCCAGCCACGTCTCCGAAGCGGCAGAGCGCAGCGCCGCAGCAGGTAACAACTGCCGAACGGTTGCCGGCGAACATCGGCAGCTCGAAGCTGCGTAATGCCGCAATCGGCGGTGACGCCAGCGCGGCTTACGAAGTGGCCATGCGCTATGTCGAAGGCCGTGGCGTTCCGGCCAATCTGGAAGAGGCGGCTCGTTGGTTCGAACGCGCCGCGAGCAAAGGCCTGACTCCCGCGCAATTTCGCTATGCGAGCATGCTTGAAAAGGGTCAAGGCGTGAAAAAGGACCTCGTGGCAGCGCAAAAACTTTACATCGCCGCCGCCAGCAAGGGCCACGCCAAGGCCATGCATAACCTCGCGGTGCTCTATGCCGAGGGCATCGATGGCAAGCCGGACTACACCAGTGCCGCGCAGTGGTTCCGGAAGGCCGCCGAGCACGGCGTTGCCGACAGCCAATACAATCTTGGAATCCTGACCGCGCGGGGGCTGGGGACCGACCGGAATCTTGCAGAATCCTACAAGTGGTTTGCCCTCGCCGCATCCCAAGGCGACAAGGAAGCCGTCCGCAAACGCGACGAGATTGCCAGCCACCTGGACGCTCAGGCGCTGGCTTCCGCTCAGCAGGTTGTGAAGGCATTTGAACCGGCAAAACAGCCAGCCGAGGCAATAACCATTGCGGCACCGCCGGGCGGCTGGGACCGCACCACCTGATATCGCAGGCAAGCAGTCGGTGGTTCTCACCAAAGAATTTTCAATTCAAAAGTTGTAAACCGGTGTATTCGAGCACGGAAGGAGTGAACTTCCGCGGTCTCATCGGCTAAATTCGGCACGTTGGACCGGCCGGTCATTATCGGGTCAGGCGATGATTGTTGTCGCCGAAGTTTATGCGCGTCCCGGTGTTAGCCGTATTAAGGCACCGACCCCGTTCGCCGCGTAACGCCTAACCACTGGACGCCCGCTTGCAGATTTATCTCCCGATCGCCGATTTGCCTGTCAATGTCTTCCTTGTGCTGGGGATGGGCCTTGCGGTCGGCTACATCTCCGGAATGTTCGGAATCGGCGGCGGCTTTCTCATGACGCCGCTGTTGATCTTCATCGGAATTTCGCCTGCGGTCGCGGTGGCGACGGTGTCGAGCCATATCACGGCGTCTTCGTTCACAGGCGCGATCAGTTACTGGCGCAAGCGGGCACTCGACATCGCGCTGGCAATGATGCTGCTGAGCGCCGGTATCATCGGAACCGCAGCAGGCGTCTGGTTATTCACCGAGTTGCGCGCACTCGATCAACTCGACCTCGTGATCGGACTTGCTTACGTCACGTTGCTGACGGTCGTCGGCGGCATGATGATCTACGAAAGCGTGCAAGCAGTGCTGCGCACCCGCAGAGGCCAGCCGGCGACCTTACGACGTCCCGGCAGCCACACCTGGATTCATGGCCTGCCGTTCAAATTGCGGTTCAAGCGCTCCAAAATCTACGTTTCGGCAATTCCGGTCTGGGCGATCGGATTTTTGATCGGGTTCGTCGGCGCCATCATGGGCATCGGGGGCGGCTTCCTGCTTGTGCCGATGCTCATCTATTTCCTGCGCGTCCCGACCGCGACCGTAATCGGCACTTCCATGGTGCTGACCCTGATCACCATGGCCTCGGCCACAGTGATGCATGCCGCTACCAACCACCTCGTTGACGTTGTGCTGGCGCTGATTCTGATGATCGGCGGTGTCATCGGCGCTCAATTCGGCGCCCGCACCGGGCAGAAGATGCGGGGCGAGCGGCTACGGCTTCTTCTCGGCCTCCTGGTCTTTGCGGTCGGATTGCGCTTTGCCTACGAGCTCGTGGTGAAACCCGAGGATCTTTACTCATTGCGCTACGTGGGGAGCGACTGATGCGACTGCTCGCACTCGCTCTTGCCTTGCTGTGCATTACGTGCGGCGTCAGTCCTGCGGCCGCCGAGCGACTCGTCGTGTCATTGTCGAACCACCGCGTTGCCGTAACGTCGAGCTTTGTCGGCGAAGAACTCGTGCTGTTCGGCACCATCGAGCCCGACCGGAGCACGGGCGCATTGCACCCGCCCTACGATCTTGTCGTCACGGTGACCGGTCCGCGACAGACGCTGCGTGCACGTCGCAAGCAGCGCATGCTCGGCATTTGGGTTAACGTCGATTCGCGCGAATTCGTGAGCGTGCCGTCGTATCTCGCCGTGCTGAGCAATCGTCCGGTCACAGAGATCGCCGACCCTGAGACACTGCGGAAGCTGCAGATCGGACTCAATAACTTCCTGCTGACGCAGCGGATCGGTGCCGACCTTGGCGATACCGTAAACGACGACCCGTTCCGCCGCGCTTTTGTGCGATTGCAAAGCCAGCAAGGCCTTTATCGCGAATCCCGCTCGGCCGTGACTTTTCTCACGCCAACAGTCTTTCGCACCGCGATCCCCCTGCCGGCAGCAGCTCCCACCGGAAGCTACGGGATCGAGGTAGAACTATTTTCGGAAGGAAAATTTATTGCGCGCACAAATTCCGCACTGGAAGTCATCAAAGCGGGATTTGAACAGTATGTCGCGGACGCCGCGCGCGATCACGGCCTGCTCTACGGAATGGCCACTGCATCGATGGCGTTGCTGATCGGCTGGTTCGCGAGCGTCGTGTTTCGCCGCGACTAGCGCGGAGACCAGGTTGCCACGCTTATCCGTTCGTCCCCGCGCAGGATTCAACCTCCTGAGGCTCCACAGCTAGCGCGCCGGACCGATCGTTGCCGGTCTCGTGACGAGATAAATGCCGAGCACAACGGGGCCGATCCCGAACAAATCGAGCGGCGACACGTGCTCACCAAGCAGAAGCCAGCCGAACAGCATGCCGAGCGGCGGCATCAGGAAGTGGTACGAGCTTGCCGCCGTCGCACCCGACGCTCTCAGGATATAGAACCAGAGCAGGAACGCGAAGATCGAAACGGCAAGCGCCAGATAGAGGACAGATGCAAGCAGCCGCCAAGTCGGCGCGATGTCGCCAATGCTCTCGAATGTAAGCGCGAAGGGCAGCGACGCGACACCGGCGGCGAGGCTTTGCACGCCGTTGCCGATCCAGAGTCCATCCTTCGGCGCATAAAGCTTGAACACCAGCGTGCCGACAACAAGCGCGAACAGACCCGCGACCGTGAACAAGATCCCGCGCAGGCTGTCGCCGCCAAGCGCAAGACGATGCCAGACAATGAGAGTGACACCGGAAAAACCAAGGAGCAATCCGACGGCCTTGCGCGAGGTCATCCGCTCGCCAAGCAGGTAAACGGCAAAGACCGCTACGAGGATCGGATTTGAACTCGCGATGAGCGTTGAGAGACCGGCTGATATCTCCTGAATACCGATGTAGCCGAGGCCGAGGTAGAGCGCCTGGTTGGCGACGCCGACGATGGCGAAGAAAATCAGATCGCGGCGGCTCAGCGTCCACGGTGTTCGCCTCACCACGGCGATGCCGAGGATCAATAAGCCCGCGATGAGGAAACGCGCGGTCAGCAGCAGCAACGGCGGGCAATCGATGACGGCGGCCTTGGCGACGGCAAAGGCCGCGCTCCAAAGCACGCAGAACGTCATGACCATGACGGGAAGCGGGAGGGTCCAGGAAGTGAGTCGGACAGCGGGAACGGCAGGCAGTGCGGAGCGCATGGGACATTCCTTTCGCACTGCAACAACTAGGCTTGCATCTATGCATTTGGAAATTAAATGATAGAATACTGGTCAGTGGTTCTATAAATGGTTGTAACTCTATGATGGATATAGATCTTCTTCGGAGTTTCGTGTCGGTCGTCGATGCCGGCGGCTTCACGAAGGCCAGCGAGCGGGTGCACCGAACCCAGTCAACAGTCAGCCAACAGATCAAACGGCTTGAAGACCAGCTCGGTCGTTCGCTGCTGGAGCGGAACGGCAAGCAGGCAATTCTCACCGAGGAAGGCGAGCGTCTTCTCTCTTACGCACGGCGGATTCTTGCGCTCGAGCAGGAGGCGCGCGAGGTGGTGGCGCGGCCGATGACCGACGGCGTGGTTCGCCTCGGCATTCCGGAAGACTTTGCGGCCTATCGGCTGGCGGAATTGCTATCGGATTTCGTGCGCGCGCGACCGACGCTGCGCCTCGATGTGAGCAGCGGCCGCAGTGTCGCGCAAAAGCGCGCGCTCGAGCTCGGCGAGCTGGATATCGCTCTCTACAAGCGCAATGCCGGTGACGGCCAAGCGATTGCATCGTGGCCCGAACGGCTGCAGTGGGTGACCAGCCGCAAGCATCCGGTCGATCTCAAGCGCGACCCCATACCGCTTGCCGTGGCCGAACAAGGGTGCCTCTATCGTAACCGGCTGATCCACGCGATCGAAGCCGCCGGCCGCACCTGGCACATCGCCTACACGAGTCCGAACCTGCCGGGCATCCAGGCCGCTGTCTCGGTTGGCCTCGGCGTGAGCATTCTTCCCGACGTGGCGATCCTGCCCGACCACAAGATCATTAACGAGACAGGCTTACCGCCGATCACAAATACCGAGCTTGCGCTCGTCGTAGCCGATCATGCCAGCCCGGCAACACGACATCTGGCTAAAGTATTGGCGGAGTTCTGCTCGAACTTCGAGCCGCGTGACAGCGGAGGATTTCAGCCGGGCAAGCAGCGCTTGGCGGCGAACGCATAAAGCCGGTCATCGCCGAGCAAATGCGCTCTGAAGGCAAGAGTGCCGAACACATCGGCGAACATTGCATCGCGTATGTTGAGCCCGCCGGTGAAAGCGCCGAAGGCCGGCATGATCATGCGCGTGGCGTCCGCGGCGAAGCAACGCCGGCTCACTGTCCGGCCACGGTGAGCCACGCGCGCGACCGGATGCAGGTGGCCGCTGATCTCGCCGGCAGCGCCCGAAGGCAGATGACGGAACGTCAGCGCACCGGCCGTGATCGTTGCACTGAAAGTGCCGCCGATGCCGGTTGCCGGCTCAGGATCATGGTTGCCGGTGATCCAGATCCAATCGCGGCCGCGCTGCATGATAGTGAGTGCTTCGCGATCACTATCGGCGAGCCGTTCCGGCCCGCCACCGTCATGGAAGCTGTCGCCCAGGGCAATAACGCAACGCGGCGCGTAGTGCGTGATGAGGCGCGCAAGCCGCGCCAGCGTCGCCGCGGTATCATAGGGCGGCAGCAGGACACCGCGCGCCGCGAAGCTCGAGCCCTTCTCCAGGTGCAGGTCGGCAACGACCAGCAGACCCTGTTCCGGCCAGTACAGTGCGCCTTCCGGATCGGCAAGAAGGGCAACTGAGCTGAGCATAACCACGTGATCCGCTCGCCCCCGCGCAAGCGGGGACCCAGTCTTGCCTGGATTGCCGCTTGCGCGGGAATGAGCGGAAGAATTGCTCAACGCATCGCCTCTTTAATCAATTCATCGGCGGCCTCGGCCAACAGCGTATCCGATGCCTCGCCGTGGACCGTCTCGCGTCCGATCTCCAGCAGCACCGGAACCGACAGAGGCGAGACGTGGTCGAGTGCTTTATGGACGATTCGGCCCTTGATGCGCGAGAGCATTTCGCCAAGACGCTTGATATCGAGCAGGCCGGTCGCCGCATCGGCGCGCGCTGCGCGCAGAAGGATGTGATCGGGCTGATGCTTGCGGAGCACGTCATAGACGAGATCTGTGGAGATCGTGAGCTGACGGCGCGACTTCTCCTCGCCGGGGAACCGCTTCTCGATCAGACCGGCAATGATCGCGCAACTGCGGAAGGTTCGTTTCATCAAGGCGGACTCCGCGAGCCAGGCCTCCAGATCGTCGCCTAACATGTCTTCGTCGAACAATTGCGCCAGCGAGAGATCGCCGTTGCCGATGCGCCAGGCGACATCCCCCAAGCCCCACACCGCCAGTGCGTATTCATTGGCGACAAAGCCGAGCGGCCGCAGCCGAGCACGCTCGAGGCGACGCGTGAGCAGCATGCCGAGCGTCTGGTGCGCGAGCCGGCCCTCGAACGGATAGCAGACGAGATAATATTTGGCGGCGCGCGGGAAGGTTTCGACCAGCAGGTCGCCGGCCTTCGGCAGAATCGAACGCCACTGCTGGATTTCGAGCCACTCGCGTACCTGTTCAGGCAGGGCGCGCCAGGCGTCCGGCTTGGCCAGCAGCGCGCGCACGCGTGCCGCCAGATAAGTCGAGAGCGGAAATTTCCCGCCCTCATAGGCAGGTACTTTCGGGTCGGTCGCATCGGCGCGCGACACGTAGGCTTCGTCTTCGACCAGCGCCTCGTACCTGAGGATTTCGCCCGCAAACACGAAAGTGTCTCCGACGGTCAGCGTCTCGATGAAGTATTCCTCGACTTCGCCAAGCAGGCGGCCTCCGCGCGGCACCACCGCCCCGCTGCGGCGCGAACGCACCAGCCGCACCTTGATCATGTCGGCTTCGACAATGGTGCCGACGTTCATCCGGTAGCGCTGGGCAACGCGCGGATGCGTGATGCGCCAGCGACCATCCTTCCCAGGTCTATTGTCTTGCCTGATCTTGGCGAAGCGCTCATAGGCTTTCAACGCGTAGCCGCCGGTCGCCACGAAATCGACCGCAGCGTCGAAATCGGCGCGCGAGAGCGCGGCATAAGGCGCGGCGGCGCGCACTTCGGCATAGAGCTCGTCAGACAGAAATGGCGCGCCGACTGCGCGGCCGAGAATATGCTGCGCCAGAACGTCGAGCGCGCCGGTTCGCAGCGGCGGTGTGTCCTGCGCATTATCGGCAACTGCATCGATCGCCGCCCGGCATTCTAGCACCTCGAAACGGTTCGCCGGCACCAGCACGGCTTCGGACGGCTCGTCGAGCCGGTGGTTCGAGCGCCCGATGCGCTGCAGCAGACGGGAGCAGCCCTTGGGCGCGCCGACATTGATCACCAGGTCGACATCGCCCCAGTCGACGCCGAGATCAAGCGAGGACGTGCACACGACCGCGCGCAGCTTGCCTTCGACCATTGCGTTCTCGACACGGCGGCGTTGCGCGACGTCGAGCGAGCCGTGATGAAGCGCGATCGCAAGGTTCTCGTCGTTTGCGCGCCACAGCTCCTGGAACAGGAATTCCGCCTGGCTCCGCGTATTCACGAAGATCAGCGTGGTCTTGTGCGTCTTGATGAGCGCGTAGATTTCGCCGAGTGCGTGACGCGCGGAGTGGCCGGCCCAGGGCAGGTGCTCGTCGGTGTCGAGCATGACGACATTCGGCTGCGCACCGGCCTGCGCGATCACCAGATCCGCACGCGCTTCACCCTGAGGCGGCTGCGGCACCAGAAAACGGCGCAGATCGTCGGGCTCGGCAACCGTTGCGGACAGCCCGACCGTAGCAAGTTGCGGTGCCAGCGCGAACAACCGCGCGAGGCCGAGCGACAGCAGGTCGCCGCGCTTGGAGGTGACAAGCGAATGCAATTCATCGAGTACGACGCGCCGCAGCGTGCCGAACAGGTATGGCGCATCCGGGCTTGCGAGCAACAGTGCCAGTTGCTCCGGCGTAGTGAGAAGGATGTCGGGAGGATCCCGACGCTGGCGCTGGCGCTTGGATGCGGGCGTGTCGCCGGTGCGTGTTTCGAGCCGGATATTCAGGCCCATTTCGTCCACCGGAATTTCCAGGTTGCGAGCGATGTCGACCGCGAGCGCCTTCAGCGGTGAGATGTACAGAGTGTGCAGTCCATGCGAGCGTACCAACGCACGGCCGGTCGATTTCAAGCTGCGCGGCCGCGAACTGCGCTCGCTCAGCTCCACCAACGTCGGAAGAAAGCCTGCAAGCGTCTTGCCGCCGCCGGTTGGCGCAATCAGGAGCGTGGACCGCCCCGCCCTCGCCTTCGCAAGCAAGTTGAGCTGATGCGCGCGCGGCTGCCAGCCCCTGCTGGCGAACCAGCGCGCGAATACGTCCGGCAGCTGGTACGTCGTGTCAAAGAGATCGCGCGCGGGTTCCATCGTCCTCAGTGTGTTGCCAACACGATCAGCCCGGGAACGGGAACACCCTTTTCCGTGCGGGTCGAGGCGAAATCGAGGCTGACCGGCCTCAAGGCCGCCGCCGTCACCGCCCGCTGCACATGCGCTTCGCTGTGCGCGTACCGCAATGTCTCACGCAGGAGAACGCCATCGCCATCGTGCGTCTCCACACTGAACACAAGCTGTCCCGTTGGAGCGACGACTTGCGAAGCGGCTTCGAGCACCGGCGCGAGATCGTCGAAATACATGAAAACGTCCGCAGCGAGCACGAGATGATAGCGAACGCTGATCTTGGCTTCCTCTGCAAGGAAGTGCCGTACTTCGGCTTCGATCAGGCGGTCGTAGAGTCCTTTCGCGCGCGCCTGCGCCAGCATCGCCGGCGACAGATCGACACCAACCATCCAGTCGCTGAACGGCCGGAACGGAAGCGCGGCGAGCCCGGTGCCGCAGCCGAGATCGAGGACCGAGCCGAACTTCAGGCCCGCGCTGGCATGCGCCGCCTGCACGGCGTCGAAAAGCAGCGCGGGCGCGCGATAGTCCAGACCCTCCGTCAGAGCCTTGTCGAACCCTGACGCATAACCGTCAAACAGCGCACGAACATATCCTTCCGGCATCGCGGCCATAGCTCGCGCCCCCAGACGCATGAGGTGGACCGTGGCGCCATGATGGTCGGAAGGGTCTGCTGCTTTCGCATGCTCAAAGGCCGCAATGGCACCGGCGCGATCACCCAGGGTTTCGCGCAACACGCCGAGTGCGAACCAAGCCGAGGCATAGCCGGGCGCAAGCTCGACGACCTGCATTAGCAGGTCGGCGGCGCCGGCGAGATCGCCCTTGGCTTCACGATCGCGCGCCCATTCGAAGCGCCGGTCGGCGATGACATCGCCGGATGAGAGGAAGATCGGGGTGAACATTCGCGGTTTCTTTGCCACTGCGCCGAGAATGCCTATCTAAGCACGATGCGCCCCGAAGATATCCTGGTTCCGACGTCTTCGGGCGTTTGCTGCAAGCCCGGCGGATTTCATATCGATCCGACACGGCCCGTCGAGAAGGCCCTGATCACGCACGCTCACTCCGATCATGCGCGCGCGGGCCACGGCGCCGTGCTGGCTACCCAGCAAACGCTCGACATCATGCGGCTGCGCTACGGCGATAATTTCGCCGGCCGCGCACAGGCTATTGGTTATGGCGAGGAGTTGAAGCTGGACGGCGCGCGCGTCAGTTTTCACCCGGCCGGTCACGTGCTTGGGTCGGCTCAAATCCGTGTCGAGTGCAAAAACCTGCGCGTGGTTGCATCCGGTGACTACAAAGACACGGCCGATCCGACCTGTGCACCGTTCGAGCTGGTGCCCTGTGACGTCTTCATCACCGAGGCGACCTTCGGCCTGCCCGTCTTTCGCCATCACGACGCGGACGGCGAAGTCGCCAAGCTGCTCCGCTCCGTCGCCCTGTTTCCGGAGCGCTCGCATCTTGTCGGCGCTTACACACTTGGCAAAGCGCAGCGCCTGATGGCAATGCTGCGTTCCGCCGGTTACGACAAGCCGATCTACATCCACGGGGCGGTGGAAGCGGTCACCCGTTATTACCAGAGCCTCGGCATTGACCTGGGCCCGTTCGAGCTGGTGCGCGGTGCGAATAAGGGCGCGCTCGCCGGGCAAATCGTTATCTGCCCACCGGGCGCCATGAGCGACCTGTGGTCGCGGCGTTTTCCCGATCCGGTCGTGGCATTTGCATCGGGATGGATGCGCGTACGCGCTCGCGCGCGCCAGCGCGGCGTCACGCTGCCGCTGGTGATCTCCGATCACGCCGACTGGGACGGCCTGACGACGACAATCACGGCGACCGGTGCCTCCGAAATCTGGGTGACGCACGGTCAGGAGGACGCCCTGGTGCACTGGTGCCGGTCGAAAGGCCTCAAAGCGCGGCCGCTCGACATCGTCGGTTATGGCGACGAAGAAGAAGCCGAGGTCCAGCCTGGCGAGGCGGAAATATGAATCGCTTTGCCGAGCTGCTCGATCGCCTGGCCTATGAACCGGGGCGCAATGCCAAGCTACGCCTGATAACCGGATATCTGAGCGTCACCCCCGATCCGGAACGCGGCTGGGCGCTCGCCGCGCTCACCGGAGCACTGACCTTCAAGCACGCTAAAGGCGGCATGATCCGCGCCCTGATCGCCGAGCGCACCGATCCGGCTCTCTTTGCACTGTCCTACGATTACGTGGGCGATCTCTCGGAAACCGTAGCGCTGATGTGGCCTGCGACTCCGCAGCACAAGGCGAACCTGGCGCCCAGCCTGTCGGACGTCGTCGAGACCTTGTCAACGCTCGGCAAAGCGCAATTGCCCGCGCAGATCGCGCGCTGGCTCGATGGTCTCGACGAGACCGGCCGGTGGGCGCTGCTCAAACTGGTGACCGGCGGTCTTCGCATCGGTGTTTCGAGTCGTCTCGCAAAGACGGCGGTCGCCGCACTCGGCGGCAAGGATCCGGATGAGATCGAAATTCTGTGGCCAGGCCTCACACCACCTTATCTCGATCTCTTTGCATGGCTCGAAGGCCGGGCTGACAAGCCTTCGTCGCTCGACGCGGCACCGTTTCGGCCACCGATGCTGGCCCACGCAGTGGACGAGCCTGACCTGGCAGCGCTCGATGCCACCGATTTCATGGCCGAGTGGAAATGGGACGGCATCCGCGTGCAGGCCGTCGCGGGCAATGACGAGCGGCGTGGACCGGTTGCGCGTCTTTATTCGCGCACCGGCGAGGAAATCTCCAGGAGCTTTCCCGATCTGATCGAGTCACTCCGGTTGCCGGCCGCCATCGACGGCGAGCTGCTGATTATGCGCGAAAAACGCGTTCAGTCCTTCAACGTTCTGCAGCAAAGGCTCAACCGAAAGGCGGTGACGCCCAAACTTCTGGCCGAATTCCCTGCGCACCTTCGGGCTTACGATCTTCTCGCCGAAGGTGACGAGGATCTGCGCGGTCATCCCTTTGTGGAACGGCGCGCGCGCCTGGAAAAATTTGTCGCGCGATTGAAGGATCCGCGTGTCGATGTCTCGCCGCTCATCACGTTCAAGACATGGGGCGAGTTGGTCGCAGCGCGCAGCGATCCAGCCACCGCAGGCGCCGGGGACGATGCCGAAGCGGTGGAAGGAGTGATGCTCAAGCGGCACGATGCGCCCTACATGCCGGGTCGGCCGAAGGGGCTTTGGTGGAAGTGGAAGCGCGACCCGATGATTATTGATGCCGTGCTGATGTATGCACAACGCGGGCACGGCAAACGCTCGTCATATTACTCGGACTATACTTTCGGCGTCTGGAGCAAGGGCACAACCGGCGACACGCTGGTCCCGGTGGGCAAGGCCTATTTCGGGTTCACGGACGAAGAGTTGATACAAATCGACCGCTTCGTACGACGCAATACCGTCGACCGTTTCGGGCCGGTGCGCGAAGTGACGCACGGACCGAACCAAGGCCTGGTGCTGGAAGTCGCATTCGAAGGCTTGCAGCACTCGACGCGCCACAAATCCGGCATCGCCATGCGCTTCCCACGAATAAACAGATTGCGCTGGGACAAGCCTCCGGGTGAGGCCGACCGGCTGGAAACGCTGGAAAAAATGCTGCAGAGCCGAGAGCGTGTTACAGTGTCGAGGAATGGAGATTCAAATGGCTGAAAATCAGGTCGCGCGCTGGGCAGGCGGATCGCCACTCGGAGTATTGGCCCGACTCGTTCTGGTATCGATCCTGGTGGGTGTGATTCTCTCGGCCCTCGGACTCGATCCGTTCGATATCGTGCGAAGCGTCGAGCGCCTTATTCGCACGCTTTGGGACATGGGCTTCGACGCCATCCGCTGGCTGTGGCGGTACTTCCTGCTGGGCGCTGTGATCGTGATCCCGCTCTGGATCCTGATGCGGCTGATCAATGCTCCCCGCGGCCGTTAATTAGCCTTTCCCTTTCCACGGCCGGTCAGACCGGCCAGCTTTCCGCAGTGATCGTGGCGGCGTCATTGCCGATCATCAAGGCCAGAGAATTGCGGTATCCGCGCTTGAGGGCGGCGGTCAGATCGGCCTTGATCTCGTGCACGACGCCGATGCCGCGGAACACCATCCCGGTATAGAGCTGCAGCAACGTCGCCCCCGCCTTGATCTTGGCGATTGCGGTTGCACCGGAATCGATCCCGCCGGTACCTATGAGGGGAAATGCACCTTCCGTGCGCACGAACGTTTCTGCGAGCATGCGTGTCGACAACTTGAACAGCGGTCGTCCCGACAGGCCTCCCTGCTCCTTCATGAATTCGCGCTGGCGCAGCGCCGACGAACGCATGACCGTCGTGTTGCCGACGATCATGCCGTCAATGCGCCGCTTGCGTGCGACGCCGACGATATCGTCGAGATCGGAGAGCGTGACATCCGGCGCGATCTTGAGCAGCACCGGCGTGACAGCACCGCGAAAGCGGTTTCGCTCGCGTGCATCGAGTACGCGCGCGAGCAAATCGTCGAGCACCTTGGCCTGCTGCAAATCACGCAGTCCTGGCGTATTCGGTGACGATACGTTCACCGTAAAATAGCTCGCGACCGCGGCAAAGGTCTCTACCAGGCGCGCATAATCGTCGATGCGATCGGTGGAGTCACGATTGGCTCCGATGTTGACGCCTACGATGCCCCCGGCTCCCTTGCGTGCGGCGAGACGCGCATGCACGGCTGCAGCGCCTTCGTTGTTGAAGCCAAGGCGATTGATGACGGCGTGGTCCGCTTCCAGGCGGAAGAGGCGCGGCTTCGGATTGCCCGGCTGTGCGCGCGGGGTAATGGTGCCGACTTCCACGAACCCGAAGCCAAGCCGCAACAGCGCGTCGGGGACTTCTCCATTCTTGTCAAAGCCCGCTGCCACCCCGACCGGATTCGGGAAATTGAGACCGAACACCTGAACGCCAAGCTCGGGTGGATCGGGCGACTTAGTCGCGGGCAGGTAGCGCAATGCCTTGATGGCGAGCCTATGCGCGTCCTCGGGGTCAAGCGCCCGTAGAAACGGTCGCGACAGACGGTCGAAAAAACCGATCACCAATGACACTCCACATTTGCGTGAGCCGACCCTATCGGAAGGGGGCAAGGCTTATTCAAGGCACCCCGCAGGAAACAGTTGCGGATGGGGGGCGACTCAAGGTTATAATTCCTATCTATCGTATCACAGTCGCAAGCGGTGCTCCGCCGTGGCCATGCTCACGCACAATCAGATCTGGACAGCGATCGACCGGCTCGCTGCCCGCGCCAAGCTTTCGCCGTCCGGTCTTGCCAAGAAAGCGGGCCTTGATCCCACGACGTTCAATAAGTCCAAACGTATTACGCCGGAGGGCCGGCCACGCTGGCCCTCAACGGAATCGGTAGCGAAGGCGTTGCAGGCCACGGGCACCAAGTTCGATGTCTTCGTGACGCTCGTTACCGATGGCGGAAAGGCGGCGATGCAAAACGTGCCGCTGATCGGGTTCGCGCAGGCCGGGGCCGGCGGATTTTTTGACGATGGCGGATTTCCGGTGGGCAAAGGCTGGGACGAGATCGCCTTTCCGGCCGTGAGTGACGAGCACGCCTATGCACTCGAGATTTCAGGCGACTCGATGAGGCCCGCCTATCGGGCCGGCGATATCATCATCGTGTCGCCGGGCGCAACGGTGCGCAAGGGCGACCGGGTGGTGGTGAAGACCAGAGACGGCGAGGTCATGGTCAAGGAGCTCAAGCGCAAGACTGCAAAAGCGATCGAACTCAAGTCGCTCAATGCCGAGCACCGAGACCGTACCCTGCCGATGGCAGACATCGTCTGGGTTGCGCGCATCGTCTGGGCGAGTCAGTAGGCGCACGCGAGCATCATGTCGAACATCCTCCATTCTGAAGCCTGCGCCTGCTGCAGTGAAATGCTGCGGGCGCGTTTCGATCGCCGACAAGTTCTGCATGTGGCGGCGGCGGGACTTGCAACGACAGTCCCGTCGTTCGCATTTGCGGCCACGGGGCATTACGACGCCATGCTGCTTGCCTGCATTGACCCGCGCTTTCCCGAGCCGACAATCAAGTACATGGAAAGCCGCAACATGGCCGGTAAATACAGCCAGTTCACGATCGCAGGCGCCGCAGTTGGTGTGGTCGCGCCTGCATTCAAAAGCTGGCGGAAGACATTCTGGGACAATCTCGCCGCGTCAATCGAGTTGCATAACATCCCAAAGGTGATCGCAATGGACCATCGCGATTGCGGCGCGGCAAAAATTGCTTATGGTGCTGCGAAAGTCGCCAACCCACAGATGGAAACGAGCACTCACAGAGCCGCGCTTATCGAATTCCGCAGGGAAGTCGCCAGACGGCATCCAAGGATGCAGGTCGAACTAGGCCTGATGGCGATCGACGGCGAAGTGGAGATGTTCAGTTAGCGTCCCGCCTGTTTCGCAGCAATAAAAGAGCCGGTCATGCGCTTCGTGCCAGCGCACCATCGATCATATCGATGGTGTTCTGCAGACCGTAGACTGCGACGAAGGAGCCGAAACGCGGACCCTTCTCCTGTCCGAGCAGCACCTGGTAGAGCAGGTTGAACCAGTTGAGCGAGACGCCCGGCTTGCCATCCTTTGCTTTCTTGTTGTGATCGAGGAACGGCTCGCGACGGCCAACTTCATAGACGACATTTTGAATGGCTTCAGCGGTGGCGTCGGCCGTCAGCTGCGAGAGGGCGTCGCGAAGGTCAATCAGTGCCGCGCGCTCAGGGTCGGTGGGCTCGCGGAATTTCTTTTCCGGCAACACGAAATCGCGGAAATAATGAATTGCGTATTCGACAAGTTCGTTGAGCTTGGGATGGGTCTTCGGCGTGACCCCCGGCCGATATCGGCCGATAAAGCCCCACAATGTTTCGGCGTTTTCGGCGTTCGACGACGACACCAAGGTGAGGAGCATCGCGAATGAAATCGGCATGTCGATTTTCGGCGGATTTCCCGAGTGGATGTGCCAGACCGGATTGGACAGCCGCTGCCGCATATCCTGACGTTCAAACCCGTCGAGAAACTGATAGTACTCGTCGACGTTGCGCGGAATCACATCGAAGTAGAGCCGCTTCGCCGCTTTCGGCTCGCGGTACATGAACAATGACAGGCTTTCAGGACTCGCGTAGCGAAGCCATTCCTCAATGGTCAGCCCATTGCCCCTCGACTTCGATATCTTCTGGCCCTTCTCGTCGAGAAAAAGCTCATAGTTGAAACCTTCGGGCGCGATGCCGCCCAGCGCACGGCATATTTCGCTGGACAACTTGACGGAATCGATCAGGTCCTTGCCCGCCATCTCATAGTCGACGCCGAGCGCAACCCAGCGCATTGCCCAATCCGGCTTCCACTGCAGCTTGCAATGACCGCCCGTGACAGGCGTCGTCACCGGCCTTTTGGTATCGGGGTCTTCGTAGGTAATGGTGCCAGCCGTCGCATCGTTTCCGATAACCGGGACCTGCAGAACGATGCCGGTCTTCGCATCGACCGGAAGAAACGGCGAATAGGTCGCCGCGCGCTCCTCGCGCAGCGACGGCAGCATGATCGCCATCACCTCCTCGAAGCGCGCAAGGACTTTGAGCAAAGCTTGATCGAAGCGCCCCGACTTGTAGCACTCGGTGGAGGACAGAAATTCATAGTCGAAGCCGAAATGATCGAGGAACGCACGCAGCCGCGCGTTGTTGTGCTCACCGAAGCTCGGATGGGTGCCGAACGGATCTGGGACCTTAGTCAACGGCTTGCCGAGATTCGCCTCGAGCATCTCTTTGTTCGGGACGTTGTCCGGCACTTTGCGCAGGCCGTCCATATCATCGGAAAACGCGATTAGCCTTGTCCTGATCTTGTCGCCGGTGAGAACACGGAAAGCGTGACGCACCATTGTTGTGCGCGCCACTTCGCCGAACGTTCCGATGTGCGGCAAGCCGGACGGACCATAACCCGTCTCAAAAATTACTTCGTCCTTCGGACGCTTCTTGAGCCGGGCGACGATTTTGCGCGCTTCCTCGAAAGGCCAAGCATTCGACTGCTCGGCAGCCTGGCGCAAGGATGCGGCGGTTTCGGCAACGGACATCATGATCTCCGGGGCGCGGACACTAGAAATGCCGCGCGGAAACGTCAAACCAGTTCAATCTTTCCGACATGCAGGCAAATGAGCAGATCCAGAGCGAAAAAGACGTAACGGTCTTCAGAATGGGCTGACAGGAAAATAACGCAACCACAGGTCGGTGAAGCGGCCCTTTTCCCAGATGCGGAACAGCGCCCAATTGAATGCCTGGCGCAAAAGATCGTTGCCGCGCCTCACCGCGATGCCCACGCCTTCGCCGAAAAAACGGCTCTCGAGATAAGGCCCGCCGCGGAACTCGCAACAGTTCGCCGAATCGGTGCCGTTGAGCCAGAACGCAAGCGAGACGCCGTCATCGAACAACAGATCGACTTCGCCGCGCTTCAAGGCAAAACGTGCTGCATCGGCATCGGGATAAGGCCGCAGTTCGGCCTCGGTAAACAGAGCCTTGAGAAAGGCTTCGTGCGCAGTACCGGCGACGACCGCGATTTTTTTGCCCTCAAGCGCTTCCGGGCGCACGTCGTCAACAGGGCTGTTGCGAAGCGCAACGAACCGCGCCGGCGTACGGTAATAAGGGTCGCTGAAATCGACCCGCGCGCGCATCTCCGGCGTTTGTGCAATGGATGCGATGATTGCATCACCGTTGTTGCTGTTGAGGGCCCCGATGAGGGTATCGAACCGGCGCATCTGCACGGTGCACTGAACCTTGAGCTCCTCGCAGATCATCCGTGCGAGGTCGATATTGAAGCCGATCGGATTGCCGTCGGGTCCGGCATAGTTGAACGGCGGATAGTCGGTTTCCGTCAGGAAACGGATAATGCTGATGCGTGACAGATCCGGCCGTTCCGGCCGCCGGCGGGGATCCCAGAATCCCGGCACCGCCATCGGATCGGTTGTCACCGCAGGCGTGTTCGGAATTCCCGGGCCGACCGTCGGTCCGGCTGGACCCAGTTGCCGCGGCGTCTGCGCATGCGCCGTAGCCGCAAATATTGCAATGATCGCGCACGTGCCGTTGCGGCGCAGCCACGTGACAATTTTCAGCGTCATTTCGCAGGCCTTCCCGAAATCGCGCGGACCATATCATCGCCGTGCCGGCGAGCCAGTCATATTCGGAGCTTGTGGTTTCGCCGCTCAAGTGCCGGTCAGATGCCGCTCGATCTCATGCACCGGCATTTTGACGAAATCCTTGTCAACTTCTGCGCGAACCGCACTCCTTACCGTCTCCGAATAGGCAGTGCGGATCATCCCCAATGCGCGGGGCGGCGCCACGACGATCAGTGATTTGGCCTTGCCGGAAGCAACGGCACTGTCGAGCTGTTGCGCCAGCTGAGCAAGGAATGCCCGTTCCGACTGGTCATGCCAATCGGTCTGCTCGACCGCGCTTCGCGCACTGCCGACCGAGTTGTTGGTACGTCCCGGCGCATCCGAACCGAGCGCATGAGTCGGCAAATCTTTCTGCTCGAAAACCTGGATGGTCTTGAGATTGGGAAACTTGGTGTCGCCGGCGTTCTCCAAAATCAGCGCCTTGGCGCCGTCGCAAACGACCACCCATTCGCCATGGCGTATCAGCAATTCAGGCATGGACAACTCCAAATTTGCGCAAAAAATGCCCCCAGCGCCTGGCATTGATCTGATTCGAAACGTTCCAGCGTCCGATTTGTTGCCATATGCAGGGGTCAGTTCGTGCCATCAAGCAGGCGCCGAGCGATGACTTGCGCCTGAATTTCCGCCGCGCCTTCGAAAATATTCAGGATGCGGGCGTCGCAAAGGATGCGCGAGACCGGAAATTCCAGCGCAAAACCATTACCACCATGCACCTGCACGGCATTGTCTGCCGCGGCCCACGCGACTCTCGCCGCCAATAGTTTGGCCATCCCGGCCTCGAGATCGCAGCGGCGACCCGAATCCTTTTCCCGCGCTGCGTAATATGTGAGCTGGCGCGCAATCATGATTTCCACCGCCATCATCACGATCTTGTCGGCAACGCGAGGGAAGCTGACAATCGGGGCACCAAACTGGTCGCGGCTTTGCGCATAGCCAAGAGCCTGCTCCATTGCCGCCTGCGCAACGCCGATGGCGCGTGCCGCCGTCTGGATGCGGGCGGATTCAAACGTCTGCATCAGCTGCTTGAAGCCGAGACCTTCGGTGCCGCCTAGGACATTTTCCGCCTTTACCTCGAAGCCATCGAAAGCGATTTCGTATTCCTTCATCCCGCGATAGCCGAGCACCTCGATTTCGGTACCGCTCATTCCCTTCGCAGGAAACGGATTTTTGTCATCGCCGCGCGGCTTCTCCGCAAGCAGCATGGACAGGCCGCGATGGCCGGCTTCATTCGGGTTGGTACGTACCAAGAGTGTCATCAGATCGGCACGCACCGGATGCGTGATCCAGGTCTTGTTGCCATAGATTTTGTAGACGTTACCTTCGCGCACCGCGCGCGTCTTTATCGAAGCAAGGTCAGACCCGGTGTTCGGTTCGGTAAATACGGCGGTCGGCAATACCTCGCCGCATGCGATCTTCGGCAGCCATTTATTCTTCTGAGCATCGGTACCACTGCCGAGGATCAGCTCGGCGGCGATTTCGGAACGCGTGCCGAGCGAACCAACGCCGATATAACCCCGCGACAACTCCTCCGAGACAACGCACATGGATTCCTTGCCCAGCCCCATGCCTCCGAACTCCTCGGAAATCGTGAGACCGAAGACGCCTAGCTCGGACATCTGCGCGATGATCTCAAGGGGGATGTAGCTATTGGTAAGGTGCCATTTCTGCGCATTCGCCATCACCTCGCTGTCGGCGAACTTGCGCATTTCCTCGCGTATCGACTCGAGCGTGTCGTCAAGACCGCAGCTGCCAACTGTCGCACCATGATGGGAGCGCATAAGTTCTATCAGGCGGGCGCGACGGCTGGCGTTATTGCTATTCACCATGAGGTCTTCGACGGCTGGCGTCATCCGCGCTGCGGCCTGCGCCGGCATCACGCCGAGATCGGCCAGACGAACGACTTCGCCTTGGCTCATCGGGATGCCGCCGAACACTTGCGCGACGTATTCGCCGATCCCAATGCGGATCAAAAGATTTTCGGTTTCACCCAGCTTGCCCGACAGTTCTATGCGCTCGGCATAGGCAGCCAGCTGCCGCACGGCTTCCACATAGGTCGCGAGCCAGGCAAGCCCATGGGCCGCACGCTGCTCGCGATCAAAACGAGAGGCGTCTACCCGTCCCTTGGACGACACACGCTCCCTTACCTTTGCTGTCGCATCGGCGAGCAGAGCGTCGAGAACAGCGGTCGCCTCGCAAGCGAGTTCTCTGATTTCCGGATCTTTAGGACTGCGGTTGGCGGCAGAAGACATACGGGTTTGCGATGGGGTCTATTTTATTTTTAGACAGTACGCGTGCAGTGCAGCAAAAGCAAAGTCGCGGAAATCGCGGCTTTCTCGACGGGAAACGTCGGCGTTTATGGAAAATTGCTATAAAAATTAACCATTGCGGCTTTACAAAATTACCTCTGCGCAGCGCCATTCCTTTTCGGCGAGACCAGACCCAAGGCCAATGCAACGCCTCCGGTTATCGATGCCTTTCAATTGGTTGACGCGGATGCTGGCGTCAACGTCAGTTCGTACCCGCATCGTCGCCCTCGCTCTCATCCCCGTCGCGGGCTTTCTGGCGAATGGCCTGACATTTACCTCCGGCGAAGGCGAGGTCGGCCGCACTTTCGAGATATTCACGCGGTCGGGCGAACTGGCCGACGCAAGCCGCGACTTCAAGAGCGCGGTTGCCTCGATGCGCATCGTTGTGAAGGATTTCAACGTCAATCCCAGCGATCACCTCGTCGCCGGCTTCGAATACGCGCATGCGAGTGCCATTAAAAGCCTCGATTCCATCGACGCGTCGATCGATAAAAGCCACGCCGAAAGCATTGCCAGCCTCCGGCGCGATGTCACCGCCCTGCGCGAGGCTTTCAACAATCTGGTGCGCGATCAAAACACCCTAGGCTTCGACGAATCCTCCGGACTGCGACGTAACCTGCATGTGGCAGGAAATGCGGTCGAACGGACCATCAACGACAACAACATGTCATGGCTGCCCGAGGCCGACGCGACCAAACTGATGATGGCGCTACTGTCGATGCGGCATCATGAAGCCGATTTCCGGGTCGCGCAGAGCGAAGTTGCACGCCAGCAGTTCCAGCAATCCTACAAAACTTTCACCGACGTCATGAAACCGATCAGTGCCGCGCCGGAAATGAAGGCGGCACTCGAGCAGCAGGTAAAGACCTATGCCGAAACATTCGGCAAATGGGTCGAAGGTTATGACAAGGTCCGACCACTGCACGCGATTATCGATATCGACAGTCAGAACATGCTGCCGCGCGCTGACGATATCATTACCTTTGCGCGCAAGACCGCCGAGGAGGCCGAGCAGCAGCTCGCCAGATCCCAAAACCGGACACGCAACGGCATCATCATGGTCGGCGTCGCCGTCGTCGCGCTTGGGCTCGGCTTTAGCTGGCTGATCGGCCGTAGCATCACGCGGCCACTGAACGGCCTCGCGCGTGTGATGACCCGCCTCGCCGAGGGCGACACCACGGCGCGAATACCCGCAACCGGCGCGCGCGACGAGATTGGCGAGATGGCGCGCACGGTGATCGTATTCCGAGACAACATGATCGAACGCGAGCGGTTGTCACAGACCCAGAGCGATGCCAGCCGCGCACGTGAGCAGCGCAGCGACGCGATCGCGGCAATGATTTCCCAATTTAAAAACTCGGTAGAAATTGCACTTGGCAAGCTTCGCGGCGCGTCGATGAAGCTGGAAATGAGCTCAAGCGACCTCAACAAAGCCGCCGACATCGTCTCTTCGGAAACCGATACTGCGACAAGGCGTGTAAGTGCCGCCTCCGAGAATGTCACGGCAGCGGCGAGCTCGGTCGAGGAGCTGGCCGCTTCCATCGGCGAGATTGCCGCGCAGGCCGCGAAGTCGACCGACGTCGCCGGACGTGCCGTGTCGGAAGCCCAGCGCACAGTCACGACGATGTCGCAACTCGGCAATGCCGCAACGCGCATCGGAGAGGTTGTCGGACTTATTCAGGCAATTGCCGGCCAGACCAATCTGCTTGCGCTCAACGCGACCATCGAGGCCGCGCGCGCAGGCGAGTCCGGAAAGGGTTTTGCTGTCGTTGCAGCCGAAGTGAAATCGCTTGCCGGCCAGACGGCCAAGGCGACCGAGGAGATCGCCGAGCAGATCGGGTCGATTCAATCGGCGGCAGCAGATGCGTCGCAGGCCATCGGCCAGGTCGATGCCATCATTCGCGATATGTCATCGATCGCCACGATGGTGGCAGCCACTGTGGACCAGCAGAACTCCGCAGTCACCTCGATCGCAGAAGGCGTCAGCCGTGCGTCGGGAGAGGCCCGTGTCGGGGCGGAGGCGATGAGCCGCGTGGCAGGGGTTACGACGGACGCCCGCTCGACGGCCTCAGACGTCAAGGAACTCGCGGACGCCGTGGCGATCGAGGCGGAGGGCCTCGAGGCCCAGGTGCGGCAATTCCTGACAAACGTGCAGGCTGCCTGAGGCTTATTGGGCCGACAAACGGCCTTGCAAAGCCAGCGCCGATGGATGATCTGAAAGGCATACGCCTTGGGAGCAGCCATTGGACGTATTGAAGCGGGCAATGCAGGTTGCAGCCGGCGCCTTCCGGCATTTTACCGACGACGATGGTTGGGCGATCGCAAGCCATATTGCGCTATCGACTCTCATGGCGCTGTTTCCGTTCCTGATTGTCGTGACGGCACTTGCCGGATTTTTCCTCGGTTCCAAAGAGCTTGCTGACGAGGCTGCGCGCCTTCTGCTCGAAGCCTGGCCGAGCCAGGTGGCCGAGCCTATCGCGCGCGATATTACCGGTGTTTTGACTTCAACCCGCGGCGATGTGCTCACGCTCGGCGTTTTCTTTGCACTTTACTTCGCTTCGAGCGGCGTTGAGAGCCTGCGGATCGGCCTCAACCGCGCCTATGGCATGAAGGAGCTGCGCGCGTGGTGGCTACTGCGTATTGAATCGATTATTTACGTGCTGGTCGGCGCCGTGGCGATTCTGGCATTTTCTTTCCTGATCGTGCTTGCGCCGGTGATCCTGGCAAAGCTCGTGCGTTTTTTGCCGGCCCTCGAGCGCTTCGGCGATTTGATCACATTTGCGCGCTATTCTGTCGCCGCTTTGGTGCTCATTATGGCTTTGCTGATCTTGCATCTCTGGCTGCCGGCAGGCCGGCGCTCGTTCCGCGAAATTGCGCCGGGAATTATCGCCACGCTGATTCTATGGCTCATTACCGGTGCTGCCTTTGGTCGCTATCTCGCGAACTATGCCTTTGCCTACGTATCGATGTATGCAGGCCTGGCCTCGGCTATGATCGCGCTGGTCTTTCTATATGCCTGCTCGTCAATTTTCATTTACGGCGGCGAATTGAATTCAGTAATTTTGAATGCGCGCATAAAACGGAACTAGCGCGCAGCCTCTTGCGCATCCTCGAATGTCCTCAGTCCGTGGTGCGGTGCATTGACCATCACCGCCATGTTGCCCGGCGGATGCTGGTTCTTCCACATCTTCATGTGAGCAAGCGGGATGCTCTCCCACGGAAAAACCTCGCTCATGCACGGATCGATCCGCTGCTCGAGCACGAAGCGGTTTGCGTGTGAGGCTTGCTTGAGATGCGCAAAATGCGATCCCTGGATGCGCTTCTGTCGCATCCAGACATAACGCGCATCGAATGTAAGGTTGTATCCGGTCGTACCCGCGCAGAAGACGACCATTCCGCCGCGCTTGACGACGAGGCACGACACCGGGAACGTCTGCTCTCCGGGATGCTCGAAGACAATGTCGACATCACGCTTGCCGGTGATATCCCATATCGCCTTGCCAAAACGGCGCGCCTCCTTGGTCCACTCACTGAACTCGGCGGAGTTGACGGCCGGCATCTGTCCCCAACATTTGAAATCTTTGCGGTTGATGACGCCCTTGGCACCGAGATTGAGGACGTATTCGGCCTTGGATTCATCCGAAACGACACCGATCGCGTTCGCGCCCGATGCGGCCACAAGTTGAACGCCGAATACACCGAGACCACCGGAGGCGCCCCATACCAGCACGTTGTCGCCGGGCTTGAGCGTGTGCGGAGGATGTCCGAACAGCATGCGGTAGGCGGTCGCGAGTGTGAGCGTGTAACAGGCGGACTCTTCCCACGACAGATGATTCGGCTTCGGCATCAACTGACGCGATTGGACGCGGCAGAATTGCGCGAAAGACCCATCGGGCGTTTCGTAACCCCAGATGCGCTGCGAAGGCGACAGCAACGGATCGCCGCCGTTACAGTCTTCGTCGTCGCCATCATCCTGATTGCAATGGACGATGACCTCGTCACCGACCTTCCAACGCTTGACCTTGGCGCCGACTGCCCACACGACGCCGGAGGCGTCGGAGCCAGCGATGTGAAACGGGTGCTTGTGGCCGTCGAGCGGCGAGATCGGGACACCGAGGCCAGCCCAGATTCCGTTGTAATTGACTCCGCCCGCCATCACGTAAACGAGCACTTCATCATCGCCGATCGGCCAGGTCGGTACCACTTCAAGCTTGAACGATTGATCCGGAGGTCCGTGCCTTTCCTTGCGGATGACCCAAGCGTGCATCTTCTCCGGCACGTGCCCGAGTGGCGGAATCTCTCCAATCTCGTAGAGATCCTTGACCGGGGCGACGCCCCGCGCCTTGGCGACTGCCGGCATCAGTATTTCCTCCCTGCCTATAACAGTTTGGCGCAATTTATGTTGCATCGCAATAATACCTTTTGTATCTGCAAAACAGCAGAAGGATCAGTCGGTTGGCCAAGTGTGCTGTTATTTTTGGATTCGATAGAGGGCGAAGCACGGCCTTTGGCCGGACGTTTCGGCGCGGCGGAACAGCGCCGCCACGCATTCCATCGCATGGAATGCCGGCAGCCATGGTCCCGCTGCTGGTCGCTGCTATCGGTCTATCGGCATTCAGAACCGATGTGAGCCCCCGACACCAGCCAGTGCCGTGCATGCACTGCTCGATCGTTCGCCCGGCTGGCAACGCTTCTATGCTGACGACGCTGCTGTCGTGCACCTGCGCCGCGGGCAATGACCTATTGAGGTCCCCGCGGCGCGCGCCCAAATTGATATTGCGATGCAGCACGAAAGGCGGCACTTTGCGGGCTTAGCCCCATGGTGGCCATGACAAGCGAGCACTCGAAACGGGACAAACCCTGGATTTTCCGCACCTATGCCGGTCATTCGACCGCAGCGGACTCCAACGCGTTGTACCGAAAAAATCTGGCCAAGGGCCAGACCGGACTCTCGGTCGCTTTCGATCTCCCGACCCAAACCGGTTACGACTCCGATCACGTGCTTGCCAAAGGCGAGGTCGGCAAGGTCGGCGTGCCGGTCTGTCATCTGGGCGACATGCGCGCCCTCTTCGACAGCATTCCCCTCGGTACAATGAATACCTCGATGACCATCAACGCCACCGCTGCCTGGCTGATGGCGCTCTACATCGCAGTTGCCGACGAACAGGGGGTGCCTCGCGAGAGCCTGCAAGGCACGCTCCAGAACGACATCGTCAAGGAGTATCTGTCGCGCGGCACTTACGTTTTTCCTCCGGCACCGTCGATGCGGCTGACCAAGGACGTGATCCTGTTCACGACCAAGGAGATTCCGAAATGGAATCCCATCAACGTCTGTTCGTATCACCTCCAGGAAGCGGGTGCGACGCCGGTGCAAGAGCTCGCTTTCGCCTTGGCGACCGCAATCGCGGTGCTTGACACCGTCAAGGCATCCGGTGAGGTACCAATCGGCAGGTTCGGCGAAGTGGTCGGGCGTATCTCTTTTTTCGTGAATGCAGGGCTGCGCTTCATTACTGAACTCTGCAAAATGCGCGCTTTCACCGAGCTGTGGGACGAGATCACGCGCGAGCGCTACGGCATCACCGACGCAAAGCAGCGCCTTTTTCGGTACGGCGTCCAGGTGAACTCACTCGGCCTGACCGAGTCGCAGCCCGAGAACAACGTCGCCCGCATTCTCCTTGAGATGCTGGCCGTGACCCTGTCGAAGAGCGCGCGCGCCCGCGCCGTTCAGCTGCCGGCCTGGAACGAGGCGCTCGGTCTGCCGCGGCCATGGGACCAGCAATGGTCGCTACGCATGCAACAGATTCTGGCCTACGAGACCGACCTCCTCAATTACGGTGATATTTTTGACGGCGCGGGCGAGATTATGCGCAAGGTCGAAGAGCTCAAGCAGAACGCGCGCGAGGAACTCAGGCGCATCGAGGATGTGGGCGGGGCAGTTGCGGCCGTGGATACCGGCTACATGAAGCAGCAGCTTGTCGAGTCGAATACCGCGCGACTTGAGGCCATCGAGCGCGGCGAGCAGGTTGTCGTCGGCGTCAATAAATATCTCGAAAGCGAACCTTCGCCGCTGGCGGCAGCTGCCGACGTCATCCTGACCGTGCCGGAAGAAGCCGAGCGCGGACAGATCGAGCGGCTGAAAGTATGGCGTGAAACGCGTGACAAGGCCGCGGTTGCGGCGGGGCTCAAAGAACTCAAGCGGGCGGCCGGCAGCGGCATCAACATCATGCCGGCCTCCATAGAATGCGCGAAAGCGGGCGTCACCACCGGCGAATGGGGATGGACGCTGCGAGAGGCGTTCGGTGAGTATCGCGCGCCGACCGG
>DATBHE010000081.1:0-54332 GCA_036557605.1 Pseudolabrys sp.
GGTCTGACCGGTCGCTTCGGCGACAGTCTGCTGCTTGTAGGCTTCGGCGGCCTGCGTGATCTGTGCGACGCGTCCACGCGCTTCCGGCACCACGCGGTTGGCGTAGGTCTGCGCTTCGTTGACGGCCCGCTCAAGATCTGCGCGTGCAGCCTGAACGTCGCGGAAGGCGTCGATCACCTGAGCCGGCGGGTCGACTTTCTGCAGTTGTACCTGCTGCACCAAAACGCCGGCGCCGTAATGGTCAAGCGTCCGCTGCATCAACTCCTGCACGGCATTTTCGATAGTTTGCCGTGCACCGGTCAGGATCGGCTGAATCTCAGAACGGCCGATCACTTCGCGCATCGCACTTTCAGCTACGGCTTTCACCGTACCTTCCGGATTCTGGATGTTGAACAGGTAATCGCCGACGCCTGTCGGCTTAACCTTCCATAACACCGAAAAATCGACGTCGACGATGTTCTCGT
The DNA here is from genome assembly GCA_036557605.1 of Pseudolabrys sp. GTDB lineage: Bacteria > Pseudomonadota > Alphaproteobacteria > Rhizobiales > Xanthobacteraceae > Pseudolabrys. The sequence goes on from DATBHE010000081.1 coordinate 465, forward strand.
CTCCGGTCAGCATCAAGCTTTCTTCGGGCACATCTCGGGTCGTTGTGCCACCCCGACGAAGATCGTCGACAATCCGCATGCCGATATCGATCTTGTTGACGCGCAAAGCCTTCGGCGTAAGCACTTTCTCGATCGGATACGGAAGATGATAGTTCAAACCAGGCTGCACTTCGCGCACTTGTTTGCCAAAGCGCAGCACAACACCGAGTTCGTCCGGTTCAACGCGGAAGAATCCCGAGAAGCCCCAGAGCACGAGCACGCCGAGTGCGATAAGCGCGAAGCCTCGCCCGCCCAAATTGCCGCCAGGCAGCACACGGCGCAGCCTGTCTTGTCCGCGACGCAGAATTTCTTCCAGATCCGGTGGCGTCGGTCCCGGCGATTGCGGCCCCGAGCCCCATGGCCCCTTGCCACCCGAGCCCCACGGCCCACCGCCGCCCTGATTGGTCCAAGGCATTTGAAATTCTCTCCCGGCGCCGGCGTTATGAACCCGGTCGCACTTTGTCGGGAGGGTTATAGGGGACCACAGCCTTTGTTACAACGCGCCGTCATGCCGCGTATTTAGCGGCTTTAACGCTTTACATATGTCACGAGAGTGAAGTCGGCGTCGTCGTCCGGGCCCGCGAAATGCTCTTCACGTGATGTTTCTTTCCAGACCTCGGGATCAATTGGAGGAAACAGGGCATCACCATCTGGTGATGCGTGCACATGCGTGATTTCCAGGCGGTCAGCCATCGGCATGGTTGCAGCGAAGATATCACTTCCGCCAATCACCATGATTTCGTCTACCCCGCGCTTGGCCGCATCCGCACGCGCAAAACCAAGTGCAGCATCCAGACTGGTCGCGAGCACCGCGCCTGGAGCAATCAAAGCAAGGTCGCGCGTGAGCACAATATTAGTGCGACCTGCAAGTATCTTGCCGATCGACTCGTGAGTCTTGCGTCCCATGATGAGGGGCCGGTTGATCGTCACTTTGCGGAAATGCTGCAAGTCGGACTTCAACCGCCAGGGCAACTCCCCTTCCCGGCCGATAACGGAGTTGTCTCCAATGGCTGCGACGAGAACGATTTTCATGAGCGGACAAAAAATGACTGCGACATCAGATTGATCTCAAATATATCGATAGAACCATTGTGCTGACTTTTTGCTAACGGCAGCGATCCGCAAGGCAGATGCAAACGGAAATTCAATGGAGACCCACTGGTTCCCGTTAAAATCATCTTAGTGTGGTGCAAACAAATGGCGGCAACAACAAAACTGCTTTTTGGCATTCACCTCAGACCGCCACCACGGCTCTAATGTGCGGATGGGGATCGTAATTTTCCACCGAAATGTCTTCATATTGAAACGCGAATATGTCCTTCACAGCAGGATTGAGCCGCAATGTCGGCAAGCGCCTGGGCGGACGCGATAACTGCAGCCGGGCTTGATCAAGGTGATTGAGATACAAATGTGCGTCGCCCAATGTGTGGATGAAGTCGCCCGGCTTGTTTCCTGTGACCTGCGCCATCATCAAGGTGAGCAGTGCATAGGAGGCGATGTTAAACGGCACCCCCAGAAAAACGTCAGCTGAGCGCTGATAAAGCTGGCACGACAACTTTCCTTCGGCGACATAAAACTGGAAAAGGCAATGGCACGGGGGGAGCGCCATCTTGTCAACATCGGCTGGATTCCACGCGGTCACAATGAGGCGCCGCGAGTTGGGATTGCGTTTGATCATCGTGACGACATTGCCGATCTGGTCGATGGTCTTGCCGTCCTTTGCCGGCCATGACCGCCACTGCTGGCCATAAACTGGACCCAGTTCGCCGCGCTCGTCGGCCCATTCGTCCCAGATCCGTACGCCATGTTCCTGCAGATACCTGACGTTCGTGTCGCCCGCCAAAAACCACAGCAATTCGTAGATGATCGATTTCAGATGCAGCTTTTTGGTCGTGAGCAGAGGAAAGCCCTCATCAAGCGAAAAACGCATCTGATGACCGAATACCGACAGCGTGCCCGTGCCTGTGCGGTCGCGCTTCTCGACGCCGCGACTCAAGATAAGTTCCATGAGGTCGAGGTATTGTCGCATCTGCCTTGTCTACCCGGTCGACTCGAAGATGGTGAAGTTTACCGCGACGAGCAACTGCGCGCAGGCCCTTTTCAACCGTGGAAAATCTCAACCGCCGCGCGCGAGTCCTGATACCATTGCGCGATCGCAGTCGGGGAGATGGCCATGAGTTTTGAGCGCATCCTTATTGCCCGGATCCTGTTTACGCTCACCACGATCGGTTGGGCCTTGCTCACGGTTTTGGCCGACTTCAACAAGACTCATGCCACAAATCCACAATGGACCCCGCACGCCCGCTTTCACGTGGTTTGGCAAATTTCAAGCTATGTCGGCTTGGGCGCGCTGGCGTTTGCGTTGATCTGGTGCCCGGGGCCGTTGCCAGTTGAGCGACTGTATTTGGTCGCAGCCATGAGCGCGGTGATCTATGCGGCCTTTTTTGCCGCTCTTATCACAATGCCGATCTATGGCGGCGCGGCCTATGACAAGAACGGCTACCAGCCGTTCAAGGCCCCGATCCCGATTTTTGCAAAAAGGTGGGACGCCAACATCACGGCTTTCTCAATACAATTGGTCATCCTCGCGGCCGGCATACTGACCGTGTCGGGCGCTTTTGCAAGCTAAGGGACGGAAACGTGGCGCGCGGATCGCGCGCCACTATTCGACGAACACCTCGTCGCGCCGCTTGCGTATCATCGGCAGAGCGGCGATCACCAGGAGGCCAACCGCGAGGGCAATCAGCGTGCCCGAAATCGGCCGCGTGATGAAGACGGTGGCGTCCCCCCGCGCGATCAGCATCGCCCGCCGCAAATTCTCTTCCATCAGCGGCCCAAGCACGAATGCCAGTACCAGCGGCGCCGGCTCAAAGTCGTGCTTGGTAAGCCAGTAACCGACCAGGCCAAACACCGCCGAAATTACAACGTCCGTCGGCGAGTTGTTGATCGAATAAATGCCGATGCAACAGAACACGATGATCGACGGATACAGCAATCGGTAAGGCACACGCAGCAGGCTGACCCATACACCTACTAACGGCAGATTGATGATGATCAACATGAGATTGCCGAGCCACATCGAGGCAACCATGCCCCAGAACAGTTCCGGCTGTTTGGTCATAACCTGGGGACCAGGCACAATTCCATGAATGGTCATTGCACCGACCATCAAAGCCATGACGGCATTCGGCGGAATGCCCAATGTAAGCAGCGGGATGAACGAGGTCTGCGCCGCAGCGTTGTTGGCTGCCTCGGGTGCGGCCACGCCCTCAATGGCGCCGTGCCCGAAGCGTTCCGGGTGCTTCGAGATGCGCTTCTCGAATGTATAGGCGGCGAACGAAGAGACGACCGCACCGCCGCCTGGCAGAATTCCAAGCAGCGAGCCGAGGATAGTGCCGCGCGCAATTGCGCCGGAAGAATCAATCAGGTCCTGACGCGTCGGCATCAAACCTTTGATCTTCCCCTTCACGATGTCGCGGCTTTCCTGCGACATTTCGAGATTGCGGATAATTTCGGCAAAACCAAAAATTCCCATCGCGACGTTGCTGAATCCGATGCCGTCCGAAAGCTCGGCAATATCGAAAGTCATACGGCCCGCGCCGGTCTCCAGATCGGATCCGATCATCGAAAGCAAAAGGCCCAGCAGAATCATCGCGATGGCGTTAAGAATTGAGCCCTTCGCCAGGACGACCGCAAAAATAAGACCGAGCACCATCAGCGCGAAATATTCCGCCGGCCCAAACAGCAAAGCCAAAGATGTCAGTGGCGTGCCAAGAGCGGCGACCAGCACTGTCGCGACACATCCTGCGAAGAATGAGCCGATGGCCGCGATGGCGAGTGCGGCACCAGCGCGACCCTGTTTGGCCATCTGATGCCCGTCGAGACACGTGACGACCGAGCCTGCCTCGCCGGGAATATTCACCAGCACGGATGTAGTCGAACCACCATACTGGGCGCCGTAATAGATGCCGGCCAGCATGATCAGCGCGCCCACCGGAGGCAGTCCAAATGTGATTGGCAGAAGCATGGCAACCGTCGCGACGGTGCCGATGCCCGGCAGCACCCCGACCAGCGTGCCGACGAGCGCGCCCAACAGACAGAACCCGATGTTGTACGGATGCGCTGCGACCGAGAAGCCGAGTGCAAGATTGGCGAGAAGTTCACTCATGGCTGCTTCTTCTCAGTACCAGGGCCAAAGCTGAAACGGCAGTTGCAGCAGATAGACGAAGAGAGCCACGCAGAATGCGGTCATCGCGACAGCAGCGATCAGACTCTCCACCCAGCGCATTTCGGATGAACCGTAAATCGAGATCATGAATGCGGCAAACGTGGAAGGAATCAGCCCGAATGGAGGAATGGTAATGAATCCAAAGTGGGCGCCGCGGATCATGCCCGCGAAAGCAAGGATGGCAAGGATGACCCAGGCCGGACCACGGACGGCAAAGCTATCAATGGGCGGCCCATCAAAAAGCAGCCCACTAAGCGCAACAAGCGCACCGACAATCGCAAGCATGCTGGCAAACAGACGCGGCGCGGTACCGGGCCCGAATGCAAAGCCATGCATGCCGGGAAGATCCCCCGACGCCCAGATGGCTACGATGGCGACACCAATCAGTACGAGTCCGCCGTAAAATTCGCGCGGGGCCCGAACTTTGAAACGCAACCCACCCCCGTTCGGGGGGGTTCTGACCCCCTCGGCCATTTTGTCCTCCCGTTCGGTTGTTCTTGCTTCTTCTTACTTACGCTGCCGCCTGTGCCCCACGTCCGATCCCTAGCATATGACAGGGCTTGGCCGAAAGCACGGATGTTGGCGCTCTCCCATTACAGCCATCCCGAAAGCCCTAAAATACCCCCGACGGCGAACAGCCAGAGCGGGTTTACCCGCGTTGCCATAGCTACAATCGCCGTCGCCGCGGTGATTAAGGCGGCATAAATATTGTGGTCGGCGCTTCGAGCCAGAACAAACGCGCTGGCAGCGATCAACCCTAGCGAAACTGGCACCAGGCCGGCCTGTATCGCGATACGCCAGCGCGCCTCCTTGAAATGATCCCAGGTGCGCGCGACCAAAAACGCGAACACGCAGGTCGGTCCACACATCGCTACGGTCGCAACAGTTGCACCCGCGATACCTGCAACATGGTAGCCAATCAGCGTGACGATAATCACGTTTGGTCCCGGCGAAATCTGCGCAATGGCAAAACTATCGGCGAACTGCCGGTCGCTCATCCAGTGCATCACATCGACAGCGATGCGATGCATTTCCGGAATCGCCGCATTGGCGCCGCCGACCGCGAATAGCGACAGCAGTGCGAAATAGCCGAACAATGGGATGAGCGGATTTTCGTTCATCGCCTTATCCACGCGAGAGCGATGCTGATGGGCGCAAGCACCGCGAAGACCAGCGGCAGCGGCCATTGCATGATTGCGACGCCGACGAATGCGGCGGTCGCGATGAGCGGGGCCCAGTCCCAGCGCTTCCGGAACAATGGTGCGGACATTTTGGCAACGACCGCAATCAGCAGTCCGACCGCAGCGGCAGTGATGCCTGCAAGGAGGCGGCCAAGCACTTCGAGATCGCCAAACCGCGCATACAAGAAAGCGAGCGCCGTAACGATAATTAACGGAGGTCCCATGAGTCCGGCGAGCGCCACCGCCGCTCCGGCTGCTCCTCCGAAACGCGAACCGAACACAACCGAAAAATTCACGACGTTGGGACCTGGCAGGAACTGGGACAGTGCGAAAGCTTCATTGAACTCTTCGGCCGTCATCCATCCGCGTTGGTCGACGATCATACGCCGAGCCCACGGCAGTGCACCGCCGAAGCCCGAGACAGAAACGACAACAAAAGCGCGGAATAGTTCGAACAAAGAGGGCGGTGCAGCGACCGATCGAGATGGCGCAACGGAATCGGACATGACGGCAGCAATATCCCGCGCCACGCGTGACGACTAGATCGAATGTGCATGGCCGACACGCTGAACTTCGGCTCGCAGTCGCACCGAAATTCAGGCAAGTTCTACCGTCCGATTGGCAATGAGTGGATTGACTATGGGACCAGGTAGCCTGCTGTTGAACGTCCTATGGATTCTGTTCGGTGGCTTTTACATGGCACTGGGCTGGGTGATCGCAGCCGTCATTATGGTTCTCACCATCATCGGCATTCCCTGGGCTCGTGCGGCTTTTACTATCGCGGCCTACACCCTTCTTCCCTTCGGTCACACCGTGGTGTCACGCCCGACGGGCATTGGGAGTGGTTTCATCGGCTTCGTCGGCAATTTGATCTGGCTGCTCCTGGCCGGCTGGTGGCTGGCGCTGGGTCATTTAATTACTGCACTGCTACTCGCGATTACACTGATCGGGATTCCCTTCGCCTGGGCGCATCTCAAGCTTGCCGGCCTCGCGCTCTGGCCTATCGGCAAAGAGGTCGTCAGCCGGAATTGACGCCCAAAATACCGGCCGGATCCGCACTCTTCCTTCGGTAACCTTTGCCTCTTATATATTGGGGTGCCGGGGCAACCCGGCTATGGCGATAAATGGCCGTCGCAATAAACCCATCGGACCCGGGGGCAGTACCCGGCGCCTCCACCAAAGCCCGGCGGACACAGGCTTCGGCGGGGGCGAAATAGGATCGACGAGGGCGTAAAGGGCGTGCTTTCGCTCGGCATGGTACCGCCGATATCGGGCCACATTCATAGTTGCCAACGACAACTATGCTCCGGTTGCTCAGGCCGCGTAAGCGGTTTGAAAGACCGAACTAAAGCCCTGACGGGTTAGCTCCGTCAGGCGGGGTCCGGAGGCACCTGGCAACAGAAGCCTCCACTTCTCATCCCCCCGCGCGGTATCCGTTTATGAAATGCAGCTTTGGGCGGGCCGTACGGGGATGGCGCGGGGCGCAGCCATCGCGCTAGCATTGTGCGATTCTTTCAACGGCGCTCTTCCGCCATGGCCGACCAAATCCGTTACGATCTTTTGACCCAACAGGCACTGCGCGGCGTGGTTCGCAGCGTCCTGACAGACACGGCCAGGAAAGGACTGCCGGGTGAGCATCATTTTTATATCTCGTTCGATACAAAAGCCGACGGCGTACAGATGTCGGACCGGCTGCGTACTCAATATCCCGATGAGATGACGATTATCCTCCAACATCAATTCTGGGATTTGAAGGTCAACGAAAATGAATTCGAGGTTGGACTTTCATTCGGCGGAATTCCCGAACGTCTCACTGTGCCATTCGATGCCATCAATGGTTTTTTTGATCCATCGGTACAGTTCGGCCTGCAATTCGAAGAAGTTTCGGAAGGCGAAGAGCGGTCGGCGCCTGCGAATGCGCAGGAGCCGGTGAACCGGAAAAAGCGGTTGCCGGCCGATCCCGCAGCATCGCCCAAAACCACAGATGCCACTGCGGCCCGGCCGAGTGCACCGACAGGCGGGACTAAACGCGAAAAACCGGATAAGCCGTCACCCGGGGGTGGCGAGGTCGTCCGGCTCGATCGCTTCCGGAAGAAATAGCCTCTGCCCCTTCACTTCCCGGGTGACTAGACTGGCTAACTCCGAATTCGCCAAGCGCGGGCGATGTATTTAATGGCCAAACCCAACAAACGGCGGTCCAACAGACGCGGCACCACCCGCACCGAAAGCGATGCGTTCGGGCCGCTTGAGATTCCAGCCGACAGCCTGTGGGGGGCGCAAACCCAGCGCTCCTTGCAAAACTTCCGTATCGGATCCGAGCAGATGCCGATTGAATTGGTGCACGCGCTTGGCCTGATCAAGCGAGCCGCCGCCGAGGTAAATCGTGAGCTCGGATCCCTCGACCGCAAGCGCGCCGCAGCCATTATTGCCGTGGCGCAGGATATTGCCGACGGCAAGCTGGATGGACATTTCCCGTTGCTGGTGTGGCAAACCGGTTCCGGCACGCAGACCAACATGAACATCAACGAAGTGATCGCAAATGTTGCAAACCTGGAGCTCGGCGGCGAGCTCGGCGCCAAGGCGCCGGTGCATCCAAACGATCATGTCAACATGAGTCAGTCATCAAACGATTCGATCCCGACTGCCATGCACATCGCTGCCGCCATCGAAATCGAGCGCCATCTGAAACCGGCGCTGCTACACCTGTTTCGCGCGCTCGATAGAAAGTCGAAGGAATTTTCCAGGATTATCAAAATCGGCCGTACGCATACGATGGACGCAACGCCGATTACCCTAGGTCAGGAATTTTCCGGATATGCAGCGCAAGTGAAGTCATCTCTTTCTCGCTTGACGCTCGCGCAGCGCGAACTTTATCCACTCGCGCAGGGAGGGACCGCAGTCGGTACCGGACTGAACTCCAAGCCAAAATTTGCGAGCGCTTTTGCGAAGCGGATTGCACGCCTGACAAAGCTGCCGTTTACAAGCGCCAGCAATAAATTCGAGCATATGGCGGGCCACGATGCCTACGTATTTGTACACGGCGCCATCAACTCCACCGCAACCGCATTGTTTAAGATCGCGAACGATATCCGCCTGCTGGGCTCAGGCCCGCGCTCCGGTCTCGGTGAGTTGATTCTTCCAAGCAACGAGCTTGGTTCTTCGATCATGCCAGGCAAGACGAACCCGACGCAGAGTGAGGCGCTGACGATGGTCTGCTGTCAGGTATTCGGAAATCAAACGGCCATAACGGTCGCCGGCAGCCAGGGGCATTTCGAACTCAACGTTTACAAGCCACTGCTTGCCTATTGCATGATGCAGTCAATCCGGTTGCTTGCCGATGCGGCAACCTCGTTCGCCGACAATTGCGTCGTCGGAATTCGTGCCAACGAAGCGCGCATTCGCGAACTCATGCAACGCTCGCTGATGCTTGTCACCGCGCTTTCGCCGAAAATCGGATACGATAAGGCCGCGCAAGTTGCCAAAGCCGCGCATACGAATGGCACCACCCTGCGTGAGGAAGCGATTCGCCTCGGCTTTGTCACGGCGGCCGAGTTCGACCGGCTTATTCGTCCGGAAAAAATGACCAGGCCGGGCTGAGTTCCATCGGCACTTCCGTGCTTTAGCAGCCCAGCCAGTTATGTATTCGGCCGCGCGGTCCCCGCGTAACGTGGTACTATTAACAGGCTGCCCTTGCGTCAAACGCCGGGGCCGGAAAAATTGCCCTAGAGTTTCGGCCCTCGGGGGTTTTACGTCTTCGCCAGTATAGTTGTGCCTTATGTGAGCATATATTTTGAAATTTCAAAGTTTTCTTGGAAATTCCCGATTTGTTTCTACTGCCCCCCAGCCCGATTCATTTATTCGCTTTTTGTAATCAACTAACTGTGTATTGAACTTAACCCCATAAGGGCCGAGCAGTATCGAACTCAATCTTGTGAAGTTCGCTGTAAAGGCACGTTTCCGCCAACGTATGGGCGCATTTTATAGCGAAGGTGCAGAGGTAGCTGAACGTAGAACTGAACTTGCTGGTTACCGTCGAGGACACGGAATGGCTGAGGTGATCAATCTTCGGACCGTCCGCAAACGAGCGACACGGCAGAAGCTCGATCAGACTGCACAGGCCAATCGACTGGCTTCGGGTCAGCCGAAACACCTCCGAAAGCTACAAGCTGCGCAGCAGGCCAAAGCCAGCCGCGACCTCGACCGGCGCCGGATTGAAAAAGGGGACCGCCGATGAAATCTCCGGTTGTCAAACGTTCGATTGTTATTGCGGGACACAAGACGAGCGTCAGTCTCGAAGACGCGTTCTGGAAGGGACTGAAGGAAATCGCTACCGGTAGAGAAGTGACACTCTCAGACTTGGTCGCTTCTATCGACACCGACCGCCGTCATGGCAACTTGTCATCAGCGATACGTCTTTTCGTTCTTGACCACTATCGCATGCACAACGTCGACGATCACAGCGTGCATACCGATCCTCGCGACATACATAGCCCGCGCGTTATGCACTCAGTTCTGCGTGCGGACTGACGCCGCGGGCTGTCCTAAACTTCGCGGCTTGGGCGCCGGCTTTATGTCGGTCGGCGCCGGCAGTGGTGGTGCCTGATTGATCTTCGGCATCGGCCGAACAGTCGGCTGTGGTGGGGTAAGCTCGATCGCTCGCAACTGCTTCGTTTGGTTTTCGACAGATCGTAGCGTGAGCCATCCGGTGAGCGCTGAGACGTCGATTGTGCGCGAAACGTCGGGTACAGGTCCTTTCAAAGCAATATAGATATCCGGGCGGGCACCGGCGGCTTCGCCGGAGCCCGAAAGGACCAGGCGCGCATCAATCAGGCCATCGATCAGATCGAGGGTGCCGGCAACAGACAGCGCGGCCTCGTCGCTTTTGATGATTGGTTTGTCCAGGCGCACTTGCCCGGCGTTGATGGTCAATGCCGATTCCGCATGCTTGACGGACAGCCGACCTGCCTCGATCGATTTGCGTACGACGTCGGCGATACGCTTCGGCTCGATTGCCATGCCCTGATCGACCGCGCGGGTTGTCGCATCAAAGCTCCGCGGATCAAGTCCGGCGAGCCTGGCGTTCGTGAGTTCGATTTTGCCGGATCCTTTTGCCGAACCAACGAGGGCAACGGCGCTCAAGCCGGTGCCTTCTGCTTCCAAATTCAGGTTAAGCGACCCCGTAACGGCTGGTCGCGTCGCGGCGGATGACAACCCGGCAGCATCGGCGCCTGCGAGCGAAATCTTGGCGCGCGCCGTCAAACCATCTTGTCCATTCTGGAATTTCACCAACCCTGCAAACTTGCCCCCCGCCACAGCGCCCGAACTTTCGACGGTGATGATCTCGTTGGCAAACTCTAGAGTAGCCGAGAAATCCCGTCCGCTGACAGCGAACGGGAGTTCAACCCGTGTAAAATGAAGTGATATTTTACCGGTGAACCTGTCGAAAAGGCCCGGACCGAAAGGCTCGCTTGACCAGGCCGAGCCTCGCTCACTTTTTGTCATCTGCGGCAGGCCGATCAGGTAGGCAATGAATTCCCCGCCATTTCCGGTATCGGCGTCAAACGCACCCTCGATCCGGCGTGGTGTCGTATCCTCAACGCGGAGGCGACCGTGGGTCGTCGAGCGGCCGAGCTTTGCCTGGATTTCATCGGCAGTCACGACTCCGCCAGCAAGCGCGACGCGTGCGGAAAACTGCAACGGCAGGCGATCGGTGCCATCTGACTGCGGACCCGAACCCACCAAGGGCCGGAGAAAAGCCTGTTTGACCTGCACTACTGCAGCGCCTTTGCGCCCGGCACCGCCGAACAGATGGCCGCTGCCGGCAGCTCGCGCCGACAAACTCCCCCCGGCGATCTGTAGATCGAATGTCATGTCGCCACCGACCGGCCCCGCGAGCTGAAATCTCAACTGGGCAGGTCCACTGCCCGGCACGATCACACCATCGAGATTTGCCAGCTTGATCAGAGGCGCGGCCGTGGCTGCGTCGGCGGTCACTTTGAGTTCGAGGTCGGATACAGTGCGTGTGTGCCAATCGCCACGAATCTGCGAATGTCCTTCGATCCGCAGATCGTCGAGATTGCCGGTAACGGCCAATTGCCCGTCGGTTGCCGAAGCATTGTCGCCGCCGACGTCCAGGCTCGCGTGCAGTTTTGCGCGCCTCGCCTGCTCAAGCAACCTCACCGCAGGAGTAAATGCATCGGACGCAAATTTTTCCGCGATGGCGGCAATCTCCGCAGCTTTGGTCGTCTCCAGATCGACCATTATCGAGCCTCTTGGCACATTGCCTTTCGTGTCAATCCGGCCCGATGCCGCCAGGCTGCCACCGCCAATATCGCCGATCGCAAAGCGATCAACCCGCAGGCCACCCGCATCGACGTTGAAATGAATGTTCGCGTCACGCGCATCGATGCCACTGAAAGCCACGCGTCCGATGTCGATCGACACCGCCATCTCACGCGGTCGTTCAAAGTTTGAACCGGCGAATAGCGCGCGGCCAAAGCCGATTGCCGCATCGATATCGAGCTGCGGCGCCTTTAGTTCAGCGTCGAGCTTTGCAAGTCCCTTGCCGGAGGCGAAGATGTATGCAAGCCGGCCGGTGATCGGCTTGCGATCAAAATCGGCTTTGAGATCCTCAACCGCGATTCTATCGCTGGCGACCGTAACATTGCCTCGAAGATTCAACGGACGAGCTTCATTTGGCGTGTAGTCACTGCGGCCTTCCAGCCACAGGGCCAAGGCGCGCGGATCAGAAGAGTCGATCTGGGCCGGTCCCGTGAAGGCGACACCACTACTGCCAACCGCGAGGGCTCCGCTGAGACGCACCTGTGTCGCACCCGGGGCACGGAATTCCAGCCGATCGAGATTCCATCCGTTTGCATTGCTTGTGATGTCACCACGCAGATTCTGCACGCTATTGCCGCCGAGCGTAATCTGGTCGATGGCGACACCGATCCGAGTCGGCAGCGAGGTCTGAAACGCACTTGCCCCGAGCGCGGCGACCTGCCGCAACACGACAGCAGGTGTCTGCTTTACTGCACTGCCGCCAGAAACAGCTCGATCGATATCCAATTGCCTTCCCGAGAAGACGCCATCCAATCGCGGCCGGGTGCCAAACTTGAAGTCAGCCAGCCCGGTCAGCCGGAACCCCTGCTCTTCCGAGCCATATTGGAATTCGATGTCCTGAATCAGCGCCGATTGCGGGGTGGCCTTTACTTTTCCGCTGATCCGCCATGGCTGCGTGACATCGCCGCTGCCAGGCCCGGGCCGCCGCTGCAGGCCAATGCCAACCGGCCGCCCGAGATTGAGGGTTCCATCAAATCGCGGAATACCGGACGTAATGGCCATAACGCCATCCGCCTCGAAGTTAAGCGGATGATCCGTCGGATCTACATTGAGATGTATTTTTAGGGTACTCGTCTCGCTCACGCGTCCCAGCGCAAGCCGGTAGGGATAAAGCGCACCGGCGACGGTAACAGCTCCTTCGCCCTTCAATGGGCCGATGAGGGACCGCGCCTCTCCATTGAACCATACACGACCCAAAGTCAGACCGCCGCCACCGGCGGCGTCGGCAAGTGCAATCGTGCCGTCTTCGATGCTGAGCCGGTCGATCGACAGATCATCCGGATCGAAGGCAACCGGCAGATTCGGCACTTGCAGGTGGCCTGATTTATCCAGTCCAAGACTGACTTCCGGACCAACCAGGTGCAGTTCCGCGGCCCGCCATTCACCGCGCATAAGGGAACCAAGTGAAAATTCGACGCCCAGAGAACGCGCGCGAACCGTGTCGCTCCCTTCTCCAATCTGGATATCGTGTAGCGTAAGCCGCGGTGATGGCAACAGGCGGGCATCGATGTTCCCCGTCACCCGTACATTGACACCGATGAGTCGGCTTGCCTCAGCCTCGAACAATGTTCGATGGCTTCCCCAATCGAGGAAAAGCGGCCCGACCAGCGCGGCAACAAGCGCCAGAATAATCGCGATCGCCAGTCCAAGCAGAGTCGTTTGCAACGCCAGCTCCAGCGCCGGTCCGCATCCGGCACGCATTCAGGCTCAAGGATATTAAAATATACGCCACATTTGCCGGCCTTGGCGGCAAATCTGTGTCTGGATTCCGGTTCGCGGCTGAGCGCGCACCGCCAAATGCACAAAGCTTCGCTCAACTCAGGGCGACAATCTTGCCTGGATTCATAATGTTCTGCGGATCGAGCGCGCGCTTGATGGATGCCATGACCGCAAGCGCCGCGGCGCCGTGCTCGGCCAAGAGGTACTTCATTTTCCCCTGCCCGACACCGTGTTCGCCGGTGCAAGTTCCGTCCATTGCCAGCGCACGCTCCACCAGCCGCTCCGACAAGTTTTTGGCGCGCTTGACTTCATCGGCATCGTCCAGGTCGACAAGAAGCGTCAGATGAAAATTGCCATCGCCAACGTGGCCGACAATCGGCGCCATGATCCGGCTCGCTTCAATATCGCGCTGCGTTTCGGTGAGGCACTCGGCCAGTCGCGAAATCGGCACGCAAACGTCGGTGGGAACCATCGCCGCGCCCGGCCTCAGGGCAAAATTCGACAGCGCCGCGTGATGGCGGGCTTCCCACAATTTGGTGCGCTCCTCCGGGCGCGTCGTCCAGGTGAAGGGACCACCGCCGAACTCGGCTGCGATCTCGCCGAAGCGCTTGGATTGCTCGGCAACAGATGACTCCGTCCCGTGGAATTCAAGAAAGAGCATCGGCGTTTCAGGCAGCCCGAGATTGGAATGCAGATTGACCGCCCGCACCTGCAGCGCATCAAGCAATTCGATGCGCGCGATCGGTATCCCGCTTTGAATGGTGTGGATGGCGGTATTGCAACACGCTTCCACCGACGGAAAGGGACATACGCCGCCAGAGATGGCTTCCGGAATGCCGGAAAGTCTCAAGGTCAACTGGGTGATGACGCCGAGGGTGCCTTCCGAACCGACCATGAGCCGCGTCAGGTCATAGCCCGCCGATGTTTTCTTCGCGCGCCGGGCGGTATCGATGACCTCTCCGTTTGCCAGCACTACTTTGAGCGCGATCACGTTGTCCTTCATTGTGCCGTAGCGCACCGCGTTAGTGCCGGAGCAGCGCGTCGCAGCCATGCCGCCAAGCGAAGCGTCGGCTCCGGGATCGATCGGAAAGAAGAGTCCGCTGTCGCGAAGCTGCTCGTTGAGCGCCTTGCGGGTAATGCCAGGCTCAATAACGCAATCAAGATCTTCCGCGTGCACTTCGAGAACCTTGTTCATGTCGCGAAAATCGATGGAGACGCCCCCCGCAGGAGCATTGACATGCCCTTCGAGTGAAGTGCCGACCCCGAAGGGAATAATCGCAACGCCGTTTTCCGCACAGATGCGCACGATCTGTTGCACCTCTTCGGTACTCTGCGGAAAAACGACCGCGTCGGGGGGCTGATTGGCGATCCAGGTGACGGTATTGCCGTGCTGCTCGCGGACCGCCTGCGATGTAACCACGCGGTTGCCGAAAGCCGCCGTCAGCGCCTCAATAGCTTTTTTCGTTCCGCTGGACTTGCGTCCGGCGACTTGATCAACGGCCATGCGATAGTCCCCTGCCGAGCGTCAGCCGACGTTAGCAGAGGACAGGATGCGGGTGAAACGAGACCGGCGGCGGCGGGGTTGCGGGGACAACCTTCGGTTCAAGGAAATTCGCCGCGCGCCGGCCCGTTCGCTCAAGACAACCGGCCAATAAATGGAACGATCATCGCTACCCGCTGCCGATAGCGGCGGTACTCGTCGCCGAACAAGGCAATCAGGTCGTGCTCCTCTAGCGCGATGCCGACGAAGATGTATGCCGTTGTCACCGCGGCAAACAGCAGATGCCCTGCCGTCATCACGGGCGTCGCCCAAAAGAAAATAATGAAGCCGAGATAGATCGGATGACGCACGACATTATAGAGAAGCGGTGACTTGAACTTCATCGGAGGCATCGGCTTGCCGGCGAGATTGTTGGCAACCTGATGCAGACCAAACAGCTCGAAATGATTGATCAGGAAGGTGCTGATAAAGACCAGCATCCAGCCGAACAATCCCAAATACAGCAATGACGCGGCAATCGTCGGATCTTTGACCTCCCACACGATGGCCGGGATCGGCCGCCATTGCCAGAACAAAAGCGCGAGCGCGAGACTGGAGAAAAGCACAAACGTGCTGCGCTCGATCGGCTGGGGGATGATCTTGGTCCACCATTTCTTGAACTGAGGCCGCGCCATTACACTGTGCTGCACGGCGAAAATCGACATCAGCACCAGATTAATAACGATAGCTTCCATCACGGGTCCGGCGACGCCGGAGTTGATCGTCTTTGGCACCGCCAAATCTGTGACGAAGCCGATCGAGTACACAATGACGACC
Organism: Pseudolabrys sp.; assembly: GCA_036557605.1. GTDB lineage: Bacteria > Pseudomonadota > Alphaproteobacteria > Rhizobiales > Xanthobacteraceae > Pseudolabrys. The sequence continues at coordinate 16,291 of DATBHE010000081.1, forward strand.
GCGAATGCGAGATAAGCAACCACGCCATAGAGAAACGCGATGAGTTTTCCCATGATTAGCTCCTATTGGCTCAGTGCTTCGATTTTCCTGTTATCTCAGCGAGAATGAGAGCGAACGTCTGCTGCGGCTTTCTTGTAGAAGGCGTAGTCGGCCTTGTACGGCACGCTCAGGAATGATCCCGGCGACTCGCAACTTCCATCGGCAAGGCCGCCATGGGTGTTCAATCGTTGGATCGTAGTGACCGCGCTGAGCAAGCCGGATCCATGCCGTGCGTCCACGTCAAGCCGCAGGAGCGGAATATCGGTAGGATTTGCGCCCGGCGCCTGTGCCGAGACCTTGGCGCTGACGGCACTGCCGTCGGACATTTCCCAGACGGGTCCGGCGAAATGCCGGCCTACAGTCTTGCCTGCGACGACCAGTGTCGCGATCGGCTCGCGAAACTGCCAGCGCAACACACCGGCAGAATCGAATTTGCACTCATAGATCTGAGCGCCGGCCGCATGCGCGGTCGCCACGAGGATTTCGCCATGGGCCGCGACCGCCTCGGGTACTTCGGCGCCAACTGGCGTCGGAGATAGGACGCGAAATGAAATGTAGGCGGCGCCAATCGCAAAGATTACTGGACGAAATGCACGTCCGGCATGCCTGAGGAATTGCGACATGACTTGTCGGCGTAGGATCAGTACCTCCTGCCGGTAAAAGTCGATATCGATGGTCCCATTGCTGCGGCGGTGAATCATTCACATGCTCCATTATTCGCCGGCATAGATGCGCTCTCTGCGGCATGAAGACTTTGAGCCGCGCTTGATTTGTTCTTGAGGAAGTCTTGATTTCGCTTTAGACGCCCAGCCAGATAGCGTTAGCGCTGTTCATGGGGCACAAAGTGCTGTTTTTATTCGATAATTACGCGCTGGACAGCGAACGGCGCGAACTGCGCCGAGGGGGTATTTTGATCGCCGTCGAGCCGCAGGTATTCGATCTGCTGGTTTACCTCATCGAAAATCGGGATCGCGTGGTCAGCAAAGACGACCTCATCGCATCGGTTTGGGGCGGCCGAATCGTGTCCGAATCCACATTGACCAGCCGCATAAATGGCGTTCGCAGGGCGATCGGCGACACAGGCAAGAGACAATCCAGTATCCGCACGTTTGCCAGAAAAGGCTTTCGCTTCATCGCGCCCGTCCAGATCGAGAAGCAGGAAACGGAAGCGCACAGCAAAACGGATAGTGCCACGTTAGCGCTGCCGCGAAAGCCATCCATCGCTGTACTGCCCTTCACTAACTTGAGCAGCAAGACTGAGGATGATTCTTTCGCCGACGGGGTCACCGAAGAAATCATCACAGCATTGTCACGCGTGCGCTGGTTTTTTGTCATCGCTCGTGGCTCAACCCTCGCCTACCGAAGCGGGCATGTCGACCCAAATGACGTCGCGCGCGAATTAGGCGTGCGTTACATCCTGATGGGAAGTGTTCGCTGCGCGGGCGACCGCATTCGCGTGACCGCGAAGCTGATCGACGGCAGTGACGGCAGCAGCGTCTGGGCAAGAAGCTATGACCGCGCGCTATCTGATATCTTCGCAGTACAGGACGAAATCACCCAAACCATCGTCGGCGGCATCGAGCCGGAAATGGGCCGGGCTGAGAGGGAAAGGGCGCGCGTCAAACCTCGTGAAAGCATCGACGCGTGGAGCATTTATCAGCGCGGCATGATCCATTTGTACCGCTACACGTTGGAGGACCTCATCGAGGCGCGGAAGCAATTCGCAGCGGCAATTGCGATAGATCCCGATCTCGGCCCTGCCTACTCAGCGATCGCCGAGGCTTGCTATTACGAGGTGGTCTACGGTTTTGCCAGTTCGCCTGACCAAAACCGCGAACAGGCGATCTCTTTTGCTCAAAAGGCGGTTGCCCTCGACCGCGACGATGCGGGTGCACACTGTACGCTCGGACGTATCCGCTATTTGCGCAGGGAATATGCAGCGGCTATTTCAGAGCTTGAACTGGCCCTCGATCTCAATCCGAGTCTCGCGCTAGCGCATTATGGGCTTGGCGCCGCTTTTGTGTTTTCAGGCAAGCCGCACGAGGCTTTTCCCCATCTCGAATCCGCAATTCGCCTAAGTCCGCACGATCCAAATATGGGCTCCTATCTCGTGCGCATGGCTGAAGCAAAATATCTTGTAAGCCAGGATGAAGCGGCGGTGCATTTCGCATTACGAGCCCTGGCTCAGCCGAGCTTCCAGTGGTCGCGCTACGCAATTCTCATTGCAGCCCTGGGGCAATTAGACCGGAAGGACGAAGCACAACATTATCTCAATGAAGTAACCCGCCGGCTACCAGACTTCTCGGTGGCCTTCGTGCGAACGATGCATCCGTTCAGCCGCGACATGGGCATCGACCGGTACTACGAAGGCCTTCGGAAGGCAGGGGTGCCCGACGGACAGTAGTAGGTGCTCAATGGAATCGGTTGATGCGCAGCGGTTTTGTCTGCGCCGGCCGCGTCGCCCATAGGCGCAACGCTGCGATGAGCCGCGGGAGGCAACGAAACAACCTTGTCATTCGAAACGCCATGATCATTCGAGGCTCGCGTGAGCCCCGACCATGACAACGGCGTTCGGCGCTGTCGTTGTGGAACCATTGATAAGCCGTTGAGATGCGGTTGATTTCTCATCAATGCACCCCTGCGTTATACTTGTCGGCGTCTAGGTGCGGGCGACAACGTGTTATTCTCATTTGGTGATTTCGCGCTCGACTCCGAGCGCCGGGAATTGCATGCGCACGGGACGATCGTCCCGGTCGAGCCGCAAGTTTTTGATTTGCTGATCTATCTGATCGACAACCGGGCGCGCGTCGTCAGCAAGGATGACCTCATCGAGAATGTGTGGGGCGGCCGGATCGTCTCGGACTCTACAGTCGACAGCCGCATCAACGCGGCCCGCAAAGCCGTCGGCGACAGCGGCAAGGAACAAAATCTGATACGGACGGTCGCCCGCAAAGGCATTCGTTTCGTCGGTGAGGTTCGTCAAGGCCTCTCCTCCACGGTCGCAGACCCTGAGGCAAGCGCTAGCGCCCCGCAGTCGTTTCCGCCGCTTATATCCGACCGGCCTTCGATTGCTGTTCTCCCTTTCGACAACCTGACCGAAGACCGCTCGCTCGAATTGATCGCTACCGGGCTGGCTGAGGACATCATCGCGTTGCTGGCGCGTGTCCCCGGTTTTTTCGTAATCGCGCGCGCTTCCTCATTCTCCTATGCGCAGCGCCCGTCCGACGTTCGCCAAGTCGGTACTGAGCTCGGTGTGCGCTACGTGGTAACAGGCAGCGCGCGAGGATCGCTCGATCGCGTGCGTATAACGGTCCAGCTCGTCGAAGCCGCGAGTGGCAATCAGTTGTGGGCCGGGCGCTATGAGGTTGAGCGCGGCGACACGCTCGACCTCCAGGATGAAATTGCCCGCCGCATCATTGTCGAGCTGGAGCCCGCACTGACCAAAGCAGATCTTTCGATCATAACGCGGCGAAGAATAGGCAGCATCGATGCGTGGTCGCATTTTCGCCGCGCCGCCGGCGCCATCGCCGTCCACGGCTGGAACGAGGATTCCGTCGCACAGGCGGTGAAAGGCCTGCAGCAGGCCATCGCAATCGACTCAAGCTTTGCATTGGCACGCGCATTTCTTGCGCTGCTCAATGCTTTCGGTGCTACGCTGTCGCTGGTCTCCGATATAGACGGGGCGACGTCGCAAGCGCGCGAAGAAGCAGAATCCGCCGTTGCCATCGACCCAAATGCCTCCGACGTTCTCGGCTTTGCCGGATGCGCTTTCGTCGATGTAGGGGAGCGCGAGCGCGGCATGGAGCTTCTGCGGCGTTCGATTGAGCTGGATCCGAGCAACGCACAGGCCCATGTGGCCCTTGGTGCTGCATTGGTGCAGTTCGGCCAGTACGAAGAAGGTATCCAAAGTCTGCAATATGGCATGCGGTCAAGCCCGAAGGATTACCGGTTGACATTCTGGCGAATGATCCTTGCGCATGCGCTCGGCCGCGCCGATAGAGTGGAGGAAGGCCTGACGGAAGCCCAAGCCGCGGCCCGTCATGATGGCCGCCTGTATGGCGCCCGCGTGGTTTCGGCATGGCTGCTTGCGAAGCTCGATCGCAAGAACGAAGCAAAAGCGGCCCTGGCTGAAGCGCGACGTATCCGGCCTACGCTCAACTTGACTGAGGTTCAGCGCTTTTTCGGCAAGCGCACGGCTCTGGAACTAAAACCGGTGTGGGACTAAGGAGCAGGACAGCTTTGCAGATAAGCTTCGAAAATTGCTGTCTCGACATCAGCCGGCGCGAATTGCGGCGCGACCAGAGGCTTGTGCAGATCGAGCCGCAGGTTTTCGACCTTCTGGTTTACTTGATCGAGAACCGCGATCGCGTTGTCAGCAAGGACGACCTCATTGCTTCGGTATGGGCCGGTCGCGTCGTTTCCGACTCTACCGTCGATAGCCGTATCAACGCCGTACGCAAGGCGATCGGAGACAGCGGTGGCCAACAGCGGTTTCTTCGCACGATTGCGCGGAAGGGCATTCGTTTCGTCGGCGAAATCACGACGGGGGCAAACACCGTCCCCACTACTGCACGGATCCTGAACCAGGAGGTCCGGTTTTGTACGGCTTCCGATGGCGTTCGCATCGCCTACGCTCTGGCCGGTCAGGGGCCGACTTTGGTGAAAGCCGCCAATTGGCTGAACCATCTCGAATATGACTGGCAGAGCCCGATCTGGAGCCACTTGCTGCATGAGTTTGCCGCCCGCTATCAACTCGTTCGTTATGACGAGCGCGGCAACGGGCTGTCCGACTGGGATGTGGAGGACATATCGTTCGAAGCTTTCGTTCGCGACCTCGAAAGCGTCGTCGAGGCAGCAAAGCTGAAACGTTTCGCGCTGCTCGGCATCTCGCAAGGGTGCGCGGCGTCGATCGTTTACGCCATTCGCCATCCCGAGCGTGTCACTCATCTGGTGTTGTATGGCGGTTTTGCGCGTGGCCGCACCAGGCGCGACCCCGACCACGCCAAAACTCTACTGTCGATCGTCGAGCAGGGCTGGGGCAAAGAAAACCCCGCGTTCCGGCAATTCTTCACCTCGTTGTTCTTTCCTGACGGAACACCCGAACAGATGCAGTGGTTCAATGATCTGCAGCGAATGACGACCTCGACCGAGAACGCGCTGCGCATTATGCGGGCGACGGGCGAACTCGATATTTCACATTTGCTGTCGCAGGTGAAAGCGCCGACGCTCGTGCTTCATTGCCGTAACGATGCGGCGGTAACATTCGATGAAGGCCGCCGGCTCGCTGCCGGCATTCCCGGCGCGAAATTCGTTGCGCTCGAAAGCCGCAATCATCTTGTTTTGGAAACCGAGCCTGCCTGGGAAAAATTCCTTGGCGAGACGACCGCGTTCCTGGCGACGTAAGTAACGCTACGTCATTTTGGCTACGAATGGATGTACCACACCTGTGGTCCGGGTTGCGCAGGCTTGGCAGGCTCTTGCTTGTTGAACGAAATGATCCAGGCGACAAACATTGTCGCGACCGCAAACATGTAGGCGCCTCGCGCTATCTTCCCGACCATTGTCGCGCTCCCGTATTTTTTTGTGAGGATAGTCGAGCGAAGTGCTAACGCGTGCGCGTCGTTAATTTTTGGTTAATCGGGCTAAGCCATTGAAATCGTGGCTGCCCTTGCCATGGCGGGTGGACGTGCGTTCGCCTCTGTCGTAGCTTCCGCGCCGTTCCGATCGTTTCACATGTGGAGTTTGCAATGGCCGGCCCCGTGATTGCCGTGACCGATAGCGTCTTTCCCTCCCTCGAACCGGCCAAGGCCGCACTTTCCAGGCTCAATCCGACCTATCGCATGTCGAAGAGCGCTGATGGCGGTGACATTCTTGCGGTTGCGAAAGATGCCGATGCAATTCTGGTCACGTACGCAAAACTAACCCGCGAGATCCTCATCCAACTGACGCGGTGCCGGGCGATTGGCCGGTTTGGGCTCGGCGTCGACAATATCGATCTCGTTGCCGCCAAGGAAAAGAACATCGCCGTCAACTATGTGCCGGACTATTGCATCCGCGAGGTGTCCGATCACGCAATGGCATTGCTGCTCGCGCTCATCCGCAAGATTCCCCTGTCGAACAAGCTCGTGCAAAGCGGCCGTTGGGAAATGCCGGCGGTAGTGCCGATCCGACGCATCGAGGGCACAGTGCTTGGACTCGTCAGCTTCGGACACATCCCCCGACTGGTGGCGCCAAAGGCGCAGGCCTTTGGAATGAAAGTGATCGCGTATGACCCGTTTGTGAAGCCGGATGTTTTCAAGGCCGCGCAGGTCGAGAGCGTTGATTTCGACACGCTCCTCAACAAGTCCGACTATGTGTCCATGCACGCGCCGCTCACGCCGCAAACGCGCGGAATGATGAACGCGGCCGCATTCGCAAACATGAAAAAGGGCGCCTATATCGTAAACACTGCGCGCGGGCCGCTGATTGACGAGGCGGCTCTGATCGCGGCACTCGATTCCGGTCAGGTCGGCGGCGCCGGTCTCGACGTCGTCGCGGCCGAACCGCTCACCAAGGATTCGGCTCTGCTCGGACGCGACAATGTCATCATCTCTCCGCACACCGCATTCTATTCGATCGAAGCGCTCGAGGAGTTGCAGACAAAGTGCGCCAGCGATGTGGCGCGTGTCCTCAGCGGTGAAAAGGCAGTTTATCCGATCTCGGCTTGACCATGCTTGATCGCATCGATCTCGAACCGGTCTTTTTCGCGCCATTTGTATCATCGCTGATGCACGTCGAGCCGCAGTGGATCGACTATAATGGCCATCTCAACATGGCCTATTACAATGTGCTGTTCGATCGAGCCGTTGATGAGGTCTATGAGCTCATCGGTATCGGCGCCGAGTATCTTAAGCGCGCCAAACATTCGACGTTCACCGCCGAGGTGCACGTGCGCTATGTCCGGGAATTGCACGCGAAAGATCCGGTCCGAGTGACCTTTCAGCTGCTCGATTTCGATTCTAAACGGGTTCATTACTTCGAGCAGCTGTTTCACGCCACCGAAGGCTGGGTGTCCGCCACCTCGGAAAATATGACGTTGCACGTCGACATGACGGCGAAGAAAGTCGCTCCTTTTCCAGACACGATTATGCGCTCGCTCGCTCGCATGAAGGCTGCACACAGGCAACTACCGCGGCCCGAAGCCGCCGGGCGCCATATCTCAATGCCCCCGCGATGATGCGCTAAAGCGGTCGCCCAATCGCTCCAAACACGATCGACAGCAACAACAAAAGAATCGCGACAAAGAAGATGATCTTTGCGGCCGCAAACGATGCGCCCGCGATACCGCCGAACCCAAGGATAGCGGCGATCAGCCCGATGATGAGAAAAGTTACGACCCAGCCGAGCATGGTCCACTCCTGAAGCCCCGCGCTGGTAATGTGCGGGCCATCGAATTGTTCCGGCAAAGGAACCATCGCAATTTTGCCTTGTTAAACGTCGGTAGCGGCGCGCTGAACGCGACGCGAGGTGTTTGCTTGGAGATAAACCATGACCGACACAGCGATTGTTGGTGAAAATGTTGAAGTTATTCAAACACGCCGCCCCCGCTCGGCTTTCAGCTGGAGCGTCGTGATCGCCGGGGCTTTAGCGGCATGGGCTGTCGCATTTATTTTCATTTCACTTGGCACCGGGATTGGCCTTGCAATATCGACGCCGTACTCCGGACCAAGCGCGGCCGCGATGACGATTGGCGGTGCGCTGTGGCTGATTATCGCCGAAACGATTGCCTTCAGCACAGGGGGCTATCTCGCCGGCCGGTTGCGCATCCGCGATCATATCCCCGGACCCGAAACCAAATTCCGCGACGCAGCGCACGGCTTCATGTGCTGGGTCGTCGGTGTGGGCCTCATGATCGCCGTCGTTCTGATAACCGCGGCGCTGTCTGTCCGTGGCGCCGCCGATGCAGCCGCAACGCTGACCGACGAAGCGCGCAAGGCCGCGGCCTACACGTCGTTCTGGTCGTTCCTTGCGCTGTTGTTTGGTGCCGTCGCCGCGACCCTGGCCGGAATTCTCGGCGGCGAGCTGCGGGACGAGGTGTAAAGACGCGCTTTACATTCCTTCCGCTCATTCCCGCGAAGCGGGAATTTAGAAAGTAAATGCTCTGGGTCCTGCTTTCACCGGAACGAGCGTCAGCACTCGAGGTTACTTCCCCGCGATCTTGGCGGCGTCCGCATTAACGCTCTTGTCGATAATCGACTCGATCGGCACCGTTTGTTTAATCACGCCGGCTTTGAGAAACAGATTCTGCATCCAGTCGAGGCGGTCGAGCGGAATCGACAGCGTCGGGTCAATCTGTTTGTTCTTGATCGCTTCGTCGGTGATGAACTCCGCCCGTTTGTCATCCGGCTTGGCGTGCGTCATCTCATGCGCGAGCTTGACCGTATCGGCGCGGTTCGTCATCGCAAACTTGTAAGCATCCATCTCGGCGGCGACGAACTTCACCAGGTCGTCGCGCCGTTCGCTTAGAACCTTGCCGGTGGTCGCGATACAAAGGCGGAGAAAATTCGGCACAGCACTGCTGCCTTTCGCCAGCACCTTGATGTTGGCGGGCATGACGGCCTCGAACTCGTTCGACACCACGGCGGCGTCGGTGACACCCGCAACCAATGACTTGTAGCGATCGAGATCGGCACCTTGGGGCGCCAGTTTGACTTCGGCAAATGGCACGTTCGCTTCGTTGAGCATGCCGCGGAACAGCAGGTCAGGAAGCGAGCCAGGCGAGGAGATCGCAACTGTCTTGCCCTTGAGGTCGGCGAGCGATTTGATCTCGGCCTTGGCCAGGACCACCTGCGGCACGCCCGGCCAGCCGCAGCCGACGATCTTGACGCCTGTCCCCCGCGCTCCCGCGACGATTGATTCGGCCGCGCCCATGTCGACGCTGTCGATCTCTCCGGACAGCAGCGCTTTCATGAGCGTCGCACCGGCTTTGATCTGAAGCAGTTCGACTTTCAATCCACGCTTGGCGGCAAAGCCGCCTTTGTCGACCATGGCGATGAAGCCGGCGTCGCTCTTGGCTTCGAGAATTCCGTGTTTCCACACTTTCTCCTGCGCCTGCGCGCCGCTGAGACTAACGGCGAGCGCGACGGCAGCCAATCCAAATGTCTTGTGCACGATGAATCCTCCCGATTTGGCGGCTTTGTTTGGACGGAGGCTACGTCCTCCGGTATTCGTGTGCAATACGCGCTAAATTCTGTACTCGGCGCCGCGCTTTCGACCTTGATCGACTTTCAAGAACAAATCCTCCAGCTTCGGGCTCTTCTTGATCAGTCCCTGGTCGTGCGAGTATCGAACCAGCGTCTCCAGCACCTTGCGGTTTTTCTCCGTAAGTCCGTATTCCCACGGATCGGGACCGAGTATGCGGTCCTGCTCTTCCCAGGCGTCGCGATACCAGGCGAGCGGAACGATGCGCGGGTTCGCCATGCGCTTCATCGCGGCCGCCTTTGCTTCATTGAACGCTCTGAACAGATTGACTGCGAGCCACGGATGCTCGTCCACGAGCGACTTGCGCAAGCCGAGCACATGCATGATCGGAAAAATGCCGGTACGCTTGAAATATGCCATTTCTTCCGCTTTGTGATCCGGGAAAAGACGCGCCACGCGCGAATCCCCGCCAAGAAACGGCTTGACGAGATCGGAATGAAACACCGCGTCGAGCTCTCCCTCGGCCAGCATCGTTTCGACTGATTTGTCGTTCGGCAGGCAGGAATATCTGATGTCCGATGGCAGATTGACTTTGATGTCGTCCTCAATCTCCGCAACCCATTCAATGCTGTTGAGCGGCACTCCATATTCGCTTTGCAGGATGCCACGCATCCACAGCACCGCCGTTGTCATCATTGTCTTGACGCCGATCCGGCGGCCTTTCAGATCGGCAGGCGTCCTGATGCCCTTCGACGTGTTGATGAACATGAAGCCATGGCGAAAGCGGCGGTGTAAAAACACGGGAATCGCACGGAATGGCAAGTCATTGTCACACGCGGCGAGATAGGACGAAGCTGAAACTTCGGCAATATCAAACTCGCCATTGTTGAGGAAACGCCAGTGCCGTGTTGCCGAATCCATATCGGTGAGAATCGTCAGGTCGACGCCGTCGACTTCCACTTTGCCTTTCAGCAAGGGACGGATCAGTTCATAGTCGCCGCAAGCGAGCGTGAGATTCAATTTCTGAGGCATCCTGCTCCTCATGGCCGGGCTTGGTCGGCCATCCATGAAAAGTGGCAACGCAAGAGAGCCTTACGTAGGGACATTCTTGACGAGAGTCATCATCGATTGGCGGATCAAGTTCGGCAATGACGGCCGAGAGGTTAACGCGCAAGATCAGCTCAATGCCCGGTCGCAATCGCCGCCAGCTTCCCGGCGTCCGGCAAATGATTGCCGCGCCAGACCACGTGCAGATCAGGCCGCACCAGCAGGAGATCGTAGCCGTAGATGTCGCGGGGGGCGGCATCGGCGACATCGAGGACAGTGAATGGCGCGCGATAGCGCGCGAAAGCACGTGTCAGCAACGTGCTGTCGGCCGGCGCGCCGGCAAGGCGAAGGAGCGTGTAGCCGTCGCCGATCTGGTCGTGCAGCGCGGTGCCATTAGCCAGCCAGACGTGCGGTAGTCGCGCGCCTGGCCATGACGTCGGCGCATATTTCATGAAGTCGTCCGGTGGCCCCTCGCCCGCCTCCGCCCAGATGACCGGCGATCCTCGATAGCGGTAACCGAGCTCGGCGCCGACCATCTCGTTGCTCTTACGTTGCTCGACATCGGCGATCGCCACCAGTTTGGCACGCGTCTCCGCGCCTGCAGCTGTATTGTCCCGAATATTCGGCCTGAAAGCCGCGCGCCAGGCGCGCCGCCCGCGCGCGGCGTGACGCGAGGCTTCCACGTTGCGCGCCCCGACCTGCCGGCGCTCGACCTCATAGGAGGCGAGCAGCTTCGATCCGCCCCAACCTCGCAGTGTCGCAGCAAGCTTCCAGGACAGGTCGATGGCGTCGCCGACACCGCTGTTCATGCCGAGTCCGCCGGTCGGAATCATCAGATGCACCGCATCGCCCGCGAGAAAGACGCGGCCCTGCCCATAGCCGTCAGCCAGCAACAAGTTTTGCCGCCACGGCGCACAGGAGAGCATCTCATATGTCACGGGCATCGCGACGACCTGTTCGAACATCGCCTTCATCGCATCGTCGCTGTCGAGCGTTGCATGCAACGTGAAATGCCTGGTCGAATCCTGCACGATGAGGAACGAATTATGCGCATCGGCGACGTGATAGTGCCGGCCCTTCCCAATCGGAATGCGATCGAACAGGCCATCACATCGGTAGAGCGCCTGCCGCAACTGCAGCAGGTTGGCGTCACCGCTGAGCTTGATGCCGAGCTGGCGGCGCACCCCGCTGCTGCCACCGTCGCAACCAACGAGATACTGTCCGGCCAACTCCGATGCCGTACCGTGGCTCTTCACTTTCGCACGCACACCGGCGGCATCTTGCGCGAAGGCAACGAACTCACAGCCATAGCGCACATCAACCGTCTGCAGGGTTTCCGCGACCGATTTAAGCAGCGGCTCCAGCGTGTACTGAGAGATTAACTGGTATGGCTCAAGCGGCATCGAGCCGTCGGTGCAGGCAGCGATCTCGGCCTGCGCCTGCGCCACCGACGGATATGGCAGATGAAGCAGCGGCGACTCGATCAATGACGTGACAATGAAGACGTCCATCGGGGCGTGGCGCGGGAAACCGGCGTCGCGGACTTTCTGCGCGATCCCGAGTCGGCGGTAGATTTCCATTGTACGAGCATTGCACCGCTCCATCTTGGGCAGAAATTGCGGCGCGTCCTTTTGCTCGAGCAGAATGCAACGCACACCACGGCGCCCGAGATCGATCGCGAGCGTCAAGCCCACGGGTCCGGCGCCGACGATGATGACTTCAGTGTCCAACAGCGTCCCTTGGTGAACGCGCGGTCGCGCGTACCCTTTCCTTTTTGCTCATCCGCGCGAAAGCGGCGATCCAGCAATAAAAGGCATTCTCCTCGACTCCTGGATTCACGCTTACGCGGGAATGACCGGAGATTGTATAAGCCTCAATCAATCCTTCCGCCCGAAAACCTTCGTCCCGGGACGGTAAGAAAATAACCGACTGCCTGACCGCCGTCGGAACCGACCACGCTGCCGGTCGTATAGCGCGACTCGTCGCAGGCCAGGAACACTGCCGGCCCCGCAACGTCCTCGCCCGAGCCGACGCGGCCCATGGGCACCCCCTTGCGCCGACCTTCGTAGATTTCCGGATCGGCGTACATTGCTTCCGTCCCCGGTGTGCGAATGTAGCCGGGCGTGATCGCATTGGCGCGGATGCCGTAAGGCGCCCACTCCATTGCCTGCAGCTTGGTGAGCATGATCAGGCCGGCCTTCACGACACTGTACGCGCCAGCCCAGTTGTAAGGGAAAAGCCCCGCGATCGAAGCGATGTTGATGATCGCGCCGGACTTCTGCGCGATCATGTGCCTGGCCGCCGCCTGGCTCACCAGGAACGCGCCCTTGAGCCCGATATTCATCGTGGTATCCCACGCGGCTTCCGGCAGCGCTTCGAGCTTGCCCGGCACGATCTTCATCGCGTTGTTGACGACAATGTCGATGCGCCCGCGCTCCGTGATGATCGTGTCGACGAGCCGGTTGATTTCCGCGGATTTGGCGACATCCGCAGCCACCGGAAGGCTCTTACTGCCGAGCGCCGCGGCTTCCTTTGCAGTTGCCTCGGCGGTCGCCGGATCGACGTCGTTGATCACGACCTGCGCGCCCTCACGCGCATAGGCAAGGGCAATGTCGCGGCCGATACCGCGGCCTGCGCCGGTCACGAGCGCCACCTTGTCTTTCAGTCGCACGGAGTTCCCCCAATACTGAAAATAATGCGGAAAAATCACGCTAAATCCGCGCCTTCGGGCGCACAAGGCCGCTGCCGGCCTCGAAAATGGCGCTCGTGAGTGCCATCTTTGCTATTGAGAATCATTCCGGCGGCTAAAGCCGCCCACTCCGGACAACATGGCCGAGCCGAAGCGCAACGATCCCGCTCCTGTGAGCCCACAGCCCGCCGAAGGCGGCATCGCGGCGCGCGCCCTCGGGGCCCGTGGTGTGCCCTATCTCGCCGACCTCAACCCGGAGCAACGCCAGGCGGTGGAGACACTCGACGGCCCGGTCTTGGTCCTCGCCGGTGCCGGGACCGGCAAGACGCGCGTGCTCACAACTCGCATCGCGCACATATTGAATCTGGGACGCGCGCATCCCAGCCAGATCCTCGCCGTCACCTTCACCAACAAGGCGGCGCGAGAGATGAAAGAGCGCGTCGGCCAGATGGTCGGGCAGATCGTCGAGGGCATGCCTTGGCTCGGCACCTTCCATTCGATTGGCGTGAAGATCCTGCGCCGGCACGCTGAGATGGTTGGGCTGAAGAACAACTTCACCATTCTCGACGTCGACGACCAGATCCGCGTGATCAAGCAAATTCTCGAAGCCGACAAGCTCGATGAGAAACGCTGGCCGGCTCGTGTGCTCGCGATGCTGATCGACGGCTGGAAGAACCGTGGGCTCACGCCCGAGCAGGTGCCGTCCGGCGAGGCCGCGAGTTTTGCCAACGGCAAGGGTAAGAAGCTCTACATCGCCTACCAGGAGCGGCTGAAGACGCTGAACGCCGCCGATTTCGGCGATCTGTTGCTGGAGAACATCCGGCTGTTCCGCCAGAACGTTGACGTCCTTCGCTCGTTTCAGGAGCGCTTCAGATTCATTCTGGTCGATGAGTATCAGGACACAAACGTCGCGCAATATCTGTGGCTGAAGCTGCTGGCGCAGACGCAGCCGGCTTCCACAGCTGTCGTTCTCGGGCGCAGCGAAGCTGCGGACCCGCAAACCAGCGCCGAGGCAAGGCTTCTGGATTCCGCGTTCACGCTTTCAGCTCACCCCGGAATGACGGAAGAGCGGAAGCCAAAAAACATCTGCTGCGTAGGCGACGACGACCAGTCGATTTACGGCTGGCGCGGCGCGGAGGTCGACAACATCCTGCGCTTCGAACATGATTTTCCCGGCGCGAAGGTGATCCGTCTCGAGCGGAACTATCGCAGCACCGGTCACATTCTCGCGGCCGCATCTCACCTCATCGCACACAATGAAGGCCGTCTCGGCAAAACGCTGCGCACGGAGGATGTGCTGGGTGAAAAAGTGCAGGTCACCGGCGCTTGGGACAGCGAGGAAGAGGCGCGCGCCATCGGTGAGGAAATCGAGCAGTTGCAACGCGCGGCGCGCGAGCGCGGCGAGGATCATCCCCTCGACGAGATTGCAATCCTGGTGCGTGCTTCTTTCCAGATGCGCGAGTTCGAAGATCGTTTCATCCAGCTCGGCCTGCCCTATCGCGTGATCGGTGGCCCGCGCTTCTACGAGCGAGCCGAGATCCGCGACGCCCTCGCCTATCTGCGCGTCGTCGCGCAGCCGGCCGACGACCTCGCTTTCGAGCGCATCATCAACGTGCCCAAGCGCGGACTCGGCGACGCCACGCTCCAGATGCTGCATGACTACGCACGCAAAAAACGCATCCCGCTCACTGAGGCCGCAAGCGCGCTCTCCGCTACCGACGAGATGAAGCCGAAACCGCGCCAGGCGTTGCGCGAGCTGATGGCGAGCTTCGAGCGCTGGCGCGCGAAGAAGGACGCGATGCCACACACCGAGCTCGCAGAGATTGTGCTCGACGAGAGCGGTTATACCGACATGTGGCAAAAGGACCGCTCCGCCGATGCCGCCGGCCGTCTCGAAAACCTGAAAGAGCTGGTGCGCTCGATGGAGGAGTTCGAGAACCTGCAGGGGTTCCTTGAGCACATCTCGCTGGTGATGGACCGCGAAGGCGCCGAGACCGAGCAGGCGGTCAATATAATGACGCTGCACTCGGCCAAGGGTCTCGAGTTCGACTGCGTCTTCCTGCCCGGCTGGGAGGAAGGCCTTTTCCCGCATCAGCGCTCGCTCGACGAAAGCGGCCGCGCGGGACTCGAGGAAGAGCGGCGCCTCGCCCATGTCGGTCTGACGCGAGCCCGCAAGCTTGCGAAGATTTATTTCGCCACCAACCGCCGCATTCACGGCATGTGGACATCGACCGTTCCGTCGCGTTTCCTCGACGAGCTGCCCGAGTCGCACGTCGAGGTGAAGGAAGCAGCCGGCGGGGGCTTCGGCATGTCGGGCTACGGCGCCTCGCGCTTCGACGAGATGAATGCCTTCGGCTCCGGCTACGCCACGCCCGGCTGGCAGCGCGCGCAGGCACGGAAAGGACGCGGTGGCTTTTACGACAACGGGCAGCCGCGCTACGTGCCGGACGGCGTTTATGACGAGAATGGCGACGACAACATCCGGCAGGCCGGGCCGGAAAAGATCCGGCGCGGCACGAAACGTGAGGCGAAGCGCGCGCCGCTGGTCATCGAAGGCGAGCTGATTGCCAAATCTACCGGTACGGTCTCGACATTCGCGGTCGGTGACCGCGTCTTTCATCAGAAGTTCGGCAACGGCAATGTGGTTGCAGTGGACGGCAACAAGCTTACGATTGCCTTCGACAAGGCCGGAGAAAAGCGCGTGGTCGATAGCTTTGTCGAGCGCGGGTGATTGAAGTCACTCCCAGAAACGGGAATCCAGGTACACGGTCAGCATGAGAGGCGACCATGAGCATCATGTACCATGAGGGCAACCGGCATCTGCAAGATCGCTTCGATAGCCGGCGCATCGCCGACCGACTGGAAGAAAAACTAACGCGTACGACGTTCAACGACGACGACAAGAGACTCATAGAGAGCGTCGCTTTTTTCTTTCTTGGCACGGCCGACGCGCAGGGCCGACCCGATTGCTCCTTTAAGGCAGGCATGCCCGGTTTCGTGCGGGTGACAGGCGCCCGCGAGTTGGCATTTCCCGACTATGACGGCAACGGCATGTTTAAGAGCTTGGGCAATCTGCTTGTTAATCCGAATATCGGGCTATTGTTCATCGCCATGAACGACAAGCCGAAGCGACTGAGGGTCAATGGCAGCGCGCGCGTGAGCGACACGGACCCTCTCCTTGGCGAGACCATCGGGGCGCAACTCATCGTTCGGGTCGAAGCCCGCGCCATCTTTCCCAATTGCCCGCGTTATATCCCGACGATGCAAACGGTCGCCCCTTCGATCTACACACCGCAACCTAAATGCGACCCGCCAGAGCCGGCCTGGAAAAGCTTCGATACCTTCAAAGATGTCGTGCATCCGCGCCAGCCAACCTGGAAAGGTTAGGCTCCAAACACACGGACAACCGGCCATGATGAAACGCGAGACATTCCCGATCGCCAACATTTATGTGCCGGTCGACCGCCGCAAAACGCTCGACCCCAAACGCGTTGACGCCATCGCACACAGCATGCTCAGCGAGGGCCAGCAGACGCCGATTCTGGTGCGCCCGGACGGTGCGCGCTTCGTGCTGGTCGAAGGCCTGCACCGGCTGGAAGCCGCGAAGGCCTTGGGTGAAACGACCATCATCGGCTTCCGGGTCGCCGCCCGGAAGCATTAACCGGTGTTGGGTCACACGCGCACCCAACCCACAACCTCCAGGTCTTTTGCCTGATCGAGAACCTGCCGCTCGCCGCGGGCGAGGCCATGACCTGCCATCACCTCCTCCGGAGTTCGCGCTGGTACGCCGGGAAAGACAGGACGGCCGCCGGGTAACCGCACGCCGGGAGCGCGCGTGAGATAAAAGACGTCATAAACGTCGAGGAACATTCCAAACACATCGGTGCCGCCGATCACACCGGCGCTCTTGATGGGCACCGCCAGCGCCGTCAAAGCCTGCTCGAACGACGCACCCGCGGGATTCCAGAACATTGCTTTCGGATTTGACGGATCGGCGCTGATAGCCGCTACGTGCCGCGTCAGGATCAGGCGTCGGCGGAGATACGAACGCGGTTGCTGCTCGTGTGAATGGCGGCCGTGCACCACCACATCGACCGCGTCAAGCCCGAGCGCGAAGAACCGCTGGTCGGCCTCGAACTTGAGCGCTTCCGGCATGACACCGGCCGCGTTCGCGAGCATGCCGTCTTCGGAGACGATGGCATAACCTTCGACGCGTCGTAGTTTCGGCATGGAGCTGATATTCGACCCAAAAAGGCTAACCACACATGCTCCCTGCATATACGGCGCAGGTACCCGGTGCTAGACTTCCCGGCGGTCGACTTGAGGCCAGCCAAATCGGAGGCGGCGATGAAGGCGGGTTTCGTCGTTGCTTTAGCTCTGGCGGCTACCGTCGCGGCACCGTCAATTCAGGCCGCACAGGCGCAAGACAATAAAAATATTCGCGAAGACGACTACGTTCGCAAAGTGCCGCTTAAGGATCTGAATGTCCCTCCGGTGCCGCTCATCCCACCGGGCTCATCGCTCGACCTTCGGCCGGGCCGAACGCCGGATTCCGCCGAGCGTGTATACGATTCTACGCCATTTTCCAGAGATCCGACGACGCCGTCGATCGGCCTCTCGATCAAATCGCCGTTCGAAGACCGAAAATAGCCTAGCCTGCGTGGGCGACACGCTTTTTGTCCGCTGAAGCCTGTGCCGCGGAATCGACCAGCGCGGGTAACGCCGCCGGATCGTCCACCTTGCACACGATCATCGGCTCGTCGCGCCCGCGTATCGCGACTTGCGTTTGCTCCAGCGCGCCATCGGGAATTCCTGCTGCGACGCAGACATCTTTCGAAATGACGGCCGCGCAATTGAGTGATTTCGTCAGGTCCTGCAGGCGCGCCGCTACATTCACCGGATCGCCAAGCGCGGTAAAGACAGTGTGCTCCTTGAAGCCGATGTCGCCGACGATCACGTCTCCGCCGTGGATGCCGATGCCGTACTTAATCGGCTCGCGCAGATCGGCCTTGAGCTGCTTGTTCATCTGCTCGACATTAGCGGCAACTTTTGCCGCTGCGCGCAGCGCCTGCCGACACGCCATTTCAGAACCGGCCTCGAGGCCGAAGAGGGCCAGTGTCCCGTCGCCAACGAATTGGTTGGGTTGGCCACCGGCATCGAGCGCGGCCTGCGAGACGGCGGCGAGGAACCGGTTGATCAGAAACACGACGTCGAAGGGCAATCGCGCCTCGGCCAGCTTGGTCGAGCCGCGCATGTCGACGAACATGCTCACCACATAACGCTCCTTGCCGATATTCATGCGGCGACCCTTGCGCAGCAGATCGGCGTTCATCGACGACGGCAAGATAGGAATCACGCCGATGTCCGACTGCGGCCGCAACTGACATGCAAGACGGATTGCCGGATTGGCCGTGACGCCGACGCGATCGAGCACGTGCGCTTCACGGCCCGAAGGTGGCGGCAGGCCGCTGATGTCGCCAAGAACGCGGACGCGACAGGTCGAGCAGCGGGCGCGGCCACCGCAGACACTGGCGTGCGGGATGCGGTAGCGCAGGCACGCTTCGAGCACGCTCACGCCCTTCGGCACACGCACCTGCCGGTCCGGAAACGAAATCGCGACAAGGCCACGCCGGCGTTCGCGCCACGATCGCATGCCGCGCGCAACAAAGACCAGCCCGATGGCCGCACCGTAGCCAATAGGAAAATACGTCAGCGTGATCTGCTTGATCAGGCGTGCCTGCGGCGCGGTGACGCCCCGCAAATTTTCCTTGCGCCAGTCGGCGTCATCGGAGAGCTGCGCGACTTCGCGGCCCGCATGATGCGCACCGATCATCGCGAGTGTCGGAAGCAGGATCGCAACTGCCAACAGATACGGAGCTGCCCAGTCGAAAAACGACTTCAGCCGTAGCCAGAAATAAAGGCCGATGCAGGCATGCGTCCACGCCACCATTAACGAGATGAACTGGACGCCGATGTTGTATGGACCGGTGACCCAATAGGCGAACAAGGGCGTGGCGTAGTTGAATGGCGGTGTGTCAAACAGCGCCCCGGTTAACCGCTGTGCGCCGAAATGATCGGCGAGCCAGAGCGGAATGCTCAGGCCAAGGAGGAGCTGGGTCAGCTCGGCTCCGGTGTAGCGGAAATGCCGCCGCTGATAGAGCGCCCATAGTCCGAGCGAAAAATGGATGGTGGCGGCGAGATACAGCGTGTCGTTGATGACCGGCTGCCGCCAGAACAGGACGTGATAGTTCAGCCACGCTTCCATCGCCTCATATGAGATGACGCCGAGCGCATGGTTGAAGAAATGCGAGAAAATGTACGCGAACATGACCAGCCCGGTGATGATCCGCACCTGGCGCACGCCAATGCCGCGCAGCCATGTCGGGAAATCCGGCTTCGGCACTGCGCGCGTGCCCGGAAAGTCTACGTGCGCAGGGACCTGTGCCGTCACGATAAATCACCATCAAAGGTCGGCTACGCGAAGCTATCCGCGGCGCCCCCTTGAGATCAACCGGAGGCTTACCTTGACACTGTTTGACGCCAATCATTGCGCATTCTGGGGCCCATTCTCCGGGCAAAGCGGATCCAGAAGCGACCTGCGAGCTGGCAAATGTTCTGCTCCATCGCGCGGAGACTTGAGGAAATACATTTCCGACAGCAAGCGCGAGTGAACCGCGAGAGAGCGGCGCACTTCATCTGCAAATTGAAAGCAGACTCATCTCGAGAAATTTCCGGCAAATCTTTTCAGTGCGACAGCCCATCCGCGAAGCGGGTCGTTCTGGATTGCGCTCGATCAAGGCGCTTGCGAATCAGGCGAATACGCGGCATTTCCGCGTGCATTAGCGTTACTGCGTTACCGTTCCCGTGATTTTGCCTTGCTTCCGCCATGTTGCGCATGCCCTTGAGTTCCATTGCAAATCATTGAAAGGGGACAACTTCAATGAAGCACGTTGGCATCATAATTTTCGCCAGCCTTCTCACGTCCGGCGTGGCCCACGCGGGCGGCTGGGCCACAGTTCATAAGTACGTCAAGAAGTCCGGTAATTGCGCGGGACAGGAAGTGCTCGCCAGCCACTATTCGTCGGGAAAGCGTACCGCCAATGGCGAGCGATTTGATCCGAACGGCAATACTGCGGCGGCCCGCACGTGGCCGATCGGCACGACGCTGACGGTGACAAATCCGAAGAATGGACGTTCAATTACTGTGCGCATCAACGACAAGGGGCCCTGGGGCATCGCCTATCGGATGGGCGCGCGGCTTGATCTTGCGCGCGGCGCCGCACAGCGGCTGGGCATGACCTCGTCTCAATACGTCTGCGTTGCGTAAATAACTCATTACAATCCGTGAGGCTTACGACACCCCGTGCAGTTCAGGCTGCGCGGGGTGTGCGTATTGGCCGGCAGTGCCTGACGAACGACGCACAAAATCACTCGATCGCGCGAAGAAGCGGCAGATTCATAAAATTAGCAACGTCACGGAAGCGCGCATTAACCAATGATTCTTTGGCATCGCAAACTGAATGCCGAAACCGCATGGAAAACGCGAATGATTAAATTATTTGCATTAGCAACGCCCTGTAACTGCGGGAGACCGGTCTCCCGCAGGCGGGATGTGGCGTCACGTGCGGTGGATATCCAGACTTGCATCTGCGCAATATGCGCGTGAGAAAAACGGGACGGCGGCTCCCGCGCTGAATCTTTTCAGCCCGGTTCGCCTGATCGTCGCCTCCGCGGCCACGCTCGCGCTTATCGTCATCGTCAGTGCGAGCCTCATAGCCTATAATTTGCGCAGCCGCGCCACGACGGAAAATGCGCAAGCGCTGTCCAACTCCGCGCTCATTGTCGCCAAACAGGTCGAGCAGACGTTCACCGCCGTGCAGGCGGTGCAACGGCGCTTCCATGATGACCTGTCAGGGCTGCCGGTCATTGACCGCGACACAATCGAACGCGAATACCGGCGTCACGCGGTACACGTGAAGCTGCGCGACAAGGCCGGCGGTATGCCTTATGTCGGCTCGCTCGCCATCTTCAACAGCACAGGGCAACTGATCAACTTCTCCCGCCAGTGGCCGATCCCCGACGTCAACGCCGCGAATGAAGACTACTTCAAGGCGCTGAAGACAGACCCGGAGCTTCGTTCATTTCTCGGCAAGCCCGTGCCCGATTATGCAACCGGCAGCTGGGTCATTCATCTGGCACATAAAATTTCAGGCCCGAACGGAGATTTTCTCGGGGTGATCTCGGCAGCCATAGAGCTGCATTATCTGCAGAACTATTTCCGCGACATCAGCCCAAATCCAAACGGCAGCTTCGCGTTATTCCGCAAGGATGGCATGCTGCTCGTCCGCTATCCTGAGCAGGATGCGGACATTGGCCGGACGTTTCCAACTGCGCTTGCCCTGAAGCTCGTTCACGACGCCGGCTCCGGTGTCGGTACGATCAACGGCGTGATCGACGGCAAGCCGCGTATGATCGCCGCGCACCGCGTCGAGGGCTATCCGGTCGTTGTGAGCGCCACCCGTGCGACTGCAGTTATGCTGGCG
This sequence comes from Pseudolabrys sp., assembly GCA_036557605.1. Lineage (GTDB taxonomy): Bacteria > Pseudomonadota > Alphaproteobacteria > Rhizobiales > Xanthobacteraceae > Pseudolabrys. The sequence goes on from DATBHE010000081.1 coordinate 37,789, forward strand.
CAGTGGCAAAAAAGCGCGACCTATATCGCCGGCACAACGGCTTTCATCCTTGCCGCCATTGTCGCCTTTGCACTTCTGTTCACGCGCCTGTTCCGAAATTATCTGGCGCTTGAGCAAGCGCGGGCCGAACGCAACCGGGCCGAAGAGCTGCGGAAGCAAAGCCTGCGTTTTGATATTGCGCTTAATAATATGTCGCAGGGTCTGGTGATGTTCGACGAGACCTCGCGGCTCGTCGTCGCCAATTCGCGCTTCCTGGAAATTTATGATCTCTCAGCCGATGTGGTCAAACCGGGTTTGTCGCTGCTCGACCTGCTGAAGCACCGTAAGGAACGCGGTTCATTCGATGGCGATCCGGAGCAATATAACCGGAAGCTCCTCGAGCAGATTGCCAAGCGTTCTCTGACAAAGCGTAATGTGCCGACACCGGCCGGGCGCATCATCCAGATCGTCAATCAGCCGATGCCCGCCGGCGGCTGGGTGGCGACGCACGAGGACATTACAGAAAAGATCAAAGCCGAAGCCGCTACCAGGAAACAAAAAGAGCAGCTCGACGCCGCGCTTGCCAATATTTCACAGGGCGTCTGCATGTTCGACGCCTCTAAGCGCCTGATCATCTGCAACAAGCAGTACGCCGACATCTACGAATTAACCGAAGAGCTGACGCAGCCCGGTACGACGTTCAAGGCGATTCTGGAGCATACGATCGCCAAAGGGAATGGCCCGAAAGATTCCGCGGCCTACCTCAAAGCGCGCCTCAACGACGTGGCGGGACGGGTCCCTTACCAGACCACCAACAAGCTGCGTGACGGCCGTTACGTTGCGGTCGTCCATCGGCCTATGGTCAACGGTGGATGGGTCGCCACCCACCAGGACATCACCGAAGCCAAGCATCGCGAGGAATCCTTCCGCCTGCTGTTCGAAGGCAACCCGGTGCCGATGTGGGTCATCGACCGCGAAACACTGCGCTTCCTTGCCGTCAACGAGGCGGCTGTTGCGCACTACGGCTATAGCCGCGAGCAATTCATGGCGATGTCGGTTGCCGACTTGCGGCCGGTCGAAGACCACGAACGTTTCAAGAGCTTCATTCAGGGTCTGTCCGACGATCAGTTCGTCGAAAATTTCGGCCAGCACATCAAGGCCAATGGCACCAAAATCGACGTAGCGGTTTACTCACGCGCCCTCGCCTACAACGGGCGCAGCGCACGTTTGACTGTCGTCCACGACATCACGAAGACAAAACTCGCCGAAGCCGAGTTGCGTCGCACGCAGATTTTCCTCGATGCCGTTATCGAACACGTACCACTACCGATTGTCGTCCGTCACGTAGAAGGCACCGGCAAAGACGCGCAAGGCGGTCGATTCCTGCTGTTCAACCGTGCCTATGAGGAACTCACCGGCGATTTACGTGGCCGGCTGATCGGCAAGACCGCCTATGAGTTGTTCTCGCCCGAGCGGGCGGAAATGATCGTGAAGTCGGATCTGGAGACGTTGCAGAGCAATAACATCGTTGCCACACCGGAGCACTACATAAGCACCGCGAACAAAGGGCTGCGCTTGATCAAGGCGAGCAAGATCGCCATTCGCGATGACGGGGGCGATCCGCAATACTTGCTGACAGTGCTCGATGACATCACGGAACGGCGGCGCAGCGAACAGCACATTTCCTATCTTGCGCATAATGACTCTTTGACAGGTCTGCCGAACCGGACCTCGTTTCTCAAGCACCTCTTTGAAACGCTCGAGAATGCCGCGAAGAACGACGCCAAGTTCGCCATCATGTGCCTGGACCTCGACCGCTTCAAGGAAGCAAACGATTCATATGGACACCTTGTAGGCGACGGATTGTTGCGTGAGGCAGCCCGCCGACTGCAGGCCGCGGCCGAAGGCGCCTTCCTGGCCCGCATTGGTGGTGACGAATTCATCGTTGTTCTGGCGAGCGAGGAAGCGGAAACGGCGGCTGCCCTTCTCGGCGAGCGCCTGATTGATGCGTTCAGGGAGAATTTCGATGTCGATGGCCATCAGATTCAGGTGGGCTTGAGCGTCGGCGTCGCGATTTACCCTACGGACGGCGCCGACGCGACTGCACTGATCGCCAATGCCGACGCCGCGCTTTACCAGGCCAAGGCCGAAGTGCGGGGTTCCGTTCGCTTTTTCGAGGAAAAGCTCGGATCGCGCCTGCGCGAGCGGCGCGAGTTGCAGTCGGATCTGCGTTCAGCGCCCGATCGGGGTGACCTCTTACTGCACTACCAGCCGCAGAAGACCATTGCCGGCGGCAAGGTCGTCGGCTTCGAGGCGTTGGCGCGCTGGCACTGCCCCAAACGTGGTTGGGTGTCGCCGGACACCTTTATTCCGATCGCGGAGCAGAGCACACAGATCATTGCACTGGGCGAGTGGATCCTGCGTGAAGCCTGCAGGCAAGCTGCGTCATGGCGGAACCCGCTCAGGGTCGCAGTGAATATTTCGCCAGTTCAATTCCACCACGGTGACCTGGCAAAGCTCGTTCATTCCATCCTGCTGGAAACCGGATTGAAGCCGGACCGGCTGGAACTCGAAATCACCGAAGGCGTGCTGATCGACGACTTCTCTCGCGCGGTATCGATTCTGCGAAAGCTCAAGTTGCTCGGTGTCCATATCGCCCTCGATGATTTTGGCTCGGGCTATTCGTCCCTGTCCTATCTGCACGCCTTCCCGTTCGAGAAAATCAAAGTCGATCGCGTCTTCGTCGGCGACCTTGAACACAACCATCATTCGATGGCGATCGTGCGGGCGATCATCACGTTAGGACACAGCCTCAATATTCCGGTACTTGCCGAAGGCGTAGAGAACGAAAGACAGCTGTCCTTCCTGGCGCAGGAAGGCTGCGACGAAGTGCAGGGATATCTGACGGGCAAGCCGCAGGCGATCGACACCTATGCGGAGCTTATCGGCAGCGTGGTGGCGAAGTCCCGCGCCAAGATTGCGGTTTGACTTTCGGACGGATTAGACTCCAATCGGCGCATCATAAAAAAAGAGCGGCCTGTGAAGGCCGCCAGTTCAGTTTGGAGGATCGTGAAACGGGGGGCCTGCCCCCTGGGTGAGGGGCAGGCCTTTGGACGGTCAGATCGCGTTCAAAATCCTGGCCGTCAGGCTGCCTAAGGTGTGGGGACTCGTCACCAGAAGGCTCGCCAATGCAGTATTCGCCGAAGGGCTTTCGATGGTGCGTGCCAAACCGGTCACCACGGTCACGCAAGCCAGGAACATCGTGGCTGCTGCGAGAATGATGGTCTTACGCATGGTCATTGGCCCTGATTGATGCGGGAGCGAACCGGCTCCCTATGGCCATGACACTAGGCTGCCCGATCCCATGCCGATGTGACCGGCGTCACAGAAGCGCGCTTTTTTCGGAAGAACGGAAAGCCCTGAGCCAGCTACAGTTTTATCTCTCTTTCCAGCTTGGCGCGGTTCTCGATGCAGTAATAGCCCGACAGGCGGGTCACCAGCTTCGATCGCATCCACTCGTTGAGGATGCGGCTGACGTTTTCGCGCGCGATTCCCGCCATAGCGGCAACGTCGCTCTGGCTCAACTTCTGCCGGATAACGACCCGGCCGCCTCCGACATCATTTCCGAATGCCTTCGCCAGATCGAGCAGGGCGCGCGCGACTCGGCCCTTTACGGGCAGGAATGTTCCCGCCGCGACGACCTGGTCAGTGTCACGCAGCCGCGTCGCCACCAGATTGAGGAGATGCTTGTAGACCTCGGGGTTCTTCGCGGCCACAGCCTCGAATGAGGAACGGCTGATGAATCTGAGCTTGCAGTCGCGCAGGGCCGAAACCGACGCGGACCTGGGACGGCCGTCAACCATGGCCATATCGCCGACGATCGAGCCGGGGCCGAGAATGGCCAGGATGCGTTCCGCCCCCTTCGGAGACACCATGCTGACCTTAAGGAGGCCATCGTCGAGGCGGTAGCAACCGTCGCCCGGATCACCCGCAAGGAAAAGGAGTTCATCGGCCGCCAGCTTGACCGGCTTGGCGTTGGCCAAAAGCGCGGTCGAGAGCCGATCCGGTAAATCGGTCAGCAGGTCAGTGGATTGCGGCGTAGAAGCCATCGAAAACCCGGTGCGGCAAAACCCATAAGGCGCCGGGTTTTCTAGCAGAAATCCTGACCAAATGCCTCAATACCCTGTGAGGGCTGCCCGCGCGATCACCTGCCGGTTAAGGCCCCGCCGCGCCAAATCGGGGGTCGAAAGCCGCGATAGTGCGTGATAGCGCGCGGCAATCGCCTGTCCTTCGCGGACCCCTTCGGCGAAATGCGTGCACGAAGCAAAGAGGCGCGACAAAAAAGCGCTTTGGACGGCGATATCGGTCGTGGTGGTTCGGTAGGCGATGTCGGTCATCGATCCCTCCTGTGTTCCCACGCAGCGCAAAACTTATCCGGACGCTTCATGAAACTAGGAGAGATCGCGCCCCGCTGCTGTGCTCGCCATCACAAAAATGCTTTTGGCCTCTGGCGGAACCTTGGCCGCCGCTGGGTTAGCGTTGCGAAAGTCTCTGCTGGCGAGCTTTCTTTTTGCTTGAGGCGGCGAGTTGGACCGCACCTTTGCCGCGCCCGCCGTCGCGTTTACCACTGCGCCGTTCGGCTGTCGCGACTGCACGCGCCTGGTCTCTTCCAGAACGCCGGGATGTTGCGATCCGAACCGGCAACGCGCCTTGCCTGATCGCGCGTGGCGGATCTCCAGAAGGCTGGATAACTGCGGCTGTAACCATCTCCTGGCACGGCGCCTCGCGCGGCAGCGCCGTTGCCGGCTTGCCCGTTTCCCGCCCTCTCCACGTTTCCGCCGGACGTCCGGTAATCGTCTTCACATAGTGCCGTGTTTCGTCCGGAAGTTTGCCCTTCCTCGAGAGCCACTCCTGGATGCGGCGGGGCCCGGCATTGTAGGCCGCCGCAGCCAGACCGAAATTCCCAAACTGGCGCACGAGATCGCCGAGCAGGCGTGCAGACGCCGCGATCGCCTGGACCGGATCGAACGGATTGTGAAGCCCGACCGTTGCTGCCGTCTCCGGCATGAATTGCGCGATTCCTTGCGCACCGGCGTGGCTCACGACGTCAGGTCTGAATCCGCTTTCCTGAAAGAGCAAATGTATGAAAAAGGGCAATGGCAAGTCGTTGGAGTGCGCAGCGTCGGCAAGGGTAGAACAGATTTCATAACGCGAACGCGACACAATACGATGTTTCACTGGCGGCAACGGAACATCCGGCGGCAATTCCTTTTTGCTAACATGTAAAGAGGTCGTTTCGGCTGATGCCGCCGCAACGATCGCTGTCAGGTCTTCATTTCGTATGTCCAATGTCATCGCAGGCGATTCAGCGACGCTCGCACGAATACGTTCTTCGACCGCCTTGATGCCTGGCAGCTGGTCCGGCGCCGCATCACTGCCGGTCCCGCTGGACATCGTCATCAAACAAACACATGCCGATAAAAACAGATGCCGCATAAAATCCCCGAAAGCGAAAGCACGCGCTTCACGCGTGTCGCAAACCACACACCTAAGAAGGAGAGTCCCCCCGCGTCGGCGCGTTAGATGCGGATGAAACCGGACAGATTTTGGGACAGCAGAGGGAGACAAAAAGGCGGGCGGCCTTCGCTTTGCCGTAGTTCCAGGCCGGACCGAAACGCTTTCTCGAAGACCAATGACACCGCGCGAGGGGCGCCGTGCGCGGTCACAAGAAGGCGAAATTGGCCTTATTTGTCCAAAGGATTTGCTGCGTATCGGCCTGTGTTACGTCTTGCCGAATCGCCGTAAAAATGCGCGTCCGCAGGACAGTGAAGCCGTGCGGCACGGGGCTGGCGTATCACGCGCCGCGGACATAAAATCGAAGCTGCGGCAGGATTTTCGGGCTTTGGGGAGCAAAATGAAAAAGCGGGCACTCGTTCTGGCGGCGCTATGTTTGGCGCTGACCTCGTGCGTTGGCGTCTACGGCCCTAAGGGAAATGACATCGGCGGCATTATTCCCTGGTCACCGGAAGCCGAGCGCGATGCGCTTAACATAGCGCAGGCCAATTGCAGCCAGTTCAATAAGTACGCCGTGATCACCAGTATCCATCGCGTTTATGGCGACTACATCGCCTATGCCTGCTGGTGGCATCCGCCGCGTGGCAGAAGATATCGCCACTAGATCTCCGTATCGGACGATGTCGTACCCCGATGCCAGTCTTGCCCTATGAGACGCGGGCTGGTGATCGCTGCATTGGCGTTAGGCGTTCTGACGGATTCATCGTCCGCCCTCGATCTCAATTCATTCCGTGCACAGCATGGCCGCCCGCCGTTGTCCCCGAGCGGCGCGCTGTCGGGCGCCGCCTATAGCCACGCCCAGAGTCTGGCGGGCCGTCAGCGGCTGGATCATTCAGGCTTTCGTCAACGCGTTTCGACGCAGCGAGGCACGGCCGCAGAAAACGTCGGCTTCGGCTGCGACACTGAAGATTGCGCAATTCGCAGGTGGTCGCGATCCAGCCGTCATCGCGCAAACATGCTGCGGCGGGACGTGACGAGCTATGGCATTGCCTCGGCTGTTGGCAGCAATGGACGCCGCTACTGGGTGCTCGAGCTGGGAAACTACTAGCTACTTTTTCTCGAGCATCAGCTGGCCCTTTTGGCCAATCACACGCTGCGCAGCATGGGCGAAGCGCGCGAGCAGCCAGGGCAGCGTGACCTCGACCCGCACGCCGGCTTCATAGACTTCGATGGAGCCCTTGGCCGTCTGGCCCAGCGCGGAAGCACGAAAAGAAAGGCGGTCCGCCGTCCATACGTCCTGGTCGATCGAAAGCAGCCAGGCGAATTCGCCCTTGGCGCGGCCAAGACCATCCTTGATCCGGCGTAGTGCTTCGTCTTTCCCGAGACGATGCGGAATGACGACCACAAGCGGCTCTGACATTTGGCTATCCCTCTCGCAGGAATGTGGGGATGTTGCCCACGCGACGGAAGACCCGAACGCTGCGGCCTGATGCAAAGTTCCGGCAATTTACCGTAAGCTCGCCGGCAAAGAAGGAAACGCCAATGCCGCTCTCCGACACCATCAAGACGCTGATCCGCAATGCATGGGATGACGGCTATCCCTGCCTCGTTGCGACCAACGGGCCGCAGGGACCGAACATCACGCCGAAAGGCAGCATGATCGTCTACGACGATCAGCACCTGGCCTGGTGGGAGCGCACCAAGCGCGCCGTGCTGGAGAACCTTGGCCACGACAAGCGCATCTGCGTCATGTACGCGAACTTCAAAGCACAGCGCGACGGTATCCTGGAGTCAGGTTTCCTGCGCTTTTTCGGCTCGGTCGAATTGCACGAGAGCGGGCCCGTCCGTGAAGCAATTTTCGCGAAGCTGTTGCCACGCGAGCAAACCCACGCCGGCGCCGAGACCGGCATTGGCGTTCTGATCCGCATCGAAAAGGCGATCGACGTCCGCGGCAAGCCGATCATGTGACCGGCGTGCCGCGGCACTGTGCTTTATGGATGCTTCTCGTTCTTCGCGGCACGCAGGCCTTGGCCCTGCGCATCACGCTCGCACATATATGCGCCGGATTTTGTCTGACCGTAGGCCTTGTTGCCACTGAAGTGATAGATCTTTGAGTCGAGATTGGCCCAGACAACCGTTCCGCCAACGCAGCGGAACTTGGCCTGACCCTCCGTCGCGTACTGGTTTGCTCCCGTAGGAGCAGTGGCCGCAGGAGGCGCCGCTCCGATTGTCGCGCGGGGCTGCGCCTGCTGCGGAGCCGGAGCCATGGGAGCCGTTGTCGTCCGTGTTTGCGGCTGTGTCGTCGGGAACAACGTCGGCTGGGCCGTCGTCCTGCCTGCGCGGCAATCGGCAACGTAGGCCTTTTCGGTCACGCCCTTCGCTTCATTGGCGGCCCTGTTTGCCCGCCACTCATCGACGCAAGCCCTGACGGTTTTTTGGCCGGTTGCAGCGGGCGCTGCCGTAGTAGTTTTCTGCGCTGTCGCCGCCGGCGCGGTTTGCGTCTGTGCCGCGCCTCCTGCGCGGCACTGCGTCACGAAGGCCTTGAGCGTAATGCCCTTGGCCTGGTTTGCGTCTTTGTTCGCCTGCCATTCTTGCGTGCAGGCCTTGACCGTTTTTTGCTGAGCAAAAGCCGGGACAGACAGAAACATCGCGCCGATGATGGCGCCGCCGACGACAATAGTACGCATCTTCAACTCCTGATGTTGAAGTGATTAGGCTTCCTTCTCGCACTTCGTCATGAAGCTGTTTTTCGCGGCGCCGGCGAGCGGCTTGCCGTCTTTGCCGACGGCCTTGCTCTCGCAGGCGTCATGTTTGCACTTCTTGACGAAACTGGTTTTCGCAGCGCCTGACAGCGCCTTGCCGTCTTTGCCGACCGCCTTAGTCTCGCAGGACTGCGCAAATGCCGAGCCGGCTGCAAAGGCACTAATCAACGCCACAAGAAGAATTCGCTTCATCATTTTCCTCCCATTATTTGGTGACCTTGAATGCATGGATTGGGGCGTCAGCCCACGTCGAATTTTTGTCCCGGTGCGACAAATCGTCAATTTAATTCGCTAAGGGCGAAATTGTTCTGTTTAAAACGACACTCAGCCAAAGGTGCGGAGGTGCGGGGAGTTTCCGATCCAGCACCCAAGAGCGAGGCGGTGCCAGGACACCGCCTCCCCTATTTCTTTGACCTTTTGAGGCTGCGGATCAGCTGCTCGGTCCGCGTCGCACTGATGCGCACCAAGGGGGGCGGATAGTATTTGCCGTCGGCGACGTCCTTGGTTGGCCCGTAGAAACGGAAGGTCACGTTGTATTTCTTGCCCTGCGGCGTCGGAAGCCAGTTCGATTCCGGAATTCCGGCGGGCGGCGTCGGCGCAAAGGCGAGCGTGAGCGAGCCGTCGTCGCCGAAATGCACAGGCGACTGCTTGTTGAGCAGGAATCGGTTGAGCGGATTCGGAATGACCTTGAAATCGGCGCCGTCGACGACGATCGCCGACCAGAAATAGCGCGTCTTTGACCGCGGCAGCGCGTCTTTCGGGAAGGTCAGCGTATAGCTCTGGCCACCATCGAGATTTTGGCCCGCGAAATAGACAACTTCTTTGGTATTGTTCGCCCATATGCCGGTGTAATTTGCGATCGTGCGCATCACATAATCGGTGCGGTAGTTGCCGATCACGCGTGGACGCACCCATCCATTTTCCGTCTTCCCCATTTTCACGATCTCGCCGTGAAGAGCGGGAATGGCCTGCTTGCGGATCACCTCGTCGATCCGCGCGCGCTGCATCCGGTCGACCGCGGCTTTCGCGATCGTGACCGCCTTTTCGCGCACATCGATCATGCCGGGATTGATGTCAGCTTCGCTCGCGAAAACCTCCTGGGTGCTATCGAAAGCCTCAACACCGGGGAGCTGGCTGTTGCTGAAATTCGGCTTAACGACTGCTTCTTCGACGACCGGCCTGCCCGTCGCCTTCATTGTTGTCTTTTTCTGAAGCGCAATCGCCTCGGCCGGATTGGCGCCGAGCTCGATTCGCATCAGCATGCGCGACTTGCGGCTCGGCAGAGTCACACGCAGCGTGCCTTTCGGCAGCACGGCGCTCGCACCTTTCAGGCAGAATGCAAACTTGCCGAAGGGATGCTTGGGAAAATTACGCTCGTTGATGTTGGCGGTGGTCTCTCCCCAGCCATTGAGCATTTGCACCGTATAGTAACGGCCCTTGATCTCCGGCACATCGATGAGCGTGCAACTTTTTTCATCGAGCGCGATCCAGGCCTCGCTGTAGACGACATCAAGATTGGGGTTTGCCCAGTCGACGCCGCCCGGCGCGCGGTGGATGATCTCGTTCCACTTCAATCCTTCTTTGAGATCGAGATTTTCCTGCCGCAGCACGAGCAGACGGCCGAGAATGTATTCGTAAGCCTCGACGATGTCGCGGTCGGCGAGGCGCGCGGGTTGCCCATACGCCGGCACGGCGATGCAAGTACCCACCACAATCGAGAGAACGAACTTCTTCACAGTCCCCGCCCCTTTCGCCACGCTCGAATTGCAAGGGCTGCAGTCGATCGGACGCAGGTTCTGGAAAATTTCGTCAATTCGCAACGACCACGCGGCTTTCCAGCGGGGTCCGCTCGTAAAGATAATTTACATCGTCTTTTATGAGGGCGATGCAGCCCTCGGACAGACGCTGCCCGCTTGTCGCATCGACACCCTCTATTCGATAATCCTTGTTGTCGAGGAATAGCACGCGGCTGGGCTGCTCTTCCTTGCGCGCTACGTGGTAGAGCCCAGCCAGGGCGCTGCATTGCGTGCCAAGACCGATGTTGTACCGCAACGCCGACGTATTGGGTCGCACTACGTAGAGAAAAGTCTGTGTTTTGTCGACGACGATCGTACCGACCGGCTGATTGGTGCGGTAATAAACCAGCTGTCGCATGCGCACATAATCGCTCTTGGCGCCGTAAGACTCTTCGTCTGACGCGGCACGACGGTGACCGGACAAAGCCCGCACATCCGACAGCGTCACGTTGCGCGCGTCGCCGAGAAGGCGCGGCACGAACATGTAGGCGGCCCCGCCGACCATTAGAACGAGGGCGGCCGCGATGGCCATGGCAGCGACACGCCATCGCCTTCGAGGATCGGTCAACGGGCCCATATCCCGATAGCCGGCCGGCGCGTCACGGTTTTTACGGACGCTTTGCGGTGGCGCGGCGCGGCGCGCGATATCTCTTTCGACATGCTGGATCGCGGCTTCGAGTGCTGCGCGTTCCGCGCCCACGTCAGTGCGCGCCAGTGCCGGGTCGTCGGCGCGAAGCCTGTCGATCAAGGTTCCGCGCGCGCGCTCATAAAGCGCATGGCGCGCCTGAGCAGTGTTGGGATTAAGCGTCGCAACCGCACGCGTTAACAGGGGAACATAGTCAATCATGACACAATCTTACCACGTTATCGGATTGGCGGAGCGTAAAGAATCCCGCCCTTGCTCCACAGCTGGTTGATGCCGCGAGGAATTCCCAGTGGGGAACCGATCCCCACATTCCTTTCATAGACCTCGCTGTAGTTGCCGACGAGGCGAATGATGCGCGCTGCCCAGTCGTTGGTGAGGCCCAGACGCTCGCCGTAACCTCCTTCGGTTCCGACCAAGCGCCTGATGTCCGGCTGTTCCGACTTTAGAGCCTCGTCAATGTTCTTCGACGTCACCTCGAGCTCCTCGGCATTGACCATGGCGAAATACACCCACTTCACGATGTTGAACCATTGCATATCGTCCTGGCGAACCACCGGGCCGAGCGGTTCCTTGGAAATAACGTCGGGCAATATGATGTGGTCGTTAGGTTTCGACAGTGTCAGCCTGATCGCAAAAAGCGCCGAGCCGTCGGCGGTTAGAACGTTGCATTGGCCCGAATCGTAGCTCTTGATTGCGCTTTCCAGCGTCGGTGAAGCCATCACCTCGTACTTCATTTTGTTGGCTCGAAAATAATCGCCGAGATTGAGCTCGGTCGTCGTGCCGGTCTGCACGCAGACTTTTGTGCCGCCGAGATCGAGCGCCGTCTCCTTCCCGAGCGATCTCGGAACAATGAAACCCTGACCGTCATAGAAGCTCACCGCAGCGAAGACGAGCCCAAGTTCCACTTCCCGCGACATCGTCCATGTCGTGTTGCGCGACAACACGTCGATATTGCCCGACTGGAGTGCCTCGAACCGGCGGTTCGCATCGAGCGGAACGTAATTGATCTTGCTGTCGTCGTTGAAGATCGCCGCCGCCAGCGCGCGGCACAGGTCGACGTCGAACCCGCTCCATTTGCCGCTGACATCGCGCGCCGAGAACCCGTGGAGGCCTTCGCTGACGCCGCAATTGAGCGCACCGCGGTCCTTGATTGCCTTGAGAACCTGCGCATCCGCCGCCGTGGCACCGACCGACAACACAACTGCCAGAACTATTGGTCCAAACCGCCAATTCATCATTCGCATTGAGCCTTCTTGAAATCGATGTTTCCGGAAACACCAGCATACTCAATTCAGTGCGCTTTGCTCCGGGAAAATGATGCGAAAATCCGCGCGCATGGTCGATTGGACCGTGGTCCAACGGAAAAACAATCGGATTCACCTTCAAACAGGCGAACGCCGTTCCGGGCATTCTCCATTGTAGCCGGCATTCCGGGACGGCGCGGTAGCACCGGACCCGGAATCCGGATGATACGCAGCCAGATTCCGGAGCAGGAGTTGCGGCAAGAACTTCAACGCGCAAAGTCCGCTCATCCCCGCGCCAGCGGGGATCCAGGGCAGCTAGTTGTAGGTCTCGCGATTGTGGCTCTGGATTCCCGCCATAGGCGTGCGAAAGCACGCCGTTCTTCGAACGGCTATGCGCGGGAATGAGCGAGTGAGAATTCGTGCCACCGACGCCTTTCAGCTAGCACCAGCGAATCGGGGAATGGAACGATCAAGACTTCGTGACTCTGCGCAGGACCAGGCCGCGTCGGAGTGTTTCTTTATCAGCGACACATCCAAGGGAGGATCAGATGCGCAGACTTGTCATCGCCTTGGCAATTATCTTGCTCCCCTCATTTATCTTGCTGCCTTCATTCGCCATCGCGCGTGGTCCTGGCGGCGCCAGCGGCGGTCCTGGCGGCGGTCCTGGCGGCGGTCCTGGCGGCGGTCCTGGCGGCATGGCCGGCGGACACGCGAGCGGCGGACATTCAGGCGGATGGAGCGGCGGTGGATGGAGCGGCGGTGGCCGCAGTGCGGCCACGATGTCCGGCGGCGCTCGCGTCGGAACGTCCAGCGGCGCGCCAGTAGGCAGTTTCAGCGGACCCCGAGCAGCGGCAATATCCGGCAGCCCACGCGTGAATAATTGGTCCGGCCGCATGGCGGCCGGCACCGCCGGTACCGGGAACTGGAGCAATTGGAGCAACCGCGGCCACGGGCATCATCACCATCACCGCCACAACCGGGTGTTCTTTGCCGGCGGGCCGGGTTGGTGGTGGGGCGACTATGGCTACTACGACAACGGTTGCTGGCAATGGGTCGAGACGCGGCGGGGTCTTCGCCGGCTCTGGGTCTGCGGCGACTATTATTAATCGCGTCAGTGCGAACCAGCGCGCCACATTGGCGATGGCGGTAGGCGGGTGATAACGCTGTAAGAACGGCCGACGGCCCTCGGCGGTGAGGGAGGCGGCGAATTGTCTTTTATTGCCTTTTCCAAACGCGCGAAGGAACGAGGGAGGCGCATCGGAATTGTGTGGCTATGCCCGACGCATCAACGGTGCGTCAAATAACACACGGAGATGAGCCATGGATTGGAATCGCGTGGAGGGAAACTGGAAGCAGTTCAAAGGCCGGGTGAAGGAAAAGTGGGGCGATCTCACGGATGACGACCTGGACAAGATCAACGGTCACCGTGATCAGCTCGAGGGAGTGATTCAGGAGCGCTACGGCATCGCGAAAGATCAGGTCAGGCAAGACATCGATGCCTGGTTGGAGACTGAAAACGTCTGACACCTTCGACACCGTTTTACATCACGCAAAAGCGGACGTTGCCCGAGGCAATGTCCGCTTTTCGTAGCCCTGATCTTTGCGACAGGCGGATGGCCCGGAATGCCGGATTGTTCGTGCGCCGAAAACCCCGCATCGGCGATCCCACCGCACTATCACGTCAAAATACACACTCCACTCCTCACGCCGTGAGAGTGTGATTGGCACCGTCAAAATAAACGAGGACAGAATCGGGATTGGCCGTTCCGTATCCGCTCAATCTAGTCACGTCCGAAAAATTCGCCCCGTTGGCAGCGCCGTCGGGGTCCACCTGGACGATCACGTCTGATCCGGACTGCGTGGCACGGACAAAATCCGCGACATTGCTGGAAGGACCAAAATTCGCGTCCAGCAACTGGGACAGATCAATGACGTCGTTGCTGGTCGCGTGATAGTCGATAATCGTGTCGACATTTGCCGACCCGGATTCGGCATAGACAGCTCTGTTGTTTGAGCCGCCGCCAAAAGTGATCGTATCGTTTCCGGTGCCGCCAATCATCGCGTCGTCATTGCCACCACCCGTCATGACATCATTGCCATCGCCTCCGAACAGAACGTTGGTCCCATTTCCCCCCATGAGTTCGTCATTGCCGTTACCACCGAGAAGAATGTCATTGTTGGCGCCGCCAATGATTGTGTCATCGCCGTCGCCGCCGGATACAAAGTTATTTCCGCCACCACCATCCAGGATGTCGTTGCCCGCATTGCCGTAAAGGGCGTCACTGCCCGGTCCACCATCAAGATGATGAGTTCCGGTGCCCGGCCGTATCCACATGACGTCATCTCCGCCTCCGGCGACTACGGTGCCGGTGACATTGTCATTGACGATGACCAAATCACCGATGCTCCTGTTTCCATCCAGGCGCTGCGCATCGGTGGTGATGTCGAACTCTTGAGCATTGTTGCCGAGAATTGTGAACGCGATGCCGGAGACCACGTGGCCATCCACGGAAACCAGGGCCGTGTATGTCCCCGCATTCGCATCCGTGATCGCCGCCGGACTGGCGTTCAGGAGCGGTATTGCCGACTGGTCAAGCCAGGACCAGGCGCTCGGGTTTGTTGGCGAATAAAAAGTGAGTGAATAAGTGAGCGGCTGTCCGCCGCCAGAAACCAGATCGGTCAGGTTGGCGGAAATGAAGTCCGGCGTCGTACCGTCCACGGCGAATGCATAGTAAGGATTTGGATCATGCACAATAATCGGGATGTCCGGCCCTTCGCCGCCTGTAACCGCGACGGATAGATTTGCAGAGTCTTCATTTTCCGCGCCGGCGCCGTTTGCGGCAACGTAAGCAAAGTTGTCTATGGCGACCTGGCCGTCAGCTAGCACAATCGTGTCGGGATCGGAACTGTCCAGCACATAGCGGTAGGTGCCATCGGCTTTGATAAACAACGTGCCATAGACACCTGTAATCGGCGTTTCGACGTCCGCTGTTTGATCGACCGATGTTCCATCGACCTGGGTGACGCGCAGCAACTCTGTTTGACCGGCATCCACATCGCTGTCATTGGCCAGCACCGATGCCGCACTCGCAATTTCTCCAACGCCGCCTCGCCGGAGCGGACTGACCAGATTGGCGAAATCATCGACCGCGACCGGAGTGTCGTTGGCTCCATCGATGGTGATCGTCACCACCTGAGAAGTGCCGTCGATGGTCGTCACCGTGAACGTGTCGGTCGTCATCTGGCCGGCGTTGAGCGCCTCAACGGCCGGATTGGTGTTGTCGAGCGTGTAAGTCCACACCCCGGCATCGGTCATGGTGAACGTGCCGAAGCCATTAGCGCTTGCCGTCGCGGAGCCCACGGCGGTCCACAGATCGGGGGTGTTGTCTACATCGGCCGCGAGAAGATCGCCGGTCGCATTCGGAGTGCCCGGGTCCCCGTTGTCGACACCGCCGGCCTCGACCACCGCGCCGGCATCGGTCCCGCTGATGACCGCCGCGTCGTTCTGGCCCTCGACCGTGATGGTGACGGTCTCGGTGGTGCCGTCGACGGTTTGAACCGTGATCGTGTCGGTCGCCGTGTCGCCGACGTTGAGCGCCTCCACCGTCGCGTTGTCGTCATCGAGCGTGTACGTCCATGTCCCGTCGGCCGCCATCTGAAATGTGCCGAGGCTGCCACCAGTTGTTGCAATCCAGAGATCAGCCGGATTGTCCACGTCGGTCGAGTCGAGATCGCCGGTTGCGGTGGGAGTGCCCGGCGCGCCGTTGTTGACGCCGCCCGCCTCGACCACGGTGCCGGCCGTATCGCCGCTGATAACCGCCGCGTCGTTCTGGCCCTCGACCGTGATCGTGACGGTCTCGGTGGTGCCGTCGACAGTTTGAACCGTGATCGTGTCGGTCGCCGTGTCGCCGACGTTGAGTGCCTCCACCGTCGGATTGGTGTCATCGAGCGTGTAAGTCCATGTCCCATCGGCCGCCATAGCGAATGTGCCGAGGCTGCCACCGGTTGTTGTAATCCAGAGGTCAGCCGGATTGTCCACGTCGGTCGAATCGAGATCGCCGGTTGCGGTGGGAGAGCCCGGCGTGCCGTTGTTGACCCCGCCCGCCTCGACCACGGTGCCGGTCGTATTGCCGCTGATAACCGCCGCGTCGTTCTGGCCTTCAACCGTAATCGTGACGGTCTGGGTGGTGCCGTCGGCAGTCGAGACGGTGATCGTGTCGGTCGTCGACTGACCGTCGTTGAGCGCCTCCACCGTCGGGTTGGTGTTGTCGAGGATGTAGGTCCATGTCCCGTCGGCCGCCATCTGGAATGTGCCAAGGCTGCCTGCGGTTATCGGAATCCAGACGTCAGCCGGATTGCCTCCCACACTTGCATCGAGGTCGCCGGCTGAATTTGGATTGCCAGGAGTGCCGTTGTTGACGCCGCCGGCCTCGATCACAGTGCCCGTCGTGTCACCGGTAATGACAGTGGGGGGCGCAGGCGGGATAGGAAGAAGAGGGATCAGAAGCGGCGAAATCGAGGGCTGAAATTCCAGAAAATCAATTGGAAAAATCGCGCCTGTATCTTCACCCGACAAAAGGCCCAGTGCCGGCCCGCTTCCAAC
>DATBHE010000082.1:0-21076 GCA_036557605.1 Pseudolabrys sp.
CCACAGGATCGAGGGGACCGAATTCTCTTCGACCTTCTTCAGGCGAGCCGGCACGCCGGCCTTGCGGAAATACTTCTGCGCCAGCACGTCGGCGGCGACTTGAGACCAGAATTCCGGCACCTCGACATTGTCGGCCTTGAAGACGACGGACCCGTCCGGGTTGCGGATCTCGCTGGTGGTGAGACGAAACGGGATGCCGTCGTAAGCCGACTGTCCGTCTTTGGTGTAGCGCCGCTCAATTCGCATTTGTTTCTAGCCCCAATTGCCGGACGGTTGGCCACCGCCCTTTGTCTTCGACGGACTTGTCCTTCATCCGCCGCCCTTGCTCGAACTCGTCCGACGCTTACCCACCCACTTATCTAGTTCCGATGCTCTTTAGCGGCACCGGTCCGATCCGGGGTTTTCTGCCCCGGGCACACAACAAGTCCCTGTCCCAAAACGCCATGTTCTGGCGTGGGTTGAGCTCATCGACTGAAAAGCCGTTCTGAGGGTCCGGAGGGAACCTGAAACTCAACGCCACCGAACAAACCAAAAGCTATGTGGACTCGCCGTACACGTCAACAAGAGATAGTCGTTAAATCTGAATCAAACACTAAATCTTGTGTCCGCTAGTGAACTTCGGGGACAAAACGAACCGCGAGAACGAGGGCAGTATTGGGCGGTCGCCGACGTCCGAAAAGCTTTTTTCTTGAAAGGCGAGACTAGGTTTTTATGCCGCCGCCCATGACGAAAAAATGAAGGAAAAATGGGACTTGCGTGCGCACGGCTTCAAACACTGGGCGCGCGACGGGCGGGGGACAGGGCGGGGAAAACGTGCCTGCTGGCCACATCGGAGTCATTGATTCTCGCAAGCATGTCAGCACGTTAGCTCACAGACGGAAGACGAAATCTGCGACACTCGCCTTACGCAATGCTGTGAATTTAGCAGCGCCGTATCTCTCGCCATGATGGTGTACCTGGCAGGGCGCAACTACGATTGATCCAGGATAGCGCGGGATTTCATGTTTAGCCTGATCCTGATCACGGCCGGCCTTGCCGTTGCGTTTGCCCTCACAATGCCGCCAGCTCTTGCGCAAAAGCCATCATGCCGAGCGTATTGCGCGTCGAAAGCTTGCACGAGTGCCAACAACAAGAACTATTGCAGGTCGGAGTGCGTGCCGAAGTGCAATATTGCGCGGTCTTCGAAAAAATAGTGACTAGCGGAACGCTGCTGCGATCGAGACGACTTCGGCATCGAGACCGTTGAAGCCGTGATGGCCGCGCGCTTGGCAGGGATCGCCAGAATCCACGCCGCCATCGAGCCATTTCACTCTGGCCTTGCCTCCAGTCCACCGGATGAAAGGCTCCACGCCGGCGGGAAGGGTAAAGCGGCAGGAATCGTGCCGGTGCTCGATCACCAGCGTGCGCGGCAGTAACCTGGGCGAGCCGAGAATATTTGCAACGTTCTGCCGGCTTCCGGAGCCATCGCTTAAAAAGCCCGAGGTCAGAACAAGCGCGTCCGGTTTGGCGCCGCCGGCGATACCGTGCGCGGCGCGAAGCGTGCCCCTGCTGGTTGCAACAACGGTAACCGGCCGCTTGATGGCGGCCATATAGTCCACGGCACGCGCGAGATTCACATTGGCGTCCACGATGAGAACCGCAAGACCGTGCGCCAGATAGGCGCGGCGTGTGCGTACAAGTTGGTTACCCTTCAGCTTGCCGATCGTACCGCCCGGACCCGCCGCGATGTAGCCGTCCCCTCCGGGCATCAGGATCACGCTCGCGCGTGGCGTGGACGGACGCAATAGAACCGCGTTCGAGCCGCCGATACTGACGGTCTCATCCGCCCGCACGATTTGCGCGCCTGAGAGAAACGAGGCGATGATCAAGGCAATCAGTACTCTGTAACGCATCGTATTCTCCATCGAAAAATATATTCGATCGTCAATTTAACGATCGAAAGTGAATAAAAGAATCAATCGAACGGGTGACGGCAATTCGTTCCAAACATGGCGTGCCGTCTGCAGTTCATGGTCATCCATTCGAACGATTTGATGGACGGATAAACCAACCCGCTACCAACTTTTCAAGCTGGTTCGTCTTGGTGCACGTAAAGCATACGCGAGAGGGCGACGCTCTTATGAACTGAACGCGAAATGCAGGTCGTGTAACTGGGAAACAGGAAAAAGGGAGTCAAAATGCATACGACCAAGACCGTTCGATCTTTGGCGCTTGTCGCCTTGCTTGCGGCCGGCATGGTCCTTGTTGCGGATTCTCAGGGTGCGTTTGCGCGTCAACCGGTTGATCATCGCACCAATCCGACCGGCGCGGGTCCAAATCGTTCAGGAAAAACGGGACCAAGCCCGAGTGTTGTTACGGTAAAGCCGGTCGTTCATCAGAATGAACCAAAGCCGCGCGACATCGAGGGGTGTCTTTTCTGTACGCCGACCAACGAACAAGCCCGGACCAGTCAAAATATGCAAACGCTTGATCATCGCACCAACCCCACCGGGGCTGGTTCAACTCGTTCCTCGACGCCGGCTCCAGCCGCGAACAATCAGGCGACCTCGGGCTCAGGCAGCCCTATATTGTGGAATCCGACCGTTCGCGACGGAAACGGGAAAATGACTAACGGCACTTATTCCGGAAAGGTCGTGATGGGCACTACGAAAGACGGAAAACCTATCTACTCGGACTATCGCGTGACCCAACGACTCTCTAAACGATACAACAAGGATAGCTCCGTCGATTTAGTATACGTGACAGGTGGAGGAGACGGGCCGGGCCAGAACAAAGTTGTGCGATACAAGGAAGGAAAGCCGGCTGACTTGGGTGGCAATTGCCTGTTCGGAATCTGCTGGTAATCTTTCTCGCGCGGGCGTCGGACGGCCGGCGCCCGCGTGAAATACGTCCGGCAGCGTTGCGTTTTCAGTTCCCGACTTGTTTGCGGCGTCCCGCGCTGTCAACTTTATCCCCGCTGTAGCTGATCTGGCGCGCATGCGGCAGCGACTCGGGATGCTCACGCTGGAGAAAATCGATGAGCTTTTCGCGTACTTCACAGCGCAGGTCGAAAGTCTGCCCCGACGAGCGCGCACTCATCAGCAGGCGCAGCTCCATCGTGCCTTCCTTGAAGTCGGTCACCTGCACGGCGGCGACCTGGCCGTCCCATCGCCGCGATTCTTTCAAGATGGTGTTGAACTTCTCGCGGATAATTTCAACGGGCGCGCGATAGTCGAGGTAGATGATCACATTGCCGATTAACGAAGAACTCTCGCGCGTCCAGTTCTGAAAAGGCTTCTCGATGAAATAGGTCAGCGGCACGATCATTCGCCGCAGGTCCCACAGCTTCACAACAACGTAGGTAGACGCGATTTCCTCAACAGTGCCGTATTCATTCTCGACGATGACCGCGTCGTAGAGCCGGATCGGCTGTGTCATTGCAAGTTGGACCCCTGCCATCAGGTTGCTCAGGACCGGCCTTGCGGCAAGTCCGGCCACGATGCCGGCAATGCCGGCGGAGGCAAACAGGCTCAGACCATATTGGCGCACTGCCGGAAATGTCATTAGCGCCGCGCTCAATGTGAGCATGATAAGCAGTACGTCGATCGTGCGTGCGAGAACGCGCACCTGCGTGTTGTGTTTGCGCGCGAGCAGATTGTCATCAACGTCGAGACGGTAGCGGCGAAGGTAAAGGTCGGCGGCGATGTGAAGCGCAATGATGGCGGCCCAGCCGATGAGCCCGATGACCGCGACACCCATCGCTCGTGCAAGAAATGCGGCCGTCTCGGGCGCCAATGGGGCAACCGGGATGGCCACGATCATTGCAAGGATCAGCAGTGCGAGCCGGGTGACTCCCAGGGTCTGCGTGAAGACCGAAAAAATGTAAGGGTAACGCTCGCCGAATGCCCGCCGGACCAGTTTGCGTACCCAGCGATCGAGCGCGAGCGCGATCAGGACTGCGATTGCGAGGATAAGCAGCGCGACCACCGGATTGGGTAGCCAGTCGAGCAGATCTTTGATCCAGGTCAGCGCAGTCCTCAGCGAATCCATGCGCTTTTCATATCATCCCACTCTGTGTGACGAATATGGCCTATTGTCCGAAGGCTTCAACGTTCGATCGCTGGACAAGGCCGCGGGCAGCTGGCAAAACGCGCGCATTGCAACGAGATTTAAATGCGCGGCGCCAATGAAAAGTTTCCTGCTCAAATTGTTCACCTGGTGGAATTCGCAGACATTCGGGACGCAGTTCTGGACCTGGATGTACGGCGAACTGGTGGGCGAGGACGAATTCGGCAACCGGTACTATCGGACCCGAGGTGGCCGGATCGACAGAACGCTCGGCTTTGATCGGCGCTGGGTCATCTACAACGGTTATACCGAAGCTTCGACCGTTCCACCGTCGTGGCACGGTTGGCTGCACCACACCGTGGATACGCCCCCGACCCAGGAAAGCTACAAACCGCATCCTTGGCAGAAGCCGCATCGGTCGAATTTAACGGGGACGCCCGGCGCATACCGCCCGCCTGGGTCAACGCTTGCCGCAGGCCGCCGGCCGCGGGCGACCGGCGATTACAAGGCCTGGAATCCAGGAGCCAGTAATCAGTAATCAGGCGTCAGGGATCAGGAAACAGGGATCAGGAAACAGGAAGCGCTGCGGTTTCCTGACTCCTGACTCCTGGCTCCTGATCCCTGTTTCCTGATCCCTGATCCCGATAAAGCCTGATTCCCGTGGTTTCGTTCAAAGCTGAACACTTGACCTTTACTGATCACTGATTACTGCTCCCTGCCCATGGCGCGTTGCACTCGTCCAGCCGCGTTCTTTATTTTTGCCGCGCTGCTGGCGGCTTCGCCCGCTTTTGCTCAATTCGGGTCGATCTTTGGCAATCCGCCGCCGCGGCCGCCCGCGGATGTTCCGAACGAACCGTCGTCCCAGCGGCAACCGCCGCCGTACTATCCCAGCGGCCGCGATACGCCGCCATCGCAACCCTTGCCCGCCCCGATGAATTTGCCGCCCTCCAACCGACCGGGGGCCGGCTCGATCCAATCGCAGCCGCTTCCGCCACCGCCGGGCGGGATTGTGGCACCGGCTCCGCCGCCAGGTCAGCGTCCGCAACAAGATGTATCGACGCCCTCGCAGCCGCCTGCGGCGCTGCCGCCGGGGCCGGGATCGCCGCGCAACGCTCCGCAGCAGGCGAACACCGCGTCGCAGCCCAGCGACGAAGTCGTCGTCGAACCGCCGCCGCAGCGGATCACCAATCCGACGGCGGTGTTCTCCGGCCTCGACAAGATCACCGGACGGATTATTTCGTTCGACGTGGCGATCAATGAAACGGTGCAATTCGGGGCGCTGCAGGTGACGCCGCGCGTATGCTACTCACGGCCGCCGACGGAGACACCCAATACAGACGCCTTTGTCGAAGTCGATGAAGTCACGTTGCAGGGCGAAATCAAACGGATTTTCACCGGCTGGATGTTCGCCGCCAGTCCGGGCCTGCACGCGGTCGAACACCCAATCTACGATGTTTGGCTCACAGAATGCAAAGGTGGCCAGAATCCGAACGTCGCCGAAGTCCCCGCGGATCAGCCGCCGAAGCCGCCGACACGGCCGCAGCAGCAGCAGCGCCGCGCGGCGCCGCCACCGGCACCACGCGCGCCACCGCCGCCGGGATTTTTCCCGCAGCCGCGTTAGCTTCGACAGCGAATAGTGATTAGTAGATAGAGCGAGATTTCTTCTCTGCTCACTACTTGCCACTCACTATTCTCTATCCTCTTTCGCTTGCAATAATTGCCAGCACTTCTTCGCCAGTAAGTGGTCGCGTGACCGGCAAAGCCGCGAAGTCTCCGCCGCCATGCAATGCCTCTTCAAGCAGCCGGTGATAGCGCCGCTTCGGTACTTCGATCGCGCCGAATGTCCGAAGGTGGTCGGTGACATATTGTGTGTCGAGGAGGCGATAGCGACCGGCCCTCAGGCGCGCGATCAGGTGTACCAGGGCGATCTTCGAGGCATCGCGTTGCCGGTGAAACATGCTTTCGCCGAAAAATGCACGACCGAGCGACACACCATAGAGCCCGCCGACAAGATCACTGCCGTTATAGACCTCGACCGTATGGCAGTGCCCGCGGTCGAACAACGCGCGGTAGATGCGCCGGATGCGCAGATTGATCCAGGTCCGGGCGCGGTCCTGCTTGGGCTCAGCGCACCCTTCGATTACGGCGTCGAAATCGCGATCGACATGGACCGAATAATCAGTTGAGCGCACGGTGCGGGCGAGCCGGGCAGGGAGATGAAATCCTTCGAGCGGAATAATTCCGCGCATATCCGGCTCGATCCAGTAAAGTGCCGGATCCTCTGCACTCTCCGCCATAGGAAAAATTCCGCAGGCGTACGCCTTCAGGAGGACGTCAGGAGTGATCTCAATGAATGTGCTTTCGCGATTTGCCATGGCGAAGTGGACGGTCCCACGGTAACCCAAGCTGGTTCTATGCGCAGCGGCATCAATTTCATTAGCGCTTTCCACACCCGAAATGCAGCAAATTTCCGAACCTGACGCATTTTCTTCGTGCGGCTATGAGCCTGACCGGAGCGCAACTGAGTCGCCTTACCGGAAGGAGCGGCGCCGGCCTAGACTTCGATGCTGCCACGCGTGAGGAACTGCTCCAGCCAGTGGATGTGGTAGTTCCCGTCGATCACGTCCTTTTCGCGGACCAGAGCGCGGAAAAGCGGAAGCGTTGTTTCAATGCCATCAACCACGACCTCATCAAGTGCCCGCTTGAGCCGCATCAGGCATTCCGTGCGCGTCTTTCCGTGCACGATCAGTTTGCCGACGAGCGAGTCATAGTAGGGCGGAATGGTGTAGCCCTGATAGACCGCCGAATCGATACGCACGCCTAGACCTCCCGGCGGGTGGTAATGCAGAATTTTTCCGGGTGAGGGGCGAAAGGATACCGGGTTCTCGGCATTGATGCGGCATTCAATGGCGTGACCGTGAAACTTCACGTCGCTTTGCCTGATCGCAAGGTTGCTGCCGGCGGCGACACGGATCTGCTCGAAAATCAGGTCGATGTCCGTAATCATTTCGGTCACGGGATGCTCGACCTGGATGCGCGTGTTCATCTCTATGAAATAGAACTTGCCATCCTCGTACAGGAATTCAACGGTACCGACGCCGAGATATTCGATCTCGCGCATCGCTTTGGCAACCGTTTCGCCGATCGCATCGCGCGCGATGGCATTGAGCGCGGGTGAGGGCCCTTCCTCCCAGACTTTCTGGTGACGCCGCTGCAGCGAGCAATCGCGTTCGCCGAGATGGATCGCGTTCCCATGGCCGTCGCCCAGCACCTGAATTTCGATGTGGCGAGGACGCTCAAGATATTTCTCGATGTAGACGGCATTGTTGCCGAAAGCGGCGCCGGCTTCAGCGCGAGCCGTTGACAGCGCTGCCGATAGCTCGGCCTCGGAACGAGCGACTTTCATGCCACGCCCGCCGCCGCCGGCCGCCGCCTTGATGAGCACCGGGAAGCCGATCTCGGACGCAACTTTGCTCGCTTCCTTGTCCGAGCCGATCGCGCCCTCTGATCCGGGAACAAGGGGAATGCCGAGCTTTTTGGCGGTCCGTTTGGCCTCGATCTTGTCGCCCATGATGCGGATATGCTCCGCCTTCGGACCAATGAATTGCACACCATGCTCAGCCAGAATCTCGGCAAACCGTGCGTTCTCGGACAGGAAGCCATAACCGGGATGGACAGCATCAGCACCCGTGATCTCGCAGGCGGAAAGAATTGACGGAATATTGAGGTAACTGTCTTTTGCGGCCGGCGGACCGATGCATACGCTCTCGTCGGCGAAGCGCACGTGCATGGCATCCGCATCGGCGGTGGAATGCACCGCCACCGTCGGGATTCCGAGCTCCTTGCACGCGCGCAATACGCGCAGAGCGATTTCTCCGCGATTGGCGATCAGGATTTTGTCGAACAACTATTCGCTCTCACTCAATAATTACCAACGGTTCGCCAAACTCGACCGGTTGACCGTCTTCGAACAGAATTTGGATGACCGTGCCGGCGCGCGGCGCAGGAATCTGGTTCATGGTCTTCATGGCTTCGACGATCAACAGCGTGTCGCCGGCCTTCACCACGCTGCCGATGTCGATGAACGGCTTGGCGCCCGGCTCGGGTGCGGCATATGCCGTACCGACCATCGGAGAAATGACAACGCCTGGATGTTTCGCCGGGTCGATCGGTTTGGCGACGGCTTCTGCGGGTGCCTGCGATGCCACCTCTACGCGCAGCGCGGCAGGCGCAGCCGGCGCTGTCGTCCCGCGTGCCACTCTGATGCGCCGGCCATCCTGCTCGATTTCGATTTCGGTGAGACCGGTCTCATCCAGAAGCTTGGTCAACTCGTGGATGAGTTCGTGGTCGACGATCGACTTGGGCGATTTTCCCATCCGGCGCGCTCAGCTCTTCTGTTTTGCGCCGACCAGGCCGGCGAGGCCGGTGATCGCCAGAACATAACCTTCGATTCCGAAGCCGGCGACCACGGCCTTCGCCGCTTTGGAAACATACGAATTATGTCTGAAAGCTTCGCGCTGATGGATGTTGGTAATGTGGATCTCCACGGCAGGTAATGTTGCCTGCACCGCAAGCAGCGCATCCATAATGGCTATCGACGTAGTGGTGTAGCCGGCAGGATTGATCACGATGCCGGCCGCCTTCTTGGCATGTGCTTCTTGGATCCAGTCGACCAATTCACCTTCCTTGTTCGACTGACGGCAAACGACGTCCATTTCGAATCGTTTCGCCGTATCGGCGCAAAGCTTCT
Organism: Pseudolabrys sp.; assembly: GCA_036557605.1. Classification (GTDB taxonomy): domain Bacteria; phylum Pseudomonadota; class Alphaproteobacteria; order Rhizobiales; family Xanthobacteraceae; genus Pseudolabrys. The sequence continues at coordinate 8,798 of DATBHE010000082.1, forward strand.
CCACGTCGGCCAATGTTGCCCGTCCATATTTTTCGGGCTCACGCGTACCGAGCAGGTTCATGTTCGGTCCGTTGAGGATATAAATCGTCTTGGCCATGAAAACCCCGCCCAAATCGCGCGAAAGGCTCTATGCGCGAGAAATCGCCAAACTTTATAGGTGGCCAAGAGCACAAGGGGAAGCCCGAACGGCAATCAGGCGTGTTGTTTGGGCTTGCAAAACTCCTGAGTCTCGGCGGCCGCCCAATCGACCACATCCTTAAGCGCCGTTAACCTCCTGCGGCCGGCGGCTTTTGCCTTGCCGAATGTCTCGATCTGGCGGTCCGCGCTCGTGCCATGAGCAATAATCGCATGCAGATGCCTGATCTCTTCGGCGCATCCCAGTGCCTCGACATCTTCGGCGATAAAATCGATCACCTGATCAAGCCATTGAGGAAGCGTCAGAGGTGAACGCGAGAATGGCTCGACAAAGGTCGCAGCGATGCCATAGCGCTGCGCGTGCCACTTGTTCTCTTGGGTAATGGCGCGGCCGACGCGATCGAAGCCGGCGTTGAGTGCGCGATCCTTGTCGAGCGCACGCACAAGGCAGCGGAAGAGAGCTGCAATGGCGATGGCGTCCTCAAGCCGCGTGCAGCTGTCCGCTACGCGCAGCTCTATCGTCGGGTTGCTGAGAGACGGCCGCAAAGCCCACCAGATATAGCTCGCGTCGGGAATGATCTTTGCCCAGGTGAGCGCGGAGATGAATTCGCGATAGTCCTCATTGGTGCGAAACAGTTCGGGCAATCCGGTGCGCGGTAATTCATCATAGGCAGCCAGCCGGTAGCCGACGAGACCGGTCAGATGACCCTGCCAAAAGGGCGACGACGTTGAAAGCGCGAGCAGAAGCGGCAGATATGGCGTAAGGCGCATGATCAGGTTGATGCGTGTGTCCACGTCGGGTACCGCAACATGCACATGCATCCCGCACAACATATTGCGGTAGCCGATCATCTGCAGGTCGTCCATGATGGCGCCATAGCGCGCCTTGCGTGTCACCGTTTGCTCCGGCCAGAAGGCGAGGGGAAATGTGCCCATCGCGGCAAGGCCAAGCTGGTGTTCGGCGGCCGCTTTCGCGAGAGTCTGCCGATACCGTCTGAGATGAGTCCGTGCCTCGCCCATCGTCGCACAAGGCGGAGTGGCAACCTCGAGCTGAGATTGCAGCATCTCGGTCATCACATGGTTGCCGAGCTGCTTTTGCACGAGCAAAAGAAATTTCTTGTTCACGCGACGGACCGCATGACGCGTCTTGGCGTCAAACAGGAAATATTCTTCTTCCATCCCGAATGTGTACATGCGCGCAACAAACCTGCCGGGGTGTAAAGGAGTTCCGCTTCGGAACAGGCGGGCAAAGAAACGGCCTAAAAAAGGCCAGTCAGGTGCAAAGGCGCCGCTGTGGAAAACGCGATCCCGGATTTAACGGAATATTTTGGACTTGGCCACGATATACACGCCTGAGTTGTCTTGGACTCGCTGGCAGGCGTTGAAATGACGGTACTCTATCCTTCTGCTGTACGTACGCTCCAACGCTCGCTGTTCACTATGCCAGCGCGTTCGTGCCCGACCTTTTTACGGCACCGGGGAAGCAAGGCGTTTGCCGATCGCAAGCGGCGGTGATCAGCAGTTCGGCTTGCCGCAGCGTGAAGTGTTGACCTTTTCCTTTAGGGCATCGATGCCGACGGCGCCGATCACGACATCGTCGCCGATGACATAACTGGGCGTGCCGTTAAGGCCGAGAGCCTCAGCGAGCTTGAAACTCTCCTGCAAGGTTGCCTTCACCTCGGGACTGGCCATGTCCTTGTCGAGTCGCGCCATATCGATGCCGACGTCCTTTGCGACAGCGAGCGCACGTGCCTTATTTGCTTCGCCCCGGCCACCGAGCAATTTCTGGTGGAATTCAAGATATTTCTTTCCCGTCTTGTCTTGCATGCGCACGGCCACCGCAACCTGCGCCGCCTCGACCGAGCCGGGTCCGAGGACCGGGAATTCCTTTAACACGACCTTGAGCTTGGGATCGTCCTTGAGCAGCGTCAGCATGTCACCCATGGCACGCTTGCAGTAGCCGCAGTTGTAGTCGAAGAATTCAACGAACGTGACATTGCCATCCGGATTGCCGAGCACAACCTGGCGCGGTGAACTGAACAGCGCTTCCGAATATTGTTTGATCGCCGCCTTGTGTTTCTCGGCCTGAGCCACTGTCTGTCTCTTGTCGAGTTCGGCCATCGCGTCCTGGATGATTTCCGGGTGTGCGATGAGGTATTCACGCACAATGCGTTCGACCTCGCTGCGCTGATTGGCCGACAATTCGTCGGCGCTTGATGGCTGAGCTGCGGCGAGACTCAGCGCAACTGCGCAGGTGGCTGCAAAATAGCGCGAGATCGATGTCATGGTCTTTGATCCTTGTGACTAGTGAATGCCCGCATTGGTATTAGGCGGTTTGACATTGACGATATCATCGGCCCGCACCCAGGCAGGAGAGCCGACTGGCAACCTGGTCTTGGCTCGGGCCGCGAGCTGGCGCGCCGTCTTGACATCTCCGCGGCTGAAAGCCGCTTGCGCGGAGGCGAGGTCCGCATTCGCCAGATCGCCTTTACGGCCGTAGGCCACGGCCAGTTGCGAGTAGGCATCCGGTGCCTCCGGTTCGCGCATAATTGCGGAGCGGAGCATGGCAACCGCTTCCTCGGAAAGCTTGGAATTGCCGGTCGCATTGAGCGCCTGAGCCAGCAGGATCTCTATCAATGCGTTGTTGTGTGACAATTGGACAGCCTGTCGTAGCGGAGCGACGGCTTCGGAGGCGTGTCCGCCTTCCAACAGAGCCTGGCCTTTGAGTTCGTAGAAATACGGATTGTTCGGCTGCGCCTGGATGAGCGAGTCCATTTGCGCGATGGCCTGGCGCAGATCGGCGTGCCGGTAAGTCGAAATGGCGCGAGCGTAGCGAGCCGGCAGACTGTGATCAGACGCCGGATAGCGCCGGGCGACCGTGTCCGGACGCTCCAGAAAACCGGAAAGCTTGGCGCGCATCATGTCATGGCGCATCTGCAGTTCGCTGGAATCCTTGCGATCCCAGTAAGGACTTGCCCTCGCAATGGTCTCAAGTGCGGCGACGCGGTCAGCCGGCATTGGATGCGTCTGCATATAGGGATCGATGTAGCGCGAATTGAACAATGATTCGTTGCTGAGGCGTTTGAACAATTCCACCATGCCGCGCGGTGACTGGCCTGTCGCGTTAAGGAATTTCACTCCTGCGTGATCGGCCTGATCTTCCTGGGTGCGCACATAGGCGAGCATCGAGCGCATGATGGCCGACTGCGGTGCCATGATCGCAGCGGCTCCGATATCGGCGCCGCCTGATCCGGAACGCGAACCGGCGACCGCTGCTCCGATTCCGGCCAGCAGCGCAATGATCGATGCGGTCTGCGCGGAGGCTAGCTGCTCGCGAAGGCGTTGAAGATGGCCGCCGGCCAGATGTCCGGTCTCGTGCGCAAATACGCCAATGACTTCATTGGGCGTCTTCGCGTCGAAAAGCGCGCCCGCGTTGATGAAAATATGGCGGCCGTCCATCACGAAAGCGTTGAACGAGCGATCGCGGAGGACCACCACCTTGACGTTTTGCTTGGCCAGTCCTGCCGCCCGCAGGATCGGTTGCGCATAATCACGCAGCAACTGCTCGATCTCCGCATCACGAATAAGCGGCATGCCGCGCGTCGCACTATCCTGCGCGTTGGCCACGCTGGCCGCGCTGAGCACGGTGGCGGTAAACAAGGCCATCGCCCGGGTTGCTGGCGCCGTGCGACGCGTCCTGATAGGGGTGCAGTCCAAGGACATTCCTGATGTGTACCGAATGCGCGTGAAACTATTGAGGCGCTTACAGGCGGTCAACGCGGCCTGTAATCACGCTTCAGTCATGACGGTGCGCGCTGCAAGCAATCTGGTGAATGCGGCGGCAGCGGGGCAGGAAAACGAGCCCCGATCGGCGGAAAACAATGCTTGACGCGGCAAAAAGGCTATTGGCGCCATCCAAACGCAGCGATGTACCCCCGTTCATCGTCATGGACGTCATGGCGGCAGCTGCGCAACGGGAGGCGCAGGGTGCCAGGATCGTTCACATGGAGGTCGGGCAGCCGGCGGCCCCGGCACCGGCAACGGCGATCCAGGCCGCCCAAAAAGCGTTGGCGCACGGACGCATCGGCTATACCGAAACTCTGGGGACGGCTTCTTTGCGGGCGCGGATCGCCCGCCATTACAGGGATGTCTACGACCTCGCGCTCGATCCGACGCGCGTTGTAGTGACGACCGGTTCTTCAGGCGGGTTTATTCTGGCCTTCCTGTCTCTATTCGAGCCTGGCGATCGCGTGGCCCTCGCGAACCCGGGGTATCCCCCATATCGACATATCCTGTCTGCACTCGGCTGCGAACCGGTGCTGATCGAAACGTCAGCGCAGACGCGTTGGGCTTTGTCGGCGAAAGCGCTCCTCGCTGCACATCAGCAAAAGCCGCTTAGAGGCGTGGTGATTGCAAGCCCCGCCAATCCAACCGGCACGATGATGGATGCAGACGCCCTCGCGCGGCTGATTGCGATTGCCGAGGCCGAAGGCATCCACGTGATCTCCGATGAAATCTATCACGGGCTTGATTACGCCTTCGCCGCGGAGACCGCGGCAAACGTGTCCGACCGGACTATTGTGGTCAATTCGTTCTCAAAATATTTTTGCATGACGGGCTGGCGTGTCGGCTGGCTGGTCGTGCCAGACGTTCTCGTCCGCGCGGTCGAGCGCTTGCAAGGCAATCTCGCAATTTCAGTTCCGACACTGAGTCAGATCGCTGCCGAAGCTGCTTTCGAAGGACGCGACGAGATGGAAGCAGTCAAGCATGGCTATGAAGAAAACCGTCGAATACTTACAGACGGTCTGCCGAAAGCCGGTCTCGACAAATTTCTGCCGGTCGACGGAGCATTCTATCTTTATGCCGACGTTTCACGCTTTTCCGACGATAGTCTCGATTTCGCGAAGCGGATGCTTAATGAGGCGGGCGTTGCTGCAACGCCAGGAATCGATTTCGATCCTGTCAACGGAAAACATTTCCTGCGTTTCTGTTACGCGGGCTCGGCCGCCGAGATGCACGAGGCCGTAGAGCGAATTGGAAACTGGCTCAGGCGTTAGTCACGCCCGTTGCTAACGTCACTTTTTGAATGCGCCAAGAATTGCGCGAATGCGTTCGCGGTTGATGTTTTCTGAAGGCGTCGTATCGCGCTCGGGTTCCAGCCGCGTATCGCAATTGACATAGTTGGATGAGACCATTTTGCCCGTGCGATTGTCGAAGTGGCGTTCCTCGCAACGGCCTTTCTTGTCGGTTTCGAGGACGATCGATGCAACGCGACTTGCGGCTTCACCCCCCTCGGTAGGCGGCAACGGCGTGACCTTGGATACTGAATTCATCACGTACGGATCGGTGGAGAAGTAGGAGCCCGCGGTTACAAAGGCCGCGAGAAAAAACAGGGTGGTGAGCGCCGCCATCACGATGACTGCGCGGCGACCTTCACCTGCCGAAAGAGTCCTGCTGCGGACCGTCTTTGCCTTTTCCTTGCCCATCGTTTCTTAAGACGAGATTGACCCGTTCCCGTTGCAGTTTACCGCTGCAGGCTTGATGAATGTTAAACAGAACAGTTCAATTTGAATCGCGTTGGAACAAGCCTCAAAAGCGGCCCAGAAGCGCATCTTTTCTTTGGGGCGAGCAATACCTACATCTGTTTCCAATCCACCCAACCCCCAACGGTCTAATGTTCGATTCTGTAACGCCGTCCGAAGTTCGGGACGTCGGCGAGCCTGCATCGCCATCCGCCCCCGACACCGAGATCATGGATGCCTATTCACATGCTGTCACCTCCGTTGCCGATACGGTGGGGCCGGCCGTCGTGCGCGTTGAAGTCCGCGCAAGGAACGGCCGTCCCGCAGGCGGCGGCTCGGGCGTGATTATTGCGCCGGACGGACTGGTGCTGACCAACAGCCATGTCGTCGAAGGTGCCAAAGAAGTTCGTCTCCGGGATGCCGACGGCAACGTGATGGAGGCGCGAAGCCTCGGCGAAGATCCCGATACCGACCTGGCGTTGCTGCGTGCCGGCTTTGTACGCGACCTGCCAAGCGCTTCACTAGGCGATTCCAAGGCGCTTAGACGCGGTCAATTGGTGGTCGCGATCGGCAATCCGCTCGGATTTGAATCCACCGTGACGGCCGGTGTGATTTCAGCGTTGGGCCGCTCACTGCGCGCGCGTACGGGGAGGCTGATCGAGGACGTGATCCAGACTGACGCGGCGTTGAATCCGGGAAATTCGGGAGGCCCTCTGGTATCGTCGCGCGGCGAGGTCATCGGAATAAACACGGCGGTCATTGTCGGCGCGCAAGGCATCTGTTTTGCGGTTGCAAGCAACACCGCTAAATTTGTGCTGACCGAATTGATTCAACACGGTCGTGTCCGCAGGGCCTATATCGGAATATCGACACAAACGACGGCTGTTCCGCGCCAGCAAGCGCGCGCAGCCGACATTGATAATGTGTCGGGCGCCATGATCACCGCGCTCGAGCCGCAGGGACCAGCGGCGGTGGCCGGTTTGATGAGCTTTGATACGATCGTGCGGCTTGACGGCGCATCAATTACCGGCGTCGACGATTTGATCCGCGCGCTCAACGCCGGCCGCATCAACCGCGGCGTGGCCATCGAGGTGCTTCGCCGCGGCCAGTTGCGCGCATTTCAAGTCAAGCCGCTGGAGCGGCCCGCCGCGAGGGCCGCTCCCGAGGCATCGGCGCAATAAAGGTTGCTGCTATTTCTTCTGTGGCGGCTTGGACGCGTTTTTGCGAGCCGCCGGCTCATAGTTTCCCTGCGACATGCACTTCTTGATAAAGGCCGAGCGCTTGGCGCCCTGAAGTTGCTGGCTTTCGGCGCCGACTTTGCAGGTTTCCATTTTTTCCTCCGATGTGACGGCTGCGGACGGCGTTGCCGCGAGCAGGAGGGGGATCAAGGTGAGGGCAAGGATTCGCAGCATCGGATCGGCTCCTTTTGGGTGTCGATGCGGTGGAAAGGATAGCGGGCTTTCCCGACGATTTCAGGAGTAGTCGTATCGACCGTACAATAGTCTTCCGTTTTCGATCGGCAGGACTTTACCCTCGCATCTATCCCTTATCACCGAGCAAACGCTTGCCCCACCAGCCGCGCTTCGGAGTTGCCGGCTCATCCGTGCCCGAACTGGAGACGACTGGTGCCGATGGTGGAAGATTTGTGGTTGCCGGAGTTGTGCCGTCGGCGGAGAACGGCGCCCGCTCGCGAATGGTCGAACGGCGGCGTGGTGCGTCTTGCTCGTCGGCGGGCATTGCCTGCGGCTCGGATGGCGGAACAGGGTGGTACTCCGTCGGCTCGACGGAGGTTGGGCCAGAGTCATGCTGCGGGACATCTTCGGATACTGCAGAGCCCTGAAATTCCGCGTCCGAATTCATCTCCAGTGAATGCGCCGGCCTCTCGTCGTTGCGATGCCGATTTCTGCGGCCTCCGCGCCGGCCGCGCCGGCGCCGGCGCCGGCCGCCTTCGCGGGGCTCGCCTTCGCCGATCTGAGCGCTCTCGTGATTGGGTTGTGTCTGTCCGAAACCATCTTCTTCGGCAGCGCCGTTATGGTCTTCGTGCGTAACGGCGTGCTCGGCGACAGTGTCGTGCGTAAATGTCGGCACGTCCTGACGGTGCTCGCCACCGCGTCCGCGTCCGCCGCGTCCGCGTCGGCGGCGCCGCTTCCGGCCGCCTTCTCGCTCACCGTTTTCGCGGCGCACTTCTTCCGTCTCAGCCGCGGCGAACTCGGCTGTTTCGTCGTGCTCCTCCATTTCAACGAGGTCTTCTTCTTCGGCCTCCGCAACGGAGGGCGGAAGTTGTGGTTGCTGGGCGGCCAGATTGCGGGCCGCCTCCGGACTGTGGACCTGCTCACCGCGATCTATGACGTACGACTGCTGCCCGGTCACGGACGGATCCGCCGACACGGTAATGACAATACGGAAGCGTTCTTCGAGCGCGCGCAGATGAGCACGCTTGTGGTTAAGCACATACAGCGCGACCTCAGCGCGTGTGCGCACGATCAGATTGTGTGTTGCAGCCTTGATCAGCATTTCCTCGACAGCCCGCAGCAGCTGAAGCGCGACCGAGGAAACTGAACGTACATGGCCACTTCCGCCGCAGACCGGACATTTCTCAGTTGAGCTTTCCAGCACCGAAGTGCGAATGCGCTGCCGCGACATTTCCAGCAGGCCGAAATGCGAAATCCGGCCCACCTGGATTCTCGCACGATCATGCTTGAGCGCCTCTTTCAGGCGCCGTTCAACCGTGCGGTTGTTGCGGCCTTCGTCCATATCAATGAAGTCGATGACGATCAGGCCGGCGAGATCCCGCAGACGCAGCTGACGGGCAATTTCATCGGCGGCTTCGCAATTGGTCTTCAGCGCGGTATCTTCGATGTGATGCTCGCGGGTGGCGCGGCCCGAGTTGACGTCGATTGCAACCAGCGCCTCGGCCTGGTTGATCACGATGTAGCCGCCCGAACGGAGCTGAACGACCGGTGAGAACATGGCATCGAGTTGGCTTTCGATGCCGTAGCGTGTGAATAGCGGTTGCGTATCCTTGTACTGCTTTACGTTCTTGGCGTGGCTGGGCATTAGCATGCGCATGAATTCGCGCGCTTCCTTGTAGCCCTCCTCGCCGGAGACGATGATTTCGTCGATGTCCTTGCCGTAAAGATCGCGGATGGACCGCTTGGTGAGCGAGCCTTCTTCGTAGACCAGCTTTGGCGCCGTCGATTTGAGCGTGAGGTCGCGTACCGTTTCCCACAGACGCAATAGATATTCGAAGTCGCGTTTGACCTCGATCTTGGTCCGGCTTGCGCCCGCCGTACGCAGAATCACTCCCATGCCTTCCGGCACCTCGAGGTCCTGTGCGATTTCCTTGAGCCGCAGACGATCCTCGGCCGAAGTGATCTTGCGGGAAATACCGCCCCCGCGCGAGGTGTTCGGCATCAGGACTGAATAACGCCCGGCAAGTGACAAATATGTCGTTAGCGCAGCGCCCTTGGTCCCACGTTCTTCCTTGACGACCTGCACGAGCATTACCTGCCGGCGCTTAATCACTTCCTGAATTTTGTACTGGCGCCGGAATCGCGGCATTCGCTCTTGCACTTCCTCAAGGGCATCGGCGCCGCCGACTGACTCGACCGCCTCTTCGTCGCCATGCTCTTCGCCGTTACCGTTTTCGGTCGTTTCGGGGGCCGGCGATTCAGCGTGGTGCGTCACTTCATCGGGCAAGGTCTCGGCGGTGAGGGCGCCTTCGGCGGGGGCGGACGGTTGCTCGCCCTCGGCTATCGTATCGACGGGGGCGTCGACCGGAGGAATAGTGTTCTCGCCGGACGGCTCTTCGGGTGCCGCGTCCTCATGCGCCTCAGGTGCAAATTCAGATTGCGCAGCATCCGGTTCAGAGACGTAATCCGTCGTGGGCGCAACCTGCGCCGGCTCACCAAATGCATTGTCGGTTATCGGAGGTTCCGCCGTTTCGGCTGAGGCGGTTTCCGCGGAGAGCGGCTCGCTCTGCACGACGTCGCGATTTCGATTGTGTTCAGCGCCACGATGACGGTAGCGACGGCCGCGGCGTCCAGCGCGATGGTCGGCTTCCGCTTCGGCTTCGCGTTGGTCGCGTTCCTCCTGGGCAATCAAGGCCTGCCGGTCGGCGACTGGTATCTGGTAGTAGTCCGGATGGATTTCGGAGAAAGCAAGGAAACCGTGGCGATTGCCGCCATACTCCACAAAGGCCGCCTGCAATGACGGCTCAACGCGCGTAACCTTGGCGAGGTAGATGTTACCGCGAAGCTGTTTGCGGTTGGCGCTTTCGAAGTCGAATTCCTCGACGCGATTGCCGCGGAGTACGACGACCCGGGTCTCCTCCGGGTGGGTCGCGTCGATCAACATTTTGTCGGCCATTGGAAAATCTCACTGGGCCGCGAACTCCCACGGGCTCGCGCGTAGCAGGCGGCGCAAGTCGTATGTCCGGGGATCCGGCCTGATAGGTGTTGAAGGGAAGGGGCGCGTGGCCAAGGCCCATACCATCACGCGCCGCCACAATAGCGGCGTGTGGGTTGAAGACCTCAAAATACCTTTGCTGCATATTTGGCAGCATGAAACGTGCGACCCGTGTCACTGCGGCCGCGCCTTGAAGCGCAAACCGAGGTTTCTCATCGCTCACAGTCAGGTTGCGAACGGCTTCATGCCGCGCGCTGTTCCGGGTGCCTTCACAAGGGTTTCGGCTCGTTTCACTTTGGCCGTCCGCCGACCTCCTCGGGGGGCGGTACTGGGCCTAAGCGGCCGGGGCCCGAACACGGCACAACCGGAACTCTAACCGTCAGCACAACTTACATACGGCCCGGCGCCCGCACTGGCAAGGGAAGCTTTGCAGCCAGGCAACACCGGGCGTGGATTCGCCTTGCTCCTCAATATCCGTTAACCGGAGGGCCCCTTAATGGGTTAAAAAGCGCGCAATCAAGGGTTCGGATTCGTGATAGTCCGCGCTATTGCCGTCACCAGCGCTCTGGTTTGCGCATTCTTGTGCGACTCAATTGCCTTCGCCGCCGAGGGGGCCGCGACGGAACATGTGCTTACGGCTGCCGCGGAGCAGGAGGTCGTGGCGACCGACATGCGCATCGGCGGCGACGACAAACAGACCCGGTTCGTGGTCGACCTGAACCGGAAGATCGATCTCGCTGCCTTTACGCTGGCTGATCCCTACAGAGTTGTCGTCGACCTGCCGCAGGTCAACTTCAAGCTGCCGACCAAAACCGGCGTCCAGAGCCGCGGCCTGGTCAAGGCGTTTCGCTATGGGCTGATCATGCAAGGCGGCTCGCGCATCGTGCTCGATACCAAGGGGCCGGTGCGCATCGAAAAAGCCTTCGTGTTGGACGCCGTGGAAGGCCAACCCGCCCGACTGGTGCTCGATCTTGCGGCGACCGATCGCGCTGCATTCGTGCGGAACATTTCGCTGCAGACGCGCCCGGCCCACAATTCCGTCGCCAGACCAAGCGAGCCGCCCGCCAAAGCTGACGGGGACGCGCGTCCGCTGATCGTCGTCGACCCGGGTCACGGCGGTATCGACAACGGGACAAAAGGTTCGGGGGGAGAGCTCGAAAAAGATATTGTCCTCGCGTTCTCGCAGGCGCTTCGCGAGAAGCTTGAAAGCGGTGGAAAATACCGCGTTGCCCTGACGCGATCTGACGATAGTTTTATCCCATTATCCGAGCGGGTCCGTTTTGCGCGCACACGCGGAGCCGCGCTTTTCATTTCAATTCATGCGGACGCTTTGCCGCGCCGGGAGGGCCAAGCCGAGGGTGCCACCGTCTACACGCTCTCTGAAACCGCTTCCGATGCGGAGGCCGCAAGGCTTGCCGAGGCGGAGAATAAGGCCGACGTCATCGCCGGCGTCGATTTGACCGCCGAACCCAATGACGTAGCCAATATTCTTGTCGATCTGGCGCAGCGCGAGACCAAGACGTTCTCGACGCAATTTGCGCGTACTGTCGTTGATGAGTTCAAGAGCGCAGCTCGCCTCCATAAGCATCCTCTGAAATCGGCGGGCTTCAAAGTGTTAACGGCACCGGATGTACCATCCGTGCTGATCGAACTCGGCTATATGTCGACGAAAGACGACCTCAAGCAGCTAAATTCACCTGCCTGGCGGGCACGCACGGCCCAGGCTGTGGTCAAGGCAGTCGACGCGTTCTTTACGCCACGCATTGCTGGAGCCGGTGGAGGGCGTCGTTAAGATGAGCCCCCGGCCTCAGTTTCAACATAAAACCCAGCAAACACAGGACGATGGCCCGGAAACAGGCACAGGCGGTCGGGCGGTGGTAAAATATCTGATTGCTTCGGGGCTCGGCGCAATGATGTACAAAGCCCGGATGCAACAAGGGGCCACGCAATCATGAAGCTCTTGCTTCGCTTCTTCGGCTTCCTGTTCGCGGCCGGCACGATTTTGTTCGTGGTCGGCGTGGCCGCCGCCGCCGGACTGCTTTGGCACTTTTCCAAGGATCTGCCGGATTATTCGCAGTTGCAGGACTATGAGCCGCCGGTAATGACCCGCGTGCATGCGGCTGATGGCTCACTTGTCGGCGAATATGCACGCGAGCGTCGGCTCTATATTCCCATCCAGGCGGTTCCCAAGCTTGTCATCAATGCTTTCCTCGCA
>DATBHE010000083.1:0-11552 GCA_036557605.1 Pseudolabrys sp.
TCATTTTCGAGCACGCAACGAAACCCCGAGCATCGCGCGGTAAATAGCGGTTACGGTTTCATAGTCTATAGGCCGATCGCCGCGATAATGGCGCTTTGTGTAATAAGCTGAGTGACCGGCCTCCGCCATTTCCTCTGTAACCACAATTTCGGGCGCGCCAGCACCTTCGGACCGCTCCGAAGGGCCAGCAAACCCTACATCCTGCGTCTTGTGGTTCAAAGTATATAATTAGGAGTATTTTCCTAGTACGTCCGGTATGGCCGGTCCGATCGGCGACAGATCGCCGAAAGAGCCAGGTGAGCCGAAATGATGAAGAGTTGTGTCTGGTCAGACGGTTTTTGGGTTGCGTGTTTCTGCTGTTCGCGCTGGAATGCCGATGGAGCTCAGGAGTGGGTTAGTTCGGCCCATGGGGGCAGACTCCCGAACGGCTCGGTAAACCGTTGGGAGAAGCAGCGGCGGACTGAGTGCGCAGCGATGGAAAAGATCCAGCTTGCTGGCGCGGCGATCGTGTTCTTCGCGATCAGCGTTGCGATGATTCTTTATGAGATTGCCCGCAACCGGGCGAAGCGGCCGATCATGGGGGGTAGCGACGCCATTCAGCTGTATTACTGTGGCTACCTGTCCTCACTTGTCCTCGGCGTCGTATGCACGATCGCAGTTATCACAAGATGAGATACTGATATGTATGTACTGCTCATCATCCTTCTTGTAGGCCTCCCCTTCGGAACGGCAATCGCCTGCGGCGCGCTCACGCAGCGGGCGGGGAATATAGTGTCAGGCTGGTCGTCGATCGGCGGCCTCGCACTGGGGATTTATTTCTTTCATAAATGCATGGAACTGCTCGGTGCCGGATGAAGGCAGGCCGCCGATACGCGGAACCTCGCATCAATAGCGGCCTCATTGCAGGGTGATGGGACAATCAGGCGGGCCGGCTTCGTCGGGCGCGCTCGGATTCAGCCGCCCAATTTTCTCAGAAGCGTGAAGGATTCATCGCCGGCAAATGCGTTTTCGAAATGAGCGAGCGTGCCTTTCGAAGCTGTCGTCGACTCAACAATTCCCTGGGACGTCCACGGCGCTCCCATGAGACGTTGAGTGGAAAGGAACCATTCGGCAGGCGTCGTACCGATTGCGCCTGTGAACTCACAGACTCGCGGCGGCTCCGCCAGCACGCCGAGCCACAGGATCATGAAGTCCTGTGCGGAAAGCGCGGGTGTGCGGGTTTCCGCCGTTGTGCGCACTGCATTGCGCGAAATTTTCTCACGGATGTCCGGCAGCAGGAGCAGCATTTCCAGAAGCGAGCCAATTTCCTCGATCGAGGATGCAACGAATCCCGTCTCGCCATCGCGGACGATGGCCCTTTCCGCCGGGTTGTTGAGTACAAGCGGCACCAGGCCCAGCGACATAGCCTCAACCAGCGCATTTTCCGCCGTTCCGTAGTGATCGCGCTGCAGCGGATAAAGGAAGATATCGGCCTGCGCCAATGCACCGGCCGGATCTGATGTCGGGCCCATGAACTCTACTCGCTCGGGATGACGCATCGCCCGCGCCCACGCGAGAACAGGCCCTTGCGGATCGGCCTCCCCCCATACGGCGACACGCACGCTGTCATCACCCAGCGAGTCGACCGCATCGAAGAACCCCGGGTGCATCTTCGCAAAGTCGACCGTTCCGAGATACGCAATTCCTGGCTTGCGGCCGCGCGCAATGCGCGGCGCCCCGCCGGAAAAGCCGAACCCGCTGTTGATCACGGAAATCTTTTTCGGACTCCTCTTTCGCAGAGCGGCGACAGCTTCCGAGTGCAGCGAAGCCTCGGCCGTGAACACGAAGCGGGTCGCTTCCGCCATCATTGCGAGCTGGATCAATGGCCTCGCAAGACCGGAGATATGCGACCAGAATATGCTGCGCATGGCGGGGAAATCGGCGCGCGCAAGGCATTCAAACATGCGCGGATGATTCCAGAACTCGAACTGGACGATGTCGGCTTTGCGCGCCAGTGCAGCAACGTGATGAAGATCCTCGGCCACGACGACTTGCGCGCCGGCAGCTTCGATTTTTTCCGCATAGCGGCGCTCGCGCGGCGGCTCGAGCAGCACGAAAGTCTGCTCAACAACTTCGGGGAAAATCGCACTGAGGGCCGCGTGCGCCTTGCCTACACCACCGCCAAGATGCGGCGTGACGTGCAGGATCTTCATTCGGCCGCCACCGCCGCAAACCTGCGGCCGCTGCCTCCCGGAGGCTCGAGGCCCGGATCAACCGCCACGCGCGCCTTGAATTTCTCCAGCAACATCGGACGATGAGCATCGATATTGTCGGGCAGGCAATGGCTCAATTGCCCGCAATTGCCGCAGACATGGTTCTGCTTCCGCCGCCCTTCGAGATGCTGCAGCCGCAGCGCGTTCATCGCCTGCGAATTCCAGATTTCCTTCATCGACTGGATGCGCACGTCGCCTATCACGAGTTTGCGACCCCAATCGAGGAAGCAGGAGCTCACGAGCCCGTCCGCGTTCACCGAGTAGCCGTAGAAGATATACGGGCACGTGTCGGTCTCGCCGATGTCCTGCTGATAGATGCCCTTGCTGATCCTGACGCCGGTGTGCTTCTCGATATCGAATTCCGGCCAGCATGGCGCGAAGTTCTCGACGAAGATGCGGTCGCAGTGATCGCCGAAAGTGTCGAAGAATTCCTGGCGCTGCGCCTCGGTGATGAGCTCGGCCGGAATCTTGATGACGATTTCGCAATTGCCCTTGTTGGCGTAGATCCACTTGATGTTGTCGACGAATTTCTTGAAGTCGAACTTGAATCCCGTGAAGCGCAGATAGGTTTCCTCGTTCATGCCGTCGACGGAGATATTGATCTTGTCAATGCCCGCCTCGAGCACGGGCCCGACACGGTCGGGCGAAAGGAACGTGCCGTTCGTCGTCGTGTCGATGTAGTCGACACAACCCGAATTTTTCGCGTAGGCCACCATGTCGGCGATGCGCTTGTTCAGGAACGGCTCGCCGTCCTTGTACATGCGCAGGACCTTGATCGGCTTCTCGAACTCGCCGAGGTCGTCGATGATCTTCTGGAAAACCTCGAGTTTCATCACACCCTGGAAGCGGCCGGTCTCGGCGATCATGTCGCGATGGCCAGTGGGGCAGAATGTGCATTTGAAGTTGCAGGAGCTTGCCGGATCCACGAAGACGATGAACGGCGTGGCAAGGGGAATGACAGTTTCCAGTGGCGTGCGTCCGGCGAGATTGATTCGCGGTTCGAGCCGGGCCTTCATGGGTCTGTCCTGCGTGGGAGCGTGCGACCGTCTTCCTACAGGACAATAGTTAACAGTGGTTAACCAAACGTAAGGCCGTCAGCCGCGAATGCCGACGACACAGGGCGGGTCGACCGGATTATCGGCACGCGCGCCGAACCGCAGCAGATCGCGGCGGCCGAATTCGTCGGCAATGTTTTCGGCTAATTCACGCACAGTGATCGGCTTGCCCGAGCAAATGTTGATTGGACCTTCCTGCGGCCCGAGCGCGACTTCCGCGATCATGCGCCCCGCTTCACGCACGTCGAGGAAATCGCGGATCTGACTGCCAGTCGACAATTCTGCCGGCTCGCCGGCCTCCAGCCTGGCGCGCAGGTACGGTACAAAGCGGCGGGGATCCTCGCCTTCGCCATAGAGATAAAAGAGCCGACACCAGGCGAACGCGATGCCCTGCTTTGGCAGTAACACCGAGAGCGCATTGAACGCGTCGACCTTGGCCTGCGCATAGGGAGTGATTGGCTTGAGCGCCGTCGCGATGCTCAGCCGGCCCGCGTCGAGATCGTATTCAAAGCACGTACCGATTCCGGCAAAGCGGCGCACTTTCGCCTGCACCGCGCCTTCGGCGAGCCGAAGCGTGCCGGACAGGCAGTCCTGGTTTTTCGGTGACTGGAGATATTTGCCCGGTTCCGCGTACCAGGCGGCGTGGATCACGGTGTCGACGCCATGACACGCATCTGTCCACCAGCTGGCACTTTCCGCGAACATATCCGGACTGGTGACGATCGTTTCGATCGCAGGATCGTGGGCGAGATGGCCTTGTTTGCTGTCCCGCACAACTGCGCGCACGCGGCAGCCGCGCTCACCGAGCGCCCGCAGCACCTGCCGGCCGACAAATCCGGTTGCACCGGTGAGCAGGGTTAGGCCGTAAGCAGCGGCCATCGGCCGTCCTTCTCGGAAATATCCGAAACCGCAAGTGGCCACTCAATCTCAAGTTTCGGATCGCTGTAGCGAAGACCGCCTTCTGCCTCCGGCGCATAAAACTCGCTTACCAAATACAGGACGTTCGCGCCGTCGCTCAAAGTCTGATATCCGTGCGCAAAGCCAGCTGGCACGTACATCATCGCCCCATTGCTGTCGGAGAGTTCGACCCCGGCCCATCGGAGATAGGTCGCAGATTCTTTACGGATGTCGACGATCACATCGTAAACCGACCCTTTCACGCATTGGACGAGTTTAGTCTCCGTGTGCGGCGCATTCTGAAAATGAAGTCCCCGCACGGTGCCTGCTCGCACATTGGAACTGATATTTGCCTGCACGAATGACGCCGTAAGTCCCTTTGCAGCAAATTCATGCGCACAAAATGCACGTGCGAAAGTCCCTCTCGCATCGACCCGCGGCTCGAGCTGGATCAAATAGGCACCCGATAAAGCCATCGGCGTAAAACGCATCGCAATTCTCAGCCAGCCATTGCCCCGGAATGCGCAATGGATTCAGTGCCGCGAATGAACGATCCAAAATCTGAAAGGTCGCGAACACAAAGTTCATGCGCGTCGGCACCGCCAGAATAGGCGCGATACCATGCCATCGTCCGCTTGACCGCCTCGATCAGCGTCCAGCGTGGCGAGATGCCGAGCACGCTTTCGGCTTTTCCGGCATCGAGGACAAGCCATCCCGATTCATAGGGGCCCTCGCTGCCGTCGCCATACTCGACCATGCCTTCCCCGTGGGCCGCGGATGCGAGCTCGACAAGATCGCGCACCTTCACCGCGTCGCCGAGCTCAGGCCCGAAGTTGTAGGCCCCGGCGAGCGACGGCCGTTCCCACAGCCGCTGCGCGAGCACCAGATAGCCAGACACCGGCTCGAGAACATGCTGCCAGGGCCGCACCGCGTCCGGTCTGCGGACCCGAAGCGCCCTGCCCGTCTGCCAGGCACGCACGGCATCGGGAATGAGCCGGTCCTCGGACCAATCACCACCGCCGATCACATTGCCGGCGCGGGCGCTCGCGATGGCCACCGGCTGTGCGGCTAGATAAGACTGACGATAGCTCTCGATCACCATTTCGCTTGCGGCCTTGCTCGCGCTGTACGGATCGTGACCACCGAGTGGGTCGTCTTCGCGATGCGAACCAGGCACTTCGGCAGCACGATAAACCTTGTCCGTCGTCACCATCACGGCGACGCGCACGCCGTCGAGTTTGCGCAGCGATTCCAGCACATGCGCGGTTCCCATGACGTTCGTCTCGAATGTGGTCAGTGGGTCGCGATAGCTTTCGCGCACCAGCGGTTGCGCCGCGAGGTGAAAGACGATCTCAGGCCGCGTCATATGGACGAGGCCGGCCACGCCCGCGGCATCTCGAATGTCGAAGAAATTGTTTCGACACAACTCCCCTATTTTTGCGTCGGTAAAAAGATTAGGTGTCGTCAGCGGCGGCAGGCCGATGCCGGTTATCTTTGCACCCAGGCGGTGCAGCGCAAGCACGAGCCATGATCCCTTGAAACCGGTGTGGCCGGTCACGAGGACACGCTTGCCTCGCCAGAAGTCCGTGTGCAGGGCGGCCGTCACTGCCATATTTTCCATGGCGCCTTTCCCGACGCCCAGAGCTCTTCCAGCATCGTCTTGTCGCGCAACGTATCCATCGCGTGCCAGAAGCCGCGATGCTCGAACGCCATCATCTGTCCCATGGCTGCCAGCCGGATGATCGGCGAGCTTTCCCAGCTGCTGTTGTCGCCCTCGATCAGGTCAAGGCAGCGCGGCGACAGGACGAAGAAGCCGCCGTTGATCAGCCCGCCGTCGCCGCGCGGCTTTTCGATGAAGGCCGTCACCGCCGGACCGTGACACTCGAGCGCGCCGTAGCGTCCTGGTGGCCGCACTGCCGCGACTGTTGCGAGCTTTCCATGACTAAAGTGGAATTCGATCGCCGAGCGGATATTCAAATTGCTCAGCCCATCGCCGTAAGTGAAGCAGAAGGCCGGCTCATCACTGATGTAGTTCGCAACGCGTTTGAGCCGCCCGCCGGTCAGCGTGTTTTCGCCGGTGTCGACGAGTGTCACGCGCCAGGGCTCCGCCTTTTGCTGATGCACGACAACGCTATGGTCGGCCATATCGAACGTCACGTCCGACATGTGCAGGAAGTAGTTGGCGAAATATTCCTTGATGACGTAGCCCTTGTAGCCGCAGCAGATCACGAAATCGTTGGCACCGTGCGCCGAATAGAGCTTCATGATATGCCAGAGAATGGGCTTGCCGCCGATCTCGATCATCGGCTTGGGCTTCAGGTAGCTCTCTTCGGAAATCCGGGTGCCTAGCCCGCCGGCGAGAATGACGACCTTCAAAGTCAGCCTCCGCCTCAGGATCCGGTTTTTCGAAACAGCTGTTGCCGCCGATTTATAATCTGACTCCAGAAGTCAAAATATGCGCGCGCGCGATCGGGCGACGAAAACCCAATAAAGCCACAGATTTCTGACAGCACTTTTTCGAAAGTGAGCTGACCCGTTGCGCCGCGTATTTTCTCGCAAACCCTTTCGGCATCATCGGTCAAATTGGAATCAAATGTCATTCGCCGTTGATGCTTAAATCGCAGAAACATGGCCCCGAACCATATGTCTGCGATCGCCTGGCGCTTCGGCGAAGGCAAATCCGGAAACAAGTCTGAATTAATCGTGAGGACAGCGCCCTCAAAACCGCACAGCAACCAATGTAGTTTATTTGTTGCCAAATCGAGTCCAGCCGCCCTGTAGAAATCCGCGTCCCGTTTCTGGGCCGACTCCGTTGCCTCCCACACACCCAAATCGTAGGCATAAAACAAGCGCGGCATCCGTATGAGCTTCCCGTTAAGCAGATGCAGCAGGCATAGGTTCTGGTCGTGAAACGAAAGGAAGACTGGCAACGTCTTCAGGAAGCGCGCCATCCGATCGGCGACGCTGCGACGGATGACCGAATAAAAAAGCATGTTCGGGCCCGGGTAACCCAAAAAGCCCCGGACACGAGCTGCCGCATCATCTGAATCGGTGTCCTTATATTCGGCGAACGTTGTGCCTTGTGTCGTTTCGAGAGCGTAGGTGCCGGTAAAGCCCGCAACATTCAAATCTTTGCCATGCCGGTCAATAAGTCCCGGCAATGTGCCGATGGCGTGATCAAAGCACTGGTCGTCATCCGCGAGACAAAAAATGAACTCGCCCGTAGCCAACCGCAGAATTTCAGAATAATTCTCAAGTGGCTCGCATGGATCTACGCTTACAATTCTGCAGGAGTCGTTACGAAAATGCGCAATCAGTGCGCGCTTTTCCGCATTTCCCGAATTGTCACGGACAATGACCTCGATATTTGGCGCCGCCCAGCTACAAACCTGAGCGATCCTCGATATCGCCACTGGTCCATGCCGGTTCGTCGGAAGCAAAATAGAGAGCTGCATGGACTTGCTGATAGCGTCCTATGCCGTTAGGTCCACGCTTTCTGTCACTGATTCGCTGCAGCATAACATAAAGCCGTCGTGTCACGACATCGCGTCGCTGGGCAACACAGAGCGGCGATGTCAAATATAGACTCGACTGATTCGCCCGCACGGCTCCGGGGTTCGATTGCAGCATTTGGCTCGATCATTCGCGGATTTGCCCTACCCTGGCCAGGCGTCGTCGCTGCTTGCAGAAATTGCAGCCACGCCGTGCAGGTTCTCGCCCGTGATTGATGATGTGCCGCTTGCCCTTTATGGCGCCGGAAACATGGGCCGCCTTGCATGCGAGTTCCTGGGGAACGTCGGCCGCAACTTTGAGATAGTGATCGATCTTAACGCGCGGAAACTCGCAACTGCACCGGCCTGGTGCAGCGTTCCATTGCTTCATCCGGACGAGGTTCCGCGCGAGACCAGAACCAAACTTCGGCTGGCGGTGAGCCTCGTTAGTTCACCCTACGTCGCAATCGAGCGATCGCTTCAGGCCCGGGGATTCAGAGATGTCATTCCCTTCTACGACTTGGCCGAAGGCTTCCGGCCCAAGCATCCGCTGGGAAATGGCTGGTTTTTGCCTCCCCTGACGCAGGAGGATCTGGATCAGACCGAAAAGATCTTGGACTCCTGGCACGACGATATTTCGAGAGCACATCATTTACAGTTTCTCGCGTGGCGCCGACTGCGCGAGGAGTGGATCTTCGAACGAGCACCTTTGTCTCCCGACGCCCGCTTTTTCATTCCGGAAGTGACGGATGTCCTTACGGAGACCGAGTTTTTCATTGATGGCGGCGCACACCATGGCCACGTGACACAAGAATTTGTCCGCCAAACGGATGGAGCATTCGATCAAATCCTGGCGATCGAGCCGGACCCATCAAATTTTTTGCACCTGCGCAGCAATCTGCGGTCTTGGATGTCTGACGACGCGCGCATTCACTACTCGGACTGCGCGCTTGCGGATGTCGAAGCCGACCTGCCGTTTCGCGAGGGCCTTGGGTACATGTCACAGCTTTCAGAGACCGGCACCACGCGCGTCGCGACTCGCATTCTCGATACGATGGGTCTATCGCCGACTTTCTTGAAGTTGCATCTCGAAGGCGGCGAGCTCGCCGCCTTGAAAGGCGCGAGGAAAACGCTCCTCCTGAGCCGGCCGATCATATGCGCAACGGTTTATCATAATGCCGATGGCATCTGGCGTAGTCCTCTTTGGCTCATGGAGACCTTGCATGACTACCGGTTTCTTTTTCGTTTGCACACCTGGTGTGGAACCGGAGCTGTGGTCTACGCAATTCCGAATGAAAGGTTCGGAATGGCATGAGAGCGTTTGCAAAAAACAGCAAAGTTATTTTCGACTTTGGCATGCACAACGGCGACGACACGGCATTCTATCTCAGCCGGGGCTTCAATGTTGTCGCGCTTGAGGCCAATCCTGCCCTTTGCACAAGAGCGCACGAGCGATTTAGCAGCTATGTCGACGAAGGAAGGCTAACGATCGTCAACGCTGCGATTTGGGAGAAAAGCGGGACCGCATCGTTTTTTGTGAACTTGGAGAACGACCATTGGAGCAGTCTCGACATTGGATGGGCGAGTCGAAATGAGACGCGATACCAGCAGATCAGCATACCCTGTGTCACGCTATCCCATCTGATAGAGGAATTTGAAACACCTTATTATCTGAAAGTTGACGTCGAGGGCGTCGACCGCAGTGTCCTTGAACAGCTGAAACATTGTAATCTTCTTCCGCTTTACGTCAGCGTCGAGGATTGCCGCTTTGGCTTTCAATACATGGAAACTCTTGCAGCGTGCGGCTACGACAGCTTCAAGCTGTTTGATCAATCAACAGTATCCCAGCTTGCCGATCCGAAAACGGGGCGCCTTTTTTCACCGGGATCGTCGGGTCCATTCGGCCATGAAGTGCCCGGCGAATGGCGTTGCTACAACGATATCCTCGAACTCTATTCAAAGACTGTGCGCGACAGGGAAGGCAAGCGCCTAGCGCCAGCTACCCAGTGGTGGGACATCCACTGCACTCGCTTGGGAGATGAGGGACAATAACCCAGATGGCCAAAAAGGTTTCACCACATTCGACGATGCTAAATCTCATCATCGGACACTGGGTGTCCCGCCTTATCCAGGTTGCCGCGCAACTAAACATTGCTGACCTTCTGAAGGCTGGCCCCCGCACAGCAGAAGATCTGGCAAAGGCCGCGCATGTTCGTGCGCCGCAGCTTTATCGTGTGCTCCGCGCTTTGGCCAGCATCGGCGTTTTCTCTGAAACCAAGAACGGACGTTTCAAACTGACGCCGCTTGCCGCCACATTGCAAACCGGCGTTCCAGGTTCCATGCGCACCGCAGCGCTGATGCTGAACTCCGATTGGCAATGGGACGCTTGGCAAAAACTGCTGGAAGGCGTCGCAAGCAACGATGTGCCCTTTGTCAAAGCGCACGGGATGTCGGTTTTCGAGTATCTTGAGAAGCACCCTGACGATTTGGCGGCCTTTCACGATTCGGCGACCGGTCTCACCAATCCGGCAATCGCAGCGGCGTATAATTTCTCCAAATTCCGGACACTCGTTGACGTAGGCGGATCGCATGGGGCCCTGCTCGCCACTATTCTAAAAGCCCATCCATCATTGAAAGGTGTGCTTTTCGATCAGCCATCAGTGGTTGCCGGGGCGAAGAGCGACCGCCATTTGGCGGACGCCGGAATTGCTGGACGTTGCAGATTCGAATCCGGAAATTTTTTCGTTTCAGTCCCGGCTCGCGCTGATGCTTACATAATGAAATACATACTGCACGACTGGGACGACGAACGTTGCGTGAAAATCCTTTCAAATTGTCGTGCTGCAATGGCCAAGAACGGCCGCGTGCTCGTTGTCGACAGTATCGTCCCGCCTGGCAACGCGCCCGGCTATGTCAAACTGTTGGATATTGAAATGCTGATAATCGGTGGCCGCGAGCGCACTAAGGCGGACTTTTCATCAATCTTTCGGAAGTCGGGTTTGAAATTGACGAAAGTGATCGCCACAAAGTCGCCGCTCAGCATTGTCGAAGGAAGCAGAGCATGAATTAAGCGGAAGCCCGAAGCGGTATTTGCGTCGCGTCCGCAGCCCGCTGGATTCCATACTTTTCTGCCAGGTCACGCCACCAATCATCGTGCTCACAGATTTCGGCAAACTGCGAAAGGTGCTCTTGCGCCTGTTTATGGCTGTCCATCGCGTGATAACACTTTGCCAGAAAGTAGTGACCGAACGCGTGATCGGGATATTTGTTGACGACGTTCTTCAGGTAATCGATCGGCACGTCGTAACGGCCGATTTTCATGTTGTGATTTTCGACAAAATTCACCCGCAGCTGCATTTCGTAGGCAAAGGCCTCGAGCTTGACAGGATCGACACCCGGTGCGCGGATGACCGATTTGGTGGCGACGAAGTCCTGGGATTTCGGGTTGTCGATATAGCCCTTGTCCACGCAGATGTCGTAGAGCCGGCTGCCGAAGATCGGCATCGCCAGATAGACGTGGACCCAGTCGAAGCCGCACGCGAGCAACATCTGGAGCGTTTCCTCGCGATGCTCGTCCTGCTCACCGGGCAACCCGATGACGATGAACACGTGCGAGCGCACGTTGAATTTACGCAGGGCTTCGACCGCGGGGCGGATCAGGCGCTTCTTCAACGGTTTACGTATGATGTTGTTCAAAACGGGGTCGGATCCGGATTCGACCGCGAGCGCGACGGCAGAAACCCCTGCTTTGGAGAAAAGCTCAGCGACTTCGTCGTCAATCGCATAGACAGCGACACCATTCGGAAATTCGACGCGAATGTCCAATGCTGCGAGTTCACGCAGGATCTGCTTCGCCC
>DATBHE010000084.1:0-3977 GCA_036557605.1 Pseudolabrys sp.
CGTGCGTGCCGACGCGAACGACGCGGGGCCCTGATCCGGTATCTGCGCGAACCTCGCCGACTTCCATGAACAAATAGACGCCGCGCCGCGGCCAACCCAGCCTGCCATTGCACTCCGCCAACAGCCGCGCGCTGCCGACGGCCTCGCTCAGTTTGCCAGTCAGCTCGTAGAACCGCTTCAGATCATTAAGGCGCTCACCGCTCATGCAAAAAGCATAGAGGAAGCTGCGATGCGCCATCCATGTTCATTCGGCGAACCTGCGCTCTCTGCCCACAGGAATTGCGGGGGATGACGCTACGTTTCAGTTCGCCGCTGCTGGTTCGAGCGGTGTCCATTCGAGCGAATGCTCGATGCGTTCACGGTAGGCTGTGCGAATCTGGCGGGGGGCCTTGCGGATGTATTCCTCGGCGAGTTCCTTCACCGGAGAAGCGAGCCCTTTAGGCACGCGATGACCATTCCGGCCGAGGCGCTATTCCTCGAGTATCGGGAGGCGAGCGGCGAAATCCTGACCCCCGAGCTCTTTCCGCGGGCCGATGGCACCACGTGGGTGTGTGCAATCTCGACCACTGGCCCACTGCCGGTCGATCCTGCCGATGTCGCGGCTGATGACGGTGCGCACGCGCGGCTGGAAGCGCTGTGTCGGAATATTTCGCCCGTGCTGGCTGCAACGCCTATCAAAGCGCGACAGACGTGTTTCCGACCGGTCACCGAAGATGGCCTTCATTGGAGCCGTGCCAGGCGTTGACGGCGCCTACGTGGCGACCGGCCACAGTGTCTGGGGGATGCTCAACGCGCCGGCGACTGGCGAAGCGATGAGCGAACTGATCCTTGACGGTGCGGCGCGGCACGTCGACCTCGCGCCATTCGCCCCCGGACGCTTGCCGCCGCTTGATCCGGCCCGTCTGCGTCGGCGATCGGGGGCGGGTGTCCCATCCGCCAATCAAGCACCGTCCGACGTCTGACTGGCGTCGATGCAACGGGAATTTGTCGCATCCGCGCCAATTCCTCCGCTAGCTGTCGAATGCCCGAAAACTGGATCGCGCTGCGGCCCCATTGGCACCAGGCGCCTGTGGTCGGCACTCAAAAACCGAGCTAATCCTTGGCGCTTGGATGCCAGCGCGATTCATAGCCAGCTGACAGGACCCCAATTATCGTTGGCGGGGTGAGCACGTCGACAGCAACCCGGCGCGGCCGCGGCGTGCGAGCATCATAGCCATCCGGCGACCAGCGTAGGAGCGTGTCGCCGCGAATGGCGAAGGCCGCTCCATCGAATGCAGCAAATGCGCCATCGGGCAATTCGTCGATGCTGCGCCTATGCACCCGTTTGGCGCGTCCTCGTAAGCGTTCTGCATGCAGCACCTTGTCCATCTCCGCGGCATATGGCGGCTTGCGATATCGGTGCACTTCGCCCCACTTTTCGGCAAAGAGCAGCGCGTCCTTGCGCCGGCATTCAAAGCAAGGCCGGTGCCCAGCGGCAAACGCGGTTGGTTCGTCAAGAAAGAACAGCTCGGTGTAGGAACGGCCCCAGACCTCGCGTCGTCGGTACTTAAAGTCGAGCACGCAGCAGATCCATTGCCGCGACGCCCAACTACGCGTTGTCAGCGTCCTCGCGTCCGTGTGAAAACGTCCGCCGCGGTTGCCCATGAACAGGCCACGGGCAGAGAAGGCGCATAACTCCCCAAAAGGGTTCACGCGATTTTGCAGTGGCACTGTGACGCCCCTCAAATTCGCGTACGGCGTACTCACTGCCGAGGCGTGTCTCTATTTGTCTCGAATACAGCCAGCATGGGGCCGATTGGCATAGCATTGCTGGAGCGATTGAGTGTCGGCGCGTATAAGCTCGAAACACTCCCTCCGTCAAGAAACAGGGCATTGGGGCATTTCTGCCCGTCGCGGAATAGGCGTGCGAAGCTGTCAAATGACACTGCTTCCTGAGAGATGGCGAAGATGACTTCGCCGTCCGCACGTACGCCAACACCGGTACGCAATTTGAGCGACGTGCTGCCCCGCTTGAAACGGGGATGCAAGCGCCCATCCATCACCAGGATCGGTCCGGATTGCGTTGCTAGGTCGCCTGAGGTTGCTGCTTCAGAAATTTTTGCGTTTCCGCGACGGCCGCTCTGCTGGCGGAGATATAAAAGATCCCGTTCGGCTTCATGTGGAAATTGCCTTTGCCCGGCTTGGTGTTTGCGCGCACCAGTTCGTGCCCCTGTTCCACATACAGGCCCACGGGCTTGAGGTTTGCGTCGAACATGCCGGCGTTTGTAGCGAACAACAGCGCACCTCCCCCTTTTTCCAGATCGCGCGGCAAAGCGGAAAAATACGCGTAGGGAGACCCATCCGGCTGCTTCCAGTAGAGCCTGACGGTGTGCTTACGAAGATCAACCTCACAGACAGCGTACGCGGAACGCTCATACTCCATTGAGTAGCATGGCCCGCTATCGGCCAAAACGTCGTTGCCAGGGACGGCGAGGATGGTTGCAGCCGCCAAAAGGAAAGCGATCCTTCGCACAATAGGTCTCATGGGGTTTGGACCCTTCGCTTGGTGGAAATCGAAACAACGCTTGCGGGAGGTCGCCAAAGGCGTACAGTTCTGGTGGGAGCGATCGGTCCGCCGCGCCTCTGAAAAATGTTAGCTCGCGGGAGCTGCTCCTCAAAGAAGAATTGGACCAAGGAGGAAATTCGTACCCAAGCACCCAGGGAGGATAGCATGTTCGGGAAACGGACAGTTTCACTAGTCGTCAGCTTCAACCAATTTGAAAGGAATGGATGATTCGCTCTTGCCGCGATTCGAGCGGCGGAGGGAATCATGGCTGGAAAGGACATTGCGGTAAAGAAGTATGTGGTGCGGTTGAGTGCGCAGGAGCGCGAGCAACTGCAAGCACTTGTCCGCAAGGGCAAAGGCCCGGCCAGACGGCTGCTGAAGGCGCGCATTCTCCTAAAAGCCGATGTCTCGGAGGGTGGGCCAGGGTGGAGTGACAGTAAGATCATTGCGGCTTTGGACACCAGCGCGTCGATGCTCTACCGCGTGCGCAAACAACTGCTGGAAGAGGGGTTCGAGGCGGTGTTGAGCCGCAAGCAGCGTGCGACGCCTGCGGTGGTGCGCATTTTCGACGGCGAGAAGGAGGCCAAGCTGATCGCGCTAGCCTGCTCCAAACCGCCGAAAGGACGTGCGCGCTGGACGCTGCGGCTGTTGGAGAACAAGGTTATGGAACTCGGCATCGTCGATCGCGTGAGCGACTCAACGATCCATCGCACGCTTAAAAAAACCGTCTCAAACCGCATCGCCGGCAGTGCTGGGTCATCCCGCCGAAGGCCAACAGCGCGTTCGTAGCCGCAATGGAAGATGTGCTCGCCGTCTACACGCGGCCGCATGATCCTGAGCGGGTTCTGGTGTGCCTCGACGAGACCTCGAAGCAACTCATCGCCGAGACGCGCGTGCCGATCCCGATGAAGCCTGGACAGTCGGCCCGTATCGATTACGAATACGAACGCAACGGCACCGCCAACCTGTTCATGCTGTTCGCGCCCCTCGAGGGCTGGCGCCACATCAAGGTGACGGACCGCCGCACCGCCATCGACTATGCGCACGTCCTGAAAGACTTGGCCGATGTTCACTTCCCGCACAAAACCGCCATCGTGCTGGTCCAGGACAATCTCAACATCCACAGCACGGCGTCACTTTACGAGGCTTTCCCGCCGGCCGAAGCCAGACGACTGGTCGAGCGTTTCGAATGGCACTATACGCCGAAGCACGGCAGTTGGCTCGATCTGGCGGAATCCGAGCTTGGCGTCCTTGCCGCCCAATGCCTCGACCGCCGCATTCCCGACAAACAAACGCTCATCGACGAAATCGCCGCCTGGGAGCACGACCGCAATGTCAGTCACACCAAGGCAGATTGGCACTTCACCACCAAAAACGCTCGTGTCAAACTCAAGCATCTATACCCTTCAATCTGACTGAATCAGGCGACTAG
>DATBHE010000085.1:0-2114 GCA_036557605.1 Pseudolabrys sp.
ATTGGTCATGGCGATGGACGCGCCGTCGCCCAACAATCCGGCCCAACAGGGCACGCTGACGGTGCGCGATTTTACCGTACATGACGAAACCGAACTGCAGCGCGCGGCGTCGAGCGGCGGCGGACAATACGGTGCGCCGACCGCGAGCAGCGATCTGCAATTCACCGGCATGCGGGTCAATTTCACCCGCGCGCCGGGCCGCGTCGCGCTGCGCGAAGGCGTGGTCCGCGGCCCGGTGCTCGGTGGCACCATCGACGGCATGGTCGATTACACGCGCGACAGCGTCGACCTGCACGGCACATTGGTGCCGCTGCAAGCCGTCAATGCTCTTCTGGGCCCGGTGCCGATCATCGGCCCGCTGCTCGGCGGCCAGAAGGGGATGTTCGGCTTCACCTATCAGGTGAGCGGCAAGCCGGGGCGGCCGCTGCTCAGCGTCAATATTCTGTCGGGGCTGGCGCCCGGCGTGCTGCGCAAGATCTTTTTCGAATATCCGGCGGCGAGCGAGAGCTACGTCGACAATCCGCGCTGAGCCGTCGCTTAGGGCGCGTACTCATAACGCAAACGCTGCTTCCGAGGATAACCGAAATGGGCGCTGCGCCGATGGTCCAGTTTTAACACTTGGCGGACATCGGCACCGGGTGTCATCTGGCGGCGAACAACTACGTGGCTATTGTGCCCACATCAGGAAGTCCTTGAATCGCTCCACCGCCCCGCGGTGGTCAATGTTTCTTACTTCCTTTATCTCGCGCCAGGGAATCAACGTGACTTCGTGCTTTTGCGTATCGAGAAATAGCAGCCCTTTGTCTCCCGACCGTATTATCCTTCCCTGTAGTGTCTTACTCGAACCCTCTTCGACCGAGTTGGTCGCCGCTTTTGCATTGATATCTTTGTAAGCAAAATCACTGCCTAACATCATCGTCACCATCAGCACTCCCGAAAACCCGACTGCAGCCGCCAGAACTTGAAAGCCCTTTTTGAAAACGTAGGCAAAGGAAATGAAAGCTATTAGACCGGCAATTACTGACGGAAATCCTGCCACAAGAGGAATGCCGATCGAGCCGATCAGGGCGAAAGCAAGCGCAACACGAACTGGCTCCGGCGACAACCGCGCCCTCGCGGCGAGCCGCTTGTGGCTGGCCGCTGCTCCGGCGGCGCCGCAAACGATTCCAAGGGCCAACCCTAACGTGAAGGGGAGAACTTGAATCGCGAACAATACATGCTCGGACAGCGCGAAGACCGTGAAATAGTGTATGTCTATTCCGCTGAAATATCCGACATCATAACAGACGGCCAAAACCGACCCGATGATTGGGACAAGTACGGCGACCGTCTTCATTTCAAGGCCAAACGGCAACCACGGCTCTTGGATATCGGGCATGACCGTCGCCAAAGGGTTTTCCCAGAACGCTACTCCATATCTCCTTCATGGCCCAAGGTGAAAGGTTCTCTGGTCTGAAGACGGCAGCGTGCTCCGGTTACGCACACCAAATCGCCGCCGCCGCGCTGCCGCATCGGCCTCAGGTCGAAATCAGCACCTCGCGAGGCGACGGATGACCATCGCAATCGACGCTATCGCGGACCGCCGACAGGCGTCATCGAGCCGAATTGTCAATCCCGACCCGTCGGCGACTTCAGCGGCATCGCCAGGTTGGGCTGGCACGACTCTTCTTGAGGCAATAAGCTGGCTGACAAGCCTCAGAAGAAGCACGCCAGGGAGTGCAAGCCATGATGATTGACATGCACGCGCATTGGAAGCCCGCCGAGGTCGCTGACGCGCTGCGGGCGCGCACACGAGAACCGCGCATCGTTCGTGGCACGGATGGGCTCGAGGTGCTGAAGCTGCCGCGAATGGCCGACGCCCCGGTGGCCGAGGCGTTCAATGAAACCGCGTCGGAACTGGCGCGCATGGATCGGCAGGATGTTTCGGTGAGCGTTCTGTCGGTGCTGGGCTCGTTCTGCTGGATCGAGGCTCAGCCGATCGACGAGGCGCTGCCGCTGTGCCGCAAGGTGAACGATGGGCTGGCGGCGATCTGTGCGAGGCATCCCGGCCGGTTCGCGGCGTTTGCGGCATTGCCGTTGACCGATATCGCGGCGGCCGCGGCGGAATTCGAGCG
>DATBHE010000086.1:0-5975 GCA_036557605.1 Pseudolabrys sp.
AAGGGTCACTATCTCGGTGCCGGCGGCTACGAGTCGGTCGCCGAACGATTTTTCACCGACACGAAAGTGAACCATTTCCTGCTCGAATACGACACGCCACGCGCCGGCGACTTCGCGCCGCTGCGCTTCGTGCCGAAAGACAAGGGTGTGGTTTTGGGCGTAATCAGCTCGAAGACGCCAGTGCTTGAAAGCCCTGATGCGCTCAAGCGCCGCCTCGACGAAGCGGCGCGTTACATTGATCTCGACCGGCTTGCCATCGGTCCGCAATGCGGCTTTGCCAGCACTGTCGCCGGCAATCCGGTCACCGAAGACGACGAGCGCCGGAAGCTGGCGTTGGTGGTTGAGGCGGCGCGCGCATTCTGGGCCGAATAAAAGAGCGGCACTTCCAGCCCTGCGTTCATCGTGAAGCGGCGATGTTGCCGAGCGCGTCCGCTGCCGACGGTATTGCCCGCCGGATGATCCCTGCTAATTTCTGCCGCTTATTCGGCTGTCGGGGGACACATGAATTTCATCACTTTGGTCGGATTTCTGGCGGCGGGTCTCGTCATCGCGACGCTCTCCATGCGGACCATGATTCCGCTACGCATTGTCGGCCTCGCGAGCAACGTCGCCTTTGTCACCTACGGGATTCTTTTCGGAAGTATCCCGACGGTCGTGCTGCATTCCATCCTGTTTCCGCTCAACATCTATCGGCTCTACGAAATGCTGCGCTTGATCAAGCAGGTGGAGGAGGCAAGCAAAGGTGACATGTCGCTCGGATGGCTCAAGCCTTTCATGTCCGAGCGCGCCATCACGGTCGGCGAAACGTTGTTCACCAAGGGCGATAAAGCCAACGACTTGTATTTCCTGGTTTCCGGCCGGCTGCATCTGAAGGAGATCAATCTCGATATCGCGCCGGGCTCCGTCGTCGGCGAGCTCGGCATGCTCGCCCCAGACCGCACGCGCACCCAGACGCTGGTATGTACGGAAACCGGCGCTGTCCTCGAAATTTCGTACGAGAAAATCGAGCAGCTTTACTATCAGAATCCGAAATTCGGCTTTTATTTTTTGCGGCTGTCGACCGCGCGCCTGTTCGACAACATCAAACGTCTGGAAAGTGCACTGCGCGAACGCGATGAGGAGATGCTTAGTCTACGCAAAGCGCTGGCCGGCTAGACCTCGGCTACTTTAGCCGGGAAGGTAAGGCGCGCGTGCACGTGCTTCCCAACGCGCACGCGCGTCACTGTCAGGATCGGCTCGCCACCGCGCTGTGGGGATCGACGAAGACGTAACCCCGCACGTCGCGCACGTGCAGCCTCGACAGCCCTCCACCTGAATTGTAGTCGCGGACCAGCCACTGCCCGTCGCCGGCCGCGGCTTCGATGTACATCACATGACCTCTGCGCACCGCGGCAACTCCCGCGCGCGGTCCTGATGCCCGTGGGAACAGCCGCGCCCAGTTGGAGGCAAGGTTGAGCCGTTTGTCCTCGAGCCCGAGATATTTGCGTAGGCCGCAGCCGCAATACGCGTGCGGGCAGCCGCTAGGGCGCGACCCGATAATCCGGCCCGTATCGGCTGCCGCATAGGCGCGGTTTCCGTCGGCATCGACGACCCGCACATCGCCCGCAGTGGCCATCGCAGCTTGCGGGGCGGCGCCCATGCAAACGCGGCGACCTTCATTCGTGAAAATACAATTTTCCGCGCCGCCACGATTGGCACGACGTGCCGTGTGAACACGCTGATGGCGGATCCGGCGCTCGGACTGATTTAGTACGAAGTGGTCGGACGCGAGACTGTAGGAGTAGGAAGCCTGTTGTTGATGACGATGATGACGCTTGTGGTAGGCCTGCGCCGGATTGAGCACAAAAGCTGCAAGGAGCAAGACGATCGAAGCTCCCATGATACTGAAACGATTCATGGTGTCCCTCTTGTGAGCTGATGACGGATTCCGGGAACGCCGCCTCCTTCGGCGTGGGTTTGACACAACAAGCGGGCTCGCCCGCGCCCGCACGAAAGTCGCAGTCTTGTACGGCGGGGCCGAATTTCGGCGCTCAGCCGCGATTCAACGCGGCCCCGCAATACGTGATTGCCATGTACAAGTAACCGTCTGGACTGCAGACGTAAAAGGCCGTCTCCCGAGTAGATCTGAGCCCCTAACTGCGCAGATCAATGAAAGTTCCGGCCTTTAGTGCCCGCACGCTAACACGCGGGATTACTTACGCTATAAACTGATTCTCTGCGGCGTTGGCGGTAAATAATGGGATCGACTTTATGGATCTGTCCTACACACAGAACATGGAGGATACCCATCTCTGGCTGGCCTTTGGCCGACGGCATCATGGTACCTACATCGATATCGGCGCCGGCCACCCGATCGCCGACAATGTGTCGTTCTTCTTCTATGAGCGGGGCTGGCAGGGCGTCGCCGTCGAACCGCAGCAGCGCCTGATCGATCTCTATGCGCGGGTGCGTCCCCGCGATGTCGCGGTCGCGGCACTGATTGGCACGCGCAGTGGGCCGGCTGACTTCCACGTCTTCGACGCCTTTCACGGACTGTCGACCAGCAGCGCCGTCCATGCCGATGCGGCGGCTGCGCTCGGAGCCGGTTATCGCACGATCCAGGTGCCGATGATGCCGCTCGCCGAATTGTGCAGGGCACAAGGATTGGACGAAATCGATTTTCTGAAGATCGACGTCGAGGGCACCGAGACCGATGTCCTCAAGAGCGCCGACTGGAAGGCCTATCGGCCGAAGGCCGTCGTGGTCGAGGCGATCGCGCCGGGATCGAACGAGCCGTCGTGGCAGGAATGGGAGCCTTTCCTGCTCGCGCAGGGATACCGGTTCATGCTGTTCGACACGCTCAACCGCTTTTACGTCGCGGAGGAAGCGAAGGACGTCGCCGCGCGCTTTCCGCGCGAGCGTGCCCCGTGGGATTCCGTGCGCCACATGTACGAGATCGGCCGCGCCCCGGAAAACAAGCTTCATCCGGAGCACGCGCTGGCGCGCATTCTCGGCAAAGGCTTCTGGGCTTCACTGCCTTATCTCGAGACCAGACAGCTTGCCGTCTTACTCGAGCGTGCGCGCACGCCCGCCAACACGGCGGCGGTCGATGCCGCGCTGCAGGTACTCGATACGGAGGATTTCCGTGCACGCCTCGGACGCATCGCCTGCGGCTACGATGGCGGCCAGATCTACAACGAGGATGAGGGCGCGCGTTGACGGCTTTGCCGGTCGCCGAAACGCGAGAGCGTCACGGCCGTGCCGATCAGGATGAACAGTAGCATCATCTTGGAGTACGCGATCACAAGGGCGAGCATGGCCTGCTCCAGTATTCTTACCCGTCTCCCGCCATCCGCGCAGGGCAAAGTATCCTTTCCGCAAGCGGGCGAATGTGAGGCACCTCACAGACGATAACGACTTTGTGTTTCAATCTGTTGGGACGAAGGCCCCAACCTCCCTCCTTCGTCCCGCCGGCAACGGCGGGTTTTTTTATGCGGCTTGCGCGCCGGCAATAGGTTCCATCCCGTTAAAATCATCGCTCGGGCCGGGCCCGTCGTCTCGCCGCCGACGCCCAACACCGCGTTTGAACCCCCGTCCCCATGGGCCAATAACGTGCGGTCCGCCGATCCGCTAAAACCTGCGAAATGGTCGGGTGCTTACGGAGGGGTCAATGGACAAGACGCAGCAACAGACGAATTCCTCTTTGTTCAATCTCGTGAAAGCGACAGTCGTCGGCGGGCTGCTCTTTCTGCTGCCGCTGATCCTGGTCCTACTCCTGCTCGGGCACGCCATGAAGCTCGCCGCCAAGGTGGCCCAGCCGATCCTGGAATTCATGACACTGGACACCGTTATCGGGAAGGCGGGCGAGGAGATTTTTGCCGGCCTGATGCTGATCGTCATCGCTGTCATCGCCGGCGTGGTAGCGAGCACCGCATTCGGCAAAACCCTCATGCGCTGGAGCGAAGAGTCGTTCCTCGGCGGGCTGCCGCAGTACCGATTGATGAAGAGCGTGGGCGAAGGTCTCGTTCAGATCGAAAGCTCCGACAACCTGAAACCCGCGCTCGTCAATATCGAGGACGGGTGGCAGCTCGGCTATTGGCTCGAGCAGCTGCAGACCGGCTGGGTCGCCGTCTTCCTTCCGCAGGCGCCGACACCGATGTCGGGCAACATCATGTATCTGCCGGCAAAACGCGTGCGACTTTTGGACATCACGATGGTGGAGGCAATGGCTGTCGTGAAGCATCTCGGCACGGGATCGGCCAGGGCACTGCGGAGCGCGGATCTGGCGTTGCCGTAGGGTGGACGACAAACCACCGCTTACCCCCCGCGAAAGCGGGGTCCAGGGCAGCAACATTCTGACTCAGTCATTTGGGCTCTGGATTCCCGCCATAGGCGTGCGAAAGCACGCCGTCCTTCAGACGGCTATGCGCGGGAATGAGCGGAGAAAAAACCCTACTCCCTCAGCTTTTCCGCGAACAGCACCATGGTCTTGCGATAGGTCTCCGAGCGATTCCATTCGCGCATCACCTGGAAGTTCTCGGTGCCTTCGCCGAACGGCGCACCGGCTTTCCAGCCATTGACCTTCAGAAGATTGGCGGTGGAAGCGAGAACGTCCGGCACGCTGTGCCGCAGGTCGACGTGGCCGTTCCCGTCAAAGTCGACGCCATACTTGATGTAAGATGACGGCAAGAACTGCGTCTGCCCGATCTCGCCGGCATAGGCACCGATCAAATCGCGCAGCGGCAGGTCGCCGCGCTGCAGGATCTTCAGCGCCGAGATCAGCTCGTTCTGAAACAATTCGCTGCGCCGGCAGTCGTGCGCGAGTGTCGCGATGGTGCGGATCACCGGCAGCTTGCCCATGTCGCCGGTGCCGTTGTCGGTTTCCAGCGTCCAGACCGCCATCAGCAATTCCTTCGGCACGCCGAACTGCTGCTGGATACGCGCGAGCAGTTGCGCATGCCTCTGCATCAAATTCTTGGCGCGCTTGATGCGCGGGGGGATCACACGCGTGCGCGCATATTCCTCGAAGCTTTTCGAATGAAACATGCCGCGTTGGCGGCGGTCGAAAGAGAGTACCGCCGGGTCGACCGTCACGCCAGCGAAAGCCTGGTCGATGACGGCGCGTGAGACGCCGGCCGCCTGCGCATCGCGCCCAACGGCGGCGAGGAAGGTGCTGAAATCGCCGCCGCATTTGGCGGCCGAGGCGGGCGCGGCGAATAGCGCCACGAAAAGAAATGCGGACATCAATCTGAGCATGGACGAACCTTGGTTGCCCCCGCGTGGTCTTACACTGTCACAATGTGGTTTGTCCTGTCTCGCTGTCATTCTGGTTCGCGCCTTTCGACACGCCTCGGAATGACCGGGCGCGCTTTCGCACCCACTTCCCGCCGCGCTAGGATCACTTGCCAACAATCATGGAGCGCCCGCCGATGCCGAAAGCGTACTGGATCACCGCCTATCGCGAGATCAAGGATCCCGCGAAGCTTGCAGCCTATGCCAAGCTCGCGCCGGTCGCGCTGGCGCCATTCGGCGTGCGCTATCTTTGCCGCGGGAACCCGTACGCGACTTTCGAGTCGGGCCTGAAGGAAAGACTCGTCGTCTCGGAATTCCCCAGTCTGGAAAAGGCGGTCACCGGGTATAACAGCCCTGCCTACGCCGAAGCTCTGCGCGCGCTCGGCGACGGCGCCGTGCGGGATGTGCGCATCATGGAGGGACTGGAGTAGCGGCATCAAACCTATGCCAGCCCTGGGAATCCTGCTCGAAAAAGAGCCAGCCCAGGACCGTCGCCTTCTTCGACGCCGCATCGATCTGCACAACATAGTGGTGCAGCTCCGGACAGAGCTTGCGCCGGCACCGCAGCCTGATGCCGGCGTAGTTCAGCACGGCCCGGATCCGCATTTGGTAGATCCTGCGCCCTTTCGTGTCGACGGCGTGGCCCTCGACTTTCTCGAAAGAGACGAGTGTGAAGGGCGAGAGGAAGGCTGACTTGAGCGTCT
>DATBHE010000087.1:0-13515 GCA_036557605.1 Pseudolabrys sp.
CGCGAAATCAACCGCGGCAGCTGGTCCACCGGCTATTGCGGACAGTCGCCGGAGCGCATCAAGTCGCACATGGCGCATCAGGCCGACTTCGACATGCTCACCCAGCGAGCGACGAAGGGACCGAACAAGGGCGACTACTACGGTTTGCCCTGGCCGTGTTGGGGCTCACCCGAGGTCAGGCATCCCGGTACGCCGTTGCTCTACAACACAAACCTCGCCGCGATGGACGGCGGCGGCGTGTTCCGCGCCCGCTTCGGTATTGAGCGCGAGGAGAAGCGTCCGGACGGCACCACCGTAAAGGTCAGCATGCTGGCCGATGGTTCCGCGAGCAAGGACTCGGAGATCAAGGACGGTTATCCCGAGTTCACCGTTGGCGTGCTCAAGAAACTCGGCTGGGACAAGGATCTGACGGCGGCCGAATGGGCGGTGATCAACAAGGTCAATCCCGCCAATCCCGACGCGGTGTCCTGGTCCACCGATCTCTCCGGTGGTGTCCAGCGCGTTGCTCTCAAGCATGGGTGCATCCCGTACGGAAACGGCAAGGCGCGTATGAATGCCTTCGGTCTGCCCGACCCGATCCCGGT
Source organism: Pseudolabrys sp. (assembly GCA_036557605.1). GTDB lineage: Bacteria > Pseudomonadota > Alphaproteobacteria > Rhizobiales > Xanthobacteraceae > Pseudolabrys. The sequence goes on from DATBHE010000087.1 coordinate 585, forward strand.
GCACCGCGAGCCGATCTACACACCGCGCGTCGACCTCGTGTCGAAGTATCCGACCCTGCCCGACGCCAAGCAGTTCCGGCTGCCGAATATCGGCTTCTCGGTGCAGAAAGCGGCGGTGGAAAAGGGAATCGCCAAGCAATTCCCGCTCATCCTCTCGACCGGCCGCTTGGTCGAATATGAGGGCGGCGGCGAAGAGACGCGATCCAACAAGTGGCTCGCCGAACTGCAGCAGGACATGTTCATCGAGATCAATCCTGCCGATGCCGCCGATCGCGGCATCAGGGACGGCGGTTGGGTCTGGGTGACTGGGGCTGAGAACAGCGCCAAGGCCAAGATGAAGGCGCTTGTTACCGAACGTGTCGGCAAGGGCGTTGCCTGGATGCCATTCCACTTCGGTGGGTGGTTTGCGGGTGAAGACCTGCGGGCCAATTATCCGCAGGGCACCGACCCGGTCGTGCTCGGCGAAAGCGCGAACACGATCACGACCTACGGCTACGATCCGGCAACGGGTATGCAGGAGCCGAAAGTCACCCTCTGTCAGATTCGAGCAGCGTAAGGAGCTACGACCATGGCGCGAATGAAATTCCTCTGCGACGCCGATCGCTGCATCGAGTGCAACGCCTGCGTCACGGCCTGCAAGAACGAACACGAAGTGCCTTGGGGTATCAACCGCCGGCGCGTCGTCACGCTTAATGACGGCAAACCGGGCGAACGGTCGATTTCCATGGCCTGCATGCACTGCACCGACGCGCCCTGCGCGGCGGTGTGTCCAGTGAACTGCTTCTACACCACGGCTGATGCCGTCGTGCTCCACTCGAAAGATCTCTGCATCGGATGTGGCTACTGCTTCTATGCTTGCCCGTTTGGCGCGCCGCAATATCCGAAGGTCGGTAATTTCGGCTCGCGCGGCAAGATGGACAAGTGCACGTTCTGTGCGGGCGGCCCTGACGCGGACGGCAGCAAGGAAGAATTCGAGAAGTACGGCGCCAATCGCCTTGCAGAAGGCAAGCTGCCGTTATGTGCCGAGATGTGCTCGACCAAATCGCTGCTGGCCGGCGACGGAGATGTCATCGCTCAGATTTACAAGGAGCGGGTATCGAAGCGCGGCTACGGCTCGGGCGCGTGGGGCTGGCAGACGGCCTATCGCGAGTCGATCGCAACGTGATGCAATCTGGCGGTGCGGTCTGCGCCGCACCGCCGGTCCATTTAGAAAAACAGTTGAAGGCAGGAGGGAAACGCATGGCGAAGCTTGTTGCGCATATGCGCTTGGTCGCCGGCGCGCTGGCGCTCGCATTCATTGTCACTGTATCGGCTCCCGTGTCGGCGCAGCAGCCAAGCATGGTCAATCCGACGGCCGATGCCGTGAAAGAGCAGCAGCTGCTACAGCAGCTAAAGTCGATCCAGGGTCGCGTCACCATCCCGGACGTGAAATCGTCCACGCTGGAGCACCCTGTAGGACGCAACTGGCAACACTTCCACAATGTGACGCTGCGCTGGATCGGCGCCATCGCCATTCTCGGCATGCTGGCGATCCTCATCATTTTCTATCTCTGGCGCGGAATGGTGATGATCAAGAGCGGCCGTTCGGGCCGAAAGATTGTTCGGTTCAACATGTTCGAACGCTTCGTCCATTGGATGACGGCAACCTGTTTCATCATTCTGGCCATCACCGGCCTTAACATCACCTTCGGACGGCCGTTGTTTGTCTCGACCTTCGGTTCGGAAGCATTCACGACCTGGTCTGAATGGGCGAAATATGCGCACAACTATCTGAGCTTCCCCTTCACCATCGGCGTGGTGCTGATCTTCCTGATGTGGATCGGCGGCAACATTCCGAACAAGGTCGATGTTGAATGGTTTAGGGGCGGCGGCGGTATCGTCGGCGACGATCACCCGCCGGCCTACCGCTTCAACGGCGGCCAGAAAGCGATCTACTGGATCGTCGTTCTGGGCGGCGCTGCGGTGGCGATCACAGGCTATATGCTGATGTTCCCGTTCTACGGCACCACCATCGACACGATGCAATATGCCCAAATGGTCCACGCCGTCGTTGCGATGCTGTTCGTGGCAGCGATGCTCGGCCACATCTACATCGGCACCATCGGCATGGAAGGCGCATTCGAGGCCATGGGTGAAGGTACCGTCGACGTCAACTGGGCCAAGGAACACCATAGCCTTTGGCTGGAGGATGAGATGGGCCGCAGCGCCAGGGGCGCCCGGACTCAGCCGGCAGAGTAAACCGGCGAAAACCATGATCTTTTGACGCCCGGCTTAAAAGCCGGGCGTTTTGCTATAAGGGGCCATGCGCATTATCGGTCTCGCCGGCTGGAGCGGCTCCGGCAAAACTACCCTGATCACCAAGTTGATTCCGCGGCTGATTGCGCGCGGCATCAAGGTGTCGACGCTCAAGCACGCCCACCACGGGTTCGATCTGGACCAGCCGGGCAAGGATTCGTTCTTCCACCGTGCCGCCGGCGCGACAGAAGTGATTATTTCATCGGCAAAGCGCTGGGCCATTTTGCACGAGCTGCGTGAGGAGCCCGAGTGGGATTTGCGCGGACTGGTCGCCAAGATGTCCCCGGTCGACCTGGTGCTGGTCGAGGGGTTCAAACGTGATGCCTTTCCCAAGCTGGAAATCCATCGTGTGGCGAACGGTAAGCCGCTAATTCATCCAGAGGATCCACACATCGTTGCGATTGCTTCCGACATTGCGTTGCCGCAGGCGAAAGTGCCGGTCATCGATCTTAATGACATCGAAGCCATCGCCGATCTGCTGCTCAAGCGCGCAGTTGCCGTCGGCGCCGCGGAGGCGACCGCCGCGGCCAGGAGTCGGTGATGGCGCAGCTCACCGACGATTGCTTCGCATTCTCCGGGCCACTACTCCGGCTCGACGACATGGAGCGCCTGATCGATGAGCGGATCGCTCCGGTCACGGAAACCGAAAAAGTGCCGCTGCATGGCGCGCGCGGGCGCGTCCTGTCGGATAACGTGAAGGCTCCCGTCAACTTGCCGCCCTTCGACAACTCGGCTGTTGATGGCTATGCCGTGCGGCACGCCGATCTGCGGCAGGACGGCGACACGACGCTTGCGGTTGCTGGGCGCCTCACGGCCGGTGCGGGCGAAAACCTGTCGCTGAAGCCTGGCGAAGCCATTCGCATTTTCACCGGCGCGGCGATGCCGAAGGGCGCCGACACAGTCTTCATGCAAGAAGATGTAACTGCCAACGACAGCCGCGTAACCGTTCCCAAGGGACTGAAACTTGGTGCCAACCGGCGGCTCGCGGGCGAGGACGTTCGTGCCGGAGTCACCGTTCTGTCCGCCGGTACCGTACTGGAAGCGCAGCACGTTGCGCTCGCCGCAGCATTGGGATTGACCGAACTTACCGTGCGACGCCGACTCAAAGTCGCTGTTTTTTCGACCGGTGACGAGCTCGTCGAGCCAGGCGCGCTCCGTGCCGCGGCGGCGATTTTCGACTCCAACCGCGTCCTGCTGACGGAACTGCTGGAGCGGCTCGGCGCAATCATTACTGACCTCGGCATTCTCGCCGACGATCCGAAGAAGCTTTCAGCCAGACTGCGCGAGGCGGCGGCCGCACATGATCTCATTGTTACTTCCGGTGGCGTTTCAACCGGCGAAGCGGATTTCGTGCGCACCGCGGTAGAGACCATCGGCAATCTCGTGTTTTGGCGCATCGCGATCAAACCGGGGCGGCCTGTCGCGCTCGGCGTGATTCCGTCGGGGGCAGGGCAGCGCGCGGCCTTCGTCGGCCTTCCCGGCAATCCAGTTGCGGTTTTCGTGACCTTCGTGCGCGTGGTCAAACCGCTGCTGCGCCGGCTGTCGGGCGCACGACCCGACAAGCTCGTACCCTTGCCGGTGCGCGCTGCCTTCGCCTACAAGAAAAAGAAGGACCGGCGGGAGTATGTGCGGGTTGCGCTTAAAACCGCCGCGGACGGCGAGATCGAGGCGATCAAGCACCCGCAAGATGGGGCCGGCATTCTCACGTCATTGACGGAGACCGACGGGTTGCTGGAATTTCCAGAAGATGTGACGGCAGTCGAGCCCGGCGCCCGCGTTGGGTTCTTGTCCTACGCGGCGCTGATGGGCTAGCGAAACGCCCGAACGCTATGTGGCGAGGCTCACTCCTGTCGGGCTGCTGAACGCTTTTTCGGCCGAATCCGGCACACTGTTGAGCGCCACAACGCCAACGACCGCGATGACGATAGCCGCCACACAGGCCATGATGAATGCTTTCATGAACAGATCCTCCCAAACCCATAGGCTTCGACTATACCAAATATGGGGGCATATCGCGCACGGTCAAGAATCAAGCCCCGGCTTGCTGCAATGCAATGCGTTCGGCGCGCGCTGCGTCTTCCGGTGTGTTGACGTTGAAAAATGGGTCGACCGGCTGATCCGGCCAGTCGGCGATGGCGACACCATGCCGCGCCGTCCAGACCTCTATTTTGCGCATGTCGTCTTCGGTGAGTGCCTTGCGTAGATCCTCGCGCAGCGCCAGCGGCCACAAGCCCACCACGGGATGACGCCACTCGCCGGAACGTGCGCAGGCCAGAGGGACGCCTGTACCCATCTTGCGCCGTGCCTGGTGCAGACGTTCGACAAGGTCGTCGGGCAAGAACGGGCAATCGCCAGGCACACTGACGATCCACTCGATTCCGTTCTTCTGCCTGGCGAGCCAGTCCAGGCCGGCAAGAATCCCCGCAAGCGGCCCGGCAAAATCCGGCACGCTGTCGGCGACAACCGCCAGTCTCGTGTCGGCAAAACGCCTTGGATCGCCGTTCGCGTTGATGATGATGCCCGTGCATTGCGCCGACAGTGTCGCCAGCACACGGTCCAAAATGGACACGCCCCCGATCTCGATGCGTGCCTTGTCGCCGCCGCCCATGCGCCGGGCGAGTCCGCCCGCGAGTACAAGGCCGAGAGTAGGAGGAACATTCGTCATTGCCACACGTCCACTTTACCCTCTCCCCTCCGGCGAGAGGAAAAAAGCAGGCAGGCAGGAAGCTTAGTCATCCTGCACGGCAGCCTTGCGCCGGTGCTTGGCGTTCTCTTCCTCGACGTAAGCGAGATCCTGATCGAAGACGATCCGGTCCTCGCCGGCGAGCGCAACAAAACGTTTGCCGCGTGCGCGTCCGATCAGCGTCAGGTTCGCCTTGCGTGCCAGTTCGACACCCCAGGCTGTGAAGCCGGAACGCGAAATCAGGATCGGAATTCCCATGCGCACGGTCTTGATCACCATTTCGGAGGTCAGCCGGCCGGTGGTGTAGAAAATCTTGTCCGCGGCGGACACCTTTTCGCGGAACATCCAGCCCGCGATCTTGTCGACGGCGTTGTGACGCCCGACGTCTTCCATGTAAACCAGCGGCTCGTCGCGCCGGGCGAGAACGCAGCCGTGTATGGCGCCAGCCTCAAGATAGAGCGACGGCGTTGTGTTGATCTTTTGCGTCAGGGAGTAGAGCCACGAGGTGCGCAACTCGGCCTTCGGAAGCGTGACGTTTTCGAGCGCTTCCATCAGGTCGCCGAAGACCGTGCCCTGTGCGCAGCCTGAAGTCTGAACCTTTTTTTTCAGCTTCTTCTCGTAGTTGGTCTTGCGCTTGGTGCGAACAACCACAGCCGAGAGCTCCTCGTCGTAGTCGACACCCGTCACCACGTCATTCGGCATCAACATGTTCTGATTGAGCAGGTAGCCGATTGCCAGATATTCCGAATAATCGTTGATCGTCATGGCGGTGACGATTTCCTGGCTGTTGAGAAAAATCGTGAGAGCGCGCTCGACGGTGACCGACGTCTCGATGCAGGCACCGGTCTGATCGACACCGGTGACGCGCTCGGTCAGACGCGGATCAAGCGGATTGGGCCGGATGATGTAGCTGTCGCTGTCTTTGCTCATGCGGTCACTATAACAGACATTTTGGCACAGCATGAAAACTGCCCATCTTAAGTGGGCAGCGGTGCACGGTTTGTCCATGCCTCTCCGAAGCGATCGACGAAGATGGTTTCCAAGCAGTGCGCCGCAGACATAAACTGGCGGCCAACGAAAAAGCCACTCGGGAGATGCCTGTCATGCTGCGCGCCACTAAAGACATCATGCTGCCAACCACAATCACCGGCTCGCTGCCGCGGCCGAGCTGGTTCACCCAAAATCTCGGATCGCGCAGCTTCCTCGACGCGATGGTGAACAACCAATTCCGTGAACAATACGTGGATGCGGTTTCGCTGTATCTGCACGAGCAGGAGATTGCCGGCCTCGACATCGTGACAGACGGTGACGCGCATTTTGATTCGGACGTCGGCGGCCAGAGCTGGACCAACTATCCGACGCGGCACATGGGCGGGTTCGATCGTGACCCGCAGCCAATCCCGGCCGGTCAGGGTGGCCTCGGATTTCCGCCTGGCCACATTTTGCACGACTACCTTGAGTCACGCGTGATGGCCAGCATTGTGGGGCCGGTGACGCGCGGCGATCTGCAATATGCCGCCATGTTCAAGGTGGCACAGCGCATGACCAGGAAGCCGGTCAAATTCGGCACCATTGGGCCGGAGCTCGTCGCTTTCGCCGTGCAGGATAGACATTACAAATCGCTGAAAGATCGCATTCTCGCGATTACGGATGCCTTGAACGCCGAACTGCATGATCTCGCCGATGCCGGCTGCCCAGTCATTCAATTTGAGGAGCCACAAATCCACCTGCTGGCGGTCCGTAACATCGTCAACGACGTGATCAATCCCGCCTTCAGCGTCGAGGTGTTCAATCGAACCGTCAAAGGCCTCCGTGCGAAGACGGAAGTCTGGTGCCACACCTGTTGGGGCAATCCTTCGCAGCAGCGCATGTTCAAGGAAGTACAAAGCTACAAGAATGCGCTCGAGATGCTGAACAAGGTCGATGCCGACGTCATCACCTTCGAATCGGCGAGCGCGGGAGGCATGGACCTCGAGGCCTTCGGCAAGATCATCACCGACAAGAAAATCTGCATCGGGGTGATCGACCACCACTCGTTGCAGGTCGAGCGGCCGGAGGAAATTGCCGAGCATATCCGGCGCGCCTTAAAGCACATTCCCGCCGAGCGCCTGGTGCTCTCATCCGACTGCGGCATGGGCCGCGAAGGTATGAGCCGCCGGCACGCCTACTACAAGATCGTGTCGATGGTGTTGGGCGCCAACATGGTACGCAAGGAGCTTGGTTTGCCGCAGGCCGAATGCCTGGCGGCCGACCCACGCTACTCACTCGTAGTGCCTGCGAAGTGATCCGCAATTAAAGAACAGGCAAGCCACTTGCCGATCAATGCTTGTCCAGAATGCGGGCGCGACTGCGTGCTGCAGTGCCGTTCAAAGGGGGTGGAGGCGGGGGCGACTTGGACTTGAAGGAACCACCTAAGGCTGTGCTGCCATTTTGTTCGGTCGTTCTTTCGCGCAACGGAACGCTGGCGGTCGATGGGCTTTCGGTTGTTAGCGACCCCCCCAGGGCCAGTTGCGTCCTGTTGATCGCGTGACATTTGCGCATCATTTGACGAATGTGAACTTTCACTGTTCCCTCGGTCATTCCAAGCCGACGCGCGATCATCTTGTTGGATTCTCCAAGGCGAAGATGCTCGAGAACCTCGCGTTGCCGTGCCGTCAGATTCCCGGCTTGGCATTCCACATCATTTCCTCTTCGCGGGAAGCCGCTGCCGTTTCCGCTTCCGTTCGTGCCTGGTCCATTGCGTTTGGAATTTGACTCATCAGGTGGGTCGTTTTTGGGTTTGTCGGACTCTTCGGCCCGGCTGTGCAACTGGTGTACAGCGGATGGTGGATAGTATGATCCACCATTGAGAATGAACGTCAGCGCCTGGAATGCGAGCGCCGATGCTGTACCGCTGTTGATAAATCCCTGTGCGTCAGTTTCAAACGCCGCAACGACGTCATGAGGATCGTCGCGGTCGGAGATTATGACCAAAGGCGCATTGGATGTGAGCGCACGCAAGACCTTCAACTGTTGCAGGTTGTCGGTAACAGGTTCACCGCCGATGCTGAAGATCAGCATGCGGAATGTTTTGTCCGCGCGAAGCGCTTCACTGGCCTGTTCGGGTGTGAATGATGTGACGCGCAAACTCTCGGCGTTAGCCCAGGATTCCAACAGACTGGCAATGCTTGCACGTCTTAGGCTCTTAGTATCAACGACCGCGACGGAAGGTTTGCCGGCCGGTTGTGACATACGTAACCCCTACAACGATACGTCGCCCCCAGCTCGCCGGCTCATCCTCCCTAGTTGTAGCGCGCTCTGATTTTGATTTTATGACTTGGTCATCGTTTGAGGCCCCAACCAATATTAACTTACCCCATCAACCCATGCGTGCGCATTATCTCTTTTGAGGTAGCTTCCATTGGAGGGCTGACTGTTCAGCTACTTCGAAAAGTATATCTCCGTCAGAGGAATGTTGAAGTGCAAAAGGGCACTCTATGATCTGCGGTCAAATATCGCAGGTGACGGGCATGCAACACACACATCACAATCACCATGGTCATGAAGCGGGCCACCTGTCATCCCACACAACGCATCGTGGCTGGCAGCCGCATACCGCTTCCTATGCGTATCCGATCAGCTAGCATGAATCCCCAACGGCGCCTGGTGGCTCGGGAATCTCGCCGGCACAGGAGAGTTCGGCTCTTCTCACCGTGGTTGGCGGCGACGCCTACGCGGCAGGTATGAATACCGACGCTTCCGGTACAGTGAATAATACCGTCGAGGATCTTGGAAACATTACGGTGGCCTCGGGCTATGCGGTTTTCGAGGCCACCGCATCGTCGCCAACCGGCGACGGTCGGCGCGGACACTTTCGTGTCGGTTGCGGGAGCCGATTTCGTGCTGACGTTCGACTTCGACGTGAGTTTCAAAGTCGGAAATACGGTGTGAACCGGGAGGCGATGAATCGCTTCGCTCCCACGTCAAACTCATTCCCGGAATGCCTGCCGATGTCCTGATCATTACGGAGCATCGCACGATGTTTGACTATCTGTTCCGGCCGTTCCTTGAGGTCTTCCGCCACAGCTTCCATGAAGTCTAGGCCTTCCCCCAGGGCAGTGGGCGTGCGGGCCGATCCTCGTAGTTCTGCCGGCGAAACAGCCCGAAATATCAGGCCAACCGGTGCTTTCGGCCGCCGCCCGCGAGTTAAAATGTGGCTAACATGTTGAATCCAAGCGGAGTGCCCGGGTTCGCGTGGTTTCAATGCCTACTCTTGTATAACGCGGCCCTGGGGGGAGGGGCCGAGCAGGAAGCTTGACCATGTCTGTGAGAATTCTGGCCGCTGCTACCGTTATCGTTTGCGCGGCTTTGCTTGCTGCGATGCCGCGGCTTTCAACATCCGCGGAGACGCCGGCGGAAACGGCTGCTGCCGAAATCGATTTCGACGCGTTGCGCGCCGAGGCCGCTGCCGCGCTTCAGACTCTAGAGCAGTCGCGCGAGCAGCGCCTCGCTTCTGCGGGCGTCAGCGCATTCTGATTTTGTCAGCCGGGCAGAAACGCCACAGCACCGCTGCCGGAATCCGCGATCCGGTCGACGCTCGTGCGGTAAAGCGCCTCCAGCTGATCGCGGTTGAGAACATTTGCAACCGGCCCATCGGCAATGCGCTGACCGTCACGCAGCAGATAGGCGCGGTCAGCCGCACGTAGCGCATGATTGGGATCGTGCGTGGTGAACAGCACGCCATGCCCGGACTTCGCGAGATTGCGAATCTCGTTCATCACCTTGCCCTGGTTGCCGAAGTCGAGGCTGGCGGTCGGCTCGTCGAGCACGATGAATTGCGGTTCCTGCGCCAGCGCACGCGCCAGCAGCACCAGTTGCCGTTCGCCACCGGAAATCATGGTGTAGGGACGGGCGGCAAGTGCGGCGATTCCGAAGCGATCGAGCGCCGCGTGCGCCACGGTGCGATCACGGGCACTCGGCCGGCTGAACAGGTTGCCATGTGCCGTACGGCCCATCAGTACCACGGTTTCAACGGTGAATGCGAAGGTGCCGATGTGCACTTGTGGAACGTAGGCGATGACACGCGCGCGATCGCGGATCGAATACGAGCCGAGCGGCTTTTCGCCGAGTCGCACCTGGCCGGTCTTCGCCTTGAGCAAGCCGAGCAAGGTCTTGAGCAGCGTTGTTTTGCCGCCGCCGTTGGGGCCAAGCAACGCAAGCACCTCGCCGGTCGAAAGCGTCACGTCGAGGCCGCGTCCGACGGTGTGGTCGGGATAGCCGATGGTGAGATCGTGCCCGGAGAGGTTCACGACCAGTTCCTCTGCATGCTGGCCAGAAGCCAGATGAAAAACGGCGTGCCGATCACGGCGGTCAGGATGCCGAGCGGGATTTCCACTTCTGCAGCCGTGCGCGCCAGCGTGTCGATCAGCAGCAGGTAGCCGCCGCCGAGGATTGCCGCCGCTGGGAGCAGGCGCGCGAAATCAGGCCCGACCAGTGAGCGGGCGAGATGAGGCACCACCAGGCCGACCCAGCCGATGATCCCGGCGGTTGCAACGCTGGCCGACGTCGTCAGCGTTGCGGCGGCGACGATCGCGATCCGCAACGGTCCCGTCGCAACGCCCAGCGAGCGCGCCTCTTCTTCCGGCAGCGACATGACATTCATGCGCCAGCGCAGCGCGATGAGCACGGCTGTTCCGATCGCCACCGGGCCGAACAGCGGCAGCAGGTCGGAGACGTTGGCTGCCGCAAGGCTGCCGAGCAGCCAGAATGTCATGGCGGGCAGCTGGTTATAGGGGTCGGCAAGATATTTGACGAGGCCGACCCCGGCACCGAGCAGCGCCCCGACAACGACTCCTGTCAGCACGAGAACGAGAATCGGATCGCGCGAGCGGACAGCCGAGCCGATGAGGTAAACGGCGGCAACGGCCACCAAGCCGCCAGCGAAGGCGAAGGCCTGAATGGCGATAACGCCGAGTGAGAAGAAGATGCCTGTCACCGCGCCAAGGGCTGCCCCCGACGAGGCGCCCAGGATGTCGGGAGAAACCAAAGGATTTCGGAACAGGCCCTGGAACGCGGTGCCGGCAACCGCCAGTGCGGCTCCGACCAGGGCGGCGGCCAGCACGCGCGGCCCACGCACCTGCATGATCACGTTTTCGACCGCCGGCGATACGTCGGCGCGGTGATCGGTGATTTTCGAAATCAGAACGTTTACAAGTTCGGCGAGAGAGACCGGATAACGGCCGATGGTGAAAGCGAGCAGCAGTCCGGCGATCAGCACGGCGCTTGCAATAGCCAGTCCCGGCACCGCGGAACGGGTCAACTAGTCTCTCCCCGCCAGAACATGATCGATCTGCGCATCATCCGGCGTGCGATGATAGAACATTGTATAGAATTCGCGCGTCAGGACTCGCATGTCCTCGGGAAACTTGTCCGGATAGAGGATCTTCGCCAGCCAGCGCAGCCCGATAAGCCGGTTCACCGAAGGGGGGAAATCGACCCAGCCGAACGGCATTTTCGGCGACAGATGCACGCGGTTGTCGCGTACGGCCTTGATCGAGGCCCAGGCCGGGTCGCTGCGGACGGTCGCAGCAAAATCGTGGTCGATGGTGACGATCACACCGGGATTCCACAGCAAGACTTGCTCGATCGAAACATTGGCGAGCCCGCCTTTGTTGCCGCCGGCGACGTTCTGCGCCAGCATTTCGATGGTCTCGACATTGATCGAGCCGCCGAGGCCCGTGACCAGTCCGCGCGGGCCGCGCGCATAATAGACGCGCGGACGAGCGGATGGTGCAATCGAAGCGATGCGGTCGGCAATCGTCTTGAACGTATTGTCCGCATAGCGCGCGAGTTTTTCGGCATCGCTCTTGCGTCCGATCAGCTCGCCGAGCTTGCGGTAGGTGTCCGACACCGCATCGAAACGGCCATCGAGCAGGGCGTAAGGAATGCCGGTCTGCTGCTGCACGCGCTCGGCCAGCGAGACGAAGGTGGCGCTGGTCGAACCGACATCGAGAATGAGATCAGGCTTGAGCGCGATCACGCTTTCCAGGTTGGCGGTGTTGCCGCGGCCGGTAATGCGCCCGACCTCCGGACGCGTGCAGATATCCGGCAACATATACATGCACTCTTCCGGCCGGTTGGCGCGCGGCCAGCCCAACAGCAGATCGGGTGCGAGCGTATAGAGCAGAATCGCTGCCGGCGGGCCGGCCGGGAAAACACGCGCTACGTTACCGGGGACCGACAAATCGCGGCCGGTCGCATCCGTTACCGTGGCCGCATGCGTCAAGCGCGGCAACAGCGTTGTTGCGGCTCCGGCGACAAAGGCTCTACGGCTGATACGCATGCTCGTTCTTTGCCCCGACCGGAAAGGTGTAATACGACATATTCAATTGAGACGCCGCCCCGCTAATCGACACCCACCATTACGCTCGTTGCCTTGATGATGGCGTACGCCGATTTGCCCTTTGCAAGCTTCAACTCATCTGCGGACTCATTGGTAATCGAAGCAGTCAGAATTTGTCCGCCGACATCAATACGAACATGAGCAGTTGTTGCTCCCTTTTTGACCTCGACGATCGTTCCTTTGAGTTGATTGCGTGCACTGAGTTTCATGCGACTTCTCCTGGTTATATTACTTTTCTGCCACAAAACCGTGGCTCACCAAAATCCGTTGGCCTTGTGGCGACATAATGAATTCCACGAATTGTCGTGCAGAGGCTGACGCCCCTAACATCACGGCCAATCCGTAGTCTGCACCGACAGCGAGAGTATCCGGCAGCGACACGATCTGTTGTCGCGAATCTTCTTTTTGGGCCGCCAGTGCATTAGTGCAATAGGTCAGGAAGATATCGGCGCGTCCTTCGGCCACATGCCAGCCATACGCGGTGCGACCGGGAGGCGGTGTCGCGCTGGACGCGCCACCAGTCAGTTGCAGGGCCTTCTGTTCAAGTACGGCTTGCGCGCCTGGCTTGATGG
>DATBHE010000088.1:0-5727 GCA_036557605.1 Pseudolabrys sp.
GGGGTGATGGCGGCGCGACGCTTTTATGATATGGCGGGCGTCCTGATCTGCTGACAGGAAAGGACATCCGATGGCTGCGTCTGCGAAAATTGCGCTGGTGACAGGGGCTGGAACCGGCGTAGGCCGAGCGGTTGCCATTGCACTTGCGAAGGCCGGCTACAATCTTGTTCTCGCCGGCAGGCGCAAAGAGATGCTCGACAAGGTCGCTGGCGAGATCAATGTGGTCGGAGCGCAGGCGCTCGCCGTTCCTACGGACGTATCGAAACGCGACTCTATCGTGTCGCTGTTTACGACGGTCAAATCTACCTTCGGGCGACTCGATGTTCTATTCAACAATGCCGGCATCGGCGCGCCGGCGGTGCCGCTGGAAGATCTGCCCTTCGAGGCTTGGCAGAACGTCGTTGCGACCAATCTCACCGGCATGTTCCTGTGCACGCAGGAAGCCATCAAAATTATGAAAAATCAAAATCCGCGCGGAGGCCGGATTATCAACAATGGCTCGATCTCGGCGCATGCGCCGCGGCCTTATTCGGTCGCTTATACTTCAACCAAGCATGCCGTTACCGGACTGACAAAATCGACATCGCTTGATTGCCGCCAATACGACATCTGTTGCGGGCAGGTTGATATCGGCAATGCAGCGACACCGCTGACCGAGCGTATGGTTCAGGGTGAAGGCGTGTTGCAACCGGACGGCCGCAAGATGATCGAGCCACGGATGGAGGCCGATCACGTCGGTAACGCCGTTGTCTATATGGCGAGCCTGCCACTCGACACGAATGTCCTGTTCATGACGGTGATGGCCAACAAGATGCCGTTCGTCGGAAGAGGTTGAAGGCGTGGAAGAGCTGCACGCATGGCATGAGTTCTATCTGCTGGTCGGCACCGCCGCTGCCACCGTGCTTGCCCTGCTGTTCGTCGCCGTATCACTCGGAGCTGGTTTCCTGAGCAACAGGGATCAGGCTCCGACACGTGCCTTCATGAGTCCGGTGGTTATCCATTTCACCAGCGTGTTTTTCGTCGCTGCCGTCTGCCTGATACCATCACACGGCCCAATTTTCTTTGCCGCGCTGATCGCGGCGACGGCGGTGCTTGGCACCACTGTATCTGTCGTCATTTCCGTGCAGGTCATACGCAGGGAATGGACACGGTACGTGCAGGACTATTTCGCTTACGGCTTGCTGCCGTTGGCCGCCTATTTCACATTGCTGGTCGTGAGCGTCATGATCTATTCTGGATTGAATTACGCGCTCGAAGTTTTGGCGGGCGCGCTGCTTGCGCTCACGATTGTGAATATCAGGAACGCCTGGGATCTCACATTGTCCATGGTGCGCCACCACGCTGACGAGCGGCGATCCGGCTAGTCATTGGCTAGCGGCGGCCGCCACCCAGACTTCCAAGCAGTCCGCGCACGAGCGCCCTTCCCACCTGCGTACCCACTTGAGAAGCGACCGAGCGGGCCACCTGTTTGACCACCACCTCACCGGTCGACATGCGACGGGAACGGCCTCCGCCAAGGATCCCGCCGAGCACATCCGTCCAGCCACCGCCCGAGGACGGGGGCGGCGGTTCAGGCTCGGCGCCTTTGCGGCCAGCCGGCTCCGGTTCGCCGGCGCGTCCTTGCACCCGGCCCTGCAAAATCTCGTAAGCCGACTCTGGATCGACGGTCTGATCGTATTTGCCCCGGATCGGACTCTTCGCGATGATGGATTTTCGTTCCGCAGCCGTCACCGGTCCGAGCCGAGCGGATGGAGGACAAATGAGCGTACGCTCGACCACTGATGGAGTGCCATTGCCTTCCAGAAACGACACCAGCGCTTCGCCTTTGCCGAGTTCTGTAATCACTTTTGCTGTATCGAGCTTTGGATTCGGCCGGAATGTTTCCGCCGCCGCCCGAACTGCCTTTTGGTCCCGCGGTGTGAACGCGCGCAGGGCATGCTGGACGCGGTTGCCCAGTTGCGCCAGCACCTTGTCAGGCACGTCGAGCGGATTCTGTGTGACGAAATAGATTCCGACTCCTTTGGAGCGGATGAGCCTCACAACCTGCTCGATCTTGTCGAGCAGGGTTTTGGGCGCTTCGTTAAACAGCAGGTGCGCCTCGTCGAAGAAGAACACAAGCTTGGGCTTATCGAGATCGCCCACCTCCGGCAGCGCCTCGAACAGTTCGGACATGAGCCACAGAAGGAATGTGGCGTAGAGGCGCGGATTCTCCATCAGTTTATCGGCGGCAAGAATGTTGATGATGCCGCGGCCGTCGCGGTCTGTGCGCATCATGTCTTCAAGCTTGAGCGCCGGCTCGCCGAAGAATTTGGCGCCGCCCTGATTCTCCAGAACCAGAAGCTGGCGCTGCACCGAACCGACGGTGGCGGTCGCAACGTTGCCGTATTTCCCGCCGATCTCCTTCGCATTCTTGGACAAGTACGAAAGAAGCTCGCGCAGATCCTTCAAGTCGACCAGTCCCTTGTTTTCGGTGTCGGTCGACCCGAATTCTTCATCCGCAAAACGAAATGCGATATTGATAATTCCTTCCTGCACATCGTTCAGATCAAGCATCCGCGAAATCAACAACGGGCCCATCTCGAAAACGGTTGTACGGACCGGATGCCCTTGTTCGCCGAACAGATCCCAGAACACTACAGGAAACTCGTCGGTTTGATATTTGAAGCCGACGTCGGTTGCACGTTTGACTAGGAAGTCCTTGGCCTCGCCGGGTTCGGCAATGCCTGACAGATCACCTTTGATGTCGGCAGCGAAGACCGGGACGCCAGCGCGGGCAAAACCTTCCGCCAGGACCTGTAACGTCACGGTCTTTCCCGTGCCGGTAGCGCCGGTGACAAGCCCATGGCGATTGGCGAACTTGAGCGTGAGATATTCCGGCTTTTTGCTTTTGCCGACGAAGATCTTGTCGTCCCGAAACACGTCAGCCATCACTTCACCTGTTGATTACGCGGATTCGCCGAACCCACCCGCATGTAAAGCATATTCAGTCTGCCAAATCGCTTATTCAAGCACCCGCACCTCAACCTTTGCGCCGGCTTTCACCTTTGCGAGGGTCTTCACGTCGCCGAGAGCTTTTGCGAAAATATTGCACGGGCTCGCCAGCCTCGTCTCGTTTCCCTGGCTGATCGGCGTGCGTCCAAAGCCAAGTGCGATCGCCGGTCCCTCGGGCCAATAGGCCACTTCGCCGGGTACGACCACAGCACGCGCATTGGCTTCTCGCTTCACTTCGACCGGTACGTCGAAATAGACCTCTTCGCCCCATGTCAGGGCAGACGAGGTGATCGGCAAAACCGCGGCAATTGCCTTCGCTGTCTGCGTATCGAGCAATTCGGCATCCAGCGTGAGAGTGCCGAAATCGAAGCGGATTCGCGCCACAGCGTTCTCCGATTTTGGAGCGTCATCTCTCATTGTCACGAGTGGCGCGATCTTGGCAACGCGCCAAAAAGGCCTCAATGCAAACGAAACTCGCCGTCGATCGCCTTGAGTTCGGCCGGCTTGATCAGCTTGCAGTGTGCGACGCGCACGGAGTGCAGCGGCCCTTCCAGTTTCTCTTTCCAAAACGCGAGAAAGCGGTGCAGTTCAGGGAATTCCGGGAACAGGTCGTAGTTCTGCCAAACGTAAGACTGCAGCAGCCAATGATGATCGGGACGGCGATACAGGATGTGTGCGGTCGTCAGGCCATAACCACTAACTTGTTTACGGAAATCCTCTGAAACCATTGCGTCCTCCGTGGCGAGTCGGACTTCAAGTTTCCGTTTCCGGCGTTCGCCATTGCAAGCCGAAAAGGTAAACAACTTGTTTAAAATCAAGGCGGTAGCAGCACAGCCTTTCCCCTGCTAACAGCCCCGACGACCACTGCTTGCGGCCGGCCCCAACCAACGTGAGGATGCCTGCCACTGTTCCCCTCGCGCCCGTTAACTATTGTTGCTACAGGGCTTTTGATAATTGTTGGCACTCAACGAAATTGAGTGCTAAAAATTTTGCGCTGCCTCTTGCGGGGCGAAAAACTGCCACCCATTTGGCGACCAGGAGTTGGTTGGGGGTCCTGCCAGCTGCCTACAAGCGTTAGATTATTCAACATCTTAGGAGGACTGCCATGAAGTTCCGTCCGCTTCACGACCGCGTCGTCGTCAAGCGCATCGATGCCGAGGAAAAGACTGCCGGCGGCATCATCATTCCAGACACCGCCAAGGAGAAGCCGTCGCAGGGCGAAATCATTGCGGTTGGCCCGGGTGGCCGCGACGAAAGCGGCAAGCTCATCCCGATCGATCTCAAGGTCGGTGACACCGTGCTGTTCGGCAAATGGTCGGGCACCGAAGTGAAGATTGACGGTGAGGATCTCCTGATCATGAAGGAGTCCGACGTCATGGGCGTGATCGAGGGCGGCTCCGCCGCCAAAAAGAAGGCCGCCTAAGGCTGCCGACCAGACATTTCAGATCAGAGGAACACAAACATGGCTGCTAAAGACGTCAAATTTTCCGTCGATGCGCGCGACCGTATGCTTCGCGGTGTCGACATTCTCGCAAATGCCGTGAAAGTCACGCTCGGCCCGAAGGGCCGCAACGTCGTGCTCGATAAATCGTTCGGCGCCCCGCGCATCACCAAGGACGGTGTGACGGTTGCCAAGGAGATCGAGCTCGAAGACAAGTTCGAGAACATGGGCGCGCAGATGGTGCGTGAAGTCGCGTCCAAGACATCCGACCTCGCCGGTGACGGCACCACCACTGCCACCGTGCTCGCACAATCCATCGTCAAGGAAGGTGCAAAGGCAGTTGCCGCCGGCATGAATCCGATGGATCTCAAGCGTGGTGTTGATCTTGCCGTCGAGGCGATTGTCGAAGACCTCAAGAAGAATTCGAAGAAGGTCACCTCGAACGAGGAGATCGCACAAGTCGGCACTATTTCGGCCAACGGCGACACTGAGATCGGCAACTTCCTTGCCAAGGCCATGCAGAAGGTCGGCAACGAAGGCGTGATCACGGTCGAGGAGGCAAAGTCGCTTGAGACCGAGCTCGACGTGGTCGAGGGCATGCAGTTCGATCGCGGCTACATCTCCCCCTACTTCATCACCAACGCCGACAAGATGCGCACGGAGATGGAGGACCCCTACATCCTGATCTACGAAAAGAAGTTGTCGGGCCTGCAGGAGCTGCTGCCTTTGCTTGAATCGGTCGTGCAAACCGGCAAGCCGCTGCTCATCGTGGCAGAGGACGTCGAGGGTGAGGCGCTTGCCACGCTCGTCGTCAACAAGTTGCGGGGCGGCCTGAAGGTGGCGGCAGTGAAGGCGCCGGGCTTCGGCGATCGCCGCAAGGCCATGCTGCAGGACATCGCCGTCCTGACCGGCGGCCAGGCGATCAGCGAAGATCTCGGCATCAAGCTTGAGAACGTGACGATCGCCATGCTCGGCCGCGCCAAGAAGGTGATGATCGACAAGGAGAACACCACGATCGTCAACGGCGCCGGCAAGAAGGCCGACATCGAGGCGCGCGTGGCGCAGATCAAGGCGCAGATCGAAGAAACCACCTCCGACTACGACCGCGAGAAGCTGCAGGAGCGGCTGGCCAAGCTCGCCGGCGGCGTCGCGGTGATCCGCGTCGGCGGGGCCACCGAGGTCGAGGTGAAGGAGCGCAAGGATCGCGTCGATGACGCGATGCATGCAACCCGCGCCGCGGTCGAGGAAGGCATCCTGCCCGGTGGCGGTGTCGCCCTGCTCCGTGCGGTGGAGGC
>DATBHE010000089.1:0-127046 GCA_036557605.1 Pseudolabrys sp.
ACGGCACGACGCGGCATCAGTAATCCCTCCCCTGCCGGCCCTTGGCGGGCTCTTCGTTGTCATTAGCAAACGCGATCCGGAACCAAGTTTCAACCGCAATTTCCATATTGATGAATATCACCTCACATGGTCGTATGCGTGTCTCAGAATTTGGCAGGCGTGCTCGAGGGCCGCTGCGGCCAACGCTAGCTGCTTGCAATAACCGGACCGGATGGCGTCAATGGCTGCCGACCCCCTACGAAAAGAGCAGAAGGCGACCAACGGTCTCGCGGCGCGGCGCGCGATCCGCGCCGGCACCCATCGCGGCCCGACCGCCGACCTCGCGCCGGGGAATGTGCAGGGTAACCTTGCCATTTTGCCGCAGGCGCTGGCCGCTGATTTTCTAAGGTTCTGCCAACTCAATCCAAAGCCCTGCCCGCTGATCGGAACATCGGCGCCGGGCGATCCGCGCGTTCCCGAATTGGGCGAAGACCTCGACATCCGCACCGACTTGCCGCGCTACCGCGTCTGGAAAAACGGCGAGCTGGTCGCGGAACCGGAGGATGTCTGCGAATTCTGGCGCGACGATCTGGTGAGTTTCGTCATCGGGTGCTCGTTTTCATTCGAGGAAGCGCTGACGGCGGAAGGCATGGAGTTGCGACACATCACGCGCGGCTGCAACGTGCCGATGTACCGCACGTCAATCGCCACGCAGGCAGCCGGTCCGTTTCACGGGCCGATGGTCGTTTCGATGCGGCCGCTGACGCCGCGTGATGCGATCCGTGCGGTGCAGATCACGACCCGATTTCCATCCGTGCACGGCGCGCCGGTACACATCGGCAAGCCGGAGATGATTGGCATCAAGGACGTTATGAAGCCGGATTACGGTGACGCCGTCGACGTGCGCGACGACGAATTGCCGGTCTTCTGGGCCTGTGGAGTGACGCCGCAGTCGGTCATCGCGACCGTGAAGCCCGAATTCTGCATCACGCATTATCCCGGAAGCATGCTGGTTACGGACCGGCGCAATACCGAGTTCGCGATTCTGTAGTATGCGCCGCCAAGCACCAATTCCGACAGAGTCTGTCACATGAACCCTGGATTACGGGGAAGATATTGCGTCCAATTTCCGAAACCGCGCGATGACATCAGAACCATCGGGAGCGTGATACGCATACCGGCTTGGACAGCGGCATTGAGAGCTGCCTCGCCAGGACCGGAAACGAATGCTGATATTTTCGAAGCGCCGCTATCGAGTGCGACTGCCAAGGCGGTCTTGAATGCCGTGTCCATGTCGTCGCTTCGCGTGACCGCCATTGGTCCTATATGACCATCGGCAACGTAGGCGTAGCCGACGCAGGTGGTGTCGTCCCGATAAAGCAGGACGCCTTCAGTGGAGTGGTCGTTGATTAAATATCTATGATGCTTCTCGCGTGATACGCCAAGCGTGTGAGCATCGATGAGTGCGAGGTGACGCAGGTCCGAATTTGTCTCCTCAAGTTTTACACGTCGAAATTGCGGGCCCTTCAGTCGTTCTTTCACGCGCTCGCTTGCACCGCTGAAAAAATAAATCGGAAATCGAGGAAACATCCCGTGCCGGATATAAAGCCCTTGAGAAACCGTGTTGAAGGTAAAGGTGATCAGAGCCTTATTGGTCGCTCCTTTGTTTTCTGCGGGTCCCCATGTCCGCTTAATCAGCTCGTTGCCGATGCCGCTGCCCTGTTGAGCAGATGACACGAAGAGTTGGGCGAGAAACCATAAATCTCCGCATACCCAGCTCCAGGCGAACCCCACCATTTGCCCTTGGTCTTCGGCCACCCACAGTCCATCGGGGTCATCTTTCAAGGAAAACAATTGAAAGGGCGGAGGACGAGGCGACGCAATCTTGCCAAACCCGTGACGCTCGGTCAGATCGTTCATACTGGCAACGACAAGCTCGTCAGCCTGGACAAGATCGGTCGAGCGCGCAGGTCGGTATATGATCGGCATTAAATCGTTCCTTCGAAGAGTTTTATTGGCGCAGGACGGAACCTGCAATGGAGGTGATCATGCAGAAGATTACGTTCGTCATTGCTTTCCTGGTCGCATTCACCGCACCGGCCCTCGCGCAGAAAGCCCGGATCGAAGCGGCGAATGCCAGATGGATGGAATTGTTCAACAAGGGTGATTTTGAGGGGATTGCCCAACTCTACACCGTTGACGCGGTCGCATTCCCACCCGGCTCGGCAATCGTGAGAGGCCGGGCTGCGATCGGCACAATGTGGAAAGACATGGCGCAGCAAGTCAGCAACCCAAAACTCATCACCCTAGAAGTCAAGCGGCTGAGCCCTTCCACGGTACGTGAGATCGGGACGTTTAGCTTGACAACCAAGGGCCCATCGCCCAGGGAACTATCGGGAAAATATCTTGTGTTGTGGCAGAGGGTCCGAGGGGATTGGAAACTCGCTGCCGATATTTGGAACGACGGTAAGTAAAAAAATTAGCGGGTGGCCGGCATAGGCGTGCAAACAGACGCCGCTCTCCGAACGGCTATGGCCGGACATGACGGGAAACCTTACGCGGCGTCGCGCGCGTTCTTGTCGAGCAGGTCCGCTTCGATCAAAGCCTGGCGGATACGCGTCACTTCGGCGCGCTCGATCTTGACCAGCGGCGGACGCACCACCGCGCGCGGCAGCTTGCCGAGCAGAACCAGCGCCTCTTTCATGCGGTTGTGCATGTCGACGAAGGGATCCGCGTAGAAGACGCGCGCCGTCGGCTCGATGTGCTCGTTGAGCCGCTTTGCCTCGGCGAGGTCATTTTTCTGCACCGCGCGGAAAAGCCGCGCCTGCAAATCGGCGATCACGCTCCCCGAGCCCGACAGCAGCCCGTTGCAGCCGAGCACCAGTGACGAGAACAGCCACGAGCTGTGCGTGGTCAGCACGTTCACCGGCCGCGGCAAATTCTGCAGCGTGCGGATGTGCCACTCATGATGCGGCACGTTGCCGATCCAGTCCTTGATGGCGCGGATCGAGGGCACCTCCTCGCACATCTTCAGCAGCGTATCCTTCGGATAGCCCTGCCCGGTCGCCAGCGGATATTGAAACACGATCAGCGGCAGATCAGTCGTGTCGGCAATGCGCCTGACATGCGCGAGTGCCATCGCGGGCGATTGACCGAGGGTGAACGGCGCCGGCGGGAAAACCAGGAGCGCCGACGCGCCGCCTTGCGTTGCCATGCGGGCAATGCGCGCGGCTTCGATGCTCCCGTCCGCCCAGATCCCGTTGACCAGCGGAAGGCGCGCACCGATCTCGTCCTGCGCGATGTCGAGCACACGCTTCTGTTCGTCGAAGGTGCACGAGGCGACCTCGGTCGAATGTGCGTTGATGGTGATCGCGGACAGACCTTCGACCGAGGCTACGTCGCGCAGATGCTTGCGGAAGCTTGTCTCGTCGATGGCAAGATCATTGTCGAACGGCAGCAGCACCGCCGGAATCACGCCGTGGGGGACATACTCCTTCCGCTGCGCCATGGGCCGCTCCCGTTCAAGATCGCGGCAGCGAGTATAGGTCAGACGACCAGCGCGCCGCCATCGATATAGACGACCGATCCGGTCGCAAAGCCGACCAGCATTAATGTGAGGATTTGCCGGGCAATGTCTTCGCTCGCGCCGACGCGGCCGACCGGCAGCGCGGCTGCAGTCTTGGCCAGCATGTCGCGGCGGGCCGCTTCCGGCATACTGGCGCGGATCGGCGTATCGATCGTTCCGGGCGACACCGCATTGACCCTGATCGGGGCCAATTCGAGCGCCAAACCTTTTGTCAGAGACTCAAGAGCGCCGTTGACGGCGCCGACGATCGCCGCTCCGGGCCGCGGACGGGTGCTCAGATAGCCGGTGACTAGCGTCAGCGAGCCGCCGGCGCGGATTTCGGCCGCACGCGCGACGCGCCAGGCGCCCCAGAACTTGCTTTCCATGGTCGCGCGGACGTCATCCATGGCCACCGTCTTGAACGGCCCTGTGCGCAACTGCGCGGCGGTCACGACGACATGATCGACCGGGCCGCTTTTGCGGAACAAATCTGCAACGCTGTCATCGCTGGTGACGTCGGCCGCGATATCAGTCGCGCCGATCTTGCCCGCGGCGGCCTTCAATCGCTGGGCGTTACGGGACGCAATAATAACGTCGGCGCCTTCTCGTCTGGCGAGCTCCGCGGTCGCGAGACCGATGCCCGACGAGCCTCCGACGACGACGACTTTTTTTCCGGCAAGCGACATCCGATGGATTTCCCCGTTGGAGACGTCTTAGGCGACAATGGAATAGGCGTGGCGTTCCCGCCGCTCGAGAAGCGGCAGCGCGCTTTCCAGCACGAGCTTCTTGAAATGCGGCGTCTGCTGGTGATCGATAAAGGATTGCTCGTCCTGGTATTGTTCGTAGAGCAGAAACTCATTTGGGTCGTCGAGCGAGCGATTGACGACGAACTCCAGGTTGCCCGGCTCCTGCCGGGCCGCGTGAGCGAGCTCGCGCAAGATTGCCTCGACTTTTTCGGTTTGCCCTGCTCGGGGCCGCCAGTAGGCAACGATGACGTATGTCATGATTTACTGCCGGATGTTTGGGAAGCTCCAAAAGCGTCCGACAGTTTCCTGGCGGCTTCGCTGATGTTGCGCGCCTTGCTCTGCAAGGCCTGGATCGACAATCGCCAGACCGGGCCGGAAATCCCGATTGCACCGATCACCTGACCGCTGAAATCATACACCGGCATCGCCGCGCACCTCATTTCCTTGTCGAATTCACCGTCGTCAAAGGCAATTCCAGCCTTGCGAACATCCTGAAGCTCGCGCCGCAAACGCTGCGCGCTCGTTATCGTTTTCGAAGTGAATGGCCTGAGTTCCACGCGCTCGAGATAGCGATCGAGCTGATCCGGCAGCAATGCGGCGAGTATGACCTTGCCGAGCGCCGTGCAGTAGGCAGGCCGCACCACCCCGACCCGATCGGTGAGCTGAAATGCGCCCGGTCCGGGTGTGCGCGCCATCACCACGACTGCGTCGCTCATACGGCTGGCATAGTGAGTGCTTTCGCCGGTCTGACGCGCCAACTCGTCCAGCACGGGCGTGGCCATGCTCACCATTTCCTTCTCATCGAGCGCACTGGCAGCGAGAGCAAAGAGCGGACGGCCGATGCGATAGCGCTTGTTTTCCTTGATCTGCCGCAGATAGCCGAGCGAGACCATCGTCTTCGCCAGATGAAACGTCGTGCTGTTGTGCAGGCCGACCCGCTTGCTGAGATCGGCAAGCCCAATTCCGTCCCGATGGCGCGCCACTTCCTCGAGGATGGCGAAGGCGCGTCCGATCGACTGAATTCCGCCGCGTGCCGGCTCCTGCCCGTCATTGTCGACATTGCGCCGCATATTTTCGACGAGTCGCGCCGCGTTGCGGGGCGACCGGCGCGGCGCAAGGCTAGCTTTCGAGCTGACTCTGCTTCTCAAGACATCGCTCCATCCCTTTGATGTGCAGACCTTACTTCACCGGCGCGGCATCGGGAATCCAACGTTGCCCAAAAACAGGTTCCTTGTAGGGCGTGGGCGGCAGTTGCCAGGCTCCGGTCGAGGGCGGACGCACCTCCGCATCCACATGCACGTCGAGCAAATATGGTTTGTTGGCCTTGATTGCGTGCTCGAGCGCGCCCTTGAAATCCTGCGACTTCGTCACCGTCATCGCTTCGACGCCGGTTGCGCGCGCCCAGGCGGCAAAGTCGGGATTGTAGGGTTTGTTGTTCGGCCCTTCGTGAAACATGGTGCCGTGCTCGCGGCCGGCGAACATGCCGAGCTGGATGTCGCGGATCGAAACCCAGCCGAAATTATTCCAGATCACCCAGACCACGGGGATATTGTACTCGACGGCGGTGCACAGCACGTGCGGCACCATAGTGAAGCAGCCGTCACCGGTCACGGCAACGACGGGGCGATCGGGCGCAGCGAGCTTGGCGCCAAGCGCGCCGGCCGCGCCGAAGCCCATGCCTGAAAAGCCCCACGAATTGAGCATCGTCTGCGGGCGCCGGGCTTTCCAGAACTGCATGTACCAGTTGTGACTGACGCCGACGTCACAGCACAAAATGGCGTCCGGCGGCAGCACGGACTGGCAATCGGCGACGATGCGTTCAGGGCGGATCGGCGACGCATGTGTCTCGAAATTCGGACGAATGAAATCAGTCCATTCGGATTGCCATTTCCGGATATCAGCGAGCCAGGCCTTCGTTGTTTCTCGCTTGGGGTTGCGACTGTCGATCTCGGCCAGCATTTGACGCAGGAACGTGCGCGCATCGGCCATCACCGCAATATCAGGCGGATAGTTGCGGCCAAGTTCGGCCGGATCGACATCGGCATGGATCAGCTTGCTCTGCGGGAAATTCCACGAATAGCCCGGCATCCACGACGAGGCCGAGCGATCATCGAAGCGCGCGCCGATCGCAATGACAAGGTCGGCGCGCCGTCCCGCCTCGTTTGCGGGGTACGCGCCGTTGCGACCGATGAAGCCGAGCGCCAGCGGATCGGTCATGTCCAGCGTGCCCATGCCATTGGGCGATGAGATCACAGGAATCTGCAGCCGGTGCGCCAATTCGGTGAGTTCACGCGAAGCCTCCGACAGCGCGACACCGTGGCCGACAAAGATGACGGGTCGCTGCGCCCTGAAGATGAGGTCGACGCACGTGGCTATTTGATCGGGCGAGGCACCGCTGCGCTGCGCATTGAGTGGCGGGAACGGCAGCGGTAGCTCGACGTCGTCCTCTTCCTGAAAGACGTTGAACGGCACATCGACATTCACCGGGCCGGGCCGGCCTGACAGCATGGTCGTCGTCGCCTGGCGCAGGGCGAGCGGCAGCATATCCACCCGCGTCGGCTGAAAGCTGCGCTTCACGACCGGGCGGATGATATTCGGGAAGTCGGCCTGGAAATGCGCGTTGATTTCCTGGAACGGGCTGCGGTTGAACTGTGAGGTCGGCACATTCGCCGTGATCGCCAGCAGTGCCGAGGAGTCCGAGATCGCCAGCGCGAGCGGCATGACAATATTGCAGGAGCCCGGCCCGCAGGACGTCAGCGTCGCGACCGGCTTGTGCTTCACGCGGAAATACGCGTCCGCCATATGCGCCGCGACCTGTTCGTGCCGCGGCGAGACCAGCTTGATGCGGTCGCGGGCCTGATAGAGCGGATCGAGCATGCCGACATTGCCGTGGCCGCAGATGCCGAACACGTAGGGAATGTCGTTGGCGATCAAATACTCGGTGATCAGCTCGGCGCCCTTCATTTTCGGCATTGCCACCCCCCGCCTGGCTTGATGGACCGGCGCCCGTTCGCACGTGCGTTAGCAGAACTGATTTGAATAGATTAGGCTTGCCGCAGGGAACTTCTCAAGATTTGAAATGCCTTCCGACATTGTGAGATGATGTCCCGACGACCCCATGCCGACGCTGTGTCCGAACAACAGCGACAGAGCTCAGCATCACCTCCAATAAGAAAAACTACAAAAAACCAGCAGATTAGAGCGTCTCCCTAAAGTTGATCGTTAGTACGCGAATACCATTGTCTACCTAATATCGCACCTCCGAAACGGAACTTTCTTCCGATTAGCGGATTTAATTGCTGGCGGGCGCTCCAGGTGACCAATGTCTGGAGTGATCGGGAGGGGTCAGGGTTCTGTCCCAGCAAAAATGGCGAGCAACATGGCACGGCAGCTTCGAGTTGATCGGGCGCTGACCATGCGGTTCGGACCTTATCGCCTCCGGTCGCCCCCGCCGCGCACATGCGCGGCGATGAAGGCGATTTATTCGGGAGGCGTCGATGCAACCAACTACCGTCCCAGACAAAAATACTGCCAACGGCATCGCGCCGAAAAAGGGCTCGCGCAAAGCTGACGACGGGACCTCAGGCTCCCCCCTGGAGTTGCAAAACCTTCTTCAGGCGCTGCGCGCGATGCGCGCCGGCGACTTTTCGGTGCGAATGACCGGCGAGGAAGAAGGGCTCCTCGGCAAGATCGCTGACACTTTCAACGACATTGTCGCTGCCAACCAGCGCATGGCACAGCAGATCGACCGGGTCGGCCAGCTGGTCGGCCGCGAAGGTGAGACCCGCCATCGCGTCAAGTTCGGTCTGTCCGGCGGCGCCTGGGGCGAGATCGAGTCCTCGGTCAACACGCTTATCGACGACCTGATCTGGCCGACCAAGGAAGTCACCACCGCGGTCGCTGCCGTCGCGCAGGGCAATCTGCTCAAGACCGTGCGCCTCGAAGTCGACGGCCGTCCGCTTAAGGGAGAATTTCTCGAAGCGGCAACCATCGTGAACACGATGATCAAGCAGCTCAGCGTATTCACCTCGGAAGTCACGCGCGTGGCGCGCGAGGTCGGCACCGAGGGCAAGCTCGGCGGCCAGGCGCAGGTGCGCGAGGTCACGGGCGTGTGGAAGGATCTCACCGAAAGCGTGAACTCGATGGCATCGAACCTGACCGCCCAGGTTCGCAACATCGCCGAAGTCACCATCGCCGTGGCCGACGGCGACCTTTCCAAGAAAATCACCGTGGACGTGCGCGGCGAAATCCTTCAGCTCAAGGAAGCCATCAACACGATGGTCGACCAGCTGCGCTCGTTCGCTTCAGAAGTCACGCGCGTCGCGCGCGAGGTCGGCACCGACGGCAAGCTCGGCGGCCAGGCGCTGGTGCCCGGCGTCGCCGGCACCTGGAAGGACCTGACCGACTCGGTCAACGCGATGTGCGGCAACCTGACCGACCAGGTGCGCAACATCGCGCAGGTGACGACCGCCGTTGCCCGCGGTGACCTGTCGCGCAAGATCACCGTCGACGTGCGCGGCGAAATTCTCGAGCTCAAGGACACCATCAATACCATGGTGGACCAGCTCAACTCATTCGCATCGGAAGTCACGCGCGTCGCGCGCGAGGTCGGCACCGAGGGCAAGCTCGGCGGTCAGGCAACCGTGCCCGGCGTCGCCGGCACCTGGAAGGATCTGACCGACAGCGTCAACTTCATGGCCGGCAACCTCACCGCGCAGGTCCGCAACATTGCCGATGTCGCCACGGCTATCGCCGGCGGTGACCTTTCGAAAAAGATCACTGTGAACGTTTCGGGCGAGATCCTGCAGCTGAAGGAAACCGTCAACACGATGGTTGATCAGCTCAACGCCTTCGCCGGCGAAGTAACGCGCGTCGCGCGCGAGGTCGGCACCGAAGGCCGGCTCGGCGGCCAGGCCAGCGTGCTCGGCGTGGCGGGCACCTGGAAGGACCTGACCGACAGTGTGAACTCGATGGCCGGCAACCTGACGGCTCAGGTCCGTAACATCGCAGAAGTGACCACCGCCGTCGCCCGCGGCGACCTGTCGCGCAAGATCACGGTGGACGTGAAGGGCGAAATTCTCGAGCTCAAGGACACCATCAACACGATGGTCGACCAGCTCAACTCATTCGCATCGGAAGTGACACGCGTCGCGCGCGAGGTTGGCACCGAAGGCAAGCTGGGCGGCCAGGCACAAGTGCCGGAAGTGGCCGGCACCTGGAAAGACCTGACCGATAACGTCAACTTCATGGCGTCGAACCTGACCGCGCAGGTCCGCAACATCGCCGAGGTGGCGACCGCGATCGCCAATGGCGACCTGTCGAAGAAGATCACCGTCGACGTGCGCGGCGAGTTGCTCCAGCTGAAGGAAACGCTGAACACCACGACCGACCAGCTTCGCTCGTTCGCGGGCGAAGTGACACGTGTTGCGCGCGAAGTCGGCACTGAAGGTCGCCTCGGCGGTCAGGCCAACGTGCCGGGTGTTGCCGGCACCTGGAAGGACCTGACCGACAACGTCAACCTGCTGGCTGCCAACCTCACGACCCAGGTGCGCAACATCGCGGAAGTCACGACCGCCGTCGCGCGCGGCGACCTGTCGCGCAAGATCACGGTGGACGTGAAAGGCGAAATTCTCGAACTGAAGAACACCATCAACACGATGGTGGACCAGCTCAACGCGTTTGCCTCGGAAGTGACCCGCGTCGCGCGCGAGGTCGGCACCGAAGGCAAGCTCGGCGGCCAGGCGCAGGTGCCCGGCGTCGCCGGCACCTGGAAGGATCTGACCGACACGGTGAACGTGATGGCTGCTAACCTGACCGAACAGGTGCGCGGCATCGTGAAGGTGGTCACCGCAGTCGCCAACGGCGACCTCAAGCAGAACCTCGCGGTGAAGTCGAAGGGCGAAGTGGCCGCGCTCGCCGAAACCATCAACAATATGACCGACACGCTGGCTACTTTCGCCGACCAGGTGACGACCGTCGCGCGCGAGGTTGGTGTGGACGGGCGTCTCGGCGGCCAGGCCGCCGTGCCAGGTGCCGCCGGCACCTGGAAGGACCTCACCGGCAACGTCAATCTTCTGGCTGCGAACCTCACGACCCAGGTGCGTGCGATCGCGGAAGTGGCAACCGCGGTGACCAAGGGCGACCTGACTCGATCGATTCAGGTCGAGGCGCGCGGCGAAGTCGCCGAGCTCAAAGACAACATCAATACGATGATCGACAACCTGCGCCTGACAACGGATCGCAATACCGAGCAGGACTGGCTGAAGACCAACCTCGCCAGGTTCACCAACATGCTGCAGGGCCAGCGCGATCTGACGACCGTGGGCCGTCTGCTGCTGAGCGAGCTCACACCGCTGGTCAACGCCCAGCAGGGCGTCATCTATCAGGTCGAGAGCGAGGAATTGCACACGATGCGGTTGCTTTCGGCCTATGCCGATGACGGAGCCAATGGGCATCCGCAACGGCTTCGCATCGGCGAAGGTCTCATTGGTCAATGTGCGGCCGACAAGCGGCGCATGCTGATCACCGACATGCCGGACCGGGCGGTTTCGATCGGTTCGGCGCTGTTCAAGGTGGTGCCGAGCAACATCATCGTGCTGCCAGTGCTGTTCGAGAACCAGGTCAAGGCCGTAATCGAGCTTGCATCGGTCGCGCAGTTCACCGCGCTACAGACGATGTTCCTCGAACAGCTGACCGCGAGCATCGGCATCGTGCTCAACTCGATCGAAGCGTCGATGCAGACCGAAGGCCTGCTCAAACAATCGCAGCAACTCGCCGGCGAGCTGCAGGCGCAACAGCGCGAGCTGCAGCAGACCAACGAGCAGCTCGAGCAGAAGGCGCAGCAATTGGCAGAGCGAAACGTCGAAGTCGAAAGAAAGAATCAGGAAATCGAACAGGCACGGCGCGCGCTCGAGGAAAAGGCCGCCGAGCTTGCCCTCACCTCAAAGTACAAATCGGAATTCCTCGCGAACATGTCACATGAGCTGCGCACGCCGCTCAACAGCATCCTTATCCTGGGACAGCAGCTCGCCGACAATCCGGACGGAAATCTCACGGCCAAGCAAACCGAATTCGCGCGCACCATTCACGGCGCGGGCACGGATCTGCTGAATCTCATCAGCGATATTCTCGACCTGTCCAAGATCGAATCCGGCACCGTCACCGTTGAAGCCGAGGAGCTTCTGTTCTCGAGCCTGCTCGACGCCGTCGGCCGCCCCTTCCGGCACGAGGCCGACACGCGGCAGCTTTCGTTCAATGTCGATCTTGATCCGTCGCTCGGGCGCACGCTGTTTACCGATTCCAAGCGCCTGCAGCAGGTTCTCAAGAACCTGCTGTCGAACGCCTTTAAGTTCACAGAACGCGGCGGGGTCCAGCTCAAGGTCTTTGCCGCTCCGGCCGGTTGGGCCGCAAGCCATCCCATCCTCAGCCAGGCGCAAAGCGTCGTTGCGTTCGAAGTGGCCGATACCGGCATTGGCATTCCGGCCGAAAAGCAGAAGCTCATTTTCGAGGCCTTCCAGCAGGCGGACGCCAGCACCAGCCGCAAGTACGGCGGTACGGGCCTTGGGCTGGCCATCAGCCGCGAGCTTTCCAACCTGCTGGGCGGCGAAATTCAGCTGCGCAGTTCCCCCGGCGTAGGCAGCACGTTCACGTTGTACCTGCCGATCACCTATGTGGGGCCATCGACTGCCTCACGTCCGACGAGCGGCCAAGGCCCAACCCAGGTGCAGGCCACCAGTATCCCGATCGTTCTTCCGGAGCGTTCCATCGAACATATTCCCGATGACCGCACCACGATCGAACCGGGTGATTCGATCCTCTTGATCGTCGAAGACGATCCGCATTATTGCCGCGTTCTCGTCGATCTCGCGCGCGACAAAGGTTTCAAGGTTCTTGTCGCGATGCGCGGGGCCGACGCGCTCGAGCTTGCCAAGCAATATCAGCCCAGCGCGGTCTCGCTCGACGTCTTCCTTCCGGACATGCTGGGCTGGAGCGTACTCAGCCAGCTCAAGCAAAATCCGCTGACACGGCATATCCCCGTGCAGATCATCACGCTCGACGAAGATAAGCACCACGGTCTCGCCCGCGGTGCGTTCTCTTTCGTCACCAAACCGACGACGACCGAAGGCGTCGAGGCGGCGCTACGGCGTATCAAGGAATACTCAACGCCGCGGCGCAAGCGTCTGCTGGTGGTCGAAGACAATCTGGCCGAGCAGTTGAGCATTTCGGAGCTACTCGGCCACGACGACCTCGAGATCGAAACCGCCGACACCGGCAAAGGCGCGCTCAAGATGCTGCGACAGCAGCCGGCCGATTGCGTTGTGCTCGATCTGCGGCTGCCCGACATGTCCGGCTTCGACGTGCTGGAAGAAATCGCCGGCGATGAAGTTCTTTCCGACGTACCGGTCGTCGTCTTCACGGGCCGCGAACTCAGCCCCGAAGAGGATGCGCGACTGCATACGATGGCTCGCAGTATTGTCGTGAAAGGTGTCGAGTCACCCGAGCGGTTACTTGATGAAACTGCCCTCTTCCTGCATCGCGTCGTCACCGACCTGCCCCCCGAAAAGCAGCGCATGCTGGAGCGACTGAACAGTTCGGACGAGGACCTCGTCGGCCGCACGGTCCTGCTTGTCGACGACGATGCCCGAAACATTTTCGCGTTGAGCAGCGTGCTTGAGCGTCGCGGCATGCGCGTACTGACCGCCACGACCGGCAACGAGGCGATCAAGCTCATCGAGTCCAACCCCGACATCGCCATTGTGCTGATGGATATCATGATGCCGGAAATGGACGGCTATCAAACCATGGAAGAAATCCGGAAGAATCCGAAATTCCGTCGTCTGCCGATTGTCGCGCTGACCGCGAAGGCCATGAAGGGCGACCGAGAGAAGTGCCTGGATGCCGGCGCTTCGGACTACCTGGCAAAACCGGTAAACACCGAACAGCTGTTGTCCGCTCTTCGCAGCTGGCTGCATCGCTGACGGCGGGGAATTCATGTTGGAAGACAAAGTCAACATTCTGCTCGTCGATGACCAGCCGGCGAAATTGCTGACTTATCAGGCAATTCTCGGCGATGTCGGCGAGAATCTGCTGACAGCAAGCAATGCCACCGAGGCGCTCGAGCTGCTGCTCAAGAACGACGTAGCGGTCGTCCTCATCGACGTCTACATGCCGGATATCGACGGCTTTCAGCTGGCCGCGATGATCCGCGACCATCCGCGATTTGAAAAAACCGCGCTGATCTTCATCTCGGCAATTCTGCTCACCGACGTCGATCGACTTCGCGGCTACGAAATGGGCGCGGTTGACTATGTGCCCGTCCCGGTCATTCCCGAAGTCCTGAGGGCGAAGGTCAAGGTCTTCGTCGAGCTATACCGCAAGACACGCCAGCTCGAGCAGCTCAACCGCGAGCTGGAAGCGAGAGTTGCAGAGCGCACAGCCGCCCTGGCGGCATCTACACGGCAACTGCGCCAGTCCGAACGCCTGCGCAGCCTCGCCCTTGCGGCCGGACAGATGGGCAGCTGGGAGTGGAATATAGCGCGCGGAAATACGACCTGGGATCAGGGTCAATGCGAGATCTTCGGAGTCGATCCGGGCACTTTCGTGCCGACGGCGGATTCTGTCCGGCCGCTTATCAATCCTGACGATTTCGATCTTCTGGTCCGCGCCTTTCGGAAACTTTCAAAGAGCGCGAACACTTTTCAAACCGAATTTCGCGTGGTCCGACCAAATCGCGAGGTTCGCTGGTGTACCGGCACGGCAATCGCCAACTTCGATGAACGAGATCGCCTGATATGGCTCAGCGGCGTGACCGCCGATATCACCGAACGCAAGCGGGCCGAAGAGCGTCAGATCCTTCTCGCCGAGGAAGTCGACCATCGCGCCCGCAACGTGGTCGCGGTCGTGCAGTCCATCATGCGGCTTACCCGCGCCGACACCATCGACGACTATATCGGTGCACTCGACGGCCGCATCGGTGCCCTGTCCAACGCGCACAGGCTGCTTGCCGGCTCACGCTGGGAAGGTGCCGATCTCAACCGGCTTGTTGATGAGGAATTCGCACCTTATCGCGCGGGCGGCAAGGAACGCGTGTCGGCGCAGGGGCCGGTCATCGTATTACCACCGGCCACTGCTCAGACGATCGCACTTGCACTGCATGAGCTGGCTACCAATGCAGCGAAGTACGGCGCGCTGTCGGACGAAACCGGGCGTGTCAACCTTTCGTGGCGACTCGCTCAAGGCAAGCTCGAGCTGCTTTGGCAGGAATCGGGCGGCCCGACTATTACGCCGCCGAACCGCCGGGGTTATGGCAGCCGGGCTATCGTCGCGGGCATCGAGCGCCAGCTTGGCGGCGTTGTAAAATTCGACTGGCAACCCAGCGGTCTGTGCTGCACGCTGTCAGTCCCGCACGATCCCGACAAGGATACGCTCAGACGGTTTCCCGTCGATCTGCATCAGGACGGTGGGACGCTGGACATCGCCACCGATCCGAATGACAAGCGCGTGTTGCTGGTCGAGGACGAACCGTTGGTGTCCATGATGCTGGCCGACATGCTGTCGGCATTTGGACACAAGGTGGACGGTCCTTACAGCCGCTTCAGTGATGCGATCGTGGCGGCGAAGAGCAATAACCTGCAGGCGGGGATTCTCGACGTTAATCTTGGCGGTGAAAAGACCTATGCGGTTGCAGACATTCTGGCCAACCGCAAAATCCCCTTCGCATTCGTCACCGGCTACGGGCCCGACGCCATAGTCTCGGAATTTTCGCACGCTCCGGTTTTGCAGAAGCCGATCGAGGCCGCAAAGCTTCATGCTTTACTTCAACAGATCGTCCGATAGGGCCGGAACAAGGGCACCCAGCGTCGTGGCTCGCTGGGACGGAACTGGAACGAAGGCACCCAAAATGCGTTGTCAGCGGTTCCCACAAGCCAGAACAAGACGCTATGACCGCGAGACAATTTCTCCTGAGCGAAAGCACCTACTGCCGCGAGCGGGCCGCCGGGTGCGCCGATCCCTTTATCGCCGCAGAACTGCGGCGGCTGGCCGAGCAATTCGAGCGAATTGCCTACTCAACAAGTACGGCACGGACAAAAATCGCCATAATGTCCGACGAAGCCGGCATTAAGGGATTCCCACCTGCGAGTGGAACTGGCTACAATCAGGGTCGGTAACGCGGAACCGTTGTCCTGCCCGGCGGGAGGCATGGTTCTTCATGTCTCTTGATACGCTTTTGGCCCGGACAGTACTTATGAGCACAGGCTTGCCCAACCGTCACCAATCCGTCGCGGTCCGCGTCGGCGGCGTCACCGTCGGTGGCGGTGCGCCGATCGTCGTCCAGTCCATGACGAATACAGACACGGCGGACGTGGAAGCAACGACGCGGCAGGTGGCCGCCCTTGCGTCGGCAGGTTCCGAGTTGGTGCGCATCACCGTTGACCGCGACGAGGCAGCCGCAGCCGTACCGCATATCAAGGACCGGCTCCGGAAGCTCGGAACGGAGGTGCCGATCGTCGGTGACTTTCACTATATCGGCCACAAGCTTTTGGCCGATCACCCCGCCTGCGCCGAAGCGCTCGACAAATATCGTATCAACCCCGGCAATGTCGGCTTCAAGGACAAAAGGGACAAGCAGTTCTCCGCCATCATCGAGATGGCGCTGAGATACGGAAAGCCCGTACGCATCGGCGCCAACTGGGGATCGCTCGACCAGGAATTGCTGACGCGCCTGATGGACGAGAATGCGCGCGCAGCGCAACCGCGCAACGCGCGGGAAGTGATGCACGAGGCCATGGTGCAATCGGCCTTGTTATCGGCGGCGCGCGCGGAAGAGATCGGACTGCCCCGAAACCGCATCATCCTGTCGGCGAAGGTTTCGGCGGTACAGGATCTCATCGCAGTCTATACTGAACTGGCGCGCCGCTGCGACTATGCATTGCATCTCGGATTGACCGAAGCGGGCATGGGATCGAAGGGCATCGTTGCCTCGTCCGCGGCGATGGGCGTTCTGCTTCAGCAGGGGATCGGCGATACGATCCGGATATCGCTCACGCCGGAGCCGAACGGCGATCGCACCCGCGAGGTTCAGGTCGCGCAGGAGCTCCTGCAGACGATGGGCTTGCGGACATTCGTGCCACTCGTCGCCGCCTGCCCCGGGTGCGGCCGCACAACGTCGACCACGTTCCAGGAACTGGCAGCAGACATCCAGGGCTTCATCCGCAACTCGATGCCGGAATGGAAGAAGCGCTACCCCGGCGTTGAGACGCTCAACGTTGCGGTTATGGGTTGTATCGTGAACGGGCCTGGCGAAAGCAAGCATGCCGACATCGGAATTTCCCTGCCCGGCACCGGCGAGCAGCCGACCGCACCGGTCTTCATCGACGGGAAAAAAGCCGCAACCTTGCGCGGAGCGACATTGACGTCCGACTTCAAGCAAATGGTCGTCGACTATATTGAACGCCGCTGGGGCACGGGAGCGACGCCGGCCAAGAAGCTTGCGGATGTAGAAGGCTAGTATTCACGCTCGGTCTAGTGGAAATTTCGATTCTGAAAGTCCATCCTTCACCGCCATTTGGACCGGGTATCAGTGAGTAGCATTCCGCCAGCCGACCGCAATGTGAAAGTCCCGCCGCGCACCGTCAAGCCGCGGAATTTGGCACTGGGAATCGAGCGTATCGGTTTTTTTGCGCTCTCGCACCGCACTTTGTGTGTGATCGCCTTCATCATCCTGAGCGCAGTCGCGGCCGTGGGCTTCGTGCGGGTCAAGGTCGACGACTCCCTCAGCCAGTTGTTCCGGTCGGACACCGAGGAGTTTCGAACCTACGAAGAGGTCACGCGCCGCTTCCCCTCCAATGAATTTGACGTGTTGATCGTCATCGAAGGCGACAGGCTGCTCGAACGTGGCTCGCTGGAGAAGCTGCGCGAGCTTGCGATAGAGCTGCAATTGATCGACGGCACACGCGGCCTGATCTCCATATTTTCGGCCCGTGAGCCTCCCGAGCAGGGCCTGATTCCGCCTCCCCTGTTCCCAAATCCGCTGCCGCAAGGCGCCGACTATGAGGCGCTCATTCAGCGCGTGACGTCGAATGAGATTATCCGCGGCAAAATGCTGTCGCCGGACGGCAAGCTCACGTTGATGGTCCTCGCCCTCGAGCCTTCATCCACGGCTCCGGACAAGCTGGGACCGACGATCGCAGCGGTCCGCGACGCGGTGAAAACGAATCTGGAAGGAACCGGTTTGAAAGCCGAACTCTCCGGCGTGCCGGTGATGCAGCTCGAGATCCGCAATGCGATCCAGCGCGACCGCCTGGTTTACAACACGTTAGGCTTCGCGGTCGGCTGCCTGATCGCGATCATTTTCTTCCGCCGTCCCTCCTTCATGATCATTGCGGCGGCGCCGCCGCTCCTGGCCATCCTGATGGCGCTTGGCGCGCTGGGCTGGCTGGGATTCAGCCTGAACATGTTCCTGAATGTGATGACCCCGCTGATCATGGTCATCAGTTTTTCCGACAGCATGCAGATCACCTTTGCCGCTCGCGATCGCCTGCTCGCGGGGGACGACAAGTTTTCTGCGTTCCGCAACGCTTTGCTGATCGTGGGGCCCGCCTGCGTCCTCACCCACGCGACTGCCGGCGTATCGTTCATAGCCCTCCAGTTTTCGTCATCCGACCTCATCCGTACGTTCGGAGAGGCCGGTTTGATCGCCGTCGCGGTCGCGCTGATCGCAGTTCTCATGGGCGTGCCGCTGCTTGGCGTTCTGCTCATTCGCAACGAGGCGGCATTCGTCACAGCGGTAAGGGATATGGACACGGCGCTCGACTGGCTGCGCCGGCTGTGTAGCTGGATCGCGATTCGCATGGTGGCGCGGCCCGGTCTCTATTCCCTGCTGAGCCTGATTGTCGTTGTCGTGCTGTCGATTGGCTATGCGCAGTTGCAGCCGCGCTATCGGCTGGCTGATCAGGTTCCGGACCGTCAGCAAGCGGTGCAGGCGAGCCAGCGTCTCGACGTCAAACTCACCGGTGCCAATCCCTTCGACGTCTATATTCAGTTGCCGAAGGGCACATCGCTTTTCGACCAGAAAACCCTGGACGTGATTGCCGACGTTCACGCTTTGCTCGAGCGTCAGACGGGCATTGGCAATGTCTGGTCGCTGGACACGTTGCGGCGCTGGCTGGCCGAGAAACTGCACAAGTCGGACGTCGAGACCCTCAAGCAATACGTGGATCTGCTGCCGCCCTATCTGACGCGCCGGTTCATTTCAGCGGAGCAAGATGCCGTCATCGTCAGTGGGCGCGTCCCGGATTCGGATGCGAGCCAACTGCTGCCGATCGTCGACCGGATCGATCAGCAGCTCAACGCCGTGAGAGCAAAGTATCCCGGCTACAAAATCGCGGTGACCGGTCTATCGGTGATCTCGGCGCGCAACAGCGCGCTGATGATCGACAAACTGAGCGACGGCCTTACGGTCGAAATCGGCTTTGTGGCTGCGTTTATCGGCCTGGCATTCTGGTCACCTATCGTCATGCTGATCAGCATTCTGCCCGGACTTTTCCCCATTGTCCTTGCCGGCTGCATGCTGCTGCTGACGGGCCAGGGCCTGCAATTCGCAAGCGTTATTGCGCTTACGGTGTCTTTCGGGCTCGGCCTGAGCGCTACAATTCACTTCCTCAACCGCCTGCAGATCGAGGACATCGATCCCGATCCCGCGGTCGGTGTCGAGCGCGCCACCATACTGGTCGGACCGCCGCTGATCTTGACGTCCGCGGTGCTCGCCTGCGGACTGGCGATGACCGTGCTGTCGAGCCTGCCCTCGCTGCGGCTGTTCGGCTGGCTCAGTGCTTTCGCAATGGTGGCGGCGCTCATCGCAGACATGTTCATGCTGCGGCCGATCGCCATGTTTCTCAGCAAGCTTGTTCGTCGCACGTCGCGGCGGTCGCTGTTACGCTCTTCAGCGGAGTAAAAAGCGCTAGCCGCGCCTGAGATTCATTGACACGCCTTTGATCCCGGCATCGGCGCCCTGCGCCTTGATCACCACCGACTGGCGTGCACCACGCGTGACAACTGTCAGGCTGGCAGAAAATGACGACGACCTAGCGACGACATGAATGTGGTCGCCCTCCGCCCTTCCTGAGATCGTCCCTCCGACAAGTCGTGTTGATTCGCTCCAGATGCCGGATACCGAGCCCGCCGAATAAGTGGCGCTCGCCCGCAAATCGAAATTGTAGCTGTCGCTGGCACAGCGAATGTTGAGTTGCAGGTTTCTCCGGTCGCTGAGCACGTCGTAGGATGCCCTGCATCTGATCGGCTCGCGCCTGCCGTTTGCAAGATCGATACTGCCGGAGCCGGACCATTGACCGGCCAGACGATTAAATGGCGCTATGCTTTGCGCACGCGAACCAGCAGCCGAAAGAACAAGCGTACAAGCAATCGCGATTATGCCTGCCAACCTTGTCGGCCAGCGTGACTGCGACGATGCCACTTCACCTGAAGCCTGTTTGGAATCGACGCAAATACCACCGAACATACCCAGGTTCTCTCTGCAGAACGTGAAGGCACCGCGGCTGTTGTCGGCAAACCATGCACGAAAATCGGCTTCAACACAATGTACGTGAGAATCTGCGCTATCGCCTTCGATGCAAATTTTCAGCGCGGCAGCTTTTGCGGTCGACGATAAACAACTGCCGGGACCCGCAAGTGCTTGAGGAGGACGGGCAGTCGCTAGAAGCGGAGATTTCTGAAAAGGTCCGGACGGTGATTGTGGAAGGTAAAGAGCCTTCGCAGCAGCCCATGCCGCGCCGGGATAGCATGGAGCGTCTCGCTCGTGTCTTTGCCGTTTTGATTGCCCAAGTACCCTCGGCGCTTGATGAAGGCCCAGATCAGCGGATTCCAGGCCTGCCAGACCAGCTCCGCTTCATCTTGCATCAATCCGGCGATCACCTCCGGCACCGGACCGAAAACTTCGGGCATCGCATTTGAAAGCTCGGCGTCCCGCAGGACATTCCATTTGGACAATCCGCCCATCATCGGTGACCGGATCGCGAAGGCGACACGAGCAATCCGCGTTTCTCTCACCGCGAAAGAGCACATCGCACATGGCTCGACCGTCGAATAAAGCGTGCAATCGGACAGATCCTTGCGGCCCAATATTTCCTGCGCCTTCGAAATCGCCACCAGTTCGGCGTGCCGAGTTATATCGTCGCTGCGCAAAACCTGGTTTGCCGTTTCCGCAAGAATATCGCCGCCTCTGCAGATGAGGCCGGCGAACGGCAACTCGCCCTCCTCGATGCCTTTTTCGGAGAGGCGGATACAGCGCTTCATCATGGATATGTCGATCGCCGCGTGGCCGCCGTTTTGTCCGTTGGTTTTTCCAATCATTTTCGAAAAGCCCAAAAAATGCCGCGTTACAGCCAATACTTTTCACAATTGCCAGAATTATCGATCAGAAATGGGGCGGGCGGGAAAAGCGCCGCAGGACAATCGAGCACTCCGGACTCCATTTAGCCCCAGCTTTCGCCCGCCTTCTAAACAAAACGGCGTGGCTTGTGATCAAGTTCCAAATACCTACAATCTCGCGCGCGAAACCTTGGAACCAGCCACGATTTCAGCGATTTCAGATGTACAAATGAGTGCATCGCAACATTCAGGTGTCCCCGCACGTGCCAATACGAACCCATTTCGACAGCGGCAAGCTATGTCCGATCCTCACGGCTACCTTGTTCTGCACCGTTATGAGCAACGTTTCGCTCGCGCAGTCTACGGCCACTTCTTCGGCTGATCCCACCGGAGAGTGGCTGGTCGCCAACCGCGTTGCGCGAATCAAAATCGCCGATTGTGGCGGTCATCTTTGGGGCGTGGTCGCATGGGAAGCGCAGCCCGGTGTCGATAAAAAAAATCCCGATCCCAATCTGCGAGACCGCCCGACGCTCGGCATGCCCGTCCTCTTGGATATGACGCCGACAAAGTCGAATAAGTGGGAGGGACAGGTGTACAACTCGCAGAACGGCCACACCTATTCAGCCAGCATCAGCTTGTCCGACGCGAACACGCTGCGGATTCAGGGTTGCGTTTTCGGTTTTCTGTGCGGCGGGGAAAACTGGACGCGGGTTGAAACAAGCGCCACTGTTGGCCGGGCGCCGGCGCAAACCCCGGCAAAGCCGCCTTCAGCTCCGGCTAAAACCGCACCAGCGAAAAAAACAGCCGCGGCGCAACCCGCGACACCTGCAAGCGACGACGTGTGCTCACGAGTCCTTGGCGCTTCGGGGCTTTCCCATGAGCGCGGGCTGAAATAGCACCGCCGCCGCCAAGGTGCAGACCAGAGACAACGCGAGCAGCTTGCCCATGCTCGATGTTCCCGGGTGACGAGAGAGCCACAAGCTTCCGAATGCCGTTGCGGTAGTGAGCGCGCTCCATATTACGGCGCGGGTCAGGCTCGATTGCAGCAGGTTCCTGCGACCCGAGCGCCAGGCCATGATGTAGTAGATCTTGAAGGCCACGCCGACGCCAAGCAACAGAGGCAGCGCGATGATATTCGCGAAATTGAGCGGCATGCCGATGAGGACACAGATTTCGAGCGTGACGATACCCGCCAGCAGCAGCGGCACCAGCGTCAGCAACACATCGCCAAACCGGCGCAGCACAATCCAGAGCAATATGGCAATCGACACCAGAGCGTAAAATCCGGCCTCGAAAAATGCCATGACGATCGTGTGGCTCGATTCCAGAATTGAGATCGGGCCTCCGGTGGCGGTCGGATAGACGGCGAGGATTGCGCGCGCGAAAGACCGCAGAACTTCGGTGTCGTTGGTATCCCCTTTGGGGGCCACCTCGATCCGCGCGCGCCCATCCGGCGCCACCCATAATCGTTTCAACGACTGCGGCAGATTTTCTTTCGTGACGCGTTCGGCGGTGAGAAATCCGCGCAATTGAGCCAGACTGGCCTTCAGCGGCACGACGAATGTCGTCTGGGTCTTCATACGCGACGACTCATCTCCCTGCGCCAGCTTCGCCGCGGCGGCGGCCAGACGTCTTGCCGCATCGGCACCAGGTCCCTTGTCGTTGCCGGCAATTTTTTTGAGTTGATCGGCCATGCCGTCGAGCGCGGCAACATTTTCCGAATCTGTCGGCGGCTTTGCAGGGGCTGAAGGGTTCAGGCTTTGGCCAAGCCGACGGTTCAGGTCCTGGATCAGCGCAAGCTTTTTGTCCTGCTCCTGCGGCACGAAACTGAGCAGCGTCGAAACCTGCAGGACCTCCGGTAATTTTTGCAGTTTTTCGGCAGCAGCGGCCGCGTCGCCGACCGACGGGATAATCACATTGACGGAATTGATCCCGACCCGCGGATCCCCGCCAAGATCGAGGTACGTCGATATCGATTCCGTTTCCGGGCTGCGCAGATGGATGGGGTCAAAATCGAATGTCAGATAGTAGAGTAATGGTGATCCCAGGACCGCAACGGCCAGCGTTCCGACGATGACCGGGACACGATAAGTTTCGAGGAATCGGTCAACCGGCGCCAGCGCGCGATATCCTATTGCCTCAGGTTCGCCGGTCGGATTGAGCACGGTGATCAGCGCAGGCAGGAGGCTGATGCTGGTCGCGTATGCAATCAACATGCCTATACCGGCAATCTGTCCCAGCTCGGAGACGCCACGGTAATCCGTCGGCAGAAAAGAGAGAAAACCTGCCGCCACGGCGGCCGCGGCAAGCGTGAGAGGAACGCCGATTTTTTCGGCGGCCTGAGTGAGTGCTGAATCGAGTCCGGGGACGTCGTGTCGTTCCGCCCGGTAACGCACCGAAAACTGAATTGCGAAATCGACGCCAAGGCCGACGAACAGAACGGCGAATGCAACCGATATCATGTTCAACGCGCCGACCAGCGCCAAACCAGTGGCAGCGGTCAGGGCCAATCCCACGAAAAGCGTGATGATCACCGCAACGATGATGCGCGCGGATCGCAGCGCCAGCCACAGAATGGCAAGCACGACAATGATAGTGCCGATGGCGTTCTCAAGAGCTCCCTCTCGGACGGTGCCGAACTCCTCGTCCGCCATCGGCACCGAGCCGGTCAGACGGACACTCGCCTGATATTTCTCTTTGAGCTGGAGTTCAGCCGCAATTCGGCGGATCGCGTCACTGGAAGCTCTGCCGGGCTGAAGCGCGGAAAAATCGAGGACAGGACGCACTTCGATTAGATGGCGCAGGTCATCCGGTTTCGGATCATGACCGCTAAGCATCGAGAGCCAGGAAAAGGATGCCGGCCGACCCGCCAGCTCATCCTCGACCGTCGTCGATGCCATGGACAGCGGCCGCGCCAGGTCATCGAGCGTCACCATCTTGTTCTGCACGCCGATAAGGCCGAGCGAGAGCGCGCGTGTAAGCCCGCGCAGGCTCGGATCGCTGGCGAGAGTACCGATCAGCGGGGCTGCCTGGCCTAGGCCCTTGCTGAGCCCGGCGAGCTCTTCCGTCGACTTGAACAACAAGCCGTTGCGCGCGAAAAATTCACTACCTCCGATATCCTCGACGGAGCGAAACAGTTGCGGTTGGGCCTTCAGGCGGTCGACCAGTTCAGCGCTTGCCCGTCCTGCATATTCTGCAGTCGGGGCGTTGACTACGACCAAAGTCGATCCAAAGTGGCTCGGGAACGACTTTTCAAACTCTGCATCGCGCTTTCGCCAATCAAGATCACGCGAAATCAATTGGTTGATGTCGGTGTTGATGGCGAAGTGCCGCACCGAATAAACGGCGCCGAAGGCCGCTGCGATAAGCGCTAAACCTATGATGGGCCAAGGAAATCGGATACAGAAGCGGACAATCGAGGTAACCCAGGACGCTAACATACCAGCTTTCCGCTTTCCGATTTCGAGAAATGGCCCCTTCCCCCGGACACATGGGCCATCTATTCAATACTTCCAATGTGGAACTTTTGCTCTTGTCATTGATTGACGCTGACTAGAAAATTCATGGCAAACAGTCCTCAAGCGCGGATTGGGCGGCAGAATATATTCCGTAAGGTTTGCCAAGGCAGTGATGCCTCCATTTATCGGGGAAGGGTAGTTAAAGTATGACGGCGCCCAATGATTTCCTGACACAATCAAATCCTTCTCTTCTCGACTCCATCAAGAGTCCTGCCGATCTACGCCGTATCAATGCACGGCACTTGCAGCAGGTTGCCGATGAACTGCGCGCCGAAACCATCAATGCGGTCGCCGTGACCGGGGGACATCTTGGCGCGAGCCTTGGCGTTATCGAACTGACGGTCGCCCTCCACTACATTTTTGACACGCCCAGTGACAAGTTGATTTGGGACGTCGGCCATCAAGCCTATCCGCACAAGATTTTAACGGGCAGGCGAGATCGCATTCGTACGCTGCGCACCGGCGGCGGTTTATCAGGATTTACCAAGCGCTCCGAGAGTGAATACGACTGCTTCGGCGCGGCGCATTCCTCGACGTCAATCTCCGCCGGACTGGGCATGGCGGTCGCCCGGGATCTTTCCGGCGAGAAACACAACGTCGTCTGCGTGATCGGCGACGGGGCGATGTCGGCAGGCATGGCCTATGAGGCGCTGAACAATGCAGGCGCGATGAACCGGCGCCTCATCGTAATCCTCAACGACAATGAGATGTCGATTGCTCCGCCTGTCGGAGCAATGTCGAATTATCTCACGCGCCTGCTATCCAGTCCGATGTACATGTCGCTGCGCGATATCGGCAAACAAGTCGCCGATCACTTACCCAAATTCTTCAAAGAAAAAGCATTCCTCGCCGAAGAGCTCGCACGCGGATTCGTGACAGGCGGGACTTTGTTCGAGGAGCTTGGCTTCTATTATATCGGCATTGTCGATGGGCACGACCTCAATCAGCTTTTGCCCGTCCTCGAAAATGTCCGCGATGCCGCCAATGGTCCCTTCCTCGTGCACGTTCGCACGCAGAAGGGCAAAGGTTATGCACCCGCCGAAGCGTCGAAGGACAAATACCATGGCGTCGTCAAGTTCGACGTCCAGACCGGCAAGCAGCATAAAGCAGCTTCTAACGCGCCGTCGTACACGAAGGTTCTCGGCGAGAGTCTTGTCAAGGAAGCCGAAAAGGATGATCGCATTGTTGCGATCACGGCTGCGATGCCGAGTGGCACCGGTGTCGATATTTTCGCAAAGGCGTTTCCCGATCGCGCTTTCGATGTCGGCATTGCCGAGCAGCACGGTGTGACGTTCGCGGCCGGCTTGGCCACGCAGGGCTATAAGCCATTTGTCGCTATTTATTCGACGTTTTTGCAGCGCGCCTACGACCAGGTCGTGCACGACGTCGCGATTCAGAAGCTGCCGGTCCGTTTCATGATGGATCGCGCAGGCCTCGTCGGAGCCGACGGTCCCACGCATGCCGGATCATTCGATCTCGCTTACCTGGGCTGTCTGCCGCATTTCGTCATTATGGCGGCCGCCGATGAAGCCGAGCTTGTTCACATGGTGGCCACCGCCGCGGCAATCGATGACCGCCCGTCCGCCCTGCGCTATCCGCGCGGCGATGGCGTCGGCGTCGAGATGCCCGCCGTCGGGGTGCCGCTCGAAATTGGCCGCGGGCGCATCATTTCAGAAGGCACGACGGTTGCTCTTCTGTCCCTTGGCACGCGTCTCGCCGAGTGCACAAAGGCCGCAGAACTTCTTGCGGCGCATGGCATCTCGACTACGGTGGCCGATGCTCGGTTCGCCAAGCCGCTCGATAGCGACCTGGTCGCCCGGCTTGCGCGCGAACATGAACTGCTCGTGACAATCGAGGAAGGCGCGATCGGGGGA
This sequence comes from Pseudolabrys sp., assembly GCA_036557605.1. Classification (GTDB taxonomy): domain Bacteria; phylum Pseudomonadota; class Alphaproteobacteria; order Rhizobiales; family Xanthobacteraceae; genus Pseudolabrys. Next base: position 26,069 of record DATBHE010000089.1, read on the forward strand.
TTTGGTGCGCACGTCCTGCAATTCCTTTCCGACAGCGGCGCGCTGGACCGCGCGAATTTCAAAGCTCGCAGCATGATCCTGCCGGACGTTTTCATCGATCATGACTCTCCGCCTGCCATGTACGCGAAGGCAGGGCTCGACGCGAACGGGATCGTTGCAAAGGTTTTCGATGTCTTTGGGGGACGTCACGCTCCGGAATTGCAGCCATCCGAGATCGCTTTCCTCGAGGAACGCGCCCGGCGCCGGCGACAGACAGCGAGTGGCCGGCCCAACGGGGGGGCGGCATGAAAGTGATTCTCGCGAAGCCGCGCGGATTTTGCGCGGGCGTCGTGCGTGCAATCGAGATTGTCGAGCGTGCGCTCGACAAGTACGGGCCGCCCGTCTATGTCCGGCACGAAATCGTGCACAACAAATGGGTTGTCGATGCGCTCAAGGCACGTGGCGCCCGGTTTGTGGAAGATCTCTCGGAAGTGCCTCCCAATGCCATTACGATATTCAGCGCACACGGCGTCGCCAAAAAGGTGGAGGCAGACGCGGCTGAGCGCGGCCTTCGCGTCCTGAATGCGACCTGCCCGCTGGTTTCGAAAGTCCACGCCCAGGGAAGGCACTATCTGCGCCAAGGACGTACTGTGATCCTGGTAGGGCACGCCGGACATCCCGAAGTCGAAGGCACCGTGGGCCAAATTCCGGGACCGGTGCTGCTGGTGCAGACCGAGGAAGACGTCGAAGCACTAAGGCTACCCGAGGACACGCCAATCGCCTACGTTACGCAAACGACACTGAGCGTCGACGATACGCGCGGCATCATTGCGGCGCTGTTCCGCCGGTTCAAGGACGTCGTCGGTCCCGGCACGCAGGACATCTGCTACGCGACACAGAATCGCCAAACGGCTTTGCTCGAACTGACCAAACTCGTCGACGTTATCTTTGTGGTCGGCGCAAAGAATAGTTCCAATTCGAACCGACTTTGCGAGATCGGTATTGACGCCGGCATTCCGACGCATCTGATCGCAAATGGGGCGGAAATAAAGCCGGAATGGCTGCATGATGTCGAAGTTGTCGGCATCACAGCTGGCGCATCGGCGCCTGAAGTTATGGTAAGAGACGTGATCAATGCGCTGCGTCGTATTACACCCGTCGAGGTGTTCACCCTGCCCGGCCAGGACGAACACATCGAATTCCGCGTTCCGGTCGATCTTCTCGATGTGACCGGAGGCAAGACAATAAGCAAGGATATCAATCTTGGGCATTCCACTCCTTCAGAAACTGTTTGTCGGTAGTTACGTCGTCCGTCAGCGCCTGACCGGCCAAAGGCGTTACCCGCTGGTGCTGATGCTTGAGCCGTTGTTCCGGTGCAATCTCGCATGCGCCGGCTGCGGCAAAATCGACTATCCGGATCCGATTTTGCACCAGAACATGTCGGTTGAAGACGCGCTGCATGCCGTGGATGAGTGCGGCGCGCCGGTGGTTTCCATCGCCGGCGGAGAGCCGCTGTTGCACAAGCAGTTGCCGGAAATAGTGCGCGGCATCGTGGCGCGCCGGAAGTTTGTGTATCTGTGCACAAATGCACTGTTGATGGAGAAAAAGCTGGCGCAATACGAGCCCAGCACGTTTTTCACATGGTCGGTGCATCTCGACGGCGACAAGGAGATGCACGACATCTCCGTCTGCCAGCCCGGTGTGTATGATCGGGCCGTCTCGGCGATTAAGGCCGCAAAAGACCGCGGCTTCCGCGTGAACATCAATTGCACATTGTTTAATACGGCACAGGCCGACCGCGTCGCGGAGTTCTTCGATACGGTTATGGATTTGGGCGTCGATGGCATTACCGTCTCTCCCGGTTATGCCTACGAGCGCGCGCCCGATCAGCAGCACTTTCTCAACCGGGGCAAGACCAAGCAGCTGTTCCGGGACGTGTTCAAACGCGGGCCCAGGAACAAGAAGAACAAGAAGTGGGCATTCAGCCAATCGACCATGTTCCTCGACTTCCTCGCGGGCAATCAAAGCTATCACTGCACCCCGTGGGGCAATCCGACGCGCACGATCTTCGGCTGGCAGAAGCCGTGCTACCTGCTCGGCGAAGGCTACGCGAAGACGTTCAAGGAGCTGATGGACGGCACCGACTGGGACGCCTACGGCACCGGCAATTACGAGAAGTGCGCCGACTGCATGGTGCACTCCGGCTACGAGGCATCAGCCGTCAACGATGCCGTCGCCCATCCGCTCAAAGCATTGGCGGTCAGTCTGCGCGGACCGCGCACTGACGGCGAAATGAAGCCCGAGATCTCGCTCGACCGGCAGCGGCCGGCCGAATACATGTTCTCGAAGCACGTCGAGCGCAAAATGGAAGAGATCCGGCAAGCCAAAGCCTCCCCTGAATTGGCAAAAGCGGGATAATTGACGCTTTCCGGTGCGTTCGGAACTCCTGGGCGGAGTTCCCCGTTGTATAGAACGAAGAATGTCTTCACTGTTCGCGTAATAACTGGCCCATGGAGCCGCGGCCATGCGCGCGCATGCCGTCATCCTTGTCGGGTTCTTGGGTGCCGCGCTCCCGCTGGACGCGGTACAGGCCCAGCTGTCCCCGCAAGGCATTCTCGGCGGTATCACCCGGCCTTTTCGGCACATGCTCGGCCACCTTGGCCACTATCCACGCGTGCACCGTCACCGAGGCGGCGCACGCGCTGCCGCTGCGTCTCCTGACCGCGACACGCAGGGCGTCGTCAGATCCCGCCTAGGCCGCGCCGGACCGGCGGCCTGGCCGTCGGCCTACGAAGATGTAGTGGGATTTACATTCTGGCCCAGCGACTACGCCGCACGCCTTCGTGGGCGCGGGTTCGACGTGCTCGCTGACACGATCACAGGCCAATTTGATCGAATCCGGCCTACTCGCGTTGCAACGACAGGCGCGGCCAGAAATGACACGGGAAGCGATGTTTCCGCAGCCGAGTGCACCGGCGCATTGAGCCCGAACGACAGATGGCCGGCCACCCGGCTCGAGCAAATCCTTCAGCTGTCAGATGCACAGCGTGACGCGCTCGACAAGCTGCAGGCCACGGTGAGCAACGCAATAAAGGACATCAAGGCCAACTGCCGTGAACTGGGAGATCTGTCGGGGCCAGACCGGTTACGCGCACTGGTCCAGAGTCTCTGGGTTGTTCGTGATGGCGGCATGGCGATTCGAACGCCGCTCAAAGGCTTCTATGAAAATTTGGCGAGCGCGCAGAAAAACAGCCTCACGATCGAACAGCCGCAAAGCGCCCCACCCGACGCAAAGGTGCCAGAAAGCGCGAACAAGCAGTATCAGGCTTGCGCGTCGCAAAATATCGGAAGCGCGGAACGGATGATCAAAGAGATCGAGATGAAAGTGCGGCCCGACAAGACGCAGGCTGCCAGTCTCGAGAACCTGCACAAAACATCATCAGATATGGCCAAATTGTTGATTGCGTCCTGCGCGCAACCGATTCCAGCCGATCCGCTCGCGCGCGTGGACGCCGCCAACGACCAAATTACGGCCATGAACTATGCGGCGACGAACGTGCAAATCGCGCTGGATGAGTTCTATGGAAGACTTTCGCAGCAGCAAAAAGCCCGGTTCGAGGCAACCGGCCGCTGACGATCACATGCCGAACGGCACGTTCTCGCTGTTGCTTTCCGTCAGATTGCGATAGCGCGCGAGCGCCCAGAGCGGAAAAAATCTCCGGTACCCGTGATAGCGCAGGTAGAAGACCCGCGGAAATCCGGTCGCCGTAAACCACTCTTCGTCCCAGAAACCCGAATCGTTCTGCGTCTGCACCAGATATTGCACCCCGCGCGCGACGGCCCGATTGCGGACCTCTCCGCAGGCCATCAGACCGAGAAGCGCCCAGGCGGTCTGTGATGATGTGCTCGGCGCGGGCTCGTGGCCGCGATAGTCGAGCTTGTAGCTCGTACCGTCTTCACCCCAGCCCCCGTCCGGGTTCTGGATCGATACCAGCCAATTTACAGCCTTGCGGATTTCGGGAGAATTGTGGTCGATCCCGCATGCGTTGAGCGCGCAAAGTGAAGACCACGTGCCGTAGATGTAATTGAGGCCCCAGCGGCCATACCAGCTGCCGTCCTTCAACTGCGTGCGCAGCAGATATTGGACGCCGCGCGCCAGAGATTCGCTTATCTCCGGTGTCTCGCCGAGTTGCGCCAGCATCGACACGCAACGCGCAGTCACATCTTCCGTCGGCGGATCGATCAGCGCACCGTGGTCTGCGAACGGAATGTTGTTGAGATAGTCGTACACATTGTCGACGTCGAAAGCCGCCCAACCGCCGTTACGGCTCTGCATGCCCCTCACCCATTCAACAGCGCGCGCGATCGTTTGATCGTAACGGTCGCCGGCGCCGGACCGCCGGACACGGTCCATCGCCATGACGACGACGGCGGTATCGTCGAGATCGGGATAATGCGGGTTTGCATACTGAAAGGCCCAGCCACCAGGCCGCAGCTGCGGCCGGCGCGCCGCCCAATCCCCGACAACATCAAGAACCTGCTTCGGCACCAGCCAATCGAGGCCGCGCAATGCGCTTGCGCGCGCGTCATCGCCGCCCATCTCCAGCAATGCATGACATGCCAGCGCCGTGTCCCAGACCGGCGACACGCAAGGCTGGCAGTAGGCCTCGTGATCGTGAATGACGAGCAGCTTGTCGATCGAGGCGCGGGCGATCGCGGCATTGGCCGTATCGCCAAGCACGTCGTACATCAGCGTCGCATTCGCCATCGCAGGGAAGATCGCTCCGAGACCGTCTTCGCCATTGAGACGTTCGGTGACGAACGCGGCGGCGCTGTCGATGGCGCGTTGGCGCAGACTTTTGGGAAAGAGCTTCACCCCAGGGCGAAGGACAATGTCAATGCACCGAAACAGCAGGAACCAGGTCCAGCGTTGATGCGGCGCCTTCGGCGCCGGCCCGATCGATGCCGGAGGCTCGAGAAAAAGCTCGTCGATACGGACGCCGAGCGAATTTTTCGCACGCGGACGCAGCGCCTGCAGCACCAGCAGCGGCACCAGAACGGTCCGCGCCCAATAGGACACCTTGGACAGGTGGAAGGGAAACCAGCTCGGCAGCAGCACGATCTCGACCGGCATCTCGGGAACGCTGCGCCAGTCGAGGATGCCGTAAAGCGAAAGCAAAGCGCGCGTGAACACGTTGGAACGAGCAGCGCCCCCGCGCGAAAGCATCGCCTCTCGCGCGCGCCGCATGTGCGGCGCGTCCGGACTTTCGCCGATCATCTTCAGCGCGAAATAGGCTTTCACACTCGCGCTCATGTCGAAATCGCCCTCGTGAAAGAGAGCCCAGCCCCCGTGCGATCCCTGGATGCGCCTGAGGTAGACCGCGATCTTGCGCTCGAGTTCCCTGTCGATCGGTTCGCCGCGAAAATGACGAAGCAGCACGTATTCGGCAGGAATCGTCGCGTCGGCCTCGAGCTCGAAGACCCACTGTCCGTCGCGCTGCTGGCACTGCAGCAGCGCCTGCGTGGCCGCGAGATTGGATTTATGCAGCTGCGGCCGCCGCACGGAAGCGTGCGCTTCTTCGGTAAATGCCAGCGTCATGCCGCGGCCTCCATCCGGCCGTCGACAAGCTCGGCGGCGCGGTAGCCGGACCGGATCGCACTCTCAATGGTTGCGGGCAGCCCTGTCGCCGTCCAGTCTCCGGCCAGCAGCAGATTGCTCCAGCGCGTTTGCGCATCCGGCCGGCGCGCATTTTGCTCGGGGGTCGACTCAAAGGTCGCGCGCCGCTCCCGCACGAGCTGCCACGGCGGGAGTGCCGCCGAAAGGCCGGTGGCCGCCACAACATCGTTCCAGATTCTCTGCGCAAGCTCGGACCTTGGCACGTCGAACAGACCGCCGCCATCGCTGATAGTGACGCAGATCCGTCCTGGCAGAGCGAATATCCATTGGCTCGTGCCGTTGATCACGCCAAGCATCGGCGGAAGCTTCTCCGGCGGGTCGACACGGAAATGCGCATTCACGATGCCGCGGAACGCAGTCGGTACCGCAAGACCGGGCACCAGCTTGGCCGCAACGTAAGGCGGAACAGCAAGAATGACGGCGTCATCGGTATCGAGATCCACGCTGTGCCTGGAGAATTGCAGTTGCGACGCACGGCCGTCGGAAAATTGCATCGCAACGAGCTCGTCTTCGAACGCAACGGAAACGCCGCGCTGGCGCAGCCAAGAAACTGCCGGCTCCACAAAGACCGGCCCGAGGCCGTCGCGCGCCAGAAGCGGACGGCACGCCTGGCCGCCAAGGCCGATGGTTTCCCTGATCAGGACCCCTGCAAGCTTTGCCGATCCTTCCGGTGGCGCAATATTCAGAGCGGCGAGCAGCAACGGCTCGAGAAAACGTGTGTAGAGCGTGCCGGAGCAATTCAGGACATCGGCGATCGGCTTGTCGGCCTTTGCCCAGGCGAGCCGCGCGATCGGCAGATAGTCGGCAACGCTTGTCTGCGGCACGCGACGATCCTTGTCGAAGACCCACCACGGAAAGCGGCTGTCGCCGAAGCGCAACGTCCACTGCTTGCCAGTGGCGAGATCGATGAAGGGGAATTCCGCTTCCTTCGGGCCGTGCAGGCCGGCCGACGAACCGATGGCACCGACGAACGACAGCGCCGCATGATTGCCCGAGAGCAACAGATGCGTGCCGTTGTCGATGAGCATGTCGGTCGCGGAGTCGTGGTAGGAGCGACATCGTCCGCCGGCATATGCCGTCGCCTCATGGACGACGACCCTGCGCTGCGCCTGCGTGAGGCGGATGGCGGCAGCAAGTCCTGCCAATCCCGCACCGATAATATGGACAGTACCGGACTCAGACGAACGCATGCCGCAACGCGATCCAGATAAGCTGAGATTTGTTGACGTGCACCGCTCGGCGCGGCAACGCCCAGCCCCGCGCTATCATGTCCTCGAGCATCTGGCGATAGACAATGCCCATGATCCTGGGAGCGCGGACGCTGCGGCGCGAGCAGCTGGCCATGATTTCGTTTGCCTTCGTGAAATGGCCGCGCGCACGTTCCGCAAGAAATGTGCACGCCGTCCCGAGCCGGGGGTCGGTAACGGCGGATTGGGGAATAACTGTGTCGATTCCTGCCAACCGCAGCGCTTCACGAGGGATATAGAGGCGGTCAACACCGGCATCCTCATCGATATCGCGTAATATGTTCGTAATTTGGAGTGCGCGGCCGAGATGGTGCGCCAGCATTTTTCCGTCGGATTCGCCCAACCCGAAAACACGGACCGACAGGCGTCCCACCGCGCAGGCCACACGATCGCAATACAGATCGAGCTCCTCGATGGTCGGCGCGCGGATTTCGGCGCGCGCATCCATTTCCACGCCGTCGATGACGGCAAGAAAATCCTCTTTTCGCAGCTGATAGCGCGAAATCGCCTTCGCAAGTCCCTCGAGACCGGACGGCACCTGCCCGGCATAAAGCGCCTCAATGTTCTCTCGCCATGCTGCAAGCAAAGCCAGCTTGTCGCCGGGCACGTCGCCGTCGGCGATATCGTCGACTGCGCGGCAGAAAGAATAGATTTCGAACATCGCGTCGCGTTGGTCACGGCCAAGAATGCGCATCGCGAGATAGAACGAGCTGCCGCCGGCACGTGCGGACGCCGGACGGCCGTCTCCGGGCTGCTGGACCTGCGCTGTCATGAAACCTGATACCTGTGCGCCGGCACGACCGCGCGCAACAGGCGGTGCAAGCCGGCTCCGACCGCGCCGCGCACGGCATAACCGGCGGCCTGCGTCTTGCTGAGGTGAACAGGCTCGCTCAAGGGGTCGCGCCTTGCGAGAATCCGCAACAGGCGTCTTGCGAGCGTCTGTATCACTGCAATTTCAAGGCCAAGCCTTCTGTCTTTTACGCTTGCGGCAAAGCCCTGGCTTTCGCGCAGCAACGAGGATGTCTGGGCTACGAGCCCCTTGAGGCATTCGCGCAGTGCCGGGCTCGCGCGATTACGGGCGAGCATGTCGACACTCACGCCAGCTGCCGCCATGGCGTCGAGCGGAAGGTAGATGCGATTGAGCCGCTGATAGTCCGATCCGCAGTCCTGCAGATGATTGATAATCTGCAAAGCCGCGCATAGTGCATCGTTGGCCGGCCAGGTGGCCTTCGATTCCCCATGCACGTCGAGTACGAAGCGTCCGACCGGCATCGCCGACCGCGAGCAGTAGTCGATCAACTCGTCCCAGTTCGCGTATCGCCGCTTGGTGGCGTCTTGCCGGAAAGCATCCAGCAGATCCTGCGCGTGACGCGAGGTCAGCCCTTGCCCTTCAAGAACGCCGCGCAGCCGCACGCCTTCGGGTTCGTGATCCGATTTTCCGAGCAGGCTCGCTTCCATGCCATTGAGGCGCTCGATCTTCTCACCGCTCGTCAGCGAGGCATGGTCGGCAATATCGTCGGCCACGCGAACAAATTCGTAGAAGGCAAGGATTGCGGGGCGGTGCTGCGGTTTGATCAGCCAGGACGCGACCGGAAAATTCTCGTCGCGAGAGCCCTTCCCTGACCGGAATTCGGCGCTTGTAGCCATCAGACGCCCGGCGCGTCGGCATGGACGCGTCCCTTCCATTGGCCGCCTCTGCGCCTGAAATGCTGATAGGCAGAATTAAGCGTGTAACACATATAAAGAAACGCAATTCCCGGAAGGGCAACGCTCCATATGGGCGAAAGACGATAGTAACGTAATGTGGGCACGAAGGATAACGACATCGCTACCCAAGCCAGCAGGCCAAGATATCGCGGCACCCCCGCGGTAAACAGGGCGAGCATTGGTGGGGCAACAAAGGTGAGCGCCATGCCCAAAGTTGTGCCGATCAACACAAGCGGCGAATAGCGCAGCTGGCTATAGGCCGAACGCGAGACCATTCGTGCGACATCGGCAAAAGTCGGGTACGGCCGGATGCTCTGCACGCGGTTGGTCAGGCCAAGCCAGATGGGCCCGACCGATTTCAGTTTTGCGCCCAACGAGCAGTCGTCGATCAGCGCGTCACGGATACTGGCGATGCCACCGACGCTTGCGAGCGCATCCGCGCGCACGAGCATGCAGCCACCTGCGGCGGCGGACGTCGATGAGTCGGCGCGCGAGACCCAGGCAAACGGATAGAGCATCTGGAAGAAATAGATGAAGGCCGGGACATGGATTTTTTCGGCAAGGCTGACGCAGCGAAGCTTGGCCATCAGCGAGGTCAGCACGTAGCCCCCGGCCAATGATTGCGAGACCAGCCAGGACAGCGTGTCAGGCGCATGTTCGATATCGGCGTCGGTGAGCAGCAGGTAGTCAGGATCAGACGCTTCGGCGGCCGCGCCAACGCCCTGACTGACGGCCCACAGTTTTCCGGTCCAGCCCGCTGCAGGCCCATTCGTTCTGATCACAGTCAACCGCGCATCCCCTGCCGCAGCGACCGTTGCGACAGCGCCGGTACCGTCATCACTATCATCATCGACTACGACGACCGTCAGCAATCCGCGATAATCCTGTCGCAACAGTGACCGCACACTGCGCGCGATGCATTCGGATTCATTGCGGGCCGGAACGACGGTGGCGACGGTCGGCCAGTCGCCGACCATCCGCGCGATGCTCGCAACATCCCGTACGCCTGCACGCCAGTACATGCCCCGTGCGGCGATCAAGTACACCCAAATCGCCGCACAGACTGCTGCGATGAAGAGGAATATGCCCGCGGCCATTCGCTTTTTACCTTTAACACTCCATCCCAGCATCAACATCGATTGCTACATTAAGTTCAACTGGTCTCCTGAACCATTTGACAATGCAAGAGAATTCAGGCCGCTGCACAACGCCTGCGCGTTGACATGTGGAGGAAGGCACATACACTGCCGCCCTCTTCGACGTCAGGCTTCCCTCGGTGAACAACTCCGCACAGGCCAAACTGCCTCGTTCCGCTGACGTTGTCATCGTCGGCGGCGGCAACGCAGCATTCTGCGCCGCGCACGCGGCAGCCGAGCAGGGGGTTTCTGTGCTTGTTCTCGAGCGCGCGCCCGAAGCGGAATCTGGCGGTAACAGCCGATTTACGGCCGGCGCCTTCCGCTGCGTTTACGACGGCGTCGATGATCTGCGTGCGCTGATGCCGGACCTCACCGACGAAGAAGTCGCCAATACCGATTTCGGCACTTACACGCAGGACAAGTTTTTCGACGATATGGGCCGCGTGACGGAATACCGGACCGATCCCGACCTGTGCGAGGTTCTTATTACGCGCAGCAAGGACACGATGCTCTGGATGAGGAAAAAGGGCATCCGGTTCATCCCGATCTATGGCCGTCAGGCCTACAAGATCGACGGCAAATTCAAATTCTGGGGCGGTCTCACAGTGGAGTCCTGGGGCGGCGGCCCGGGGTTGATCGAAGCTCACACGACGATTGCCAGGAAGAACGGCGTCACAATTGCCTACAGCGCCCGCGCCCTGTCGCTGATCGCCGACGACGACGGCGTCAAAGGCGTCCGCGTCAAACACGACGGGCGCACTGTCGACGTCAAGGCAAAGTGTGTGGTGCTCGCGGCCGGGGGTTTTCAGGCCAACAGCGAGATGCGCACGCGCTATCTCGGACCCGGCTGGGAACTGGCGAAGATCCGCGGTACGCGTTTCAATACCGGCGATGGCATCCGGATGGCGCTCGATATCGGCGCGATGCCGACGGGCAACTGGTCCGGGTGCCACGCCGTCGGCTGGGACCGCAATGCGCCTGAATTCGGCGACCTTGCCGTGGGCGACAACTTCCAGAAGCACTCCTACCCGTGGGGCATCATGATCAATGCCAATGGGGAGCGCTTCGTCGACGAGGGCGCAGACTTCCGTAACTATACCTACGCGAAATACGGGCGCGTAATCCTCATGCAGCCGGGTCAATTCGCCTGGCAGGTCTTCGATAAGAAAATAATTCCGATGCTGCGCGACGAATATCGCATCAAGCAGGTCACCAAAGTGCGCGCCGATACACTCGAAGAATTGGTCAAGCGACTTGAAGACGTCGATTCAAGGCGCGCACTGGAAACCATCAAAGCGTACAACAAGGCGGTGCGCACTGACATCGCCTTCAATCCGAATGTGAAAGATGGAAGACGAACGGAAGGCCTCGCCGTCAACAAGTCGAACTGGGCAAACACGATCGACGAGCCGCCGTTCGAGGCCTATGCCGTCACCTGCGGCATCACCTTTACCTTCGGCGGACTGAAGATCGACACATGCGGCCGTGTGATCGATACCGACGGCCAGGTCATCGCGGGGTTGCACGCCGCCGGCGAACTGGTGGGCGGATTGTTCTATTTCAACTATCCCGGTGGCACCGGCCTGATGGCCGGCTCGGTTTTCGGGCGAATTGCCGGGACGACGGCCGGCCAGCGGGCAGCGCAAACGCCCGCGTAGCAACCGCCGCAAATTACTTGTCTGTTTTGGAGGCGCGCTCGCGCAGCCGGTAAAACTGTATCGCGGCCCGCGCAGTCTCCGGCCGTAACCGCATGAATCTCTCATGATAGTCGGGAAACTCGCCGGCTGCCCCGCTACGTACGGCAAGGATAGCGCGCGCGGTCCTCCACGAGAGATTGATTGATTTCGCAAGTACCAGGATCTGGTCGCCGGTATCGTGCACGAGCGCGCGTTCGATGGCACCGACCGGCAGGTCAGCGAGCAAGGACAGGGCCGCCGCCGTTTCGTCAAACTTGTTCATTTCTGCAAACCGGAAAACCCGGGCTTCGGTCAATTCGCCGTTTCTGTGAAGCTCTTCGACATGCGCCCTGGCAGCCGCAAAATTCGATGAATGGTCGCGCAGGCTCGTTTGCAGTTGGTCCGCGGCCTGCTTGATCATCTCATGGACCAGCTCCGCCCTGCCCCGGTCCGCAGCTTCGAACTTGCGCTGGACGGCGTCGGAAGCGGACTCGAACAGCACCAAAAGGAATTCCCGCGGAATTTCCGGGCGCGACCAGACCAGGAGCGCCAGTTCGGCGTCGGCTTTGGAGCGCGACACAAGCCTGGTGTAGCCGAATTCCGAAAACCTGGCCCCGGCGTTCGCCGCTGTGCTGATCACGACCTTCTGATTGCCTCGCTCGACCAGAACGTCGGTGACATTTTCGCTGAGCTGGCGGCGCTGCGAAATGGCAAACAGGTGATCCTGGCCTTTCGTCCTGGCGCCGGTGATCAGGGTATCTTCATCAAGGCACTCCGAACGCCTGAGTACCGGCCCGGCGATATCAACAGAGTCGTCGAGAGCGAGGGCGCGCGTTATCATCGGGGGCGAGTTGGCCAGGCCGGCGACCCGCTCGCCAAATGCGACGCGGGCGGAATGGTCGATCTCGCTCACGAGACGGCCCATCACATCGTCAAAAAGCGACGTCTGCTCGCTGTCGAAATGGGCGGATCCGGCGGCAAACAGATCGGTGATTTGCCTGAGAATTTCGGCACGCGACGCAATGTTGCGCTGGGCGATCGCGGTCTCGAGATCATCGATAAGCGACTGATGAGAAATCGAGATAGCGGGGCGACTGCCGCGGCGGTCCTCGCGGCGATGTCCTGCCTGCGGCGGTGCAATGCTATGCGGCATCTTCGATTTCGGGAATATTGTAAGTGCTGTTGAAGTCAATTTCCGGCGAACGGCACGGTGCCTGGAAGAGGTAACCCTGCAGTGACGTCACCCCGGCGAGCCGCAGCAGCCGGTACTGGTCGACGGTCTCCACCCCCTCCGCGGTCGTTTCGATATCGAGGCTTCGCGCCAATGTGAGCGTCGCGGCTATGATGGCAGCGCATTCCGTTCGCTTGGTCAGATTCTGGGTAAAGGATTTGTCGACCTTGATCTTGTCGAACGGGAACATCAGCAGCTGGCTTAAGGACGAATATCCCGTTCCAAAGTCATCGAGCGTAATCGCGATACCGAGATTTTTGAACTGCCGCAAAACCGGCAGACACTCGGTTGCCGACTCGATAAGTGCCGTTTCGGTTATCTCAAGCTCCAACCTTTCAGGCGGCAGCCCTGATTGCGCAAGCGCGCATATCACAATATCGACGAGATTGTTCTTCCTGAACTGCACGGCGGAGAGGTTGACCGACACCTTTATTCCGACCGGCCAGGACATCGCTTCGGTGCAGGCGGTCTGCATCAGCCACTCACCGATCTGCGTGATCATCCCGGTCTCCTCAGCCAGCGGGATGAACTGATCCGGCAGAATGATGCCTTTGGTTGGATGATGCCAGCGGACAAGCGCTTCCGCGCCGCAGATCACACGCGACTGGGTATCGACGATCGGCTGGAAGTGAAGCTCGAGCTCGTTGTTCTGGATGGCACGGCGCAATTCGCTTTCGAGCTCGTGCCGCGCGCTCGCTGCCAAGCTCATTTCCGGGTCGAAGAAACGGTAGCCGTTCCGGCCGGCGGATTTGGCGCGATAGAGGGCCAGATCGGCCATCTTCATCAGCGCCTCGGCGTTCATCGCGTGTTCAGGCGCAAGCGCAATGCCGATACTGGTTGCGATATTGATTTCGTTGCCGTCGAGATTGAAGGTCTTTGAGATGATATCGATGATGCGGTCCGCAAGAGCACTGGCGGATTCGCGTTGATTGTTATCGCCGTCCTGGACAATCGCGAATTCATCGCCGCCCAGCCGCGCCAGCACGTCGGTCTCGCGCAACGAGGCCTTCAGGCGCACCGCGGTCTCGCGCAATAACGCATCGCCAACCGCATGACCGAGCGTATCGTTGACATGCTTGAAGCGGTCGAGGTCGAGCAAGAGAACCGCAAATGAATCGCCGCGTCGCCCGTACTGTGCGATGGCGTCTTCGATTTTTTCCATGATCGACAGGCGGTTGGGCAAGCCGGTCAAACCGTCATGATGCGCCATGAACGCAATCCGCTGCTCGGACTTCTTGCGCTCGGTAATGTCGTCAATAACGACCACAAGGTGTTTCGCAGTACCCGAAGCGTCGCGCGCGACTATCCGGCTTGTCGCAAGAACGCGCATCTGGCGATCCGGCATCTCGACTTCATAGTCATGCGAGCATCCGCCGAAAACTCCCTGCAGGACCTCGGTATCGGATGCATCCATTCTTTCGGCGTCCTGCTTCTTATAGATCTCGAACACCGTCTTGCCGAGCACGTCTTTGCGATCGACCTTGAGCATGGTTTCGAACGCGCGGTTGACCAGCACAAATTTTCGCGTGACCGCGTCCTTGACCACGACGGCGATCGGTATGTTCTCGATGATGGAGTCGAGGAACTGCCTCGTCTCTTCGAGCTGCTGCTCGGTCTGCAAGTGTGCCGTAACGTCCTCGTGGACGGCGACCGTGCCGCCGTCCGGCATGGTGCGCCGGCAGACCGCAAGCGTCCGGCCATCCTTGAGCTTGTTGATGATGTAACCGGTGTCGGGAATAAACGCTTCATGGATGCGGTCCCGGACATATTTTTCGGAATCGGCAGGACAGCAGCCCGCGGCGACCCGTAAATCCAGGATCTCGGGCAGCGTCATTCCTTGCTTTACGGCGCCCGCATTAAGACCATACATCGTGCTGTAGAGATCGTTCGCCAACACCAGTTTTTTGTCGGCTCCGAACATGCAAATGCCGTGCGGCATGTTTGCCAGCGTGGCGTTCAAAAGCATGTTTGCGTGCTTGAGGCGCTTGTTTGCGGCGTCGCGTTGTCTCTGTCCTCTGATGGCGAGCACGGTAACAACCGTGATCAGCAAAGTGAGAAGTACGGCGATAAGGTAGCTGGACTTTTTTTTGGCTTCGACCCGGGAAAAAATTTCCGGTTCGGCAAGACCGACGGTAATAACGAATGGATAGTCCTGGACATGGCTATAGGCAATCAGCCGGGGGATATTGTCGCTCAGACTACTCCCGGTGTAATACCAGCCGGCCGGACTTTTCGCGAAGCTGACGAACAGATCGGCGCGTGAAAAGTCCTTACCGAGGACGTACATCGTGTCCCCGCTGGTGGCGCGCACAATTCCGTCGAGACCGACGACGCGAATATATCCTTTCTGTCCGATATTCACCGAGTTGTAGATTCGCGTCAGGTAAGCGGAGTCGAGAGACGCGGCGACAACTCCGTTAAACTTGCCGTCTCTATCAACAATCCGACGAGACAATTCGACGGACCATTTACCGGGCGTTTGCGAGACGATCGGCGTGCCAACAAAGAGGGCGTCGGTGCCCGCCTCGGTTTGACGTCTGAAGTATGCACGCTCTTTGACATTTTGGCCGTGCAGCGCCGCATCGCTGCTCAGCGCCACAACGCCGTTCCGATCGACGATACTGATGCGCGATATTGCGTCCGACAAAGACCGGTTGCTTTTGAGCCATGCCGGCAGATCGAAATTTTGCGAACGTTCAGTGTAAAGCGCACTGATCGTGCGCAGCGACCGGTCGATTTCAGCGAGCGAGTTTGATAGATGGCTGGCGAGCGCACCGGAAAGATTTGTCGAATTCTGAATCGCCGCCCGTTCTGCGCTGGCGCGCTCGTTGGCGAGAAAGAACGACACCGTGACCCAGACAACGCCGATCAGAAGCGTTCCGAGTAGTATCGAGCGATGCCTTACGATAGGCCGCCATATCCGACGGAATTTGGTCATCTTCGAGATGCTGCCGAAGCCTCGAGGCACTGCAAGCATCCTCCAAATAGCCGAAAGCCATTGATTTTCCGTTATTTGGCGCGTTGTAGGCTTGCGGCGCAGACACAGCGGAGGCTTGAAATCAGGGCTGAAAAATGCCGGTCCGGATCGTTAATGCTTTATTTTGCGTTACGTAAATCTGGACATCGCAGGCAGAGACCGAGTGGAGAAACCCTTTCCCGCCCAGCACGCAAATTCTGCGTATCATGATGAACATCGATCGAACCATCTCGACCGACATACCGGCACGGCTCGACCGGTTGCCTTGGGGCCGTTTCCACACGCTCGTCGTCGTGGCTCTCGGCATCACATGGATTCTCGATGGGCTTGAGGTGACGCTTGCCGGCAGTCTTGCAGGCGCGCTTAAAGAAAGCCCGTCACTGCGCTTTTCGAATACCGATATCGGACTTGCGAGCAGCGCCTATCTTGCCGGTGCCGTACTTGGCGCAATTTTTTTCGGCTGGCTGACCGACCGGCTAGGCCGCAAGAAGCTCTTTTTTCTGACGCTCGTGGTCTACCTCATGGCCACTGCGGCAACCGCCGCCTCCTGGAATATCGAAAGCTTTGTTTTCTTTCGTTTCCTGACCGGCGCCGGCATCGGCGGTGAATATTCGGCGATCAATTCAACCATTCAGGAACTCGTGCCTGCACGCGTCCGCGGATGGACCGACCTTGTCATCAATGGCAGTTTCTGGATTGGCGCAGCGGTCGGCGCGCTCGGCTCGCTGGTTCTACTCGATCAACAGCTTTTTGATCCGGATTTTGGCTGGCGGCTCGGATTCCTCATAGGCGCGGGCCTTGCCTGCCTGATTTTTCTGATGCGTTTGTGGATTCCGGAAAGCCCACGCTGGCTGATAACCCACGGCCACGCCGACAAGGCGGAAAGGATCATTACCGATATCGAGTCGCGATTCCCGTCGCGTCCGCCCACGCACGACTTGCCGCGTGCTCAGTTGCGCGCACGGCGCTCGACGCCTTTGCGGGAGGTCATGGACGTTCTGTTCCGGCGGCACTTGCGCCGAACCATGGTTGGACTGACGCTGATGGCGTCGCAGGCATTTTTTTATAATGCGATATTTTTCACATACGCGCTGATCCTCACCGACTTTTACGGCGTCGCGTCCAGCCATGTCGGTTGGTATATTTTTCCGTTTGCTGTCGGTAATTTTCTGGGCCCCGTGCTGCTCGGCCGTTTCTTTGACACCTATGGTCGCCGGCCCATGATCGCGGTGACTTATGTTCTTTCAGGGGTTCTGCTGGCACTGACAGGATGGCTTTTCTTCCGTAATTTCATCGACGAAACAACGCAGACCCTTTGTTGGATGGTGATTTTCTTTTTTGCCTCCGCGGCGGCAAGTTCGGCTTATCTCACCGTCAGCGAGACCTTCCCGCTTGAAATCCGAGCTCTTGCCATCGCGTTCTTTTACGCGGTGGGGACGGGCATCGGAGGAGTTTTTTCGCCCTGGCTGTTCAGTGCGCTCATCGACACGGGCTCGCGCGCAAGCGTGTTCGGCGGATACTTGCTTGGCGCGGCGCTTATGATCCTGGCTGGTTGTGTCGCGTGGCGATGGGGTGTGGCCGCCGAGCGGAAGCCCTTGGAAAGCGTTGCCAGGCCCCTGACGTTTATCGATTAGAGCCCGTTTTTGGAGACAAGCTCGCGCAGCGCATCCGGGGCGGAGATAACAATGCCGCCCCGCTCGAGCTTAAGCCATTTTCTGCGCTGCCAGGCCTGCAGTTGCTTGTTGGCGCTCTCGCGCGACACTCCGATCATCTGGCTGATTTCGCGCTGGGTGATCTGAATCTTGTTTTTCGGCGCCGCTTCTTCGGAGGGCCGATAAAGGTGCAGCAGCACTTTGGCCAGGCGGTTCGGCAACCCGAGGAAGACAATGTCTTCGACCTGTTCGCTCGTTTTACGCAGGCGGGCGCAAAGCACCTTTATCAATCTGACGGCGAGCTCGGGGTCGTCCTGGATCAGTGGAATGAAATCGCGTCTTTCTATGATCATGAGCTCGCAATTGTCGATCGCAACCGCGTCCGCCGTTCTTTGTCCACCATCGAGGAATGCAATCTCGCCGAAGAGCTCGCCCGGCAGGATCAGGTTGAAGATCGCATCCTTCCCTTGCTCGGAGGGCGCGCTAATTCTAACCGCACCGGTCCGCACGGCATAGAGCCGTGAGCCGACATCGCCCTTGCGGAAGATGATGGCCCCCTTTTTGATCTTGCTCGTTATGACGCGCGGGGCCAGCCGTTCGACTATATTGCCGAGATCTTTGAAAAACGGATGGGTCCGAAGCAGCGTATTCCTGTCGAACGCCGGCGTCCGAAACTGCCCGCTCGCTCCTGCCGCCATTTGAATCACACCCAGCGCGATAATGACAAGATACTCGAAAATGGCCTACGAGGCAGCCTCTCTATTTAATACATTGCGTCCTCATCAATGGATTCTGCTTTAAATTGCTAAATTGCTTCAAATATAACCATATGCGCCGGATAGCACTTCTTGCCAGCCCTTGATTTCATCTGCTGAAAAGGGACCTTAGATCAGGCGTCCCAATATTTTGGAGCCGTGTGAGCTACTTCACCGAGGCCTTTCCGAGCCCCGTGCTACGCCGTCTCTGCAATGGAGATTGCGATGCGCGAATTCATCGACCCCCGCAATTCGCAGCGCAGGCAGAGTGAAGCGGCGGTAGCCACCCTCTGGCTTGCCTTCTACGTGATTGCGGTCGCCATCGGGGCAGCAACCCCGATTGTGTCGCGCGCAATCGAGATCGCCTCCCACTAGGAACAGGGCCATGAAACTGCGCAAGATTTCATACTTTCTGACACTGTGCGAGGAACGCAGCTTCACGCGTGCCGCCCGGCGCTGTGGTGTGGCGCAACCGTCATTGACGCGAGCGATACAGCTTCTCGAGCAGGACGTTGGCGGGCGTTTGTTTGAACGAAGCAATTCGAGCGTCTGCCTGACCGAGCTTGGCATTCTCCTGCAACCTCACTTCGAGGCGATCAACTGCGCGGCCGAGACTATCAGGCGCACCGCGGCGGAGTTTTCCGAAACACGCACTGTCGTTGAGGAAACACCGGTGCGATCGTACAGACTCACACTCGCGCTCGAGGATTCATTTTGAGACTTTTGGCCAGGCATCATCGCCATGAGTCCCCAATGAGGGGGCCATCGTATTTGCTGCTATAATGGACATCTGCCAGAACCTCACTTCTGCGCGACGAAACAACGGGATATGCTTTACAAACGCATCCCGAATTTTCCCGCAGCGGACATTCAGTTGACCTTGATTACCTGCGGAATTTTCCAGCTTCCATCCAGGATCGAAGGCGATGTTTCCTTCGGCCAGTACATCCGAAGCATCGGGATGAACTCGCCTTTGGGAGCCGGGAGCCAGTTTGTTTCCTTGTCCGCCCCTGGTGACTCATTTTGGAAATAAAGCGTCAGTGAACCATCGGCGTTGAACTTCGGATTGTCGCGCAGGCTGACCGTAAACTTGTTCAGTGGATTGGGGACAAACCACCAGCCTTGGTCAATCATGTACATCGTGATCGACCAAAAGCCGTTAACCGGCGGTGTCGCGTCCTTGGGAAAAGTCAAAGTGTACTTATTCGCGCCCGTCAGCTTCTGTCCCGCATTGTCGATTTCGGTGTACGGATACACAGCATCCCGCTCTTGATTTGCGGGCCAGCCGAAAGCCGCGACGACGGCGCGCTTCAGATAGCTATCAGGGCCGTAGGTACCAAGCCCCTTCGTCACCAGCCAACCGTCGACCATTTGACCCAAGGCTTCTTTGCCGGCCTCGATCTTTTTCAGCGCGGTCTGCGGAATGTCTTTCAGTGCCGCCTGGATCGCGGGGTCGAGTTTGCTCATCTCGAACGGTTTGCCGGGCACGATGCCGAGTCTTGCCATGCGCGCGATTATCGGGGCGTCCGCCGCCGCCGGCGGTGCATCACCGCCCATCAGCTTGGCCATGCGGTTGAAGTAGCCCTCCGTTCCCATGGCGAGAATGACCGTTTGCGGTTTGTCGGTCATGCTGAAGCCGGGATTTGAGATTACTGGAGGTGCCACGGGGGCGTACGACTTGCCCCATTCGGAAAGCGGCGTGATCTTGTATTGTGCCTGCAGCGCGTTGACGGCCTTGTAGTCTTGTTCGGTGCCGTCCGCATAGGTACGACCGAGAATGACCATGTAGCGGGTCGCAATCGGGAAATGCTTCATCCCTGCCGGCACCGTACCGTTCCAGCCTGGACCGGTAAACAAGTAGTTGGTGGCTTTTCCGTCGGCGGTCCGCTTGCTCGGTGATGACTCGGAGTCCGACATCCAAAGGTCGGTGATTTCGAACAGGTAGAACCGGCTGCCCATGTCGGGATGGCTGAACACCTGCGGCTGGCTCAGGTCGAGCCATGTAATTGAATACAGCGTGTCTGCGTTGGGAGCGGAAACGCCGCGATAGTCGGCCGGAGGATAACGCGGAACGTTGATGAACTGCCCGGTCGGTGCCGTCAGCCCCTCGACCTTCGGCACATTGCTCATCTGAACGCGCGTAACCTCGGTTGTGACGAGAGAATACCCGTAAATATAGGCATCCTCGGCGATCTGCCGCGCCTCCATGGGAGAAAGCACCTGGGCCTGGGCGGGAAGACACATCGTGAGGCAAGCGGCCACAGTGAAAGCACCGATGAGTGGTTTCCACATGAAAGATCGTCTGCTTGATGTCATTGGATTCATCTCACACATTTGGAATTCGGATTGTCGCTGTCCCAAATATGAAGACAGCTCGCGACGGGGATAGTGGCCTTTGGACCCATTGACGAGGTCGTCAATGTCCGCTTGCGGTCAAAATCGCACGGACCCGTCGCAAAGAACCGTCAGTCTATTTCTGGGGCCTGGTCCATTGGTCCGGCTTGCACGGGAATTGTCTCTAGGACTGTACAGCTCGAGAAATTTCGTGCCGCAAAAAGCGGTGTCCGCTCTACTCCGAATAGCGACCGCGAACGCGGATTCTCGTAATGCTGCGTTCCGCCCTTATGGCTTCCAATTCGGATTTATAGCCCCGCACCTACCTGCTGAAGCAGCGATATTGTGGTGATGCTTGAGGTCTTTCCGCTCAGATTAATTTCCGCAATAGCATGACCACCGCGATCCCTGAAGCGGGCCGAATTGATGGTCATGTTTAATTTCTGAAGCTCCTTTGGAAGGACGTCCTTTAACTTCGTCAAGTCAATTGCGCTTCGAAGCGCTTTGGATACCTTCTCGTTCATATCCGTTTTTGCAAGGCTCAAATTCGCATTCGTCGCAAAAGCTGGTTCACCATCAAGTCTTATGTTGGGCTCGGTATTTCTTAGCGCGACATTTGCGCCGTCTTTTTCCGCTAACGATACCGACAGTGTTCCGTGAAACGGCTGAGTGCCATCCATGTTTCTCTTCACGTTTCTCCAAGTACGTCGTACTGGAAGCTTCAAAGTAAGAAATGAAACTTTTGTCTTCTCCCATCGGATTGCGGATTGCGGACGGCCGACACTGCACGACCAGATATCAATATCGCCGCGGACAAACATTATAAGCTGATCACTACGGGGCCAGAGCGAGCCGCTTTTGAAAGATACAACAGGATTTTGACCATCGGCGCCGCGGCTGCAATTGCGTGCACCGCGCTTGAAGCTGTCCACGACATCGGAAAACTTTTTCTGCAGATCTATCAGGTCGGCGAAGATTCTCGCGTCCACGGTGATTTCATCGCCCGCTGAGGTGACTGTAACCCACGAGGTCACGCTCACGGTGATCGGGATGCCGTTTATGCTGCTCGTTATCGAAACCGGCCCGACGGCTAGTTGAGCTGTCGCTCTCGGTATGAAACCGATTACGAGCAAGATGCCAAGCAAAAGCGCCCGCATGCCCCGTTCCTCTTCATCCCTAAATACCAATAGAGCATCTGCGTGGTTGTTCAGTGGCTAAATTGCAGTTGCCCCCGTTTTGCACCGGAAACTGAGGATGGGAGACGTAATAGATGATTCTCTTTGTTTGCGGGGACTGATGTGGTCGGTTCCACACTGGTGCTATCGCACCGCCTACTCGTTCCATCCCTCACGGCCTGCTCGGGTTCGGAACCAGTCGGAATATGCGGTGCAGCAGCACATATCTGCCAAGGCCACAAGCAACGGACATTTGTGATGCAGCCACAAGCTAACTTTTGCGGCGCAATAGACCGATTGTTTCAAGCAGACATGATCAAGCAGCTACACACTCTAGAATCGAGACGTCAGACTGAGTTGGCAGGCATTGTCGCAATCGCAAGCCAGCATCCCCTAACAGAGAGCGGTGCTCCTCTTGCGAGCGAACACGACCTGTACCGGCAAGCAAGTATGTGAGGTCCATAAGGCGAGCGAGGCTGAGTTCATTGACCGCACCGCCGAGCGGTTCAATGATGAGAAGTTTTTTACCGGGCCGCATGGCCGCCAGACAGTTTCGCAGAATGTGGAGAACCTTTTCGTCCGTATGGTCAACGAGAACGCGTTTGAGGACATAGGCATCTCCGCCAGACGGGACGGATTGGAAAAAATCGCCCTCGATGAATTCGCAGCGCGGCAAGGGACCACCGCGTCCGGCACGTGCAGCCTCGATTGCCGACGGGCGCTCTACCAGCACGCCCGACACGTTCGGGTGTTGGGCGACAATGGCCGAGAGAAATGCACCATTGCCACCACCGAGATCCACCACCGAATGGCAATCGGCAAAATCATAAGCGTCAAGGATTGCTCGCGCTTCTATGCGCCCACGGTTGCTCAGACCGGAATGGAAGAGCGACGCCTTGTTGGGGTTCTCCTGAAGATAGGTGTAAAGCGGCAAACCAAATGCCACCTCAACAGCAGGTTGGCCCGAAGCCACAGCGCCGGCAAGACCGCCAAACAGCTCATAAAGGAATTCGTGGACGAACAGCGCATAATCGCGGATCGATGTCGGCGATCCCGCACGTAATGTGCGACCAAGCTCCGTCAGGCTAAACCGGCCGTCGCGCTCGCCACGCAGCACGCCGAGCCCGCTCAATACACGCAGCAAACGCTCGAGAGATCGAGCATCGACCTTGAGACGTTGTGCAAGCTCGTCAGTCGTCGAACCCGTAGAATCAATTTCATCCGCCAGACCAATCTTCACCGCAGCATAAATCGCGCGCGCGGGGATGAACCCCACAAGCAGCCGGATCATCTGCTGCGACGGCAATAAGTCATCGTCGCGAATTCCGGCTTCGTCGCCGTCTTGCGTGACGACCGGCATAGTGCGGCTTTTCTGCAGACAGTTATCTGCGTTTATTTTTGAGCCGCCCCTTCTGCAATGTTAGCTCCAGGCACAAGGTGCGTCCAGCCGAACTGATGTCCGGCTTGGGTCACAATGCGACATATGTACCGCAAAAGATTATGGGCATCGCCCAACGGAACGTGGATCGGAAAACATTGCAAATCGGCAAGAAAAGGCCAAGCATTTCAAATAGGAAATGAATTCTTAAACTTCCTAACCTATTTTTGCGACAGCCTCGTCGATCGCATCCTGGCTTCGGGGCACAGTTTTTAAGGCGCAGCAGGCAATGTCGCAGCCTGATTCGAAAGACAATACTGCCGTGTGTCCGCAGTGCCGGACCGAGATGGTACACGTTGCGGTTACACCGCACCCGGTCGTTCGCAATATGCAGCGCAACACGTTCGTCTGCTACACCTGCAAGCGCACGCGCACCTATATGCTGCCGGGCTCTTTCGTACCCGAAGTACAAAACACGGAAGCCGCACAAAGAGCGTCGTAGGTGGCCGACTCACAAATCTTGAACGAACGCAGAAACGGTGCGCGCATATCCACTCATCGGCGCGGCGTCATCAGGTTTGGGCCTGCCGGACAGGAAATGTCATGCACCATTGAGGATCTGACGGCCAACGGCGCCGGCCTTCACGTCGCAACCACCTTCGGCCTGCCGCGCGTCTTTCGGCTGACGATCGACGGCGACGTCGGCTCGAAACATTGCAAGGTGATCTGGACGGACGGGAAAAGGGTCGGCGTATCGTTTGAGTGATCGTCAGCCCACACCATCAGCCCATGAGCCATTTTGCCCAGAAGACAAATTCAAAAAATTTGTCCGGGTAGGCAATGAAGTAAAAGATCAGAGCTGGTGGCGCCAGCAAAAACAGCCAATCACGCATTGGCGGCTCCTGCATACTGGCCACATGGTGAGGCTGACAGTTTGATTATTGCCTAAATAGTTACGTAAGATTTTAGGTTTGCTGCGCCAAACTTGTCCGCAGTGGCGGGAACTTTATACGAATGCTATTCCCAGCTTGGTATCGGTTCGCCACACCGCGCGGCACGGGAGCCGGACGCCGTTGATCGCAACATCGAAATTCACTGGAATTCCATATGTCGTCGAGACCTGAAGGCAGGCCCCTCTGTTCGAAAGATTTCGAACGGAGCAATCAAGTTTTGGCGCTTTGTCGCTGAGAATGATCTGCGCGGTCTTCAGTACGCGTTTGCGAAAGATGGCTCTTTTTTCTTGCACGACAGCGGCTCAAAATCGTCGGGTCCCAGGTGACTTGCAGACGCAGTGAAGTTTCACTGTCAATTGCGGAATATTGTACCGAGTTCTCCGCCTCGGCAAAATATAAATACGATAAAAGCTGTAACCTCTCTGCTTCATCCTGTTTTCTGGCCAAGCTGTGCGATTACCTCGTTTTTTTGTACGATTTCTCGTTCGAGCCTGCTGATGTTGTCGAACAGTCGTTCGCTCGTCAGCCGCAGGAAATAGAAACCGAATTGCGGGTTCTGAAAATAGAGCTCCTTCACCTGCTGATACGTCGCAGTCAGAACCTCGCCGTCTTCGATACATTCAATGGTCTGGGTGCGCTGGTTGCCGGGCGCAAGCAGTCCCAGGTCGCCGAAGACCTGGCCGGCTGGAAGTTCAATATTCATCTCGCGCAGCTGGTAACGCCCGCTCACGCTGTAATACATGGCGTCCGCGACGTCGCCCTTGTGAAAGACAATGTCGCCCTTCCGAAAGCGGCGGCGGGACATGAACGGCTTCAGCCAATCTATCGACGTTTCTCCCATCGAAGCGGCCGCTTCCACGTCTTGAATCAATTTCCGCATCTGGTGCAGGCGCAAGGTATTCAGGGGCAGGAGAACAAGGTTGAGGACAAGCGTGGGGTATATCCCTCCGAAAAATCCGTAGATGATGAACAGCGTATTGCAGGTCATGCTCACAATCCGGAGCGGGATCATTGTCTTCATCGCGCAAGTGATGATGCTCGAGATGACAGCCGCGTAGCCAAACCACATTGGCCATTCGGTGTGAGTTAGAAATTGCATTCTCATCCCCCCGCGATCGAAAAATCCGCGTTTGCCTTGTCCGAGCCCGACCCGGACGCTACCACTATACTATTACAGCTAGCTTAGCTCGGGTAAGTGTCGGACCAAGGGCGTCAAATCATAAGCATGCTGAATCACTAGGTGGCTGACAAATCGATTTCCATTTTCGTCCAATGCCAGTGACGTACGTATTCCGACAAGTGACGATTGGATTTGCGGTGAGGAATTCCACGCCCAACTCTCGTGGGAGAAAAACTTCTCGCGAACTTGGTGAGGTTCACCACCACTCAAGATGAGCCTATGCAATGGCTAGATTTCCCTTGCCTGTCCGCTTTGGCATTCTGCAAGGAAGCAAATGTGGAACCTCGGCCGTGTCATGCAGGCACGGCTGCTAAACCTCAAGGTGCAATGACTTCTTGCCCGTGCTTTAGGGATCTTGGCGTGAAGTCTATGGATATTTTGCCACAAGCTTCGGATCGGCGCTGCGATCTTTTAATCCTCCTTCCCTATTACCGCCAAATCCCGCCACGATCCGAAAAATGCGACTTCGTGGTGACAAGCGGGCGGGAACATTGTCTTTCTACGGTCGTTGATAGCCTGACTTTTCAAAGGCGCCACATGCCCGAGCACCAACAGCCCTAAGCATTGTCCAAACGTTGTGTTAGCAGCCCGGTAATCGGGAGTATCCTGTAGTGAATCCCGTCCTGCCATCGGATAGCGTTGAGACAAAGCTGTCGACGATTTCTGATGCACTGGAACTGCAGGCCGCCTTGCATCCGGACTTACCGGCGATCGTTTGCGCCGAGTTGACTGCTCTTACATTCGCGGAACTGTGTCGCACGGTCAAACAGATTGGCGATTATTTGCGTGCCGCCGGCATTGGCGCGGCTTCGCGTGTCGGAGTCATATTACCAAATGGACCGGAAGCAGCCCTTGTTTCGATCGCCGTATCATCGCGTGCGATTTGTTTTCCGCTCAGTCCCACACTGACCGCTTCCGAATTTGAGCTTGAGGTCGAGCACGTTGGTCTTGATGCCGTCATATTTCCGAGCTGGAAAACTCTGCCGGCAACGGACGCAGCCCGCGCATCCGAAATCGGAATCTTTCGTGTATCGAAAGCAACGGGTTCACTTGGCGACATTCGTTTAGAATCCGCCGTCGATATCCGCCCTGAAAAACGAAGATCAGGCATTCCTTCGAGCCGGTCGGTGGCCGTTATCCAAACATCGTCTGGATCAACCGGCACACCCAAGCATGTTCTCGTCACGCATGCCAACCTGTTCGACATCTCGGAAAAGCTGCGGACTTGGTATGGCATATCCGAAAATGATCGCAGCGCGTGCGTTCTGCCAATCCACGCTGCGCTCGGGTTCAAGCTCTTACTGCTAGCTCCATTGCTTATCGGCAGCGGCGTAGCGCTTCCACAGAAAAGGCGACCGGAGGATATTTCCGACTGGTGCCGCGATCTGAATCCGACCTGGTTTTTTGCAGCTCCTGCATATCTGAATGCGGCTTTAGATAAGCTCCGCTCGATCGAAAACCCCAGGGTAAAGCATTCGCTTCGCTTCTTTGTGACGGGCGGCACGTATTTTTCGGAGCGTGTAGGCGCTGGATTGGAAGAAATCCTGGGCATCCCCGGGCTTGAGCAATACGGGATGCGAGAGGCTGGACCTGTTTCTGCAAATCATGCTCCGCCGGCCAAGAGAAAGCGCGGAACGGTCGGCCGCATTTCCGGTGACGTAGCGATCCTGGATGGCGCTGGCGCTGCTCTTCCCCATGGAACGCCTGGGGCAGTCGCCGTAAGAGGGCAAGGCATATCGCCTGGTTATATCGAGGCGTTGCCGTCCGGTTGCGATACGGTTCCTGAGGGCCGATCGCCTGATCAGTGGCTGCTGACCGGTGATGTCGGCATCGTCGATGAGGATGGATTTCTTTCGATCATCGGCAGAACAAAACAAATTATCAATCGCGGAGGGGAAAAAATCGCTCCCTCCGAAATTGAGAAAGCCTTGTCGCTGCACCCGGCAGTCCGAGAAGCGGTCGTATTCGGGGTGCCACATCCCCGCTTGGGTGAAAGCGTGTCGGCGGCGGTCGTCCGCGAGCCGGACACGGAAGTGACATCAGCGGAACTGCAAAGTTTTCTCTATGAGCGAGTGCCCTTTTCCAAGATTCCACAGCATGTATACGTCGTCGCGGAATTACCCAAAACGCAAACCGGCAAAATTCAGATATCCAAAGTCAAAGAACTTATTTCAAATCTCGATCGTCAAATAATTCGGCCTGAACGAACTCTCGAGTTCTTCATTGTCGAAATCTGGGAGCGATTGCTCGGCCGGACCAACATCGGAATCGATGAAAATTTTTTTGAGTTGGGTGGTGATTCTCTTCTTGCCACCACAATGCTATTGGAGGTCGAAGCGCTCACGGGCCGGCCGATTTCGGCATCGGGATTGCGTGCAGTGTGGACCGTCCGGCAGCTCTCTGACGCCGTCTTGCAAGACCTCCCTACAGACAGCGAACTGATTACATGCGCGAAAACCGGCAACGGTGAACCCCTTTTTTTCTGTCATGGCGACTACAGAGATCGCGGGGTCTATGCACTAAGACTGGTGAACCTTATCAAACAGGATTTCCCGGTCTTTCTACTCAATCATCACCGTTATTTTCACGAGTCGCCTGAAGGAAGCCTCGAAGACGTGGCGGCTTTGTATGTGCCGCATTTGCGCTCTCGCCAACCGACCGGCCGGTTCCGCATCGGGGGTTATTGTGTTGGTGGCCTTTTGGCATGGGAACTCGCTCATCAGCTCCGAGCAGCGGGCCGCGAGGTCGAATTTGTCGTTTTGGTGGACAGTCCGTCATTGAATGGACGGCCAGCGCTTCGTGTCACCAAAAAGGCGCTAGGCCTGATTGCGCGTCTTTCTCCAAAAATAATTCGCAAGAAAATCGAGCGCAGCGGAATGCGGGTCGTTTGGGTTATCGTGCGAAGCCGTCCAATTATTTGGGCAGCTATGAGAAAATTGGTGCGTTTCATCGCAACCAGTCAGCTTCCCCAAGACAAGTTTCGTCTGTCCATGAGGGACGAATATCGCAGGGTGTCGAACTACATTCCAAAAACACTGGACACCAAACTTTTCTGCCTCGTCTGTGACGACAACGCAACAAAAATGGATTTTCGGCCATCGAACTGGCGACACATTGCCCGGTCAGTCCATATCAAAGTAGTTCCGGGGGATCATTACTCTTGTATCAAGACGTTCGCCGGCGTCGTAGCAACCGACTTGCAAAGAATAGTTTCCAGTCGCGGCTCGGAATGCCAACCGCAAAGAAAGTGATCAACCTCCCGACCAACGATGGAAAGCATTGAGAAAGCCGCAATCGCGACTTTTTTGGTTGATTCCGTTTAATTTCGAAACTCATTCAGGAGGGCGAAGAATTGCCCGAGGTGCGCACGTCCACCGGGGACGACGATCCACACTCCAAGATAAGCGATTCCGTAAATCAACAGGTCCAGTCCGATCCACGTCGCGGGCCAGGCCGAGACACTAGACTGAGCCAACCAGAGCGCAGCGCCAGCAATAAACGCCGCCATTGCAGGCCACAATAGCGTCAACAACAAAGTTCCAATGCGAATAGGTGTGCCGCGCACGAAATACATCAAAGCCGGGAGCGTCAGCAATACGCGCGAAGCACTGAACGAAGCTGCAACTCCAAATGCTCCCCAAGGCAGCCCCAGAATAAATGATACGAGCGTGATGGGCGTCGCAACCAAGGTCCACCTCAATAGGCGGTCCGTTGTTCCCATAGAGCCACAAATCCAGGCTGCGGCCACGTTAAACGTGCCGACGAACGCCGCGCCGCCCAAAGCCTGGAAAATGGGCACGGCGGGTAACCACTTCGATCCGAACACCAAGAGAATGACTGGTCTCGCATCAACCAGAAGAAAACACACGATCGGCATGCCAACGAAGACCATCGCGCCAATGGCACGATAATAAAAACGCACGTAACGCTGTGGATCTTCTTGAAGCCGACTTAAACCCGGGACGACGACCGCCGAGATTGGACCGTTAATCTGCTGAATCGGCAAAAGCAGCAGGCGATAGGCCAACAGATAATAGCCAAGTGCCGCATCAGAGAAGAAGCGCCCAATCAGTAACTTGTCCAGATTGCGATCGGTGAAGTTGAGGAGGTTAAATCCCGTCTGATTGGCACCGATTTTGACCATCGGTTTCACGCCACTGCTGCGGCGTGGCAGGCCTGGAAACCATGGACACAATGTGAACAGCAACAGCATCAGGGTCAGACTGTTCACGTACTGCTGAACTGCCAGCGCCCAAAAGCCCGCACCGCGCCAGGCGCTGAGGACCGCAGCGACAAAGCTGGTGAAAAGCGCAATAACATAAATGACGGCGATTGCGGTGAACCGCATCTGACGCTGCATCAAGGCGTCGTGCTGAACGGTTAGCCCGCTGATGGCGACCGGGCCCGCCAACGCAAGCCCGAGCCATAATACGCGAGGGTCATCGTAAAACCACGCCATGACGGGACTGAGCGCAGCAATCATCCCCGCGGCCATGACACCGAAAACCGCGTTCAACCAGAACAGCATACTGATCTGTTCGTGAGTAACCTGCGCGCGCTGGATCGTCGCAAGCGAAAGACCTCCAGTTTGGATAACGGTGATCAAGCCGACCAACACAATTGTCTTGCCAAAGAGTCCGAAATCGGCGGGCAGCAGGAGGCGCGCAAGTACTGCTACGCCAGCGACTTGGATAACAAGACGGCCAGCCTGGCCGATCACCGTGACTGCTGCGCCGCGAACACTTCGACGGCGAAGATCTTGGCGCAAATGCTCCGTTTCAAATAAGCGGCGGTCACGGCGCGGAGTACCAACGTCAATCTTATTTTCCCCCTTATAAGAGCCGATATCTTGTTTTTTCAGCTGATACCTCACTGTGCCCTCACAACGTCGGGCTGGACCGCTGACAAGCTACGTCTGCGGCTAGGTCATCAATCGCCTTTGCAATTAACTGCAATCGGCGATCCGTCTATGAGTTCAATGGAGAAATGGCAGATGCAATTAGCGCAAGATGTTGTCAATCAACCATGCTAGGCCAACTTAAGTATCTTTTTGACAAAGCGAGCGCTCGGTCCAATTTTGCTCTTACCAATAGAGTATCGTATCCGCCGGTAAACCGAGATCGGCCGGCAGCCAAAAACATCAACATCGTTGCCAAACATGCGAACTGTCTTTTCGAAATGCGTTTCATGCGCACGAAGAAAGGCATTTCTATAAAGCTCATGGCATGTTGGCGCAGCCAAGTAGAGCTTATTTGGCGTAACAGCGAATGGACGAAGTTTTGTCAGAGGATCAAGAAAGTATTTTGCTGCGCCTGCAGCGACACCAGGCCATGATTGATTGAAGAAATCATCGAGAATTACAACCCCGTGATCCGTGAGGACGGGCTCAACAAGCCGAAGATCATTGTATGCGAGCTCTTCCGTATGGCCGCCGTCGATTGAGACAAGGCGACACTGCCCAACAGCATCGAGAATATCGGCCGGCCTGACGTCAAGTGATGACGACTGAAGAATAATAATATCGGTGTTGCCGGTCCAACGACGTACGTTCCGCAAAAACTTGTCGCGATCGCCAAAGCCGGAGTTATCAATATTGAGATGCTGCTCACCGAACACATCAACTGCAAAGCATTTTTCGTTACTTTTGGTGCCCAGCTTTAGAAGAATAAATAGACGCCCCATATGGACGCCGATCTCTCCAACTGAACCGTTTAGGCCAATTTGGCATTGGAACTGGGACAGGTCCGAAATGAAGACGGCGCTATAGTGGTCCAGCCACCCGTGGATCCTATGAGCATTCCTTAAATACTTTTTGATTTGCCTTTGTCGGTCCAAATTTCGGCTCATGCGTCGGCTGAGACTTCGCGGAGGCATAATTGCAGGTTGCCGACTCAGGCCTTACGGACCGTAACGTCAAGATAGTCGCGTTTATTGGTCTTAGCGAAGTCTTGAAGGTGTGCGGCAATTGAAGCGATCGGTTGCCATGATACCTTTTTGTCGACGTCGCCAGGCGCAATAGTGCCCTCTTGAAAGTGTTCGGCCAGAAAGTCGATCAACGCGCTGATATCGCCTCCCATGCGACGCATGGAGTATGGCCAGAACTCCAGAGATAGAAGGCGTGCCTGAGATAGCGTGTTGCGCCCTCCAATTATGACAAATGGCTCAGCCCCTTGCACGTCAATCTTAGCGGCGATGGGCTGGACCGCATCTGCAATCACATCGTCGAGTCGCTTGGCCGGAACGGATATCTTTTGGCGGCTGTGCTCGTTCATCTCGCCCTTCGCCGAGACGCTAATACGGTGGTCTCCAGAATGGCGTACGGCCACCTCAAAGGGCAAAAATGCATCTCTTTCATACAGTGCGACGTTGAATAATCTGACATTTCCAGCGCGGCAATTGACAGAGACGTTTTCGGAAAGATAGCGGAAATTGACTGGCTCAGGCTCGAACGCGTAGCACGACACCTGTGAGTTTTGTGCAATTGGAATCACTGTTAAACCGATGTTGGCGCCGATATCCAAGTACGTACCACCGCTACGGTCGAACAAGTCCTTGAAGAGAAAGGTTTGATGTGGCGACCATGCACCGTTCTTTGCGTATTTTGCGAGCGCCGCATCATCATCCAGTGCGCCATGGATGACACCGGAATTGCCTTCGGCGACAAATCCTTTCAATCCGATCTTTCTTGCGATATCCCCCGCCGTTTTGAAATTACCGATATCATCGACTAGTTCATCCAACATTATCTTCTTGACCGGCAGAGGAAGTGCACGAACGCTTCGTAGAAGCATCGCGATTATTGATTTCGTTGTTTTGCGCAATGACATTGCAGGAGAAATGGGTACTGCTAATGCGGCCGTATCGGCGGCGCGACACGCTTGTAAGATGACACTACGAAAAGGCCTGGATGGTCTGCTGGGCGATATGCTCCCACTCAAATGCATCAAGTGGAGCACGAACATCGCGGGTCGAGCGGTTTTTCACCCACTGAACCGCATCGCCGATAGTCTCAGGGCTCAGCTCACCCTCATAAAGTCTTACCCAATCGGAGCCTACAATTTCGCGCAACTCAGACAGGGATCCGCGAGCAGGCACCAAAATCGGTCGATCAAAGGACAGTGCAAGCAGCGCGCTCCCGGAATTTTGAATTTCTATGTATGGCAGAATGACAAGATCAGCCGCTCGAAAATATTTCTGAACATCATCTCGACTCACAAATTCCAGGATAAGCTTGATATTTGGATTGAGAGCAGCGGCTTCTTTGATTTCCATCGCCATTTGATTGTTGGCTGTGCCTGCGATTAGCAACTTGGTATTGGGAAGCCGCGATTCAGCAAAGCAGCGTATCAATCTTGAAACACCCTTGTACGCACGAATTTGGCCAAAAAATACTATGACAAAATCATCGTCGGAGAATCCCAGTGCTGCACGCGCTTCGTCCTTCTTTATTTCAGCTGGATAAGCGCCCCGATAGTGGCCATGCGGGATCGTGAAGATGGGAATAGATTGCGTTTTCGGGTGATGGCGGACCAGCTCCTGCTTCCCTGCGTGCGACATGCAAATGATCCCGTCGACATTTGGAAGAAAAATCCACCAAAATATCCGTTCCAATAATGGATGGTTTTGCTCGTGAGGCTTAACATTATGAACGGTCCAAAAAATTTTTGTCTTCTTAACGCGAGCCACCTTCAATATCGTCCAAAATATCAATAGCCGCGGAATTACGTCGCGCGCATATTTTCTGCCAACGACATTTTCTGTCGGCCAATGCAAATGCCATACATTCCATGGTTCTCTCAGAAGTTTGCGTCTCGAAAAGCCCGAAACATGGACGCCGGTTTTCTCCAGTGAATCATACAGAAGTGACAGCACGGGATTTTCTTCAGAGAACTCTCGGTAAGGCGATGCTAAAATCTTCACAATACTTCAGCCCGCTGGGTACCCAGCAGCAGTCAACCTCGACCGACAACACGGCACAAACGATCTTTTGATCGTTCCGTGAGAAAAATGGTTCGATCATTTATCAAACCACAGGCGAAACCAATCTGACCGCTATTCCTGGCAGCGCTCTCGACGATAATGGAGATTAGCGTCAATACGCTCATATTTTTACTTTTTCAGATTTGCCATTTTCGTCGCGACGTCTCTCAGCAACGAAAAAAACACTATCATGCTTCGAATATAGCGAAGAGCTAACCGACGCGGATTGAGTGCCAGACGCCAAGCCCATTCCAGATTCATATTTTGAATGAGTTTCGGCGCACGCAACTGTGTTCCAGCAATAAAGTCGAGAGCGCCACCAACGGGCAGGAATGCAATTCCTGTCGTTTGGTCCACCGCCCAAGCTGAGAAGATCTCCTGAAGCGGGGCTCCCAATGCAACAAAGCACAATCGGGCACCAGATCGTTTGATCGCCAGGAGCGCATCCTCGCGCTCAGGAGACGTCATGCTGAAATTCTTTGGCGGAGAATATGTTCCGACAATCTCGAGTTGGCTGAATTCTTTCATCAATCGAGATGCACAGAGGCCGAGTGATCGGGTAGTCGATCCAAAAAGAAATACCGGGATTTTCTCACTGCTGGCGGCGGCGCAAAGCGGCCGGACCAAATCCGAGCCGGTTGTCCTCTTTATTATTTGCGCTCCATTTAAATGCGCCAACCATACAATCGGAAAGCCATCGGCAGTAACAAGCTCGGCCCGCTGATATGCGGCACGCATTCTGTCATTCCGCCGCAACTTTGCGACGTGATCAAGATTCAAGGTGCAAATCATGAAAGAACGCCGAGTGCGCAGTCGTTGTAAAATGGACCTTCTGCAGTCCTCCATATTCGCGACGTGAATAGGCCAATCGTCGACTCGCGTGAGCACCTTTGTCACTGGAGGCCCCCGGAGCACGGAAAGCCACGAATGCGTCGAACGCGCGTTCTCAAGCAGGATGCCGACAGCGTTCCACCACGGTCTGATCGTTGCTGAAAAGCGGGCCCTAGCCAGGCGACCGCTTTCAACCGAAAAAGGAGGCACAATGGCTTAGTGCCGACTAAGATGCCGAGCCTGAGAAAACTTTGATCAGACATCCGACGATCAGCGACGCGTCTCTTGCCGACGACCATTCAACGATGTGTCGGGGTAGCGCTCCGGATCCAGGACCCTCAAAGCGACCTCTGTCCAATTCAAAAATTTGCGGGGCTTTACAGTTTTGGCCGCTGCCAATGCGGCATTCATGGCGGCCTTAATGGACTCTTCGTTGCCAGGTTGGTAGCCAAAGCGGCTCGCCGTTTGACCAACCGCAAATGTTGGACATAACGCCGGCAGCCCGAAATACTCATATTGTGCAAGTTTCAAGCTAGATTCGGCCAAATACTCTGCACCCGGCGCTGACCGATAGGCCGCAATCCCAACCGTCGCATGTTTGATATAGGGCAGTGTGTCTTTGAATTTCATTTCTGGATAAATGCGGACATTCGGCGGCGCTTCGAACTTTGTGCCGCACCCGATCACGTGAAACTCCACATGAGGAAAAACTTTGCCGGCAATTGTGAAGAAGGTCCGGTCAAACAGCATAGAACCGACCGAAACCGCCGTTTTTTTACCTGCCACATATGGGCTCGCGCCGATGTCTGCGTACTGACTCTCATCAATGCCGAACTCCGCACGATAAAGCCGTCCTTCGGCCCACCGAAAGTGATCGATCATTGTGGATGAACGCAGCGAGAAGTGCGTGACTAGAGCACTATCGCCTTCCAGCCTTTGGTGAACGAAAGGATGTGCTCCAATGGTGTCAAGCTGGTCAGTCGCGTAGTAAATAATCTTGGCGTCTGAATTAATCCGGCGTAAGCGTCGTAGGTATATCGCGGCAACGCTCGACTCAATAATAATGGCATCGGCACTACCACAAATTTCGTCAAAGGTTTTGCTGGGCCAGCTCGAATACAAAACGTAACCCGCCCGCATGGTAGCGTCCAAAATCGAATTATCTGACCGAAATGGATGAAGCGGCGTTCGCCAGAGGAAGCATCGTACTCCGTTTACTGTTTCGACCGAGTTCGCTTTATCCGATAGAAAAACACGCGAATCGTCAGTCCGTTTTGACAAGAAACTGAACCGCGTAGACACAAACGAGACGTCGCACCCGGCTCGAACGAGACCGTCAGCTACGTGGTGGATGCTGGCCCGCTTTGCGGTTCTGTAGTCATGGCAAGCGGAAAGAAGTACGAGTCTGCGCTTCTCGTTAATGGCCTTCATCCGACTACTTGTGATTCTCTTCGCGCGCTATCTGATAAAGAGCCAGAATTTCGGGAGCTCGGTGTTCCCATGTAAAGGCGCGCCGTACCGCCTCTGCAGCGCCCGGCGGGACCGACCGTCCAACCGAGGAGGCCAGCAATCTGGCTAATTCGAGCACATCGCCAACTTCGTATGAACTATCGATGCCAGCAACGTTTGTAATGGCCAGATTCCCTGGGATGCGGGTGCATACAATTGGCAAGTTTTTGATCAAAGCTTCCAGCAGGACAGTCGGCAGGCCTTCTTGTTCGGACGCAAGCACGAAAACATCACTGCCCATCATCATTCGAGCGACGTTGGTATCGTCAACGAATCCATAAAAAGTAACTCGGTCAACGACGTCGCACTCTTGCGCTACTGCCATAAGGCGGCGTCTGTCTTCGCCTTTTCCAACAATGTGGAGATGCCCTTCACTAAGTTCTGGCATGCCTAGTGCTTTAATGACGTCCGAAAGACGCTTTACAGGGTCGAGCCGACCAACCGACAGAATGGCGGGGCTACCTGCCAGATGCCCATAACTTTCGGCCGCATGGTCGGTAAAATCACTGCCGAGAATACAGTTCGGGATTATGCATACTTTCTCTGCACCGATTCCCCGGCTTCGCAGAAACTCAAGCCACGCGTCGGTAAGCAGAATTGTTCTCGCGGAACGCTCGACAAGGAACCTCTCGACACTTCGATCCCAGGCAGTCTTCAACAGGCTATTGACTGCGGAATGCGGCCCATAGAACGCGTGCGGGGTGTAAAAGAAAGGCTTTCCGGCCAGCGCCGAAGCAACAGCGCCAAAAGCCGCATAGCCGGACCGCGCATTGTGGATGTGGACCACGTCTGACCATGCCACATGTGGCCAAAGTTTCGGCGCAAGCACCATTTCAGCCTTGTATGGGCTATCAATTTGATCGGCATCCGCAGCCACGATCCGAACCTCGCAACCAAGAGCACCAAGTGCACGTGCCAAGCCATGAATGTGCCGCGAAACACCACCACCACCTTCGAGAGGGTGAAAATCCTTATGGATTTGAAGGACACGAAGAGGATTAAGCACTGGACGTC
Organism: Pseudolabrys sp.; assembly: GCA_036557605.1. GTDB lineage: Bacteria > Pseudomonadota > Alphaproteobacteria > Rhizobiales > Xanthobacteraceae > Pseudolabrys. Next base: position 62,460 of record DATBHE010000089.1, read on the forward strand.
GCATCCTCGACAACCCGATAGTCCAGCTCAGTTATGATCTGAGCCACTGCCTCAATTGTTCTCCAGCGCGGACGCCAGTTACGACGCCGTTGTAGTTTGGACGGATCGCCGAGCTGCTGTGGACGATCAATCTTTCGCACCCTCGCTGGGTCGCTCTCGACCCAAACATCAACGTGGAGAAGTTTGCCCATCAGCGAGACGAGCTCTTTCACAGATAACTCCTGCCCGGTGCAAAGATTGAAATGCTCAACCGCCTCGCCCTCGTGCAGTCCTTCAAGCAGCGCTACGAATCCATCTGCTACGTCGTCCACGTAAATGTAGTCGCGCTTGGATGCTATATTGCCGAGTCGAACGACATCGCCCGAACCGTTCAGCTGCGCCAAAATATCTGGAATTAAGTGGCCATTGGGATCTCCCTGCCCGATCGTATTGAAAACACGCGCAATGTGCGTTCGGGCCTCTTCCCGCATCGCCCAGCAAGCAAGCTGATACTCGCTCGTAAGCTTGGTGTTCGAATAAACATCAGTCGCACCGGTCAGCGTTCTATCCTCGTTAAGTGGGCCGCTATCCCACCTGTAGACTGCGCCGGACGACGCAAACACGATGTTTTTGACACCTGCACGAGCTGCGGCATCGAGAAGCGACTGCGTGCCGAGGACGTTGACGTCGAATGCAAGATGCGGTTCGCGCTCGCAGGTTGGGATATGGTGAACTGCCGCCAAATGAATGATACCGTCCGGCGTGTACTCGGATAAAACCGATGCGATGGCCGCCCTATCCCTGATATCGATTTTGAGAGGAACCAAACCATTCTCGGGCGCGGGAAGCGGTAAACCGACATAGCCATTATCGACTACAATCGTACGGATATTGCGCTGCCTGAGCCGCGCAACAACACGCGCGCCAATAAACCCCGCGCCACCAGTTACGAGTACCGACCGAAGAGGAAATTTTGCAGAGCTGTAGTTATTTTGCTTCATGTGAACCTACCAAAGCAGTTCAGGATTTTTTCACAGTGACGAGTAATCGACGTGCTCTGTGAGTGGCACGATTTAGCTGTTCAAAGTGGTTTGCGGCGGCAGGGGTGCGATAAATTCGCACAGCCGCCTTTGTCACGACCCGCGGCGCACGACGGCATCCTGTTTGAGCCATATGCGTTGATCTGACTCACAAGAGGATTCGGCCGAATTTTGAATTTCGTCCTCAAGCGCCTCTATTGCGACGTGCCACTGACCACGTCTCAAGGTACTCGTTTGCTAAAACGTACTGTTTGGCACGCCGAATCGCAGGTGACCGAAGTGGATGATCGTGAATATGCGCGGCATACATTCGATCAATCCATTGAGTGTTTTTAAAAATTCTTCGGGAGCGAAGAAGTGTAAATGGCGAAATCTTCCGTAGCTTGCTTTCACGATTAAATTCATTGATGGCGAGAAGCTCGCCCGTCCAGGGATTTGAACCGTCGACCCCGATATCATCCAGATAAATCGGCAGTACCGGCAGGTAGAGATCGGCTTCACCGTTCAGGACACGTAAAGCTTTTATTGCAGAAGAATAGTAGTCGGTGTCGATTGCGACGAAGCCTATGGGTGCCTCCGACGTTACAGATGCCAGGAAGCTCGGGATTGTTTCTTCGATATCGCCAATCACCAGATGAGCGAAGTCTGGAAGAGAACGCCGGAGCTTTTCGAAATCCATCGGAAAATCACCCTCCTGGAACACTTCCGGAAGGTCGCGGTAATCAATCGCCGGCGGCATGCCCTTTCCGGTATCGAAACCAAAGACATGGAACTCGATGCCTGTTGCCCTTCTCGTCCTCTCGGCAATTCGACACATGTTCAAAAGGCCTGCACCGTTCGCCACACCGAACTCGATGAGCGTGATGGATTTCAGGCCGTATTTGATGGCCATATCGGCTGCATACAGAATGGGAAAAGCGTATTGCTGGCGTACGACCAGATCGAAGTCGACTTTTGCCCGGTATGATCCAAGGGCCGCGACTACGATAGACAACAGATTGAGATGAATCGGCTCCGTTGCTCTTTCAACAAAAACCTTACGGAGCTGTTTACGGTTGAACAACCGACGCAGCAAGTACGGCGTCATGTCAAATTTCCATGATTGTGACGGCGATACTGGCAGGCGCGACCCGCACGCTCTTAGTACCCGTCGACAGGTAGGGGCTGATGCGCCCCCGATAGCGGAAAAACGGCTCGCTTATGGCGCGCAAGCCGCGCGCTTTCCTTTTGGGGCGCAGGTACCCATGTGATCGCAAGCGCTCCCATCATGAACCAGAGGAGCGATGCCGTCTTGATCGTGAGTTGCCCCTCCCCGATACAAAGCGCAATTGCAAAATACGCTGCGCACAAATTTCGAAAGACGTTAAAATAAATACTTCGGCCCTTTATCGAAAGGAAGATAACCCAAAACGCTACGAAGCCAACAATGCCAATGCCGCTGAAGACGTAAGCGTAACCGGAATCGAAGGTCTGCAAACGTGAAGCCTTGAAGCCAAGCCAATTCCACGCATCAAAATTGGTTAGCACTCGAGATGAATAGGAGAGCCGCCCGCCCAAACCTAAATCGGTCGATAGATTGAAGAATTCAGGCAAGAGCAGCAGGCCAAAAACAAGAAACAATGGAATGACCAGAACCCCGATCTGGCTCATGGGCGCAGGCATAAAAGCCACTATTGACGCAACGATGATAACGCCAGCTCCAAAGCGACTATCTGAAAGCACAATGCATAGAAGCCCGGCGACCAACGGAAAGAAGTGAATCTTTGCATCAATTCGCGATCTTACTAACCCCCACAAGACAATGATGATGCCAAAATATCCAAGACTTATCGGCTCGAGAAAAATCGATGACACACGATGGTCGCCCAGGAATGGAAATAGAGCACGACCTTGTGCTTCCGGTCGTATACCGCTGAAATATAAACCGCCAGCCACGAGGAGAGCGTGCGCTGAGTCGGATCCGGCAATCGTTCCGCGGGCGAGGTAATACTTAAGCACATCAAAGTATTTCAAGAACGTCGTGAGGTAAAAATACTCGAAGGCAGCGAACGACAAGGTTACCGTCGAAATCCATTTTACTGCGACGTCGACGTGGCGCAGATTTTTGATCGTCAGACCCAACATGAAGAAAGCAATCGGGATCAAAAAATCTCGAACAATCTTTATGTCAAAGCCACGTTCCGGTGAAACGTTCAAACGTATAAGGGACAAGGTCAACGTGTAACCTATGGTCACCATGATAAGAACTAAATATGTTTGATTCAGAAATCGAAGCGACGCCAAAAAAGCAAACGAAATAATCAACAACTCGGCCAGTATTACCGACAAGGATGTAATGCTGAGGATATTGGTATTCACGAAGCACAGGGCAAAATTAAAAAAAATCGCCGCTGAAACCACGGCAAAGGGAATCAATGTTGTCAGGCTGTTGCCGATCGAATTTTTTTCTGCGAAACGCGCCATCAAACTCGCATCATTTCCTTGTTCGATCGAAAGCTAAATTGCCGCCGTTCGTGTGACGCTCCAAGATCGACAATTGCGGCTTGTCAGCACCATCAGACGGCTCGAGGTTGGTGAAATAGTTTTTTGCAAACGGGCCGGCGGCCCAATATGTCCAACCAACCCAAACGTCGGAGTTTTCCTCCATGAATTTGAGCAGCTCGTCCAGAAGATCGAGACAGTTATGGTCGGGCCCGACAGCAAACTCGCCCAAGAAACCACGCTTGTGATGTTCACGCGCCCAGTTAGTAAATCCTGTAAGAGTCGCACGTATACTCGTCGGATCGCGGCATTCGGGGCGCGTTCCCCTGAAATCCTGATCAAAATACTGATGAACTTCGTACACGTAATTCTCTTTAGGGTCGACAACCTGACGCATGACATCGGCGCTACTCTTGAGCCAATTGCGCGCTGACGTCCAAGATACGCCCGGCACAAAAACAGTATTGTCGGCCCCTCTGCGCCGAATTTCGGCAATCGACGCATTTACTGCCGATAGCCAGGTGTCCGCGGCAATCTCTTTGGGCTCGTTCATCAGGCCAAAGAACACCTTGGGATTTTTTTTGTAATGATCGGCCAAAAGGCCCCAAAACGTCGCCAGACGTTCAATCGGAAGGTCGGGCGTCCCAAGAACCGTTCCGAAATACGTTGCATAGTTGTGAGGATCGAGAAGAACGTAAATGTTTTTCGACGTCGCGTAGTCTACGACGCCATCAAGCAGGCGGAGTTCATCTTCGTCCAGATCCGCTCCTATTCTCCGCTGCAATCGCTCCCAACGAAATGGAACGCGAATAATGTTCATGCCCTTGCTTGCGAAATAGTCGATCGAAGCGGCCTTCGGATAAAAATAGTGAGTGCCGTGCTTGCCAGGAAGCACCTTACTACCGAATGCCGCACCCGCGATATTGATGCCGGTATAGCGCAGTCGCTGATCCGAAGCCGGAGCTGCAATAAGCCTCGGTGTCAGGAACGTGCCTAATATTGCAACTCCCAGGAAGATTGAGACTACGCATCGACCAAGACGGTTCGCAATCCGAACACTCGGACTGTACGAATCGCGCCTGACGCCGAAAGAAGCGATTGCGCCTGTCATCAAACTCATTCGTTCCAAGCTACCGCCGTTAGGGTGAAATGAATTTTTCACCCAGCACAAACCTATTTCCGCAACGTTGACGTTACAGCGTCACGATACGGGAAACAGGCACTCGGAACGCAAGGCAACCGAAACCGAGCGCCCAAGTAAGTTTAGGAGCACTTGAACACGCCCCGCTGCATTGAGCGATTGAAGCGTGCCCAAGAACTCCGCAAATGGTCCATTTACAATGCGAACCGGACCGCCGACTTTGAGGTTGGCCGTCCACTCGAACGTGCCATCGGTACGGGTTTGAGCTCGCAAGCCATTCATGACGTCGTCAGGAACAGGCTGCGGTGCTTCACCCTGCATCAAAAGCCGAACGACGCCGCGCGTACCGTTGATGCTGCGCCAACGATCGCGCGAGATGTCCAGACGCACGAAAAGATAATTCGGGAATAACGGGGCAAGGACACTTTTTGTCTTGCGGGAATGCCGCACTGTCCTGCGGTAACGTGGGCAGAACACTTGATAGCCCTGCTTTTCAAGCTGCTTTGCGGCTTGGTTTTCAGCACGGCATTGCGTGTGTACGACATACCACCGCGCGCGGCTGACCGCATCGTTGCTGCAGTCTCCAATGACACCTGATTGGGCGCTGATAGTAGAATTCTGAAGCACGATTTCACTCCGTTACGCCGCGGATTTCTTTGCACGATGTCACGGTCGACGAAGTCATCATCACGACACGTCCAACCGAGACAAAACTGCTTTGTTCCCGTGACGTGAGGAATCGCGCGATGCGTTTTGGGAAGCGTTGACAGAATTGAGCAAGTACTTCGGCCGTTGCGAATACCGAGTCGCGTGACGGAACAATCGCGATCCCCCCATCTTTCAAGAGATAGGCATCCCTCACGTTTGCCAACGTCAGTGTCTCGAGGCAGACCTTGAATAAATCCCGGTAGCGGGCAGCCGGTCCGGATAAATCACCCGCAAAGCCTTCGAGGATATAATCGCGACTTTTGCTACAACTCTCAGCTGAGACCGGGCCCATCAGACCTATCGCCACCAGGAATGCGACGAGCCCATTTACTTCGATGCGCCGGCGCGAATGTTTCCATTCAAGATGATGCGCGGTATGCAACGTGGCGTTCTGTCCGACGGCGAAGTTCGGTACAAATTTTTCTCTCTTCCCGGTCATGATGATCTCTCCACCCGTGGATGACCGAGATAGGAATATGGGGCTAAATAGGAGGAGCTCCTGTAGTAGTCGTAATATCGCAAGCGACGCATATCGACCCGCGTAAGGACCGTGCCCAGCATTCGATCGTAGACAGGTGCGAGGGCCTGGATCGATTGCGCCACGACATCCTTTGGCGTGCTGTCCCAGCGAATCGTCAGAACGACTCGATCCGCAATGTCAGCCAACGCGCGTGCATCGACCAACGGAAAAAGCGGCGGAGAATCTACAATTATGTGATCGAAATGTTGCCGCAGCTGAGCGAGCATATTGCTCATTGCATCGGAAAAGACGAATTCACTGCTGTTTGAGGGTTCCTGACTGGGAGGCGACGGCAGAATGGCAAGGCCAGTTGTGCGATCCAGCAGCAACGCCTCTCGGAGAGACGCTTGACCTGTGGCAACTTCGATTGCACCGACGCTGGCCCGCGGGCACAGCGACCGGCTCATTTCCGGGTTACGCAAATCACCCTCGATGAGAAGCGTCCGTGTGCCGATAGCTGCAAGCGAAAGAGCCAGATTTACGGCAAGCGTCGTCTTCCCTTCACCGTCGGTCGACGAACAGACCACAACTGTTTTGACCGTCTCGGTGCGTGCCGCGCGCTGAACAGCGAGCCGAACGGCGCGTACTGATTCGGCAAATAAGGATGTTGGCTCCTCCAAACTATATCGCATCAGCGGCGGCTGCATGGCAGGTGGAAGAACCTGCACGGCTTTCGGGTCGTAGCGGTCAAGTTCCCGGCGCCCGCGAATTGCTCGACGGGCAAGGCCGCGCACGCCGATTAGCGGTATTGCGGCGAGTGTTGGAATGCCGGTGACTTCTTCGGCCTGCTGAACTGATTTGATACGACGATCGAAAAGCTCGACGGCAAAAACCAGCATGCCGCCCAACAAGCTTCCACCTACGACTGCGATCGCAAGAACGAGTTTCGACTTCGGGAACGAAGGAGCTATCGGAATATCGGCTTTGGAGACGACCTGCGAGTCAGGCAGATCAGCGCTTTCCTGCGCACTGATCTCTTTATAGCGTGCGAGAAATGAAGCATACAAAGTACGATTGGCATCTGCCTCGCGCTGAAGTTCGCGCAGCCGGACTTGATCATTACCCGCCTCATTGGAAACGTGCGTAAGATCGTCCAGGCTCTTTTGCAGCGCCTCCTGATGCGATTGCGCCACCTGCAAATCCTGGCGCGTGCTTTCCAGCACCCGCTCCAATTCGTCATTTATTAATTTTTGCGCCTCGCGCACCTGCGCTTTGGCGTTCACTACAAGTGGATGTCGAGAACTGAATTTGCTTGACACATCAGCCAGATTCTTCGCGGCCTCTGCATATTGTGCCCGCAACTGGGTGATAACACCGGACGCAAGCGCCTGGCTGACAGCGCCCGGGTCGCCATGTGTCTTTACAATATTCTGAACCTGTTCGAATTTGGCTCTGGCCTCAGCGGTTTGAACCTGTGCTTCAATAAGCTTGTTGGTCAAATCTCCGAGTTGCTGGTCGTTGATAGTGACGCCTTGCGCCAGCGTCAGATTGTGAGCGGCACGAAAATCCTCGACCGCCTTGTCCGAAGCCAGCACCCGCGATCTCAGATCCTGAATCTGTTTGTCAAACCAGGAAGCGGCGGTTTTTCGCGTGTCCTGTTTGTTGCGTAACTGTTCGTAAAAATACGAATCGACGATCGCATTTGCGATCTTCGCTGCTTTCTCCGGACTCTCCGATTTGACGTTGATGTCGATGACATACGTCGCGGGCTGCCGTATCACCGCCAATCGGTGGTCAGCCAAGAAATCGACCGTCGCACTCTTCGCCACGTCCTCGGGGCTTTGTCCTGGCGCCAACGGCTGCGTTGTTTCAAAGGAAGGTATGATGAGGTTCAGAAGGCCGGCACGTGGCTTAAATTCCGGATCGTCTGACAGGTCCAATTCGTCCACGACCCGGCGCAAAACTGCGGCGGATTGTATCAATGATACCTGGCTGTTAATGGTGCCATCGTCCGGCGCCACACTGGATCTGGACTGATTGTTATCGTTGCTCTCGACTACGCTGCTGCGACGCGGATCGATCAGGATCGTCGATGTTGCCGTGTATTTGGGCGTGGCGGTCAGCAAAAACGCGGCGGCGGCCCCTAATGAGGCAACGGTCGTCGTGATGATGATCCACCGCCGTCGGTTCAGGATCCTGAGAATCTCGCGTAGATCGGCCGAATAACCCGACGCTTCGCCTCCGCGCGGAGGAGCCGGCATTTCTCCCAAATCGTTCCGATAATGGAATTCAGAAGTGGGCTGAAGCATTCAGGCCAACCTGGTGTTTTTCGAAGCTGTCTTGAAGGACGTTGCTGTCGCGCCGCGTAAAGCGGTACCGAAGGCCGATCGAAATGAGATTGTTCATGAGATATTTGACGCTTCCGTCGACCCCGTAGACATTGTCTTTGCGAGGCTGTCCCTGAAAATTATCTTTTTCGTAAGTTGCCGCTGTCGAAAGGATCACATTCGGCCGGAACTCATAGTCCAGACCAATTTGTGCCGCGTCTGCGCGAATGCCGGTTGCAGTAGTATCCGCAGACTGGGTCACAATCTGTTCTGCTCTAAAATTAACGTCGATCAGTCTTGACGGACTCCAGGTCAGCATCGCGCGATAGGACGGACCTTCAACGTCGCCGATCGTTGATTCAGCGAAATGTTGCTTGGCGTAGCCGGCAGCAAGCTCACCTTTGATGAGGTGGGTAAACTCGAGATCAACGCCGGCGAGCGCTCGATATCCATTCGAACTCAGCGACTGCGAAACCGTTCCGCGCAGGTCTCGCCAATTGCCTTCGAGCGCCGCGAAAGTCGCAAATTTTTCCGAAACTGCGTAATCGGCGCGGCCATGCGCCGAATAAATCTGGCCGTCCCGGGAATCCTGACTGATAATTGATCCGTTTTGCGCAACCGTTGAACCATAGTCGTAGGATTTCACCCCGGTTCCCACGGCCGTTGTCACGCGCCCAAATTCCTTCCGGAGCGTCACATCGCCGTTGATCAAACTATATGGTGTTGGGTTGACGGCACCGGTTGGCGAAGTCAGCGAACCAGGCTGGTCATGAAGGTATGCTGCGTGAAAAGCACCCAAAACCTGTGTACTGTGATCGATGTCATAATGGCCGGTGCTGGCGAACGTCGCATTGGTCTGGTTCAGCGCGGAATGGCTTTTATAAAATAGCGATCCGGCCGACATTTCCATGGCGATGCCGTGCCTCTCCCACAAACTCCGCGCAGATAAACTCGCGCCAACGTGCGCAATAGCATCCGCTTGTGCGTTGACAGGCGACGCAAAGACATTGCTGTCGTAGATCGCTTCCGCTAGGAGAGTGGGATAAAACATCCAAGCTCCTGCTCGGAGGCCGCGCGGCTGGTATTCCGGCCAAAATCTTCTCTTGACCGGCGTATCCTCGAGCGCCACGTCTTCACGGGAATCCGGTTCCGTCAGTACCGGCAAATATGAAGGCGCAAAAACATCTCGCGCAGTAGACGTCGGCATAACAAACTCCTCTGCGGTGAGAACCTGCGCGTGAGACCACGAGGTCGACGCGACAAAAACTCCCGCGATAATCGCCAGCCCGCTCCGAATGCGCTTCCTAGCCCTCGACCGGGTCACCGGTTCCGGCCCCACCGCACGCGATCGTTTTGATCCTCGCCAACGGTTGGAGCTGCCAGTTTCGTTCTTTGTTATTCGACGTATCCACGGACCGTTTGACTGAATTCGGGAGAGACCGCAGCCACAATTCGCAAATTGTCGGGCAAAAACTTGCTGGCAGTTTTGCTCTCCCGAATGTTCCGCACGATGACGACCAACCACACCACATTGACCAAACACATTATCCCCGTCCGCGTTCCCGCGCTGCACAACTGAAAGTTTCGCGAAACCGAATTTTTGTACTCACGGCCTCCTCTGGTTCGTCGGTCGTCGGAGTTATTTCGGCGGAACCTGTCGATCAAAACATTCGTTCGCCGACGCGAATGTTGTCGCCCGGGAAGATCCGCACCGGAACATCAAGTCCGACAGTTTGCTGAGATGGCGCACCTGCACGGTGCAGGTAGATGGTATTTTCGTTTGCGCGGTAAGTCAGACCGCCCGCGGTTGCGATCGCGCCAGCAACCGTAAGCCCGGGCTGGTACGGATAAACACCCGCTTTCTTGACCTCGCCATAAATGTAGAAAGGCGCATAAGACGCGATTTCAGCAGTGACGTTCGGATCCTGGGCAATCTTGCCCTTCATTCGCCGCGCGATAGTTTTTTCAAGCTGGCTGGTGCTCAGGCCTGACGCTTTGACCTCGCCTACAAGAGGTATTGAGATCAAGCCCGCACTATTGACCTCGTATTCTCCGGTCAAATTAGCGTCGTCGTAAAACTTCAGCCGAACCTTATCGCCCGGACCCAGTATGTATTCTCCGCCAGAGCCCCGAAGTGGCGTCGGGCCTGCGTAACTTGTCACTGCTGCTTTCGTCGGTTCCGTCAGCACATTGCCCGCGCTGCTGCACCCCGCCAGCGCCGCCACCAATGTCAGACAGATGACCCTTGGAAATTGACGCACGATTTACTCGTTCCCCGCACACGAACCCCCTCTGCGCTGAAGCAGCGCCGAGTTAGCGCGACGGATTCAAACGTGCGACGAACTGTTTCGTTCCCAGAAAATGTTTCGGTGGTACGGCTGAACCTTTTAAGCCATCAACTTACAAGCAAGCATCATGATCATCGCCCAGGCGATCATATTCAGTGCAAAAAAACCGTTGCGCATCTGGCGGGGTGAGCAGGGAACGGTCCGATCGAACCAACAAAACTCAAAACGAAACCAAGCGGAGGTACGTGACATAGTGTCCTCCCCGAAAGTCCGCGCGGCTCCTCGCCTCTTCTATCGGCGAGACCCGGTATAACAAAACCAACCTGTTTTTGCGAAAAAATAATTTGCGAACCATATCGTGAGAACGATGTTCACTCATTTGTCGGGAGAACTATGTTCACTCATCTGGGAGAAGAACCACTAACAGACGATCAGCACAAAATGCATGCGCGTAATTGCGTCGCAATCTCGAGTCGGGAACTTACCTACAGCTCAAACGGAAATATCGGAGTGCGTAATGGGACTTGGACTTTCTGTTGCATTTCATCGAGGTCGTAACACAAGCTTGGCGCCAGTTTGGTTTGCGAGGCAGCGAAGAGCGCGGCACCGTTCCGCGGGATACCTATCGGCTATTCGCGAGCCGTCAGATGTGCTGTTGGGAGCAAAGCGTGCTGTCGACGTTCTCGGCGCCACTTTTGGACTCTTATTGCTGGCGCCCTTGCTGATCGGAATTGCAATCGCGATCAAGCTCACATCACGAGGCCCGATCTTTTTCCGGCAAAAACGCTACGGTTATCACAATCGCCGTTTTCATATTTACAAATTCCGGACCATGTACACCCACCTGAGCGATTATCGGGGAACTCGCCAAACAACGCCCGGCGATCCGCGCGTAACACCTTTTGGGCGCATTTTGCGGAAAAGCAGTCTTGACGAGCTGCCGCAGCTCATCAATGTCCTTATCGGCGACATGTCGTTGGTAGGGCCGCGGCCACACGTCCCGGGCATGCTTGCGGGTGGTCTCCTGTACGAAGAACTCACACCCTATTATTTCCAGCGGCACAATATGCGGCCCGGGATCACCGGGCTGGCGCAGGTGTCGGGTTATCGCGGCGACACGAGCGTACCACTTTCGGCCATCGAACGACTCGACCACGATCTGCAATATATTGAGAAATGGTCTCTTTGGCTCGACTTTTCCATCATCATACGTACCTTGATCCGAGAGATTATAGCAGGTTCTGGCGACTGACGTTTTGCCCCAAAGTCAAAACGTTCCCGCTTGCAATGCCGCGAGACCACACCGATTACATCGTCATGGGAATAGCGTCCGCCGCAGTCGCAGAGCCGGCTAACAGCGCTTGTACACGTCCTCAAGTCGTTCAATGTCGTCCTCGCCCAGATAGCTGCCGGTCTGCACTTCGATCAGTTCAAGCGGGATTTTTCCTCTGTTCGCCATCCGGTGGACTGACCCAATAGGGATATAGACCGACTCGTTTTCATGGACTTCGCGAACCTCGTCGCCAATCGTCACCTCGGCAGTACCACGAACGACGACCCAATGCTCGGCGCGATGCCTATGCTTTTGCAGTGAGAGGATACCGCCTGGAACGACGACGATGCGCTTGACCTGAAAACGGTCGCCTGTGTCGACAGATTCATAATAGCCCCAAGGCCGGTGCACCCGCTTATGATCAGTTGCCTCGGGCCTTTTTGCAGTCTTCAGTCTGCCGACAAGTTCGCGCACCTCTTGTGCACGGGCGCGAGGAACTACCATCACGGCGTCGGATGTGCTCACCACGACCAGATCGCTGACGCCAACAAGCGTGGTTAGTCGATCGTGAGAATGCACCACGCAGCCGCTTGAATCCACTGTGATCACCGACCCTTGCAGTGCGTTGCCGGAAGGGTCGCGAGGCGTTATGTCAAGCAGTGCGTCCCAGGTGCCAATGTCCGACCAGGGGAAATTGCCCAGCGCAACCGCCGCAGAATCCGTTTTTTCCATAATCGCGTAGTCAATTGATTTCTGCGGCGCGCGGGAGAATGCGTCCGGATCCAAGCGCAGGAATCCGAGATCGTCGCTGGCATTGGCAACCGCGGTTTCGACTGCCGCAGCCATCTCGGCCTCGAACCGCTTGAGTTCCGATAACAGCGCGTCTGCCCGGAAAAGAAAATTTCCGGAATTCCACAGATATCCATCACGAACATAACACGCAGCGGTTTCGGCATCCGGCTTTTCGACAAAGCGTTTGACAGTGCAGACGCCATCGGTAATCGGCTCGCCTGTCAGGATATAACCATAGCTGGTCTTGGGCTCCGTCGGCTTGATTCCGAAAGTGACAATGTGGCCTGCCTCGGCAGCCACCTGTCCGGCGCGACAGCTTGCGCAGAATGCATCGACGTCCGGTATAATGTGGTCTGCGGCAAGGGCCAGTACGATCGCGTTTGGATCGCGGCGACGGGCAACCGCGGTTGCCGCTGCAATTGCCGGTGCCGAATCCCGCCGCATGGGCTCGATGACAATTGTCGCCTCGATACCAACGTCCTCTGCCTGACGGTGCGCAAAAAAATGGAAGTTTGGACCGGTAATGACAATAGGCGGCCCGAACATCCCGTCCTGCACGCGCAGGAGCGTTTCCTGGTAGGTTGATCTGTCGCCGATCAGCGGCAGGAATTGCTTTGGTAGAGCATCGCGAGACACAGGCCAGAGCCTCGTCCCCGCGCCGCCTGCGAGCAAAATTGGAACAATGGGTGAGGACATGGTGAGACTCTTATTGGGTTTTGGTTCTGTTCCGAAATTTGTGTGTGCTGCACCTAGTTAAATCGCTTCCTCCGCCTAAGTTCATTTCAACAAGGCACCGTATCAAACATCATGGCAATCGAATGTCTCTTTGACTTGTACCAATTGCTACGTCGCCACTCGCAAACAGGGCCAATTGCATTCAGCGAATGATCATGGTCTGTTTCTGCGCGCCGGTAACGAATGAGTCGTTCGGCGGAGGCTGGGGCCGCATTGACACTCGCAACCGCGACAGCTGCGAATCAGGGCCGTCTTTTCGAGCCCCACCGGATCGCCGTGCTCGTGCCCTGTTACAATGAAGAAGCCGCGATCGAAAAGGTCGTAAAAGATTTTCGTGCGTCTCTTCCCGGGGCTGCGATCTTCGTGTTCGACAACAATTCGACGGATAAGACCGCCGCAATCGCGCGTGCAGCCGGCGCCGAGGTCTTCGAGGAAAAGCATCGCGGCAAGGGTTTCGTCGTGAAGCGCATGTTCGCCGACGTGGACGCCGATATCTACGTGCTCGTCGATGGCGACGCCACCTATGATGCGCCCAGCGCCGGACGGATGGTCAAAAGACTGCTGGATGGCCGGCTGGACATGGTGGTCGGCAGCCGGGTGGATCATGAGAAGCTCGCCTACCGGGCAGGCCACCGCGCCGGCAACAGGATATTATCGGGGTTCGTCGCCTGGGTCTTCGGACCGTCATTCAACGATATGCTCTCGGGCTATCGCGTGTTCTCGCGCCGGTTCGTCAAATCGTTTCCGGTTTTGTCAGGTGGATTCGAAATCGAGACCGAGCTGACGATTCATGCGCTCGAGCTTGGCCTGCCTGTCGATGAAATCGAAACGCCGTACTATGCCCGCCCCGAAGGATCGGCATCCAAATTGAATACCTGGCGCGACGGTTTCAGGATACTGCGGACGATTGTCGATCTCTATCGCGCCGAGCGTCCGCTGCCCTTTTTTGCAGGTCTGGGACTGATTGCAGCCTTTGTTTCGATCGGTCTTGCGATACCAGTCGTCGTTACCTTCCTTGAGACAGGGCTGGTGCCGCGATTGCCAACTGCCGTTCTGGCGACAGGGCTTATGTTATTGGCGTTCTTGCTCGCCGGGATTGGCCTGGTCCTCGACACGGTTACACGCGGCAGACGGGAGATGAAGCTTCTTGCTTATCTTTCTCAGGACCCGGCCCGCACCGAGGCTTGAACTTTTTCCGTTTCCATAGATTAGCTAGGATTACGATAGAGGAACATTCGCCGCCTATGGGCGGTGCATCGTTTAGCCATTAATAGCCGCGGAGGCTTTCATGCGTTTCCTTGCATTGATTGGTGCGCTTGCAATCGTCGTCGTCATCGCCGCAGCCGTGTATTTTCTCGGCGGCTTTTATAGCGTGGCAGGCACTGCCGAGGATCCGGGGATTGTGCGTTGGGCCCTGATCCAGGTGCGGACGGCTTCGATCAGTCGCCATGCAACCGATCAGCCTCCCGCCAATATCGACAGTCCCGAGACTGTACAGGCCGGCGCCAAGGCTTTCGCCGCACACGGCTGCGCGAATTGCCACGGTGCGCCCGGCGTGCCGTGGCTCAAATACTCCGAAGGGCTGCACCCTGATCCGCCGGACCTCAAGGAGGTCGTGGACCATCGATCCGCCGCGCAACTGTTTTGGGTGATCAGGAACGGCATCAATATGACAGGCATGCCAAGCTTCGCATTGGCTGGAGCCAAGGACGAAGAGATCTGGGCCATCGCCGGCTTTCTGAAAAAGCTGCCGAATGTTTCCGAGGCCGACTACAAGGCCTGGACCTCGCCACCGGCAACCCCTGCTCCACCAACGGCGCCGCAGCCTGCACCTCCTCCGGCGGCAGCACCCATGGCTCCGCCATCGGCTGCAACGCCGGCAGCCCCGCCGCCTGCGGAATCCGCACCCAACCCCCCGGCAAACAACAACTAGCGCAGAAAATTCGCTACAATCCGGCGCATGCGTTTTCTGCGTCTTTATCTGCGCGTTCTTGAACAACTCGGGCCAGACCGCCGCCTGGGCTGGTTACTTGCCTTCGCCAATGTCGCCCTTGCTTTGGCGCAGTTTGCCGAGCCGGTGCTGTTCGGCCGCGTCATCAATCTGCTGGCCGGCGCACAAAACAATCCTGCCGCAGCAGATTGGGCGACACTCTGGCTCCTACTCGTCGCCTGGGTCGCCTTTGGCCTATTCACCATTGTGTGCGGCACGCTCGTTGCGCTTTTTGCCGATCGCGTTGCGCACCGCCGACGTCTGTCGGTGCTGACAAGTTATTTCGAACACGTTCTGCAATTGCCACTCGCCTACCACGGGCACACGCATTCCGGCCGGCTCATGAAAGTCATGCTGCAAGGCACGGACACGCTCTGGTCGTTCTGGCTCGGCTTTTTTCGTGAGCATCTTGCGGCCTTTATTTCACTGTTCATCCTTGTGCCGCTCTCCTTGGCCATCAACTGGCGTCTGGCAATTCTCCTTATCGTGCTCTGTGTCGTCTTCGCGGTTTTGACTGCGTTGGTGATTCACAAGACCGAAACGATGCAAAATGTCGTCCAGACCCACCATTCCGATCTTGCCGAGCGTGCATCCGACGCCCTAGGCAATATTGCGCTTGTGCAGAGCTTCGCCCGAGTCGAAACGGAAGTGACTGCGCTCAAATCGGTCAGCGAGCGACTGCTCGCGGCACAATTTCCTGTCTTGTCCTGGTGGGCGATCGCAACGGTGCTCACGCGCGCGTCGACGACGCTGACGGTTCTGGCGATCATAGTGCTCGGAAGCTGGCTGTTTCAGCAGGGCACGGTCACTATCGGCGATATTGTCACGTTCATGGCACTCGCCGGCATGGTCATTGCGCGTCTTGACCAGGCGGTGAGCTTCGCAAACCGCATGGCCATGGACGCCGCACATCTGCATGAATTTTTCAATGTCCTCGATACAATGCCGGCGCTCCATGACCGACCCGATGCTGTCGATCCGGGACGATTCAAAGGCCGCGTCGATTTCAACAACGTCTCGTTCGGTTACGACGGCATCCGTCCCGCCGTATCAGGTCTGTCGTTTACGGCCTTTCCGGGTGAAACCGTGGCGCTGGTCGGCGCAACCGGTGCCGGCAAGTCGACGGCGCTGACGCTGCTGCATCGCGCCTTTGACCCGCAATCGGGGCAGATCATGATTGACGGCAGGGACATACGCGATATCCGGCTCGGCGCCTTGCGCCGCAATATCGGCGTGGTCTTTCAGGAAGCCCTGCTCTTCAACCGTTCGATTGCAGAAAACCTGCGCGTCGGGAAGCCGGACGCAACTCACGAAGAGATGCGTGACGCGGCTGCGCGCGCGCAGGCACTCGCTTTCATCGACGAGAATCCCGACGGCTTTGACGCGCTGGTGGGCGAGCGCGGCCGCGCGCTCTCCGGCGGCGAACGTCAACGCCTGTCCATTGCGCGGGCGCTGCTGAAGGATCCGCCGATCCTGATCCTTGACGAAGCGACCAGCGCCCTTGATGCGGCCACCGAATCGCGTGTGCTGGCAGCGCTGGATGAAGTGATGAAGAATCGCACCACATTCGTGATCGCTCATCGTCTCGCTACAATTCGCAAGGCGACCCGAATTCTGGTGTTCGAGGCTGGACGGATCGTCGAGATGGGAACGTTTCAGGAATTGCAACGGCTCGGCGGCCGATTTACGCAGCTCACAAAAGCACAGTTCAACCCGATTGGGGCATAGCAGGGCTTAGCGCCACCGTGCCGCCCGCGATCGCCGCCAGCACTGCCCAATATGCGTAACGAAAATCCGAGGCGACCCCTACAGCAAAAAAAGTGAGCACGTAGACGACGGCCGATCCGCACACTGCGATTGAAAAAGCGCCTTCTCGCGTGCCGCGCCGCCGCCAAGCGAACGCGCAAATGCTCAGGCAGGCAAGCAGCCAAAACCCGGCACGGAACGCTATCGTAGGCTTAAGGATGTCGTGGACCACCATCAGCGCGGCGAAAGACGGGCGTTCCGAAAAAACGGTTTCCGTGGGCCTCTCGATATCGGCAACCCACATCGTGAGATTGGAGCCACCAAGGAAATTCCACATGAAACCGGCACGATGCTCGAGATAGGCAATCGGATGGCGCGCGATCGCCCGCGCCCAGGCCAGCGTGATCACGGACGTGCCGAACAGTTTTTCTTCCGCTTCCAGCTTGCGCATCACGAACTTGCATGGATCGAGCCGCCAGTAGAGGTCCCATTCGGTCGGCCGGTAACAGCCGTTCAGCAGCAGTGCAGTCTCGCGCTCGTTCCACGTTACGGGAAACTGGTTCTGCTTGGCGAAGTGGCTGATTCCGCCGAGATCGAAAACCATGATGGACTGCAGCGGATGTTGCCGGGTGGCTCCCAATACGCCGTAGTAGGCGAGCTGCACGAAAGCAAAGAAGGCGACAATAGCCGGAACGAACAGCATGGCCGCACGTTTCCATCGCATCTTTAGCGGCCACAGGGTGTAAAACGCAAGCAACGGCGCTGCCACAATTGAATTCGGCCGGAACAGAACACCAAGGCAGCACAGCACAAATGCAAAGACCTGAGCCGGCACGCGTCGCCGTGATGGCTGACCTGCGGATGCAAAAGCAAGTACGGCAGAGAGAAGCCACGTCACCGCAAAAAGGACGTCTCGCCACAGTACGCCTACAAAAACAAAGGCAGGGGGCAGCAGGGCCAACAGCGGCAGCACGACGCCGTTCCACGGGGACCGCGCGGCAAGCGTGAACGCAAGCGCGCCAAAAGCCAGCCAATAGACCGTTGCAATGAGCAGGAACATACTCGCAGAGCCTGGGGCGATCGGGTCAATGACCGCCCAAAGCGCGGTCATTGCGGGGGATTGCCAATCACCAAAGGTCTGTTTTGCGATGTCCTCATAAACGTATTTGGCATCGTAGGTCATGATGCCGGGATAGAAGATGAGAATTGTCAGCGCGAAGCATGCCGCTGCCAACGCGATGGCAACCCAGCGATTCCTATTCGCCCGCCGCAATCCATCAGGCGAGCCTTGCATAAATGTCCCCCGAATTCGCCGCCTGCGGCAGCGCCGTCAACCAATTTGCAATGGCGGCGCCATCGACCCAATGCTCATACGCGAGAACTTGACTTTCGCCGAGAGCGCCGTTGAACCGGGCATAACCGAGCGTAAGACAACGCTCGATGCAGGCCTGCGCCACTTCGCGCTGGATGGTCGTGAATTCGAACGAGAGTGCCCTCACCGCCTGCGTAAGACCGGCAAGGACCTCGGCTTCCAGTCCTTCGACATCGATTTTTATAAAGACCGGTTTGCCGTATTTGATGATCAGCGCATCGACAGTCGTCATCGGGATTTCAACGGTTTTCGTCCAGCGCTGATCCTCCCAGCCGGGCGCATCACGCGCGGCGTTGATAAATTCCTGCGAGGTTGTTGAGACGGTCGGATTGCCGGGATTGATCATCATTTTTACGGTGCCTGCCCTTTGGCCGGCAGCAACAGGCTCGATCGTCACTGCCGGATTGCGGCCGTAAAGTAACTTCAACACCGCCACCATCGCTGGCTGGGGCTCGACCGCGATTACCCGCGCGCCCAAGCGGCAAAACGACGCGATCCGATCGCCGACATGCGATCCGATGTCGAAGACGAGATCTCCTCGGCCGATGAATTGCCCATACAGATTATCCATGGCCGTAACACGGTCGCGATGCCCGTAATAAATGCGAAACGACCGAATGATGCCGCCGGTGGTCCTCAATATTTGAAACACCGGTCAGACCACGTTCAGCGAAGGTACCGGCGCCGTAGTCTCGACTGCAGGCAGGGCCAGCGCCCGCAAGGCCGCGGGCGGCGCAGTCTCCTCGGGCAGACGACCAATGCCGAGGCGAGTGAAGAACGCGCCGACGCGAGGCCAGGCGGTCACCATCGCGAAGGGAATTGCAAATGCTGGCCCGGCCGCCAGCAAGGCCACGTAGGGAATGGCGTCGGGCTGCGTGATCGTGACGACGAAAAGCGCCGTGATCCCGAACAATGTATGTGGCCAAAGATTGTGGAACGCCAACGTCAACGGGACTTTGTGATCGTGGCGCGCCTGCCCGATCCATCCGATCTCGCGGCCGAACAGCAGCCCGGTGAGAAAAATCGTATGGCCAAACCACAGTATCGGGACCAGCACAATCGAATATGCTGTTTCGAGACAAAAATTTGCGGCGAACCGCGCCGTTCCCCCGAACTGCAGGCGCAATTCAGGGCGCAGGAAGATATCGATCGCGGTTGCTATTTTTGGTGAGAACCACATCACCAGTACCCCTACGAACAAGGGTATGCCCACGTCAGCGCGGATGAAGTCGGCCGGAGTATCGGAGAGAGCGAGTGACAGCACTCCAAGCACCAAAATACCCATCCACGCCGGTGAACCGAGAAACATCAGAATCGCCAGCGCCAGCTGATAACGGCTGACGGCTGCAAGCCCGGGCAGCACCAGGAGGCGCCAGTACTGCATATTGCCCTGACACCAGCGCAGGTCACGCCGAATAAACTCGAGCAAAGTCGGCGGGTTCTCTTCCCATCCGAGATCCTCTTCAGGCAAGACGCGAACATGGTATCCGGCGGCGCGCATCAGGGCCGCCTCGATCTGGTCGTGACTGAGGATGTGACCATCGTGCGGGTTATCCACCGACGGAAGGGGCAAGGCGCAATGCGCGATGAACGGCTTCAGCCTCAACACTGCGTTGTGTCCCCAATAGGGACCGCAGTCGCCCTGCCACCAAGCGCTGCCGATCGTGTAGGAGCGCATGCCGAGCCGCATGCCGAACTGGAAAATCCGCGCGAATGCGCTTGTCGCGGGCAAACCCACCACCAGCCCCTGAAGGATTCCAAGCCGGGCGTTGGCCTGCATCAGACGGACAAGCCGCAAGATCGCTTCCGCGGTCATAAAGCTGTCGGCATCGAGGGTAACCGCAAATTCATGATCACGGCCCCACCGGTCGCAGAAATCGCGGATATTGCCCGCCTTGTATCCGACATTGACGGCGCGCCTGCGGTAAGTCACCGCGACGCGGCTGTCCCAACGTGCAGTGAGTTCAGCGACGTGCTTTTCTTCTGCCGCGGCGATCAGTGCGTCGCTGGTGTCGCTCAATACATAGAGATGGAAGCAACCGCCAAAACCGGACGCGTGAAGGCCGGCGAGCATTGGCTCCAGATTGCGGAATATCCGTTCCGGCATTTCGTTGCGGATACAGAGAAGAATTGCCGTTGAACTCAAGATAGGTTCGTCACCGTGAACAGATCCGGCTTCCGGCATTACGGTCGTAGCCGGTTCGCCGGAAAATCGCATGACCAACAGTCCGATCACGGCGTTCCACAGGCCGGCCACCATCCAGGGTAAGGTAACGGCAAACAGCAGCAGCAGAAGGATGTCTATTGTGCTGAATCCGCCAGGCGACAGAGCCAGGGCAGCCAGCCCCAGCGAGCCGATCATCGTGGCTGCAAACAGAAATGCAAAAAAAACTCGGCGTCCGGTCATCGGGATCCGGACGGCATTATTATTTGTCAATTGTGGGATGGAGTATCCTGACACGCGGTAACGACTTCTAATCAATGACGGGCCGTGCGAACCTGATGATATAACACCTAGTCGAATTCAATAGTCCAATTGAGGCTAGCCGATAGTGAGGGACCGCGCGACCGAGCTTGCCCAGGCGCTCTGGTATACGGCTCGGGGACAAGCTGAAATCAGGCAGGAAACAGTACGTGCACCAAGCCCCGGCGAAGTGCGCGTCCGCGCCCTTTTTGGTGCGCTCAGCCGCGGTACCGAGGCGCTTGTTCTGGGCGGCCGCGTCCCCCGCAGCGAATTTAAGCGAATGCGTGCGCCATTCATGGCGGGCGATTTTCCCTTCCCGGTGAAATACGGCTACGCGACGGTGGGAGAAATCGAAGACGGCCCGGCCGAGCTTGCGGGACGCAAGGTTTTTGCTCTTCACCCGCACCAAACGCGTTTCGTCGTTCCCAAGGAGGCAGTCGCCGCTCTGCCACAGACGGTCGCACCGCAGCGCGCCGTGCTCGCGGCGAATATGGAGACTGCACTCAATGCAATGTGGGATGCCGGACCGGGCCCGGCCAATCGGATCGCAATCGTGGGCGCCGGCGCGGTGGGCGCGATGGTTGCATTCCTGTGTGGATACCTTCCGGCGGCCGAGGTGACACTGATCGACATCAATACCGCGCGCGCGGAATTGGCGCGGCATCTAGGCGTCGGCTTTGCAACTCCCGATAGCGCTCATGGGGATTGCGATATCGTGTTTCACGCCAGCGGAACTGCTTCCGGCCTCAATTCTGCTATCGCGCTTGCGGGCGAAGAAGCAACGGTAGTTGAGTTGAGCTGGTATGGTGAGGAATCTGTCACCGCCTCTCTGGGGGGTGCCTTCCACAGCCGCCGGCTTCGCCTGATATCGAGTCAGGTTGGGAAAATTGCGCCGTCGCACCGACCTCGCTGGACACATGCCCGGCGGCTCGCTGCCGCGCTCAATTTACTTGCCGACTCCCGCCTCGACGCGCTCCTTGCCCCAGCCATACGGTTCAGCGATCTGCCCTCGCACGTGCCCCGCCTGCTCGGGCCGAACAGCAACGTTGTTGCTCAACTCATTTCCTACGACTAGGGGACGCCATTGTTTTCCATCGAGGTTCGCGATCACATCATGATTGCCCACTCGTTCCGTGGCGCCATGTTCGGGCCGGCGCAGGCATTGCACGGCGCCACATTTGTCGTCGACGCCGCTTTTTTTACCGAAACACTCGATCCAAACGGAGTTGTCATCGATATCGGGTGCGCGCATGAAGTGCTGAAGGCGGTTTTGGCACCACTCAATTATCGAAACATTGATGAATTGCCCGAACTCAAAGACGTGAACACCACCACCGAATTTCTTGCCAAATATATTTGTGATCAGCTGGCAAAGGCTGCGCGCGCGGACAAACTCGGTCGCGCCGGCCGCGAATTGAAGGCCGTCCGGGTGACGCTGGCCGAATCCCATATCGCGCGCGCATCTTACGAGGCGAATTTGTGGTGAAGAGGCTCGCCTTTGCGGTACCGGGCGACCTGTCAACTGCAACTGGCGGCTATGCTTATGACCGCCGGATGATCGCTGAGCTCGAGGCGCTCGGTTGGACTGTCGAGCGCATCAATCTTGGCGAAAATTTTCCATGGCCTGACAAGGACACCCGTTCCGCCGCCGAAGCGCGATTGTTGATCGTGCCTGAAGGCTGTCCCATCGTCGTTGACGGGCTTGCCCTTGGCGCTCTGCCCGAAGCAGCTCGCCGGCTGCGCGCAAATCACCTATTGATCGCCCTGGTCCATCATCCCCTGGCATTGGAAACCGGCTTGACGCCGGCGCAGACCGACATTCTGCGGGCCAGCGAGCGTGCTGCCCTGACCTCTGCCAAACATGTCGTGGTTACCAGCCAGTCCACCGCAAACTGTCTCTCCACCGACTATGGCGTCCCGGCAGACAAGATCACGGTGGCACGACCGGGAAACGACATCGTGCCATCGGCACCGGGCAGTAATGACGGCATTGTGCGGGTTCTCTCTGTGGGCGCCCTTGTCCCCCGCAAGGGGTTTGATGTTCTGGTTGCCGCCTTCGCGACGCTTGCGGACCTGCCATGGCGCCTAACTATCGTCGGGGACCGTGGACGCGACCCGAAAACTGCAGCGCAACTCGAAGCCGAGATTGTGCGTCTCGGGCTTGAGAACCGCGTTACGGTGACTGGCGAGGTAACCTCGCAGCGGCTCGGCGAGCTTTATGCCGGATCCGATGTGTTTGCTCTTGCTTCCCGGTTCGAGGGCTACGGCATGGCGTACAGTGAAGCGGTTGCGCACGGTTTGCCTGTGGTGGGCACACGGGCTGGCGCTATTGCCGATACAATTCCACCGGCCGCGGCTCTGCTTGTCGCACCGGATGACGTGCCTGCTCTCGCAAAAGCGCTGCGGCAGGTCATCGCCAATGCCGACGAGAGGCGCCACCTTGCCGCTGCCGCACGCATGGCAGTGCGCAACGTCCCGACATGGCAAGAGTCCGCGCAGATCTTGTCGCGCGCGCTCGAGGCGCTGGCATGAGTGGATTTTCCGCCGATTGGCTCGCGCTGCGCGAACCCTACGACCTACAGGCTCGCAACGGCGAGGTCGTTGCCGCAGTAGCGGCTTCGCTTGCCAGCTTGCCCTCCGTGAGCATTGTCGATCTCGCCTGCGGCACTGGGTCAACGGTTCGCGCGCTGACCAAGCACCTGCCGGCGCGACAGCATTGGCGCCTGGCGGACAACGATCTTGGCCTGCTTGGCCGGGCAAAGGCGATGTCGCTTCCGGCCTCCGTTATGGTGACGACCTTTCCACTTGATCTTAATCGCGATCTCGAAGCCGCACTCGACGGCCCCATCGATCTCGTCACGACCTCTGCATTTCTCGACCTCGCGTCGAAAACATGGATCGACCGCCTGACGTCAGAAATCGCCGCACGCTCGATTCCATTGTATGCGGCTTTGACCTATGACGGGCGCATCGACATCAGTCCGCGCGATCCGTCGGATGCAGCGATCATCGCCGCGGTCAACGAGCATCAAGGCACCGAGAAAGGATTCGGTCCCGCACTCGGACCGGAAGCCGCAGGCTACGCTATCGCGAGCTTCGAACGCCTTGGCTATGCGGTTACGCATCGCCGATCCGATTGGACAATGGAATCAGATGATCAAGATATACAATTGGAGATATTTGCCGGCCTGGCTGCTGCGGTCCGCGAAATGTCCGCGCTCTCCCTTGACGAAACGGCCTCGTGGTTGACGCGCCGGCGCGCGCTTGTCACCGCCGGCCGCTCGTCCCTTTACCTCGGACATGTCGATTTTTTTGCTGCTCCGACCGGCACCCGCTGAGCGGACAAATCGCAGTCGAACAGCATTTCGTCTTCAATGCGATGAGTGCGCATCTGGACCCGCGTGGCCTGATCGGCACGCTCAAGCGGCGGCAGCACGATGCCCGCCCTGCCTGCCCCCAGAATGACCGGTGCGACGACGATGTGGAGGTGGTCTAGGCACCCCGCCGCAAGAAACCGCGACATGGTATCGGCACCCCCTTCGATCAATATGCGCCGCATTCCCGCAGCTGATAGCGCCGCGAGGATGGTTGAAGGTGCAAGTTGCCCATCGGAAATGGGCAGACGAATATGCTCTACACCCGGAATTGCTTGGGCAGACGATTCTCGCGCAGTGATTACAATCCGACGCGCGCCATCCTCAGAGAGCACGCGCGCGTTGGGGGCCAGACGGCTCTTAGGGTCGATAACCACGCGCGCCGGCTGTAGTCCCGCCACCCGTCGTACCGTCAACTGGGGGTCATCGGCTATCGCGGTACCGACGCCTATGACAACGGCATCCACCAGGGCCCGCAGCCGATGCAGATGGGCAAGACCTGCAGGACCGTTGATGTATTTTGAATGACCCGATTCCGTCGCAATGCGGCCATCAAGTGACTGACCGATCTGGCCGACCACCATGAGTTCGTCGACGAGGCCCTGACGAAGGGGGCCAAAAATTTCGCTCCAGGGATGTGGTAGAGGCTGGTCACCAGACCGGAAAATATTGCTAAAGTCGAGCCACGGATCGGACGATCCATTGCCGGTCCTGCTATTAGCGTTATGGGGAAAATTTCTTAATGGCATGGCAGCTAAAAGCGGGCCCACCGCGTTAACATCAATGCGGGCGCCGGCAGGCTGACACAAATTCGGTCTGTTTGCGACCGGAATGGTGATACGGCAGGCGGTGTTTCTACAGTGGCGGGCTTTTAAGAACGGAAGTCTTTGAATGCATTCAGTACGCAATGGCGTAAGCCCGGTATTATTTGGCAGCAAAGGTCATGTCAGCGTCAGCCGTGGTCTTGCCGAATTTCACGGCCGACGGCCCGTTCTCATCACCGCAAAAAACGAAACGCTTCTCGCATTGCCGGTCGAAGGGCTCGATACGCTGCGACTCAACGAATTCATGTCTTTATGCGCGCCGCGTGTCCCACGGCTTATTGTCACTGCACGACGCGCGCTGGCGCTTGGACTGGATGCTCGCACGCCGATGGCGCTACGGCTTTCACAAGAGGACGATGCGGCTTCGATCGAAGCGCTTGTCAGCGATGCGACATGCAATCGCGCTCCCGAAGCCAAACCGGCTGGATCTGCCGCCGCAGCGGCCATTCACCTGGTCAAGTTGTCGCAAGGTCTGCCCGCGGTTCTGGGCGCGGAAGCACCTGCAGTTGCGCTTTCTCGCGAAGCGGACATCATCACGGTCGATGCGGAAGCGGTCGAACGATTTGCCGACGAGGCAATCAGATCGTTGACGATTGCCAGCGAAGCCTCGGTGCCGTTGGATTCCGGTACGCCGGCTCGGTTTGTCGTATTCCGCGACGCCATTGGCGGCAACTCCACCGCGATCATCGTCGGCAAGCCCGATTTTTCGAATGCCGTCCCGGTACGGCTTCACTCGGCCTGTCTCACCGGAGACGTGTTCGGTTCGCGACGCTGCGACTGCGGCGATCAGCTTCAGCTGGCCATGCGGCGCCTGGAAGATCTGGGTGGCGGCGTCGTTCTTTATCTGGCGCAGGAAGGACGCGGCGTAGGTCTTGCGAACAAGATGCGCACCTATCAGCTCCAGGACGACGGTCTCGACACGGTTGACGCCAATACGACGCTCGGTTTCGATGACGACGAACGCGACTACGGCATCGCCGCTCGCATGCTGCAAATACTCAACTGCACGCGGATCGTCCTGCTGACCAATAATCCTGCGAAGCTCGACGGCCTTGCCAAGGCAGGCATCGAAATCGCAAGCCGAATGGCGCTGGAAGCCCCGATTAACGCGGACAATCGGCGCTATTTGGCCGCCAAAGCGGTTCGGGCGGGCCATCGACTCGATCACCTTATGGCTTCGCTCGCCGAGCCCTCGTAATCACCTCGAGCGCGTTTCCCTCTGGCAACGTGGCGCGGCGCTGATATCGTCTCCAGGGCACCGCGTTTGCGGTTCAAAGAGCTGAACAAACCATGTCACGGGAAATGCCGAACCGGTCAGTCGGCGAGCTCACATTCCTCGAAATTTCAAAACGTTTGCGGGCGACCTCGATTTTGTGCCTGCCAATCGGTTCGATCGAGCAACACGGTCCGCATTTGCCGATCAACACCGACGTCGTGCTGGCCGAAACCTTCGCGCGACGGATCATCTCGCGCTGGGGAGAGACCTACGATCTCTGGCAGCTACCGACGATTACGATCAGTCTCGCGCGTGAACATGAATGGGCTCCAGGCACCTTGTCGCTGTCCATTGAGGGCATGACAAGGCTCGTTCGCGATCTCGGCCGCGAAATCGCTCGCGGCCTGCCTGCGCGCAATCTTGCCGTCATTAACGGACACGGCGGCAACCGAGGTCTACTCGAAGCATTGGCCCAAGATCTGCGCGGTGACTTCGGGCTCAATGTCTGTATTTTTCATCCAACCACATGGGCGGATCTCCATGCGGCGTCGACAATGCCGGATATTCATGGCGGTAAGAATGAAACGTCGATGATGCTGGCAGCCGCACCGCAGCTCGTCCGTATCGACCAGATCAAGCAATTGGGGGCTGCGTCTCGTAAGGACGCCGTGCGTAACACGATCCTCAATCAGGTGGTGACCTGGCCCTGGACTACAAACGAAACCGATATAGCCGATAACGGCGTCATCGGCGATGCAAAGCGCGCATCGGCCGAATTCGGCGAACAGCTTCTGGTAAAAATCGCAGAAGAGGCAGGCGAGATTCTAAAGCAGCTCCTGCAGCGCCAGCAGCTCTCGCACGGCTAGACAATGCAAGCTGCGCTGCGGCCTTTCCGTCGCAAAGATCACATGCTGCGCAAATTGGTGATTGGGGCCGGGCTCGGATGGTCGGTGATTTTTCTCATTGTCGCCATCCGCTACGAATTGCAGCTTTATGCCGACGGTGCGATGTTTTCCTACTCGGTGGCGGTTCAGGATGTCTGGGCATTCCACTGGCACAATATTGTCGGCCGCGTATCGGTCTATTTTCTCTCGCTTTGGCCGGCCGAAGCCTATGTTGCGCTATCCGGAAATCCTGCCGGCGGCATTTTGGTCTACGGTCTGCTTTTTTACATCGCGCCGCTTATCGGTCTTGCTGGAACGTTTGCGGCCGATCACTCCCCCAATCGGATGATCTTCGTCTACGCGTGCGGTTCGACCGCCCTGCTCTGCCCGCTGGTGTTCGGATTTCCGACTGAAATGTGGACCGCGCATGCGTTGTTCTGGCCGACGCTGGCGTTGGCCCACAACCCACGCCAAGGCCCGGCGGCAATCATCATTCTGGCGGTAATGATGCTTGCATTGGTCTTTACGCATGCCGGTGGTGCTGTCCTAGCCTTCACGATTGTTGTGACCGTCGCCTTTCACGGACTGCATCATCGTCTCTTTTTACGTGGAGCAAGAATATTGATCCTGACGCTGGCGATCTGGATCGCCATCAGGATTGCCTATCCGCCGGACGATTATTTTGCCGACGTTCTGATCAGGGCCGCGTGGGGATTTTTTGACCCTGCAATCTTCGAGGTGAACCTGGTCCTGGTTCTGATTGCGGTGCTTGCCTGCTACGGCCTGCTTTTCTTCGTAATTTCACGGCTGGCCGCCCGCGAAGTCGCGCTGCTTGCGGCAACGTCGATTATCGCCATTGCCCTGTTCGCCTATTGGCTCTGGTTCGACCACTGGATCCACGCAAGCAACCGGTATTATTTGCGCACGCTTTTGGTTGTGATCACGCCGATTTTCGGCATTCTCGCAACCCTCCATGCGATGCGTTCAGCTGGATCACTCGCAGAAAAAGCGCGTCTGCGGCACCTTACAATCCTGTTGACCAACAAGACCGCCGAATACGGTCTGGTGGGCGCTTTCATCCTCGTGATGATGGTTCATGTCGTCCAGACGTCTAAATTTGTCGTCGATTGGACGCTCTACAAGGCGGCGGTGAAAACGCTTGCAACTGGCACGAGCGCCGATCCCGAACTCGGCGACCCCCGGTTCGTGTCATCCGTGCGGATTAACGCGTCACTGCAGCCCCTGAACTGGTTTTCAACTGTCGAATATCTATCGGTGATTGTTGCCGACTTCAGGCCCAAACGTCTCGTCATCGATCCGGCTGGAAATTATTTCTGGCTGTCCTGCGAGACTGCGACGGCCAACGTCAAGGCCACACGCGCTGTCCCGGCCGCAGCACGAGACCTCGTCAGAGTTTACTCATGCCTGCATCGCTGAGCCCTGATTTGTGGCTCACTGGACATCATCAAGAGCAATCCATCGATTTCCGGCGGCGCTGCGATAGCAGGCTTCCACCAGCTTCACGTCGCGGATTCCTGCCGTCAGATCGCTCTGGAAAGGTTCGCCGGTCACGATGTGCGCGATAAACCGCTCCCATCCGGCGCGATAGGGGTTGAGATAGACGCTTGCCATCTCAGGAACCTCCTTCCAATCCCGGTCATAATCAGCCCCAATATCGACGGCGGGGTTGATGTGCTTGATCGCCGGCGTTTCGCCCGCTGGCTGGATCCAGCACCGGTGCAGGCCTGCAATTGCCGAACCGGCGGCACCATCGATCTGCAATGTCAGCAGATCATCACGCCGCACCCGCGTTGCCCATGAGCAAATAATTGTCCCCAGCACCCCGCTTTTCAATTCGGCAAGCGTGATTGAGGTGTCATCGACATCGACGGCGTAGTGATTTCCGGCCTCATCAACGCGCTTCGGAATGACTGTCGCATTTGCAGCGACGATGCGGCCGATAGGGCCAAGAATAGTCTCTATGACGTAGCGCCAGTGCGGATACATATCCATCGTTAGACCGCCGCCACCGCTTCGTTGATAGTTCCAGCTCGGACGCTGGCTTTGGCGTTCGATGCCATCGAACACCCACCACCCGAAATCGAGACGAAAGCCGGTGACGCGGCCGAAAAATTTTTGTTCAGCAAGGAGTTTGATTTTTTGCAGGCCCGGCAGGAAGATCTTGTCCTCGACCGCGCCATGCCGGAGACCACGCGAGCGCGCTGCATCCAGAAGAAAATTGCCTTCAGCAACGGTGGGCGCAACCGGCTTCTCGCAGTAAATGTGTTTGCCTGCCGCAATCGCCTTCTTAAGCGTCGAAACCCGTTGTTTTGTCGCCGCAGCATCGAAGAAGACCGAAAAGCCAGGCTCCGCTAGCGCCGCATCGAGATCCGTCGTGCAGTGTTCGACACCGCTGCTGCGCGCGATCTCTGCCAGGCGGCCGGCGTCTCGCCCAACGAGCAGCAGACGCGGGACAACTCGATCCTTCCCGATTGCGAGTCCGCCTTCTGCGCGGATTGGCAACAACGCGTTTTGCAGATGCTGCGTCGATCCGATCCGCCCGGTCGCACCGTTCACGATGATGCCGATTTCGTTGACTGCCAAGCTTGACCCCCCTGCCCGCCTTCCTATCATGCCGCGCCGGCGCCGGTATGGTAGGCGAGGCTGAACGGTGTTCAATGCCATGCCCCGCCATATCGTCTGTCTGACGTTCGACTTCGATACTCAGTCCGGATTCATCGCACGCGGGATGACGACTCCGACACCGCTATCGCGCGGCGAATTCGGCGCGATGGCCTCGCGGCGCATCCTCGGCTTTCTCGCATCGCGCGGCATCGCGACAACCTGGTTCATTCCCGGCTTCACGATCGAAAGCTGGCCGCGGGAATGTGAAATGGTCGTGGGCGCCGGACACGAAATCGCCCATCACAGCTGGGCACACATTCCACCGGTGAAACAAACCCGCGACCAGGAGGAAGCTGACCTGGTGCGCGCCAATGATGCGATCGTGCGCCTGACCGGGAAAAAGCCCCGCGGCTATCGCTCGCCATCGTGGGATCTCAGCGAACATACAATCGACCTGCTTCTGAGCCACGGATTTTCCTATGATTCAAGCCTGATGGGCTCTGACTACGCGCCCTACCGCGCCCGGCGCGGAGATATCGCCAGGCTGGGAGAGCCTTTCCGTTTCGGCGACGAAACCGCGCTCATCGAAATGCCGATCAGCTGGTCGCTCGATGATTATCCGCATTTCGAGTTCGTACGAACGGAAGCCAGTGTCCTCGCAGGAATGCAGCCGGCGCGCGCGGTGATGCAGAACTGGCTTGACGAGTTCCTCTACATGAAAAAGACGGTCGAATGGGGCGTTCTTACCTACACCATGCACCCTTATGTAATCGGAAGAGGTTACCGCATGCTGGCGCTGGAGGATCTGATCGACAAGCTTGTGAAAGAAGGTGCGGTGTTCATGAAAATGGAAGACGCGGCACGCGAGGCCGCCGCCCGTCTGGCCGCGGCAAAACGATGAGAGACCCGGATCAGGCAGCGCACCAGTCGCGGATGATGTTCGAATAGAGCTCGGTCGCCTGCTCGATGCGCGACACCAGGCAATATTCATCAGTCTGATGCGCAAGCTCCAGTTCGCCCGGGCCAATAATCAGGGTTGGCGGTACGCCAAGGGCCGGTGTCAAAACCGATGCATCAGTGAAATACGGCGCCGCGCCGACCTTCTCGCCGTTGACGCCGGCGATCTCGTGAGCGGCGCGGGAGACCTTCCTGATCCATTCATCATTGGGATCGGTCCACACGCTTTGTGCGTCGAGCCTGGTCGCAAGCTCGACATCAGTTCCGAGATAGCTCGTGAGTTGTTCGCGGATGCGCGCGTGGTTCTGCCCGGGGATCGTGCGGATATCGATGCCTATGACGGCTCGATCGGGGACCGAGTTGATATTGAGCCCGCCGCTGACCGTACCGACATTCAGGGTCGGCCCTCCGAGCACATCATGTCGGGCAACGTTGAAATCAAAGTCCTGTAATGCCGTAATCGCGCGGGCAGCCTTGTAGACCGCATTCACCCCTTTCTCCGGCATCGAGCCGTGCGCGGTAAGCCCTTTTGATACGGCTTCGAGCCAAAGCGCCCCCTTGTGACCAACAAGCGGCCGGTTGCCGGTCGGCTCTGCCACCACGAAAGCTCCGACTTTCGGAAGTTCTTTCGATTGTTGTTTCGATTCCTGGACCAGCGCGGCGGCGCCGGTGCAGCCGGTCTCCTCCCCTGCCGTGATGACCAACACCACGCCGGGTGTGCCGGCCAGCTTGTCCGCCAGTTGCAAGGACGCTGTGACGAACGCGGCAACTCCGCTTTTCATATCGGAGGAGCCGCGGCCATAGAGTTTTCCATCGATGATCTCGCCGGCATGCGGGTCAACCGACCAAGGCTGTGCACCAAGCGGCACCGTATCGAGGTGTCCCGTGAAGCCGACCGGCAGCTTCCTGGAAGACCCGCCGATCCTGGCGACAAGCTGGGCGCGGCCCTCGCCGAAAGGAACAATCCCGACTGCAAAACCCTTCTCCTCCAGAAGCTGCGCAAGCATTTCGGCGCAGGCACGCTCAGCGCCCGGTGGATTTATCGTATTGAAGCGCACCAGTTTCTGCGTCAGCTCAACTGAAGACATCATGGGTCAACCGAAATATGCGTCGCGTACTTCCGGCTGTGCCGCAAGCTCCGCCGGCTTGCCGCTGGCGGCAACTCGGCCTTTTGACAGCACGAAACCGAAATGCGAGATCGCAAGCGTTTGATGCACATTCTGCTCGACCAGAAGGACGCTGATGCCGCGTTCATTGATGCTGCGGATGATATTGAAATTTTCTTTCACCAGGAGTGGTGAAAGTCCGAGCGACGGCTCATCGATGAGAAGCAATTTTGGCGCGCACATCAGACCGCGGCCGATTGATATCATCGCCTGTTCTCCACCCGACATCGTACCAGCAAGTTGCGTGCGACGCTCTGCAAGCCGCGGAAAGAGCCGAAGGATTTCCGCGAGGCGTCCGGCGGTTTCCTTGTCGGAACGCTCCTGATAGGCCCCGACCCGCAAGTTTTCCTCGACGGTAAGCTTCGGAAAAACCTTGCGCCCTTCGGGAATGCAGGCGATGCCTGCAGCAACGATCTTGTGGGTCGGCAACCGTGTAATATCGACGTCATTGAAGACGATGCGGCCGGCCCGGGCCGGCGTCAGTCCAAGGATCGAGCGCACAAGCGTCGTCTTGCCGGAACCATTCGAACCAAGCAGGCAGGTGATCTGCCCGGATGCGACCTTGAGCGACACGCCTTGCAGCACATCCGCCTTGTCATAGGCGGTATAGACGTTATCGATTTCGAGAATTCCCGCCATTATGCAGCCCCGAGATAGGCTTCCTGGACCTGCGTATCCGCCGCGACAGTGCGGTACGGACCCTCGGCGATCTTCC
The DNA here is from genome assembly GCA_036557605.1 of Pseudolabrys sp. Taxonomy (GTDB): domain Bacteria; phylum Pseudomonadota; class Alphaproteobacteria; order Rhizobiales; family Xanthobacteraceae; genus Pseudolabrys. The sequence goes on from DATBHE010000089.1 coordinate 95,017, forward strand.
GCCCGAAATTGAGCACCACGCAACGGTCGGTGATGCGTTCGATCACGCCCATTTCGTGCTCGACGATGATGAGCGTGAGATCTTTGTTGCGCTTGCGCACCAGCAGGATGTCATTCATCAGCTCCGCCGTCTCGTCATGCGTCATACCCGCAGATGGCTCGTCCAGAAGCAGCAGCTTCGGTGCGCTGATCAGCGCGCGGCAAATCTCGATGCGGCGGCGATCGATCATGGGAAGACCGGCGACAGGTTCAAACATCCGGCCGGCCAACCCGGGCTCGAACACCTCTACCAATGCCCGTGCGTCCGCATAGCTGCGTTCGAATTCCCGTTTGAAATCCCCACGCTTTGCAAGATTGAACCAGAGACCCTGATTGAGACGCTTGTGGTTGCCGATCATGATGTTGTCGAAGATCGACAGGGGCAGCGACAGGCGCGACCGCTGGAACGTCCGCGATATTCCGGCTTGATAGATGGAGCGCGCGCTCGCATTGGTGACATCGGTTCCGTCGAACGCGACGCGACCCGCATCGGCGGCGTAAATTCCGGTGATCACGTTGAAAAAGGTCGTCTTACCCGAGCCATTGGGACCAATGAGGCCCAGGATTTCGTTCGCGGTGACCGTCAGATCAAGCCCATCGAGGGCTTGCACGCCGCCGAAGTGCTTGGACAGACCGTGCGCTTCGAGCAAGGCGTTCATGGCCGCCATCCGGGGAAATATCGGCGAACGGGCCGCGGCAGCAGTCCTTCGGGACGGAACAAGAGCACGGCGATCACCATCAAGGCATAGAGCAGAAACCGGTATTCCTGGATGGTCTGCAATTTCTCGGGCACGACCACGACGATGATGGTTGCAACCATCAGCCCCCACGGATTTCCGATGCCGCCAAGCAGCAGGATCGAAACCAGGATCAGCGAGTCGGCAAACGTGTAATTGTTGGGCGCGACAAACCCACCAACCATTCCGAACAGCGCGCCCGCAATGCCGATGAGAAAATTGCCGATCAGGAAGGCCGTGATCTTCCAGCGCACAATATCAAGGCCGAAGCAGCCGGCCGCGGTTTCATCAAGCCGCAGGGCGTCGAGGTTAAGGCCGATCCAGGACCGCTCGAGCCGGCGCACAAGGACGAACGCGCCGGCAAGTAGCAGCAGGCTCAGTACGAAATAGTTCATATAGAATGACAACGAGATCTTCCCGATCTCGATATTATCGTTGAACGACCAGCCCAGAATGCGCATGCCTTTGACCTGCATGCCCTGCGGACCACCGAGGACGTCGTTCACTTCAAGAAAAGTCTTGAACAGAAGTGCAAAAGCGATCGTGACGACCGCCGCGTAGTGGCCGCGCGTTCGCAGCACCGGCAGCAGCAGCAAAGAACCCGCGAAGGCCGCCAGCATGCCGCCGATCAGCAGGACCAGCAAATGGGGAACGGCCGTATACGTGTTCAGGACGGCGGACGTGTAGGCGCCGATGCCGAAAAACGATGCGCCGGCGAAATTGAGAACGCCTGCGTAGCCGAACTGAACATTGAGACCGAGCGTCGCCACCGAGTACAACAGCACCGTGATCACCAGCAAGAGCACGAAGTGGTTGTCGTGAAAAACGGCCGCCACCGCGCCGGCGGCGCCGATGGCGCAAACGCCCAGAGCATCCTCGTGCTCCACGAACGATGCACTGACGTTCTCGAACAGGCCGAGCCAGGCCGCGGCAATCACCGCCACAATCCCAACTGCCAGTAGCATGATGATCAGGTTCTGCTTTTCCGCACCCAGCAGGGCGATGAGATAGCCCGTCGCAATCGCAAGGGCGACAAGACCCGGCCAGACGCTCGTATGTCCTTTGCCCGCCATCCCTAGACCCGCTCACTGATTTTTTCGCGGATCAATCCGGTCGGCCGCCAAGCCATGATCGCAATCACGACGGCGAAAGCGAAAACATCCTTATACGCGCTCGCAAACGGGAGCATCACCGTGCCGATCGTCTGCAGGCCGGCGAACAGAAAGCCTCCCAAAATCGCGCCATAAATGCTGCCGAGACCGCCGATGATCGCGGCCGAGAACCCGACAACACCGAGATAAAGACCGATCCCGAAATTGATCTCGTTGTAATACAGGCCGTTCATGACACCCGCGAATGCCGCCAGCCCGGAGCCGAGTGCAAAGGTGACAAGGACAATCGCGGTGAAATTGATGCCCATCGTGCGCGCGGTCTCCTCATCCTGGGCCACGGCACGGATAGCAAGGCCCAGCTTTGTCCGATTGAGCAGGTATTGGATGCCGATGATCACAAGAACGCCTGCCGTCAGCATCAGCACGTTATCGAACCGCAAATTGAAGTCGCCGATGTCAATGGATGTGCGCGGCAGCAGCGCTGGGAAAGGCTTCGGGTTGGCCCCTTGCGGATAGAATAGACGGACGCTTTCACGCAGCACCGTGCCGAGCATCAGAGTGATCAGCAGCGTGTTGAGAGCGGGCGCTGAGCGAAGCGGCATTACGAGATAGCGCGCGATGACCACCCCGAGAAAGGCCATGGCCAAAGTCGCCGTTACAAGCATGACGATCAGATCAAGTAAGTTCGAATTCACGCCTAACATTCGCATGCCGGCATAGGTCGCAAGCGCGGTGAACGCTCCGACCGTGAGCACGTCACCGTGCGAAAATTTGATGACGTCGAGCACGCCGAAGAAAAGCGTGAAGCCGACAGCCACCAGCGCATACATCATGCCGAGCATAAGCCCATTCATGACGTATTGAGCGAGCAGGCCCGCGTCCATGTCCGGCGTTCTTGTGAAGCGCTAAAGCGGACGGGACCGCGTCACCGCGGCCCCGCTAACTGAACTACTTCTGGCCCGGCAGCTTGCGCTTGCCGTTGGCATATTCGCTGTCGGCCCATTCAACGAACTTACCGTCCTGGACGACGTATTTGGTGATGACAGGGACGGTGTTCTGACCATGATCGTCGAACGTGATCTTTCCGACGATCGAGTCGCGATCCTTCACGTTCGCCAGATCGGCAATGACTTTCTTTCGGTCAGGTCCAACCTTCTCGATCGTATCCAGGATCATGTCCATCGCCGCATAGGCGAATGCACCATAGGCCTCCGGCGGATTGTCGTATTTTTGCGCGTTGTACTTTTCCATGAAGAACTTGCCACCCGGAAGTTTCTCGGTCGGCGCGCCTTCACGGAAGGCCAATGTCCCTTCGGCAAGCGGACCCAGTCCCTGGATGTAGGCATCCGAGACAATTCCCGACGTTCCGTCGAACAGCGCCTTGATGCCAAGCTTGTCCATCTGTGAGCGTATGCGCACGCCGATGGGCGTCAATCCGCCAAAATAGATGACGTCCGGATTGAGCGCCTTGATCTTGGTGAGCTCGGCGGTGAAATCCTGCTGGTCTGCAGTCACGCCGAACGTGCCGACAATCTTGGCCTGCCCGATTTTTGCGAGCGCCTTGCTGAAATACTCGTTGTGGCCCTTGCCGTAGTCGGTCGTGTCGTGGATTACGGCCACTGTTTTATAGCCGAGCTTCGAGATCAATTCCGCGTTGGCGTCATTCTGGTTTATCATCGTGCCGTTCACACGATGCACCTCTTCGTACTTGTTGCGGTAGGTGATGTCGGGCAGCACGGCACCCCAGACGATCACGGGAAACCCAAACTTGTGATAGGTGTCGACGGTCGCAATCGCGGTTGCCGAGCAATAGTGGGTGGCGGCGGCGATGATGTCCTTATCGGCTGCCATTTTGGTTGCAACCTGCACTGCGACATTCGGCTTGCATTCGTCATCAAGCACGACCATTTCGTACTCGTATTTTGATTTGGCGTCGGCGTTGCGCAGCCGGACGGCAAGATCCGCTGAGTTTCGGCCGCCAATGCCGTTGACCGACACGCCGCCCGTGAGCGGGCCAATGAATCCGACTTTCACCTTATCTTTCGCGTCCGCGCTTACCGCGGCTCCAGCGACGATAAGTGCCGCAATACTCAACACTGCAAATTTTGGAGCTCTCGTCATACGCCCTCCCTTACCGATCTGTCGTTTCCGCTTTTACAGTTACGGGCATACTCGCGTGACAGAGGTATCACGGCAAGGCCTATCTTGCCGTTCGCATAGAGACCTGCCGTCACAGGGTGATGAGCGACCGCCAGGTCGGCGTACGCGGTCCGTGTTTCCTGATCAGCTCAGTTTCAGCCGAGCCGTGAACAGGTCGATGGAGCCGCGGATCATCACGTTGAAGGGGACCGTGATCCGGTCCTCGCTTTCATCGGCCGTCCCCTGCTCAACCGAATGCGGGACGTGGCTTGGCCACATCAAGACGCGACCTTTCTCCGCGGGAACGACGATAAAGTCCGAGTTCAAATCATTTTTCACGAAATATTGCGGTTCAAAATTCTTCGTAAATTTCCGGGAAGACGCGAACAAGGTCGGGCCGCAGTTGACCGGAGTCTTTATGTAGACAAGACCGCTCAAGAGACAGTTTGGATGCACGTGAATATCCTGACGATGGTTCGGATGCGTGATGTTCGCCCACATGCTGGTGATGTAGTGCGAGTCCCGCTTTACAGCGAGTGCATCGAACACCTTTCCTGTTTCGGACATGATGACATCGACCAACTCTTTCATCTCTGGCAGGTGATGGAGGTCATCCGTAGTCATATAAGCCGGACTCGCCCCCTTGGGCGAAGACACGCCATTTCCGGCCGCCCTCAATGCACGAACCTTCTTTTCAACCCTGTCGCACAGGGTGATGTCCGGCAATTTTCCCGTAAACAAAGGAGTCGGGAAAAGAAGAAACGTCCGCTTCTCGATCAATTCAGGTGTGGTATTGGCGGGAGATGTCGAAAGCATCGGAATTGGGCCCTGATGTTGCCATTACGGGGACGCCATACGAAACGCGCGTGCTGGCAATCAACCCAAGACTGGCGTTCTGCTCTTGAGCCTAAAAGTTCGACTTGGCCGGCGTCAATAGATGGAAGTTTTCGATGCAACAAAACATCCGGGTCCGTTATTCAAACAACAGCACATTGGGCAATGACGGATCGACCCGCCGCAAAGCGCTGTAACCAACGCCGGCCAGTCCGCGGAAAAGGCCTAAATTGAACCTCTGTTCCCCGCTGTTCCAGCGGTAGTCACCGTGCGCCGCCTGCTGTACGACTTCGGCCATACGGCTTTTTGCGAGCTCACGAAGTTCAGCGCGGCCGACCACCTCGCCCGCCTCGCACAGGAATTCGATACTGCCCAACGTTCCACAACACAGAGTATCCAGCGATGAAGGCCACGCCGCCTGCGTGCTTTCGATCGCACTTTGAATATCCGCCTTTAGCGTTGCCTGGTCTGCCTTCGCGAGGCGGACCATACCTATTCTCCCAAGCCCTATGCCCGGCGCGCCATGACACCACTGGCAGGGCCACGCAACCTCGTTTTCACCGCGCAAGTCAGGCCAATTTTTGCGCTGCTTACTGAAGGTGGAGTTCTCAAAATCGATGCATTCCTTGGCGGCTTCTGCGAAATCATCGCGGCCGGTAACCGCTGACAGAGAAGCGAGCGCATAAGCAAATCCCGCGGCGCCATGTGACATGCCGTTGAGTGGCCGCGTGCCCAAGCCTTGCCCCACCCAGCTTCGCAGGCCCGGCTCTCCGGTGCGGCGCTGCGTCAGCAAATGTTCGCCGCACTTGACGGCACGGCGAAGGACGGCTTCCGATTGTTCCTCGCGATAAAGACGAAGCAGGCCGAGCACTGCGCCGGCGCTTCCGGCAACCACATCTAGGCGCTTGTCCGCTGCAATCAACTCGTCCGTCATAAGCTCGGCGGCATGGCGAGCATCGGCTCGTAAGGCCGAATCGCCGAGATTTTTAGACATCAAGGTCAGGGCGTAGACGACGGAGCCAAGTCCGGTCGCGCCGCCAAGGCCGAGCGACCGAACCATCCTGGCCGCATTGCGTGATTTGAGCTGCTTGCGCAGGCGCGCAATGCCGGCCAACGCCAGCTCGGCTGAAGCCGAATTCTTTGTCACCGTGGCATGTGCTGAAAGGAAAAGACCAATGCCGGACGCACCGTTGTACAAATCGTTGCCGAGCGTGACCAGCTGAAATACTTCCGCATCGCCGAGCCAGTCGAGTCCGATCCAGGCTGCACTGCTACCGCGGGTAACGGCATAGCTCACCAGTTTGTCCGCAATTCGTTGCGCTTCCGCTCGAAAAATTGAGTCCGTAGAGGCCAACGCTTTCGTCTTGGGGAGCTGGCGCTTTACTGCCACCGCCTGGGTTCGATCGGCGCTGCGAAGTGAGTTGGTGTTCATCCTGATAACTTCGACCTGCCAATCGATCTCATCGCTGTCCAGACTGTCAAAACGCGCACCCGCCCGCGCAAGGCCGTCAGTTGACTGCATTCGTATTTGTAGCCCGGACATATCCTTCAGATCGTTGGCGTCGGTCTTCGAGACAAAATGGGGAATGTTCAGGGTGAGTAGCGCCGCCCTTTCCGCCCGCTGGATGGGCCATAGTGGATCGTCGTCCTTATCCCAATCGGCGAGCCGTGCCGTAAAATCGGCCTGCGCTGACCATGCCGCTCCATCGTCCATCGTTTTGTGATTTTTCAGCCGTTGCAACAACATCGCATAAAAGCGTGTGGCGCGAATGACCTTTCGTACCGGAAGGCCGGAGAAGCCGTCGAACAGACCGGCGCCTTTGCCTTTTCTCAAAAGAAATTGCGCGTACTCGCCAAAGCCGGAAATCAAATCGTCAATATGATCGGAGAACTTTGCATAAAGGCCGTTCACATGCGGCAGATTGGGGTTGCTTTCCCCAACTTCCTTCCAACGCGTCGGACGCATGTCATCGGAATTTATATTTTCCCATCTGATCCTGATTTTCGTATTCCAGTCGGCGGTGACGCCGCCGATCGCAAAAATCTTGTTATCAGGGCCCCGCCCATAGGCTGGAAGTAACCCGGTTGCCATGACCGAATTGGCGAGCTTTTCCATGGCGGCATCGAATGCCGCGTCCTCCGGCTCAGAACGTTGTTGATCATCGGTGGATGATTGAAGAATGGTCTCCAGATCGATCGGCACAGGATGGCTTCCGGCCGCAATCATATTTTCCTGATGCATGTCATTCGCTGCGAAGCAGTGAAAAAGAGCAAGCCAGGATCCAACACGTCTGAAAAACGAACTGAATTCATCCGGTGTAGCGCACCCGGTATGCTCGATGCATACCATCCAGCCATAGCTCTCGCGTGCGATGGCTTTAGCCGCCATCAGCTCGATTGGAGGTTCCGCGCGATTGAGACGACCGATCAGATCGTGCCAGGCGACATCGACCCGCAAATCTTTCGGTTTGTAAACGATCGTCGAACCGTCAGCGAAAGTGACGATCTTTACGGAACGGCCGCCATTATGCGGATCGGAAAAGCCGCCTTCGATCTTGCTGACCCCGCCCTTCCCGCGTCCTTCCAGGACTTCACGAATGGCGGCCAGATCGGCATCGAGCCGCAGGACAAACTCGCGGCACGTCTCGATCCATTGGCGGCTGATGGTACTGATCAGCCGCAACAGAACCGGCTTTTCCTCAAAAAGTTGCCCACAGCCGCCACCCTGCATATGCGCGATGAATTTTTTGTAGAGCGACGTCCGAAGGACCTCGCCAGACTTTGCCGGGTCGGCAACTTCATTTGCTCTGCGCATTGCCGAAAAGCGCTCGTAAAGCGCCGGCGCAGCCAGATCGGAGATTTCTCGAAGCAGCGCCTTTCGCAGGCAGGTGTACGCGGATGCCTGCAGGTTTGCGGCGGCCTTGTCCCCCAGGCCCGATCGCAACAAAACTTCAGCAGTGGCAACAATGCCAGAGAACAATTGCTCGAATGCAACCGGCTCTGCATCGCTCGCATCCGACTCCGCCGGCTTCGAGCCTCCCTCGACGGCCGACGTGATCCAGACCGCATCCTTTGCCCACAAGGGAGCCGGCGACGTGGACTTGCGTTGGACTGTGGTCAGACGCGCAAGAACGGCCGCCGGATCCAGTCCATCACGTTCGAGCCTGCGCGCAAAAAGCGAACGATCGCCGCTTGTGGCGGATTGGCACCAGATGCCGAACCGTCGCCGAGCAAGCTCGGTAGCGGCCTTGTCACCGGGTAAGCCCTCGAAATCGTCCGACAGAAGTTCGTCAATCGTCGCCGCACGAATGATCAGGCCGTCGTACTTAGGATCCATGCGACCTCACGCGTAACAGCGAATTATAGCCGAGCAAGTGTCGAACGGTGCTCGCGGCGCCTGCTGCACCGCGGCAGGCAGGTCGAGAGTCCTGATTTTTCGGCGAATTTTCAAAAGAATTGATCGCGGCAATGCCCTGCAATGCAACTACAAAAGGATATAGACATTTGGGTGCAACCGAGCGCGCATCCCGTGTCGCAAATTCCAACAGCGAACCGTCATAAGTAACTGCAGATATAGGCTTTTCCCAATTGACTTTGTAGACCTTGCATCGGATCATAGGCCATGGCGCTGGGGGGGCATTCTTGAGTTTCTAAGCACCTTCTCACTGCCGACGCGGGTGGCAATAGAAAGGAAATATGCCATGACAACTACTACAATCGGACTTCAACTGACTGAAGAAGAAGTTCTGGCTTTTGAAGTCTCCGACCAGGCGCTGGAAGCGGCTGCGGGCTCGACCAACGAGCACATGAACTACACGCTGGGTGCCTGCACAGGTCTCTCGGTTTGCCCAGGCTGAGGGTGGGTGAGATAGGTCCTTCGAAGGCCCATCAACTGATCTGAGCTCCGACAGGGCGCCGGATTTTATTCGGCGCCTTGTTGTTTTCCACTTAAGCCTTCAACCAGCCCGGTCGGAACTGGACGGCACTCTCCGCTGCCTGTCTATTGTCATGCGCACCTGCGCGGATTTAAAAAACGTACGGATGCTGCATAATTGGCGTCTGCGAGCTGGGTACCTGGAATGGCAATGGACCGCCGATCGCTCATGAAATCCGCCCTCCTCGTGCTCGCAGGGGGGCCATTGGGGCTCAAAAACCCCTGGCCGATTTCAGTGGCACAGGCGCGCGAGCCGAGCGGCAGCTGGCGGCATGGTCTCTCAAAACTGTCTGACCTGAAGTATCCCGCAGCATTCAAGCATTTCGACTACGTCAATCCGAATGCTCCCAAAGGCGGCGCCGCTTCGCAGATCGCACTTGGAGGTTTCGACAATTTCAACCTTGTCGTTGGTGGCGCGAAAGGCTCTTTGGCCGGCGGCATTGAATTACTCTACGACACACTCATGGTACCGGCGCTCGATGAAGTCGCGAGCATGTACGGCCTGCTGGCCGAAGCCGTCAGCCACCCCGACGATTTTTCCTCAGTGACATACCGGCTGCGCTCCAACGCGAAGTGGCATGACGGAAAACCTGTAACCCCTGAGGATGTGATCTTCTCGTTTGACGCTTTCAAAAAACTGAGTCCGCAGGCCGCCGCCAGCTATCGGCAGGTGACAAAGGCCGAAAAGACCGGAGAGCGAGAGGTCACTTTCCGCTTCGACGGTTCGGGAAATCAGGAATTGCCGCAGGTTGTCGGACAGTTGACCGTCCTTCCCAAGCACTGGTGGGAAGGCTCGGACAGCGAGGGAAGGAAACGCTCGATCGCCGATACGACGCTCGAGCCGCCACTCGGCAGCGGTCCGTATCGCATCAAGGAGTTTTCTCCCGGCCGCAACATCACTTACGAGCGCGTGAAAAATTATTGGGGGCAAAGCCTCAACGTCAATGTCGGCCGCGATAACTTTGACAATCTTCGATACGAATATTTTCGCGACGCGACGATTGCGATTGAAGCGTTCAAAGGCGACCTGGTCGACTGGCGCACGGAAAACAGCGCCAAAAACTGGGCGACGGCCTACGACTTCGCCGCCGTCACCGACAAGCGCGTCATCCTCGAAGAATTCCCTATCAATAGCATAGGCCTGATGCAGGCCTTTGCGTTCAACCTGCGCCGCGAAAAGTTCAAAGATCCGCGCGTGCGGCTTGCCTTTAACTACGCTTTCGATTTCGAAGAGATGAACAAGAAGATTTTCTTTGGGCAGTACACACGAACGTCAAGCTATTTCGAAGGAATCGCAGAGCTTTCAGCGACGGGACTCCCGCAAGGTCGTGAACTTCAGCTGCTGGAGAGCGTCCGCGACAAGGTGCCTGCACAGGTCTTTACGACGCCCTTCAGCAATCCAGTGGGCGGAAATCCGACGGCAGTGCGAAACAATCTGCGCGAGGCGTTGCGCCTTTTTAAAGAGTCCGGTTACGAGATACGCAATCAGCAAATTATCAATACAAAAAACGGGGGGCCGTTCGAAGTGGAGCTTTTGACGAACGCTCCGCTATTTGAACGGGTTTATCTGTTCTACAAGCCGTCGCTCGAAAGACTCGGGATCACCGTATCGGTTCGCACGGTCGATCAGGCCCAATACGAAAACAGGCTGCGCAACTGGGATTTCGACATCATCACGTTCGCCTGGGGCCAATCGCTATTGCCCGGCAACGAGCAGCGCGGATACTGGGGCTCGGCCGCGGCCGACCAGGTCGGCTCCGACAATGTCATAGGCATCAAGAATCCGGCGGTCGACGCAATCATCGAAAAAGTCATTTATGCAAAGACCCGCGACGAACTCGTCGCCGCCGCCAGGGCGCTGGACCGCGTCCTTTTGTGGAACCACTACGTCGTACCGCAATGGAGCTACGCGAAGCTGCGGACCGCGCGATGGAACAGGTTTGGGCGCCCGGAGACGATGCCCAAATACGGGATGGCCGCATTTCCAGCCCTGTGGTGGTGGGACGCTGAAAGGGCTGCAAAAACCGGCGGAAAAAGATAAGCCGCGACGACTTTTGCAGTCAGCAAAGAAATACCTCGTCAGCCTTGTCCCGAACGTGCCCGCGCGTCATTTGAGGACCGTCGCCCGCGTGACTGCATTTCGCGTGTGATGAACTCGCGATAGTTCGGCGGCTCGAAATCAAGCAGTGTCCCACCGGAGGCAAAGTGTTTGATGAACACCATGCCGATTGCATAGGTCGCACCCATGGCCAGCGCCGGTGTCACGAGCCCTCCGATCGCTGTTCCGGCGACCGGCACACTCTTTACGACACTGGCCATTCCGACACCGGTGCTTACCGGGATGATCGTGCCCGCAAGTCCGGCGACCACAACCTTGCCCCGGTTTTCCGAGAATGGCACGTCGTAGATTCGAGAAATCTGCCTGAGCATCTGGATCTGCAGCGCACCGACAGCAGCCAGATCGACAAAAGGAATCGGAAGCAGTCCCGCAACGCCGGACCAGAACGAAAATCGTTCGACCAATTTTGTCGCCCGCGCGCGTCGATCGCCGTTGTCTGCAGCATCGGCTTTCACACGAGCTTGCGATTCCTTTACGGCACTCGGAGCCGGCGATCGAGCGGGACGAGGCGTCTCTTCGACCGGCTTTTTCGCCGCCGGGCGAATTGCCTTAGGAAGTTTCTTCTTATTCATCGCTCACGCCACTTATCCATCGCTCACGCCGCCGCTTGCAGGCCGGTGATTGCATCAATCTCGGCAGCAATTGCGGCGATTTCGCGCGCGGCAGGGCCGGCAGGCTCGATCAAGGTCGGCGTGGCACCCCAAAGAGCCGCCTCCGCATAGATAACCCGGTTGTTCATCTCGGTTTTGAGCACCGGGAATCCTGCCTCTATCAATTCAGAACGGACATGTTTTGCGATGACCGTATCCTTCGTCGTTTGCGTCAGCACGCAACGGTAGAGCGGTTTATGAGCGCCGGCTGCTTCGATCAACGAATTGAGCGTATCGAGCATGCGGTCGATGTCCAGGGGCGAAGCCTTGACCGGGACAAGCAGAAAATCGGCGGCGGCGATGCAAGCCAGTGTCGCTTCCGAACGGAAGCCCGCGGTGTCGATCACAACCTGACGGCCACCGGCAGCCAGCCTGCGAGCGGTTTTCCATGCGTCCACCGATGAATCTTCGACGACTTCGACGCCGCCGAGAGCGCGTTCACGCGACGCCAGCCGCGCAATAGAACGCTGCGGATCGGCATCGATAATTGCCGGATTACGCCCGGCAAGGTTCCAATGGATTGCGAGACAACTTGCGACCGTACTCTTGCCGCTACCGCCTTTCATCGTTGCAACCGTAATGATCTGCCTCATGGCTCACCTGCCCCTCGAGCATCTGGCGAATCGGTTGCGGGCAATGCTAACGGATTCTCGCGCTGTCCGCTCCGCGGAATGGCCTTTTGGCCACCTTGGGGAAAGGCTTTTTGTGCTGGCTTGGGGCAGCTAACGGCGGCTTCCACAGGTCGCCGTTACTACGGCCTTGAACATATCAAATGACTGCAGCCGAACCTGACAATTGGTGGCATCGTCGACGGGCACGTTCAGGACGTCTCCCGTTCCCAGGGCCTGGCGCTTTCCATTGATATTAAGAGTAACGCTGTCGTTGCCGGGGGCGCCGACAAGTCCGACGGTCAAAGCTCCGTTGCCTATGATCAGCGACTGATTTGTTTTTATGTTGTAGGTATTTTCCGCCGGAACCAGCTCCTCCAAGGTCGTTTGCAGCTTCGTAATGCTGCTTTCCATGGCGGCCACCTTGACGTTCTCCCCCGCCATCTCGCTCTTCATCTTCTGGTTCTCCGCACGGCTTTGTTGGAGAAGCAGCTTAACCGATGCCATTTCGACGTATGCGGTGTTCAAACCGAGCAGGTACCCGATGATGCCGCCCATCACTGCCGTCACCAGCAGGTACCGACCCTCCTTTGTTCTGAATAGACGATGGGCACGCGATTTTGACGCGGCCGGCTTAGTTGACCGTGCGGTATCGATCACGTCCCGACCCCCTCGCGACCACTTACAATAACAACGCGCTTCGGCAAATGATGGCCGATTTCAGTCACGAAAGGCAATCCGAAAGGTTCCAGAGCCCGAATGCGAACTTTCAAATATCGAGCCTGGGCCATTATTGGCGTGGCGGCGGGGTTTCCGCCGGGCGTGATCCGGTCGTCGGATTGAGCCAGTCCGGGATGTGGGGAAGGATCGCCTTCAAGCGCGAAATATCAAGTTGAGCATTCGGATTTGCTTGATTGTCTTTGCTTTCCGGAACTGAGGAGTCCATGGTCGGCGATTTCGCACCGTGCTCGAGCGGAACGCCGCCGACCGACGGGATTGCGGAATTCTTCCCGGGCGTCGCCGCCCCGTTTTCAGTTTTAGGTTGGACATTCGCAGGACTGTCCACATTGCCCAGGATGATCGGCAATCCATCCTTGCCACCTCCAATCACAACGATTTTTGAGTTCGGAGATGCCGCAAGAGCAAGTGTCGCCTCAATGCCGCGCCAACGAAGATAAGAGTCGGAAATACCCTGGCTGATCGTTCGCTGGAATGCGGCAATGCCGTTCGCTTCCACTTGCTTGCGCGTCGATTCCTGAGCTTCACGCTCGACACGATATTTGTATTCTTGGATTTCGTAGAACTGTTGCGTCTGCCGATTGATCGCCGCAACGATCGGAGGTGGCAACTCGATACTGAGCACCAGGGTGTCCAGAATCTGGATCGAATTCTGCAGGAAGTCGTTGTAGTGCCTCGGGTCGGGTTGTTCCATTGCCTCGGGCTGGACCAGGCTGTTGAGATGTGTCGCCAGGCTCTTCTGCGCTTCCTGCCTGATCTTTTCCTGAATCTGCTCACGGGAGGTGTAGACCTCCTGCGCCGTGTATTGAGCAATTACTTCGCGCGCGCGGCTGCCGATTTCCGGATCAACGACGGACATGAGATAGTTCGGGCCAATAAACTTGTGAAGCACGCCAACATAATTGTGCAGCAGCTGATAGCGCATATTGATCTGCGCATTGACGCTGACGCCATCTTTGCTGATGGCATTATAGGTCTGGTTTCTCGACTGAAGCCGCAGGTTATAGAGAAATAATTTGTCCCAGGGCCAGATGACGTGCAGCCCCTCGTCCCGCAGTTCGCGTGGGTCGACAATTGTGCCGCGTCCGACGAAGCACCAGCAGTAAAGATCGTAGCTGTTGAACCGTTTCCACAGAACGCCGACTTGGCCGCTCGGCACGGTGATCACGATGAAGGGAAACAGGAACGTCCCAACCAGCATCACCGCCAGCAGCATGATGGTGAGGCTGGGAAAATGACGGCGAATAAACCGCCGGAACGCGCGTGCGGTTGGCGGCACGCTGTCGATTGTACCCAGATCGTACGCCATTACTGGCCTCCCCCTCACCCCAACCTTACTAAGAAATCGAATGCTGCTCGACTATTCGGCCTTCGTCCATGCGTATTCTGCGCGCAGGCAGATGCAGCTCGTCGAGGTACCGGTCATCGTGCGTGATGACCACCACGGTTGCCCCGGAGCGCATCAAGTCGGGCAACAATTCGTCATAGAATTTGCGCCTAAATTCAGGATCTTGTTCCGCCGTCCACTCATCCAGCAGGAGGATCGGGCGCTTTTCGAGCAAGCTGACAATGAGCGCAAGGCGCCTGCGCTGTCCGCCCGAGAGATCAAGCGTGCGGAACTCTCCGTTGACCAGACCCGTTTTTTCGTCCAGCCGGAACTGCCTCAGCAAGCTATCGAGCTCACCCGGCTCCAGCTCGGGAATGCCATACAGCTTGCGAAAGAGATGATAGTCGAAAAAGATTGCCGACATCAGCGCGCGGTACGTATCCCGCGTGTCGTCCGTGATCAGGCGCCCATCGAGCCGGATCTCACCGGAGTCGGGCGGGTAAAGCCCCGAGAGCACCCGCAAGAAGGTTGATTTTCCAGAACCATTTCCGCCGGTGAGAAAGACCAGCTCTCCCGGCTGCAGATTGAAATCGATCGGTCCGATCTTGAATGCGGTTTCGGAAAACTTGTCGACATAACGGAACTCAATGCCCTTCATATCTATGCTGGTGAAACGGCTGGGTCGTGTGGTCCCCGCCGTGTCAACCGTGGAGGCTGTCGCCCGCAACTCGACTTCCAGTTGCTCGATCCGGTCGGCAGCGGCGTTTGCGTTCAGCAGAATGGGAATAGACTGGACGAGACCGAAGCACGCTCCGACGATGAACATGAGCGCCGTCGTAGTCTTGGTGAGGGTCAATCCGCCCAAGGCCTCGCTGAATTGCGGCGCGATAAAAACTACGGCACCGATCAGCACATACATGGAAATCTGCGACGTAACGATCAACTTGAAGGTTTCGGCCTGACTGTTGATCTTGATGTTGGCGGCGGTTCGCGACACCTCGCTCGCATCTTCGAAAAGATCGACGCTGCGTGCCGTGTTGAGTCTCACTTCCTTGAAGCCATCCAGGAAGTCGGTCAGCCGGTCGAAAAGCCGGCCTTCCCATTCAGCCGATTTTTGCTTTTCTGCCGCCAGGTGCCGATTTTTGTAGTGAAAGATAACCGCCGCAACGCCGATGATCACGATTGTCGTTACGATCGCCGCCAGCGAAAGGAAGGCCACATAGATCGCAACGAAGAAAACCAGCACGGCGCCCTGAATCGAAAAGCAAAGCATGTTGCTTGCTTGCGTGAGGACGGCTGTGTCGGTGGTGATGGCGGCAACGATCCTCGATCGGCCGATCGCCTCAAGCGACAACAACTCCGAACGCCGGATGTGATCCATCAGGCGCAAACGGATTTTGTGAATAATGGCTTCGATCTCAGCCGTCGTTGTTATTGTTACGTAGTACTGAGTCTTGATGAACAGAAACAGCGCGACGAGAAACAGCGTGGCCGCCCACAGGCTGCCGGTTTCCTGCAAACCGGCATTAATGGCGCCAAGAATGGCCGCAGTGCTGATGCCGCCCAATCCAGACATGACAAGCAGTCTTGGGAGGGAGCCGTGCATTTCACGGCGGACGAGCTCTAGGAAGGACATGACTGCGATGTCTTTCCGTTCAAACCGACACTGCGCACTGACGCAAATTCAGCGCTTGTGTCTCCCCCATGACAACAAGGCGGTTATAGATTTCGCCGATACCACCCGATCCGTCCCGATGGGGCGGTGAGCAGCAAAATCGGCAAAACGATAAATGGAGTAGTGACGATCGCGATGAGAAACGTCCCGAAGAATCCCATTCGGCGATCAATCCCGAGAAGCCCCGTCAGGGCGCAAAAAAATACATAGATGACCGCTTCGACCATCAACCCTTGTCTCGTCGTTCCCCAGGCTCAGGCATGCCAGGATTCATTTGTCCTGTGTCCGAAGCAGGCTTCCAACAGATCAGCTGCCCGCCGTGCTTGCCGCTTCAGAGCCTGATTGCGACTTGCCACCCCGAGCGCGCGAATCCCACATATCCCGCTGAGCCTTGATGAATTCGCGATAGTCCGGCGGGTTGAAGTCAAGAAGCGTACCACCCGAAGCAAAGTGCTGAATGAACGCCTTGCCGATGGCAAACGTCGCGCCAGCAGAGAGGGCTGGCATGACAAAGCCACCCGCAATGGTCCCCAGAACCGGGACAGCCTTGAGCAAACTCGCCGCTCCAAGGCCGCTTGTCGTCGGAATAAGCGAGCCGACGAGGCTGGCAACCAGCGCTTTGGTTCGATTTTCCGAAAACGCCACGTCATAGATTTGTGACAACCGGCGGATCATCTGGATTTGCAGTCCGCCTACGGTAACGGTGTCGACCAATGGAATGGGAATAAGTCCTGCAACACCCGACCAAAGGGCGAAACGGTTGACCAAATTCGTTGCCACTTCGTCGCGCGACGCGCCCTCGAGAATGGCCTCTTCTGTTCCTGTGCTCGTGGACGATGTCGATTTCTGCACCATGGCGATCCCTTCTCTTCTTAATCAGGCCGGTCGCGGCCTGTTCGACAATCGATCTTATTGTCGAATTCCCCCGAAAATAGAGCAAAAAAGCGTATCATGCAGGGTATACGGTGCCAAGCGTCTCGCTGGAGGCGAGAGGGTGAAATCGGGCCCGTTCTTGCCATCGCGGACCCGATCTCATAGAAGCGAAAGCGGAGGTCACAGATGCGGCCAAACAACGCTGACCCAAGCGCCACGGCAGCGAGCCCCGTCTGGGAGCCCCCGGCCTTTAGAAAGCTGCCGATAACCGCCCACACTCGCTCAGCCGGTAGCGGCCCAAATGCGGCAGATGGTCATCTGCCCCGCGAGCCGGAAGCCCCTGCCCAGCCTCTTTCGAAACTCGGTTTTTCATTCGAAATGGCGCTGCCAATGTCATCCCGCTCGGAGAAGTAGGCGACACTCGCTAACTCCTCCCTTCGAGCGCAGATCGCAGCCCTCGTCGTGGAAATCTACGCGCTGTAAGATCGCGCATCATAATCGATGCGTGACTTTAACCGCGAGGATGACGTTCTTTGAGTCTTACTGCCGAAAGCATCATCGTTCAGGAGACAGGCTTGTCGGCCGCCGAGATTGATGGCCGCACGGTCATCCTCAGTCTGGATGCCGGCTCTTATTTCGATTTCAATAGAGTCGCGACCGAAATCTGGAGCATGCTGCGAGAGCCGTGCAGGGTTGCGGAGATCCTGCAGAAGCTGTCGCAATGTCACGATGTGGCTGCCGAAGTTCTGAGCCGCGACGTCATGACCTTTCTGCAATCGTTGATTTCGCAGCGCCTTGTCCGCGTCATCGTTGTCGAGGACACCCGATGAAATTGCGCACCAGGCGTCGAATCTATCTGCGCGAGGCCTCCGTAACGCTCGTTTTGGCGCGACTTGCACTGCGTCTTATAGCTCCTGCCCGCATCTTCGCATGGGTTGATCGCCCACCTAGGCGTCCGACGCGCTTCTCGAATGATGAAATCGATTGGGTGAGCTGGGCTCTCGAAACGATCGCGGCGAGACGGCCGGCAAACCAATGTCTGGCCTGCGCGCTCGCGGCGCACGCCATGTTGCGCCGGCGCGGCATTGCCAGCAGGGTCTGCCTTGCGGTCGCCCGCGAGGACCGTGAAGTGATCGCTCATGCCTGGGTTGAGTCCGGCAATGGTAAATTCATTGGCGCCACGGGTGGCCAGCGTTTTACCCGGATCGCCGAATTTGGATTACCAAGAGCCTTTCAGATTTCCCCGCAATGAGTGGAATTGCCGGAATAGTTCGTTTTGACGGCGAGAGTGTTGACCGCCGCCAACTCGACCGCGTGGCGGGCGCGCTTCACCAGTATGGACCGGACAAATCAGGAATAGTCGCGCAAGGAAACCTGGGCCTCGTTTATGTCCTCATGCGAATGACTCCCGAGGATCGATACGACCATCAGCCGATCCGAGGCTCGAGCGGCGCGATGATGACCGCAGATGTGCGCCTCGACAATCGAAACGAGATGCTTGAGCGCGTTGGATTGGATCGCAAGATTGCCGGCGAATGGTCCGACTCCCGTCTATTGCTGTTGGCCTGGGAGAAGTTCGGCGACAGCGTTTTTCCCATGTTGCGCGGACCTTTTGCGGTCGCCATCTGGGACCCGCGCAAACAAATGTTGACACTTGCCCGGGACCATCTCGGTATCAATGTTCTGATGTGGCATCGGGATAATCGTTCGTTTTCCTTTGCCACCATGCCCAACGGGCTCTTTGCGTTCCCTCATGTGCCGCGGCAACTGTGCGAGGAAAAACTCGCGGATTTTCTTGTGCTCAATCACGCCGATCACGCTGGAACCATATACCGCAATATATTTCGTATTCCGCCTGCTCATCTGGCCCACGTCACGCGCGACGGCTCCGTCAGGCTAAAGCAGTACTGGTCGGTGCGTGACGTCCCTCGTGTGCGGATGAAATCGGATTCCGCCTACGCGGAAGGGCTGCGTGAGCAGCTCGATCGCGCTGTCCGGCGACAAATGCGCAGTCTTTATCCGGTTGGCTCTTTATTGAGCGGCGGCCTCGATTCCTCATCGGTCGCAGCACTTGCTGCGCGTGCGCTTGCAGAAAAAAACCGGAGCTTGCCCGCCTTCACCGGCGTTCCCCGTCGCGGTTTCGATGGCCCGGTGCCGGCTGGTGCTTATGCAGACGAGACTCCTTTTGTGGAGGCTATCAAAAGGAAGCTCGGCAATATCGACATCCATTACGTATACAACAATGACTGCAATGATCTCGCGGGACTTGAGCGCTTCTTCATCGCGCTGAACGGGCCGGTGCGCAACCCCAGCAACTTCGGCTGGATACTGGCTCTTCTTGAAAAAGCGAGGCAACAGAACTGCCGCGTGCTAGTCGGCGGGCTTCTTGGAAATTACACGATTAGCTGGGATGGCTGGTCCCAATCCGTTTCTCATTTGCTGCATGGACGGTTGCTGGTGGCCTATCGCCAATGGCGACTCTACGACCGGCATTCCTCACATTCCCGCTGGATGGCGTTCAGGAAACTTTTTGTGGAGCCGCTCATTCCGCTGTCGGTATTCAATTGGGCCGATGCGCGAGTCCAGTCAGGACGGCCTGCGGCCTGGCAAAAGCATTCTCCCATCCGAAAGGAGTTTGCGAGTGCCATGGCGGTCGATCAGCGCGCTCGAAAGCTTCGTCACGATTTCCGCTATCGGGTACGCCGCGATGAACGCGCAAGGGGACTGACGCAGGTCGATTACCTCGGCGACTGGCAGGCAGCGGAAAAGGCAGTAACCGGGGTCGAGGTCCGCGACCCGACCGCAGACATCGACGTGGTTTCCTACTGTTTCGGAATTCCGCCCGAGCAGTTTCTTGCGGAAGGAATTGACCGTTCGCTCGTACGCCGGGCCATGTGGGGATTGCTGCCGGAGGACGTTTTGACCAACCGGTCGCGGGGTCTTCAGGCGGCCGATTGGTACGAGAAGCTCGCGGCGGAGCGCAGCGAACTTTCACGGCAGATCACAACGTTCTCCCGCTCACCGATGGCCTGCAAAATGATCGATCTTTCGCGCCTCGAGGCTGCCGTGAACACCTGGCCGGATACCGGCTGGGAGACGCTCGAGGTCTTCCGGGAATACAATCTTGCGCTGACGCGCGGAGTTGCTGGTGCCCGGTTTTTGCGATGGTTTGAATCGGCGAACTAGAAGCCCACAGCCGTGATCGGCGATGAGGACCGACGCAACAGTTGTGCGGGAGCCCTATCGCTGCGGTCCTGACAGTCTAAGGTCACGCTCCGCACGGAAAACGTTGCTGTAAAGGTTTGCAATCCACTGCCGCCCGCTCGATGTCACATTGAGATAGCGGATTGCCGTCTGGATATAAGGCGACACTGTCTTCCAGTAGAACTGCGGATACAGATCAGTAAGGTCTGCCGGCGATCCGTATCCAAGCTGCCTGTTCAGCCCCACCTCTTCGAACTCGTAATAAAGGGCGTTCGCCTTTCGAAGGTACTGAGGATCGCCAAGTTGGCCAATAAGATCGGCTGCCCGAACGAGCGAACCTTCTTCACTGCCTTTCCCGTCCGGCTCGGTCGCTGCTGGAAATCGAGTAAACTCGATTGCGTGAGCAATTCTCTCCGCATCCAGGAAATCGCTGCTGCCAATCCGGTCCATCACGAACAGTTTTGACCGATCAACATGGTATTGCAGGAGAGCGGCATCGGAAGAACCGCGGGGAATTTTCGCACGACCGCCATTCGCATCCACGACATAGCCCTCGGGACCGTCGCCTTTCAGAACACCTCGCACGTAGCCGATGTCGTGAAGCAGACAGGCGACCAGAACGTGCGCGAAATCGGCCGGCAGCGTCGGCGTCAGCAGCGCACGTCCCTTCATGATGTCGTAACCCACGAGCGTGACGAGCATCGTGTGCTCAACGTTGTGATAAAGCGCATCGCTGTTGCCGATGCATTCCAGTGCGAGCCGGGCAACCGAGGGGACAAGCTCGGTCAGCTCGGCCTCCGTCGAGGAAAAGCGCCGGCCAAGATGCGACGACAAAAATGATCCGAGTGCTTCTGCGGACAGCTCAGGTACCGTAATCATAGCCCCCGCCCTACATGGACGCCGTTGCACCATGTTACCGCCGCAGGCCATGCGAGCGCTGTGATAATCATCACAATCGTGCGGAGAAATAACTATAAATCCAGCGACAATCGTCGTTTAAGCGCTGTGGCCGCGACAGCGTAGCCGCCTTCTGCTCCATCGATGAAATGCACATGGTTTGGATTCGCAGGGGAAGGGGCAAAGCAGGTCATGATGGCCGCCTGCTCGCGGTGGCAGCCATAATGGACGATTCCGTCCTTTTCCGCTGATGCGAGAGTATCTTCGATTCTTCGGGAAAGCCCCGGCGAGCAGTCGACCACCATGCGCAATGCGTCATCGAACTTGCGGAAATCCGAGTTCTGCACGACCTCGGAAAGATATTTTTTCGGAACGAAGCGGCCGACCCGCAATCCAAAACGCATCACGATGTAATACAGGAAGGTTCGCGCCAGCACCCTCATTTTGCTGACGACATAGAAGTCGCCGCGCCGCTGCTGAGCCAACGCCTCAAGGTCACGGCCCTGCGGCGGCCATTTCAGTTTAAGCTTCTCGTATTCTACGGGCCGCGCAGCCTCGGCCGATTCTTCGATAAGGCCGACAATTTGTCTGACGAGATTGCGGAACGCAGACGTTCGATTGCGATCGGCCGGCAATGCCAACAACGAAAGAATTTCTCCATGCTGCGCGGGAATCATTTCGAACCGGCAGGACAGACCGGTCAGATCCGGTCGCGCCCCAGCAGGCGCGCGTGGGATACTGATTTCGCCACGTTTCATCGCCGCGTCGGCCCAGGCAATTCCGCCGCCTGAGAACATGGCAATGCTTATGTTCTCGGATACGGCGTATCGCGCCACGCGAACGTCGTGACCGCGGCGGCGAATTTCCTCAACCGAGACCATGCCGATGCGCAATACGAGAGCGAGATCTTCATCGACCCATGTTGCGGTTGCTGTCAGTGCTTGCCGTGCGGTCGCCGCGTCGGTCGGAGAAACAGCAAAGCTCGCACCATCCCCGCCGAACACGAAAGGAAAGTCTCGGCCCTTAAGCGCGTTGGCGATTGCCGCTATGACTGCGGCACCCGCCATATTCACGGCCTTGTAGCGCTTTTCCTGAATTGCCCTGCTCGATTCGAGGACGTCGGCAACGCCCACAAACCAATCGTCCGGTAACGGACGGAATGAGAATTCGTCTGCTACAAGACGGAAGTCCCGAAAGGCCGGTACAGCCTGATAGAAATCTTTGTCTGCCGCAGCTGGCGCCATTCGCGCCAATTCAAGCACACGCCCACGCCTGGACCAATCGTGTCAGGCAAATCCAGTCGAATTCCCGACCTTCACGGCAACGGCACACGCTCAGGCGGAAAGTTTTTCATGGTGCTCGGCAAGGCCACATGCAGGCCGTTGACGATTGCCGTGTTGTGGCCGGGCCAGGTTGCAGCTTGAGTGTCTGCAACCAAACTGCCGCGCGAGGTCACAATATTCACAAGAACTGCAGCGACAAGGAATGCGATACCGAGTGCCCTAGGCATATGAGCCTCCTGCGCTTATCCCCCTCTGGGATCCACAATCGCACAGGGCGCTTTGGCACTTTGTGGCGCCGCTCACATAGAAAGGGAATTTAATGCTTCATTGATGGCTGAACGAGGCGCGAGTCGGTTAGATATATGAGTAGTTTCGAATTGCCGCGAAGCGGGGATTTCCAAACGTCCCTGGATGCTAGTAAAAGCAGCCTGGGTACCGGGCTTAAGGACCCGACGCACCGATGCTGCACATATTGATAATCATCGGCTGGATCATGGCGATCGGCTGCATGCTGTATCTCGCGAAAGGGATGCTGCAGGACCGGCTCCACGTCCGCAGGGCAAGAAAGCTCGCGATCAGAAATGCCCTTCGAGCCAAACGGCGAGAACGATTTATCGAAAATCGCAGATACCTGATGCGGCAGGCAGGGCACCCGATCCCGCCGCGATCGGATGTCGTGAAGGTCGATCGTAAGCAGACTCAAAATCTATTCGGCTGGGTCACTCTTATACTCTGGCAAGCGTACTGGATAATCGAGATTGCGGACCAATTCAAAAAGAGTGATCACCCGCTTCAACTGCCTTATTTCTTCTTGTTTATCGTGATGGTCGTGATTCCGTACGGCATTTACTGGTTCGCGCGCCGGCGCCGGCAACGCCCCATCGAACTCTGATCGACTGCGCGTCGCCCGCTACGGCGGCAATCATTTCAGGCGGCCGGGATTACGGCCGTGCCCTCGATTTCTACCTTGGCGCCATTCTCCAGAAGTGCTGCGACGACAATCAGCGTCATCGCCGGAAAATGACGACCGATAACACGGCGATAGGCTTCGCCGATCTCTTTTTGCCGCGCCACGTAGGCGGCCTTGTCCGTGATGAACCATGTAAGCCGCACCAGATGGGAAGGCTTGCCGCCGGCTTCGGCCAGAACTGCAACGATATTCGCGAGCGCGCGTTCAACCTGTTCGACGAAATCGCCGCTTACGAGCTTGCCGTCGCTCGTCCAGCCGATCTGGCCTGCAATGAATACGTGCCGTCCCTCTGCAGCGACGCCGTTGGCATAGCCTTTGGGCGGCAGCCAATCTTTCGGCTGAAGAAACCTGAAATCGGCGCTCATGGCTGACTCTGCCGCAATTTGAATCTCTGAACCTTGCCAGTTTGGGTTTTTGGCAGAGCGTCAACGAACTTCACCGACCGCGGATATTTATAGGGAGCTATCACTGCTTTGACGTGATCCTGAAGCCGCTTCACACAGTCTGCATCACCTTTGACACCTGCCTTGAGGACAACAAAGGCCGTAACGATTTGCCCGCGCTCGGAATCGGGTGCGCCAATCACAGCGCATTCTCCGACTTCGGCACATGACAGAAGAGCGCTCTCGACTTCCGGGCCGGCAATATTATAGCCGGCCGAGATGATCATATCGTCATTGCGAGCCGCAAAATGGAACCGGCCGTCCTCGTCCTGTGAGTACGCATCGCCTGTAAGATTCCAGCCATCTTCCACGTAGGCCTTTTGCCGTACATCGGCGAGATACCGGCAGCCTGTCGGCCCTCGTACCGCGAGCCGGCCAACCATTCCAGGTTTCACCTCATTCATATTGGCATCGACAATGCGAGCCTCGTATCCCGTCACCGGGCGGCCCGTCACACCCGGGTGAGCGTCATCAAGACGATTTGAAATGAAAATGTGAAGCAACTCTGTGGTGCCGATCCCATCGAGGATCGGCTTGCCGGTTTTTCGTTGCCATTCGTTGAACACCGGCCCCGGCAAGGTCTCACCCGCAGAGACGGCGACACGCAGTGACGAAAGATCGGCGCCCTGCTCCATCGCTGCAAGCATGGCGCGGTAGGCGGTCGGAGCCGTGAAGCAAATCGTCGCTTTGTAAGTCTCAATGATCTGGATCATGTTTGCAGGCGATGCATTTTCGAGGAGTGTCGCCGTAGCTCCGAATCGCAACGGAAAAATCGCCAGACCGCCGAGCCCAAACGTGAAAGCAAGCGGCGGCGATCCGACAAAGATGTCCTGCGGCGTCACCTGCAGCACCTCCTTTGCATAACCGTCGGCGATGATCAGCAAGTCGCGATGGAAATGCATTGTCCCCTTTGGCTCTCCGGTGGTACCGGATGTGAAGCCAAGCAAGGCCACGTCGTCGCGACCGGTGGGTACGGCCTCGAATTTGACAGGCTTATCAAGAGCGATGCGGTCGAGCTCGGCATCATGATTTGATGTTCCATCGAAGCCAACGACCTGTTTCAGGAAACGGCTATCCTTGGCGCAGGCGATCAATTCGTCCGCAATGCGCGTGTCGGTTAGCGCCAGGCTGATTTGCGCCTTGTCGACGATCTTGCCCAGTTCGGTTGCACGGAACAGCGGCATCGTGTTCACGACCACGGCGCCGGCTTTAGTCGCCGCCAGCCAGGCGGCAACCAGGGCAGGATTGTTACCTGATCTGATCAGCACGCGGTTGCCTGGCTTTACACCGTAATTCTCGACCAGGGCGTGGGCAACGCGATTCGACCAATCTGCCAACTCCTTGTACGTCCGGCGGCGGCCGTTTCCTATCAGGGCCACATTGTCGCCGAAGCCCCGCTCGACCATGCGGTCCGTCAATTCAACCGCCGCGTTGAGGCGCTCGGGATACTGAAATTCGGGACGATCGAGCAGCAAATCCGGCCATTGATCGAGCGGCGGAAGATTGTCGCGTGTGAATGTATCCACATGCGCCGATGGTCCAAGCCGGGAAGAGTGTGACGACGCCATGTCAGTGCTCCGCGCTGGATATAACGGATCGGGCAATCACGATTTTCTGGACATCAGAGGCCCCTTCGTAAATCCGTAGGGCACGAATTTCTCGGTAAAGCGCTTCGACCGGATGGCCTGAGCGTACCCCGTCTCCGCCATGGATCTGAACGGCGGCGTCGATCACGCGTTGCGCTGCTTCCGTTGCGAACAATTTGGCCATGGCCGCCTCACGTGTGACGCGTGCAGCGCCTTTATCTTTTGTCCAGGCTGCGCGATAGATCAGCAATGCGGCCGCATCAATCTCGAGCGCCATATCGGCGATATGGCCTTGCACCATTTGCAGGTCGGCTAGCGGAGCGCCGAACAGGTGCCGTGTGCCGGCCCGCTTCAGGGACTCAGCAAGCGCGCGGCGGGCAAAACCAAGCGCCGCTGCGCCGACTGAGGTGCGGAAAACGTCAAGGGTTGCCATTGCAATCTTGAATCCTTCGCCAGGCTTGCCAACCAGCGCGGAGGAGTCGACGCGACAGCCCTCAAATCGAATCCTTGCAAGCGGATGTGGTGCGATGGTCTTAAGTCGTTCAGCAATTACCAGGCCGGGATTGCCGGCTTCGACAATAAATGCCGAAAGTCCACGCGCTCCCGCCGCCTCACCTGTGCGCGCAAAGACAACGTAAAAATCGGCGATACCACCGTTCGAGATCCACGTCTTTTCCCCGTCCAGAATAAAGCCGTCGCCGGCGCGCCGCGCCGACGTGGCAATATTCGCCACGTCGGATCCTGAGGCCGGCTCCGTCAATGCGAAGGCGGCTATCGCCTGGCCGCTGCGCGTTTTGGGGAGCCATGTCTTTTTCTGGTGTTTGTCGCCGAAAAGGGAAATCGGTCCGGCGCCAAGGCCCTGCATGGCGAAGGCAAAATCCGCGAGACCGGAATGACGCGCCAATGTTTCGCGGATCAACGCCAAGGTGCGCACATCGATTTTATCCGATGCGTCGTCAGCCGGGGCGCTGTGCCTGAGCCAGCCATCGCGACCGAGCCTGCTCACCAGATCACGGCAACTGGCGTCGACATCACGGTGGTCGACATGTGCGCACTGCTCTGAAGCCCACGGTTCCAGCCGCTCAGCCAGCGCGCGGTGACGCTCTTCGAAAAACGGCCAGTGCAGGAAACTGCGGTCGAGCATCGTTCAATTGCCGGCGAACTGCGGCTTCTGCTTGGCTACGAAAGCCTCGTAGGCTCGGCGGAAATCCTGCGTCTGCATGCATACGGCCTGCGCCAGCGCCTCCGCCTCAATTGCGGTGTCGAGCGGCATCGCAAATTCCTGGTGCAGCATCGTTTTCGTCATTGCGTGCGCAAACGTCGGACCTCCGGCGAGTTGCCGGGCCAGCGCCATCGCCTCCGCTTCCAGCTTGTCGGCAGGAACAAGGCGATTGAAAAAACCCCAATGCTCGCCTTCGTCAGCGGTCATGACCCGGCCGGTGTACAGCAATTCCGACGCGCGGCCATGGCCTATGACACGTGGCAGCAACGCGCAGGCGCCCATGTCGCAGCCGGCAAGTCCGACGCGAGTGAAGAGAAATGCCGTTTTGGCCTGCGGGGTACCGAAGCGGATGTCACAGAAGAGAGCAATCATGGCGCCTGCTCCGACGCAGACGCCGTCAATCGCAGCGATAATCGGCTGTGGGCAGCCGCGCATCGCCTGCACGAGTTCGCCGGTCATCCGCGTGAACTCGAGAAGGCCTTTCATATCGCGCTTCAACAGCGGTCCAATGATATCGTGGACATCGCCGCCGGAACAGAAATTGCCGGCGCTCGATCCGAATATGACGGTCTTGATATCCTGAGCTTGCGAAAGCGCGCGGAAGGTTTCTCCGAGTTCGGCATAACTTTCGAACGTAATCGGGTTCTTCCGTTCACTGCCCTTGAGCGTGATCACCGCAACGCCATTTTGCGCCGACCAGTTGAAGTGCCTGGGTCTGAAGTCGCTCATGTTCATGCGCGTGAGCCTCCATTTCGGATGCGGCCGGACAACCCATCAAGGTGGCGGATCAATGTCTCCGCCTCCGCCGCGTCGAAGTCGGACAGCAAGCCATCGACCCAGGTCTCATGCGCCCTGGCCATCGCCGTGAATTCCTTAAGACCGCGTGGGGTCAGCCGCACGATGATGGCACGGCGGTCTTCGACCGGTGCCTGGCGCGCAACCAGCTTGTCGGCGACAAGCCGGTCGATAATGCCGGTGACGTTGCCATTGGAGACCATCAGGAAGCGTGACAGCTCCGTCATGGTCATTCCATCCGGCTTTCTTTCAAGTGCCGCCATCACATCGAACTGCGGCAAGGTTACATCGAACTGGATGCGAAGGCGCTCGCGCACCTCTGCCTCGACCGCTCGCGCCGCGCGCAATATGCGCACCCAAAGCCGCAACCTTTGCTTGCGCAGCGGCGGCGTCGCCTGGCGTGATTTTGATCGAACGGCGAGCGTCATACCGCACCCCCGGCAATGACAATGGCTTGGCCATTGACGTCGTTCGCCGCCGGCGAGCACAGCCAAACGACTTTGGCCGCAACATTCTCAGGTGAGATCAACCGGCCATCTGGATTATCCTTCGCGAGTGCGGCGCGCGCTTCGGCGACGCTACGACCGGTTTTGTTTGCTATTACTACTGCAGAGGCCTCCAACAGCGGTGTATCGGTAAACCCTGGGCAGATTGCGTTCACGGTCAGCCCGGAAATCTTGAGCTCGGCCGCCAGGGCGCGCGTAAGACCGATGACCCCGTGCTTGGCCGCACAATACGCCGCCACATAGGGATAGCCTTTCAACCCTGCGGTCGACGCCGTGAATACGATCCGCTTTGTCCCCTCGCTTTTACGAGTGACGTCACTCAATGCCGCCTGCACGGTTAGAAACGCACCCGTCAGGTTGACGCCAATCATATGCTGCCAGTGATCCGCCGAAATGCTTGCGACCGGTGAACTCTCGGCCGCGCCCGCATTGGCAACGACGATATCGATTGCTCCAAGTGCAGAGCGTGCGGTCTCAACCATTGCCCTGCAGTCTGCCGCATTTGTCACGTCGGCAGTGATTGCGATTGAATTCGGCAGACTTCGCGCGATCTCGTCAATCGGCCCCTTGCGACGGCCGACAAGCGACACCGCGGCTCCCTCCCTCGCCAGTGCCCGGGCAATTGCCGCGCCGATGCCGCTGCCGCCACCGGTGATCAATGCGTGCAGCCCGTCGAGCGCGCTCATCACACCTTCCCCGTCATCACGTCAGGGCGAGACTTCAGACGATGCAGCTGATCGCGACCGGGCCAATAGGGTTTTGGCCACGTCAGACCTTCATAACCAAAATCGGCTGCAGCGTGCAGTGTCCAGTAGGGATTGGCGAGGTGCGGTCGCGCCAGGCACACGAGATCGGCACGCCCTGCCATCAAAATCGAATTGACGTGGTCAGCGTCGTAGATATTTCCGACCGCAAGTGTCGCGACGCCAGCCTCATTTCGGATACGGTCGGAAAATGGAGTCTGAAACATCCGGCCATAAACTGGCTTGGCTCGCTTCGTCGTCTGCCCGGCGGAGACATCGATCATGTCCACGCCGGCGTCGGTCAATATGCGGGCGACCTCGACTGCGTCAGGTGGCGAGATGCCGTCCGGCGTCCAATCATTCGCAGAAATGCGGACCGATATTGGCTTTTCGTCCGGCCATACCGCCCGCACGGCGCTAAACACCTCGAGCGGAAACCGCATGCGGTTTTCAAGACTGCCGCCATATTCGTCCGTGCGTTTATTGGTGAGCGGCGTGATGAAGGCCGACATCAGGTAGCCGTGCGCGTAATGCAGTTCGAGCCAGTCGAAGCCTGCGCGATGCGCCATTTGTGCGGCGCCCACGAATTCGTCACGCACTCTGTCCATATCCGCGCGCGTCATCTCCCGCGGTGCCTGGTTCTCCGCGCTCCAGGCGACCGCCGAAGGCCCCATCACGGTCCAGTTGCCGGACGGCAACGGCGCATCCATCGTTTCCCAGCCCAACTGGGTGGAGCCCTTCGGACCGGAATGGCCCAGCTGAATGGCAATTTTTGCGTCTGTTTCGGCATGGACGAAGTCGACAATTCTCTTCCACGCGGTTTCGTGCTCCGGACGATAGAGGCCGGCGCAGCCAGGTGTGATGCGCCCCTCCGGCGATACGCACGTCATCTCTGTAAAGACGAGCCCTGCCCCGCCTTTGGCACGCTCGGCATAGTGGACCAAATGCCAGTCGGTCGGCGTGCCATCGACTGCGCGGTACTGCGCCATTGGCGACACCACGACACGGTTCTTGAGTTCGACGTTGCGCATCCGGAAAGGCACAAACATTGGCGCCCGCCTTATCTGCGGTTCCCGGCCAGTGGCCTGGCGCTCGAACCAGCGCTCCGCGCCGCCGAGCCATTCTCCGTCGCGCGTGCGCAGATTTTCATGACTGATGCGCTGCGAGCGCGTCAGCAGGGAGTAGTTGAACTGGACCGGATCGAGATGCAGATAACGTTCGACGTTCTCGAACCATTCGGTCGAATTGCGAGCAGCGCTTTGTAAACGAAGGACTTCGAGCCGCCGCTCGTCTTCATAGCGGCGGAACGCGCGCGCCATGGTGGACTCGCTGTGCAAGTACTCGGCAAGCGCGATGGCACTTTCCATGGCCAGTTTTGAGCCCGAGCCAACCGAAAAATGTGCGGTAGCAGCCGCGTCCCCAAGCAGAACAATGTTTCCGTGACTCCAGCGCTCGCACAGGACGCGATTGAAATTGAGCCAAGCCGAGCCGCGGAGATGCCGCGCATTCGACATCAATTTATGGCCACCGAGATTGCGGGCGAATATTTTCTCGCAGGCTGCAATCGTCTCCTCCGTTGTCATTCTGTCGAAGCCGGCGCGACGCCAGGTCGCTTCCGAGCATTCAACGATAAAGGTCGCAGTGTCGGCGTCGAACTGGTAGGCGTGCGCCCAAATCCAGCCGTGCTCGGTTTCCTCGAAGATAAAAGTGAAGGCGTCGTCGAATTTCTGATGCGTGCCCAGCCACATGTATTTGCACGCGCGCACGTCGATATCCGGCTTGAACACATCGGCATGCGCGGCGCGGACGCGCGAATTCACCCCGTCAGAGCCGACGATCAGGTCGTAATCCGCATAGGCCGAAACGTCGCTGGCCTCGGTTTCGAATTGAAGCCTGACCCCGAGCGAACGGGCCCTCTCCTGTAGAATGTTCAAAAGGCGTTTGCGGCCGATGCCCGAAAAGCCGTGACCGCCTGACCGCACGGTTTCACCGCGGTAGTGAACCGCAATATCGTCCCAATAAACAAAAGACTCGCGAATGAGCGCTGCGCTCTCCGCATCATTGGCTTCAAGATTGGCCAGCGTTTCGTCGGATAGCACGACACCCCAGCCGAAAGTATCGTCCGGCCGGTTGCGCTCGATAAGCACAACCTCGTGCGCGGGATTCCGCTTTTTGAGCGAAATCGCGAAGTAAAGGCCGCCGGGGCCGCCGCCAAGACAAACCGCGCGCATGGGCTGATCCAGTTAGTAATCTATTATAAACCTATAATTTCTAAACTTAAAGCATTTTGCAAAAGCGCCCCCTCCGCAATCGTGGCGGCAAAATGCCTTGAATTACTGTGTCTTGCAGTCCTTGGCGTAGCCGTCTGCGTGGTTCGAGAAGATCTTCTCCACCACCTGCGTCTCGTATTTGCCGTCGGCCCGCCTGGCAACTTTTGTGAGGTAGAAGTCCTCGACCGGGTAACCGTTGATGTTGAACTTGAACGGCCCGCGCACGGACGTAAAGGCCGCTTTCCTGAGTGCGGCGCGCACTGCATTCTGGTCGGCGAGGTTGCCCTTGACGGCGGCAACAGCGCTATTGATCAGCATCGCAGCGTCATAGGCCTGCATTGCATAGGAAGCCGGCACGGCCTTGTAGGCACCTTCGTACTCGGAGACGAACTTCTTGTTGGCCGGATTGTCCAAATTGGGCGCCCAGGTCAGCACCCCATAAACATCCACTGCATTGTCCTTGAGCACCGGCAGTGTCGCCTCATCGGCCGTAAAAGCTGAGACGATCGGGATTTTTCCCTTCAGGCCAGCCTGGATGTACGTGTTGATAAGATTGATGCCGAGTCCGCCCGGCATGAAAGTAAACAAAGCATCGGGCTTTGCCGCGGCTATTTTCGAGACCTCCGGTCCGAAATCGGTCGTGTTCAACGGGACCAGTGATTCCTCGGCAATCTCGCCCTTATAGGTACGCTTGAACCCGGCGATCGCATCCTTGCCCGCCGGATAATTCGGCACCAACGCATAAACCCGCTTGTAGCCCAGCTTGTTGGCCGCCTGCCCGATCGCTTCAAAGATCTGGTCGTTCTGATACGAGGTCACGAAGAAGTTCGCATTGCATCCTGCCCCCGCGAAGTTCGAGGTGCCGGCATTGGTGCTGATCAGGATCTTTCCCGCGTCGATGACCGGCTTGTGGATTGCGACCAGGATATTGGAAAATATCGGACCGACCACGAAATCCACCCGATCGCGCTCGATCATGCCGCGAACTTTTTGAATCGCGACATCGGGCTTGAGCTCGTCGTCGGCAACAACAAGTTCGACCTCCTTGCCGCCCATCTTGCCGCCAAGGTCTTTGACCGCGAGCTCAAAGCCATTCTTCGACTGCTGGCCGAGCGTAGAGGCAGGACCGGACAGTGTATAAATGAGGCCGATGCGGATCTTGTCCTGCGCCGATGCCGCGTTAACTACAAACAAAAATGCCGTTGCTGCCGCCAGTCTGCATACGCAAGCACGCATGGTCCAACTCCTCCCAAAACAGCGGGGACTATTGGTTCAATAAAGCCGGGAAGAGTCAATCACCGCGGAAATACAGGCCGATTGCGTCGGC
>DATBHE010000090.1:0-21386 GCA_036557605.1 Pseudolabrys sp.
GCTCAAAGAACTCAAGCGGGCGGCCGGCAGCGGCATCAACATCATGCCGGCCTCCATAGAATGCGCGAAAGCGGGCGTCACCACCGGCGAATGGGGATGGACGCTGCGAGAGGCGTTCGGTGAGTATCGCGCGCCGACCGGTGTCGGCCGCGCGATGCGCAACGATGTCGCCGGCCTTGATGACATCCGCGCCGACGTTGACCGCATCTCACGCAAGCTCGGGCGCAGGCTCACTTTCCTCGTAGGCAAACCTGGCCTCGACGGCCATTCCAACGGTGCCGAGCAGATCGCAGTGCGTGCGCGCGACGCCGGCATGCAGGTCGTCTATGAAGGCATCCGGCTGACGCCGGAAGAGATCGTCGAAGCGGCCCGCAAGGAGATGGTGCACGTCGTCGGGCTTTCCGTGCTCTCCGGCAGTCATCTGCCGCTGGTTGAGGACGTCGTCGGCCGCATGAAGCAGGCCGGTCTCGACGTGCCGGTGATCGTCGGTGGCATTATCCCCCCTCAGGACGCAGCCGAACTTGAAAAAGCAGGTGTTGCAGCAGTCTATACGCCGAAGGATTTCGAGCTGAATCGCATCATGTCGGACGTGGTCCGGATCGTCGAACGCGCCAAGGGCGCGAGCAACGTCTGATCAGACCTTGCTGCATTCGGCCAAGGCCTGCGCCAGCTTTCGCGGGCTCACCGGTTTGACGAAATAAAAATTCATCCCGGCTGCGCGCGCGGCCGCTTCATCGCCGGTTTCGCTCCGTCCGGAAACGCCGATGATCGGCGTCTCGGCGGGCTTTCCCGGGAGCGCGCGAATGCGACGCGCCGCTTCCAGGCCGCTCATTCCGCCAAGCGTCACATCCATCAGAACTACGTCATAACCGCCGCGTTCAACCGCTGCCACGGCCGCTTCGCCCGTTTCGGCAAAGTCGACGTGGTGTCCAAGTTCGCCAAGGATCGTGTTCATCACCACGCGGCCATAAGGGTTGTCCTCCGCACAAAGGATCGACAACGGCCGGATGGAAACTGGCCGTGCATCCCGCCGCGTCACCGCTTCCTGCACTTGCGCCGATCCAACAAGTGCGCTCAGCCGAAACGTCGAACCGCTGCCCATTTTGCTGGTTACCTGCAGATCGCCACCCATGGCCTTGGCAAACCGTTTGACGAACGACAGACCGAGACCGGCCCCGCCGTATTGCTTTGAAATTCTGGCGCTGGCTTGCGCAAAGGGCCGAAACAGCTGGTTGAGCTCACTTGCAGCGATTCCGATTCCGTTGTCGGCGAAGGTAAAGACCAGACGCACGCGACCACGGGGCGCCGGTTCAGCCGCTGCCCTGAACGCAACCTTTCCCTCGTGGGTAAACTTCACGGCATTGTCGGCGAGGTTTTCGAGCGCGGCGCGCAAACGTAAGCTGTCGCCCAAGACCAGTGGGGGCAAATTGTTGTCAGTATCGATCTCGGTCTTCAGACCTTTGTTGTGGGCCCGCGCGGCAAGAGCCGCGCCGATGGCTTCAGCAAGCGCTCGCGGCGAGAACGGCTCGTCGCGAAGCACAAGACCCTTCGCCTCCGCTTTCGCGGCATCCACAATCACCGTCGTCAACGCCGACAGGTGATCAGCGCCACTCTTGATCGCTGTGGCCCATTCGCGCTCGCGCGCGCCCAGATCTGACGATGCCAGAAGTTCGGCAAGCGCCACGATACCTGTCAATGGCGTGCGAATATCGTGCGCGATGCCGGCGAGCGCCACCTCGATCGCGCGCGGCGACGGTGCTTTCGATAAGCCGGCTTTCTTACCGCGCGCGCGGCGCCGTCTTTTCTTGGCGTGCTTCGCCATCGTCTGCGTTACCCCGGACGGACATTGGCATGGAAGTCCGGCTCAATCGAGCCCGGCCATGCGGCGGATTTCGGCTGGGGTCGCGCCCCGCGCGCGCAGCTCACGTAAGCCCGTAGATTGTGTCGACTTCGACAGCTTGTTGCCCACCTCGTCGAGAACAAGTCGATGGTGGTGGTACCGCGGTTCCGGCAGACCCAACAGTACCTGAAGCAACCGATGGAGGGCCGTCGCATGAAACAGGTCGCTGCCGCGCACGACCTCGGTGACGCCCTGAGCCGCGTCGTCGACAACGACAGCCAGGTGGTAGCTGGTCGGAATTTCTTTGCGAGCGAGAACCACGTCGCCCCAGATCGATGGGTCGGCGGTAATCGTTCCCGTCTCACCGGCAGGCCCTGCGCCGGTTTCGGTCCACCTTAGCTCCTCACTGCATGCCAAGGCCGCCTTCATGTCGAGCCTGAGCGCGTATGGCTCACCAGCCTCGATCCGCCGGGCCCGTTCCTCCGAATCCATTTTTTTTGCATCGCCGGGATATAGCGGCGCCCCATCGGGATCGCATGGCCAAGGGCGGTTCGCGTCACGCGCGGCCGCCAGTCGCGCGATCTCGGCCCGACTTTCAAAACTTGGATAGATCAACCCTCTGCTCTGGAGCTGCGCGAGGGCATTGCGATATTCGCTCCAATATTCGGACTGCCGGCGGACAGAATCATCCCACTGGATGCCAAGCCATCTCAGGTCTTCATAAATCGCCGCTTCGTACTCTGGGCGACAACGCGCCGTATCGATGTCTTCGATACGCAGCAATAGACGCCCGCCATTGATTCGAGCCATGCCGGCATTGAGCAGCGCGGACAGGGCATGGCCCAGATGCAGGTAGCCGTTAGGTGACGGTGCAAAGCGGAAAACGGGTGGCATGGCTCGACTATGGAATCTCAAAATTATTCATTCCGCAGCAAGCATGAGTCCAGTTTGCATTCTCGCTTCCACCGAAACGACACAGGCATAATATCTAAGGGCCGATGACCCATTTCCTCCACACCGATGCCGATCTGCAGGCCGGTCTCGCCCAACTTGTCGCAGCCAATCCTCGGCTCAAATCGGTGGCCGAAAAGGCCGGTGCTTTCAACCTGCGCCGGCGCGAGCCAGGTTTTCCCGGCCTCTGTGCGATTGTCTGCGGACAGCAGCTTTCAACGGCGAGTGCCGCCGCGATTCGCGCCCGGCTGTTCGCTGCATTCGATCCTTTTCACCACGATACGGTACGCCGTGCCCGCGCCGACAAGCTGAAGCGCCTGGGCCTGTCGGCACCAAAGATCAAATCGATTCGGGAAATCAGCAAAGCTGTCGCCAAAGGGCGAATCGATCTCACCGCCGTCGGCAATATGAATGCTGACGAGGCGCACGCCGCTCTTACCGCCTTGCATGGTGTCGGCCCGTGGACGGCAGACATCTATCTTCTCTTTTGCCTCGGACACGCGGATGCCTTTCCATCCGGCGATCTCGCGGTTCAGGAATCGGCTCGCCTGGCGCTCGGTTTGCGCAAGCGTCCGGACGCCAAGGCGCTGACCAAGATCGCCGAAGCCTGGCGGCCATGGCGCGGCGTGGCGGCGCATCTCCTCTGGGCCTACTATCATGTCGTGAAGAAACGCGATGTGGTGCCGGTTCAGCTGAATGGCCCGGCGAAACGAGCCGCCGGAAAGAAGACGCGAAAAAGGAAGAAGAATGGCTGAACTCGATGGACCGCGCCTTGAGCCGCGCTCGGGCCGTGCGCGCCAGCTCGTCGTCTTCCTCCACGGCTATGGCGCCGACGGCAACGACCTGATCGATATCGGCCGCGCATGGCAGGGATTGCTCCCGGATGCCGCGTTCGTTTCGCCGCATGCGCCGCGTCCCTGCGGACAGGCCCCTGTGGGCCGCGAATGGTTTGCGCTGACGTTCCGAAATCCCGAGGAGCGCTGGACCGGCGTGAACGAGGCGGCGCCGGTTCTCGAACATTTTCTCGACGCCGAGCTCAAACGCCGCGATCTTCCGCCTTCGGCGCTGGCACTGGTCGGCTTCAGTCAGGGCACGATGATGTCGCTTCACATCGGATTACGGCGACCCATCGCGCCGGCGGCGATCGTCGGCTATTCTGGAATGCTGGTGATGCCGGAAGACGTCGTCATCGAGACCTTCGCTTCAGAGATTCGCAGCCGTCCCCCGGTTCTTCTGATCCACGGCGATAGCGATCAGCTCATTCCGGTGCAGGCAGTGTTTCATGCCGCCCAGGGCCTCGCGGCACTCAATGTTCCCACGGAGTGGCATATTTCGTCCGGAATAGGCCACGGCATCGACCAGGAAGGTCTCCGCCAGGGCGGTGAATTCCTGGCCAAATGCTTTGCTCGTCACAAATAGCTGCCCTGCGGGTAACCTCCCGTCCCGGCTTCACAATCCTGTCACGCTGCCCTATTACTAGCGCCTCAGCTGCGTGGCGGCAGCCTCAGGGAGGTGGAGGAGCGTCGCTTGAACGTTCATGTTTCGCCCAGCGGTTTTCCGGCCCTGGTCCTCAACGCGGATTTTCGACCGTTGAGCTATTACCCGCTTTCGTTGTGGTCCTGGCAGGACGCGATCAAGGCGGTGTTCCTCGAGCGCGTGAACATCGTCGCCAACTACGACCGCGCAGTGCACAGCCCCTCGTTCGAGATGAAGCTACCGAGCGTGGTTTCACTCAAGACCTTCGTGAAGCCTTCCACGCATCCGGCCTTCACTCGATTCAATGTCTTTCTTCGCGACCGCTTCTCGTGCCAGTACTGCGGTGATCGCGATGACCTCACCTTTGATCATTTGCTGCCTCGGTCGCGCGGCGGGCATACGACCTGGGACAACGTCGTGGCGGCCTGCTCGCCATGCAATTTGCGCAAGGGCAATCTGACACCCGACGAAGCGAGAATGTGGCCGTCGCAAATGCCGTTCCAGCCGACCGTGCATCATCTTCACAGAAACGGCCGACTGTTCCCGCCCAACTATCTGCATGAAAGCTGGCTCGACTATCTCTACTGGGACACCGAACTCGAGCCATAAGACATCCGTCAGATTTTGGAGCGTGTCATGATGCGCAGCGAGCGACTTATCCTGTCCGCTCTCGTTGTGCTGTGCATCGCGGGAAATGCGGTCGCACAACCGGCGCCCAGTTCCGCCGGTCCGGCCGATCCCAAATTGGTTGAAGATCTGGTCGCGGCCGGCCGCATTCTCGCCGATCATGGCTTGCTCGACGGCTGGGGCCATGTTTCGGTCCGCCACAATCGCGATCCAAACCGATTTCTGATGTCACGCGGCCTGTCGGCCGACCTCGTGACCGAGAAAGATATTCTGGAATTCGACCTCGACAGCAGGCCGGTCGATACCCACGGCTTGCCGATGTCGGCGCTTTTTACCGAGCGTTACATACACGGCGAAATCTACAAATTGCGTCCGGACGTAATCGCCGTTGTGCATACCCATGCGCCGTCCTTGATCCCATTCGGCGTCACCAAAGTCCCTCTCAAGCCGATGTATCATCGCTCGGCCTTCATCGGCTTTGGAGTTCCTGTTTTTGAAATCCGTGATCGTGCGGGCATGACCGACATGCTCATTCGTAACTCGACGCTCGGGCATGATCTTGCGGAAGTGCTCGGCGATCACCCGGCTGCATTGATGCGCGGGCACGGCGCGGTTGTCACCGGCCCTTCGTTGCCTCGCGTCGTCGGCCGCACGATATTCCTCGCTCTCAATGCGACTCTACAGGCGCAAGCCATGAGCATGGGCGCGCCGATCACCTACATGGACCTTGAGGAAGCGCGTAAAATCGAAGCGCGCGAGGGCCACGGACTCGCCCGCACCTGGGAGGGCTGGAAGCGCAAGGTCATGGGCAAACCCTGAGACTCAGCGCTCAGGCAGCATTCGCTGAAGTACATCATCACGGCGGATGAAATAATGATACAGCCCGGCCAACACGTGCAGGCCGACGAGCGTCAGCATCACGTAGTTGGAAATGAACGCATGCACATCGCCGGTCCAGCGCCAACCCGCGGCACGGTTGCCGACCAACTGTGGCAATTCCAGCCCGAACATCACCACCGGCATGCCGCGCCATGACGCGTTGATCCATCCGAGAATAGGCACGACAAACAGCAAAATGTAGAGCAGCCAGTGCACGATCCGTGCGGTCTGCACCTGCCAAGGTGACAAACCGTCAAGAGGCGTCGGCTCTGCATGGGTTGCCCGCCAGGCAAGCCGCAGCACAGCAACAGCAAGAACAATGATGCCGAAGGTAAAGTGAAGGCTGATCAGGGTCGTCACCGGCGTGTCGCGGCCGATGTGCGGCATTGTCCAGGCAAATATGAACTGGCCGACAAGCAGCGCCACAATCAACCAATGCAGGAACTTTGCGGTCGATGTGTAGCCTGATGCGTTAGCCATGGTCCTGCTACCCTTGTAACGACTCCAGCGGTACCTATATGGCCGGAGCGGTGACGTTGAGCCTTCCGGTTCCGTCGCCGAGCGGCCACGAAGATGCAGCGGGTGACGCCGGATGTACGCGCACCTTCGCATTTCGTGGTCGTCAGCGCCTTGATATTCGTCAAACCCGCGATTTCAGCCGTTCCTTGTCATAGCCAGCGACCCGCTTGTAGCTCTCGGAGAGCGCGATCAATTCCTCGCGGCTGATGACGTCGTCGATATTCTTGAACGGCTTGTCTCCGGTCCGGCGATAGACCTCGTGCAGGATTGCATCCGGCGGGGCCCTGCGGTTCGCCAGCACAACTTCGCTCGTCTCCGGAAGGCGCATGGTCTCGTACGCTTTCAGCGCAGCAACCGGATCGGTATTGGCGGCGAGCGCATCGGTCAATGCCCTGCAATCGAGTATGGCCTGCGCTGCACCATTTGCGCCGCGCGGATACATTGGATGTGCCGCGTCTCCCAACAGCGTGAGGTGGCCAAAGCTCCAGCGCGGCAACGGATCCTGGTCGACCATCGGATACTCGAGAATCGTGTCCGAACTGCTGATGAATTGCGGCACGTCGAGCCAATCGAAATGCCAATCAGCCATCGCCGGCAGAAAATCCTCCAGCCGGCCGCGCCTGTTCCAGTCACGCGCCTGGTATTGCGGCGTCTCGATATCACATACCCAGTTCACAAGCTGGCGACCGTCGGCATCGATATTGTTGCGGATCGGATAGATCAACAGCTTGGCCGGATGATGCCAGCCGATACGGATCATGCTGGCGCCCGACAAGAATGGCTTCCAACGCGTAACGCCGCGCCACATGTTGATGCCTGAATATTTCGGCGGGCCTTCCTCCGGATAAAGTTGCTTGCGCAGCACGGAGTGGATGCCTTCGGCGCTGACCACGACGGAGCCGCGCTGGACCGGCAGCGCCCTGCCGTCGAGGTCTTCGAAGTGAGCGACTGCTTCTGCGCCATCGTGCTCGACACGCGTGCAGCGCCACCCGGTGATGACTTTGTCCGCCCCCGCGCGCTCGATGAATGCGTCGAGCAGGACCATCTGCAGGTCGCCGCGATGGATTGAAAACTGTGGCACGTCATAGCCGGCAAACCGGCCGGCTGGCTCGCTGTAGATGAACTGGCCGAAGCGGTTATAGAAGCAATATTCACGCGTCGTGACCGCCACATTGGCGAGTGCGTTTTCAAGAC
The DNA here is from genome assembly GCA_036557605.1 of Pseudolabrys sp. GTDB lineage: Bacteria > Pseudomonadota > Alphaproteobacteria > Rhizobiales > Xanthobacteraceae > Pseudolabrys. The sequence goes on from DATBHE010000090.1 coordinate 7,487, forward strand.
CCAGCGCGCAGAGTTGGCGCGACGCATGCGGAAGGATATTGATGCCGACGCCGACCGCCTTGAGCTCGGGCGCCGCCTCGAATATGCGGCAAGCAATCCCGGCACGATGAAGCATCAGCCCCAGCGTTAGTCCGCCGATGCCGGCGCCAATCACAATAACGTCCATGGGAGGGTCCGCCTCTCCTTATTCCAGGTCGACCGGCTTTCGCTGCAGCGACGCCTTCAGACCCCAGCCGGCGATACCGGCCAGAAACAGCGAAATCAGCACATCATAGCCGGCGAGTGAGATGCCAAGAAACCGCCACGCCGCCTCGTCACAGCGTACAATCCTGATGTCCTGAAGCTGTTTCAACAGATTGCCGGCCGAGCCAAAATCGTTGATCGGGCCAGAGCAATCGTTTGGGCCGGCCCAGAATTTCCATTCGACGCCGGCATGATAGGCGGCCAAACCGGTATTCCAGAGCATGACGGCGGTGATTACGGCAAACCCGGCGATGATTACTTTGTTCGATGCACCGTGACTTGCACCGAGACAGAGGAGCGCGGCGAGCGGGACGCTGACGTAGTATGCGTTGCGCTGCTCCAGGCAGAGCGGGCACGGCGGGTAGCCGAGCACATGCTCGAAGAACAAGAATCCGCAGATCGTGAGCAGACCGACAGCCGCAACGATTGCGGCCGCGGACAGCACGGGGTCGCGCCGGGCCATGTCAAGATAGCCGTTCATATACGCTGACGCTCCGACGGCCTGTCTGTTCATCGTCATTCGCGAATTGGATGGTGCCGGTGGTCGGGGTCGAACCGACACTCCTTTTGGGAACACGATTTTGAGTCGTGCGCGTCTGCCAATTCCGCCACACCGGCTTTGCGGGCATAGCTATAGCCTCAAGCGGCACAGCCGCCAAACAAAAACGCGTGTCCCGCATTTGACGATCCGGTTGGTAACTTTGCCCGGCCCGCCGTAAGATCGATCCGGAATCCGGCTTTTCAGGGAGCTTGCAAGATGAATGAAGAAGCACTGAACATGTCACTACGCAAATTTCTCAAGGTGGTGGGCGTAACCTCGCAGCAGGAGATCGAAAAAGCAATTCGCGCAGCCGTGAGCGACGGCCGTTTGAAAGGCAACGAAACCATCAGTGCGCAAATGGTGCTGACAATCGGCAAGATCGGCCTCAACCACAAGGTGGATGGAGAAATCGAACTCGGATAGCCGCCCTACGCCACCGTTTCGGTGCCGACATTGCGGCGGCCGAATGCGGCTTCCATTTCGCGCCGGATCTTCACTGCAGAATCATTCGGATCGTATGCAACGTCCGACCACCGCAATGCCTCGCCCTCGGCGACGTCGCATTTGAGTTTCACATCGTGAGCCAGTCCGAGCGGCAGCAATTCGCGCTCGAGCGAGACATTGGCCGGGGTCTGCTTTCCCCAGACGCAAAAGCCACCCTCGCCATCGAGTATTTCACCGGCCTTCAGGGCCCGCTTGGCCGTTGCCACCACATCCGAGCGGAACCCAGTCGGCGCGCCGGTCGGTTCGTTGCGCAACGCCGCGCTCGCGACCGAAATGCCCAATTCGAGACCGATCATGTGAATTGGGCGGTAGAGTGCCGCGTATTTGCCGGTCTGGTCCGGCAGCATTGCATATTCCTTGAAGCAGCGCCGCGCATATTCGGTGTCGCCCTCGAACACGACGTAGGTACCGAGCGCCAGGTGATGCGGCACGTCCCGGCCGTCGCGATAGACCGAAGACGTCACCTCGGTCACGCCCGCTCCTTCGAGCGTGCCTCCGTGGGTTTTCGGTTTGCAGATGTCGGCAAGCTCGAACCGCGTCGCCGGCGGAAAACCGAGGCCATTCGGTTGCGGAACCAGGCCGGTAGCGTTGCAGACCGCTGTCATTTCGATGCCAGACTTGCTGCCGTCAACGAATGAGTTGAACATCTTCGGATTGATCGACTTTCTGTCGGAAATCTTCAGATATTTGTCGAGGATGTCCCAGACGTTGTCGGGGTTTGACCTGTGATAGTGGGGCTCGTAGCGCGTGCCCTTTCCCGCGCAAATAACCTTGAAGCCCGCGGTTCGCGCCCAATCGACGTGCTCACAGATCAGCGCCGGTTGGTCGCCCCACGCCAGCGAATAGACAACACCGGCAGCCCTCGCACGCCGAGCAAGCAATGGTCCGGCCACGGCATCGGCTTCGACGTTGACCATGACGATGTGCTTGCCAGCCATGATCGTCTTCAGTGCGTGACGGATGCCGGCACCGGGAACGCCGGTCGCCTCAACAATGACTTCCATCTGCGGATCAGCGATGAGCGCCTCGGCATCGTCAGTGACGAACGTCGTTCGCTTCTTGTACGCATCCGCAAGTGAGCTTGCCGCATGACATTCATCGGGCCAGCCTGCAGTCTTGAGCTGGCTTCGCGCGCGCGGGACGTTGATGTCGGCGACACCGGCGACGTGCATTCCACGCGTGAGCCGCGCCTGCGAAAGAAACATCGTACCGAACTTGCCGGCACCGATCACCGCCACGGTCACCGGGCGATCGTCGGCCTCGCGTTCAAGCAACTTTGCATAGAGATTCACTTCACCCACTCCGTCGCTGGCGCGACGGAAACACAATCATGTTCCGAGCACAAGAACGTGAGTCTCACTGGCAAATTGCGCGTGATACGAATGTTTCGGTATGACACTCGGGTCCGGACGAACGTCCCGACATCCACACCTTGGGTGGGCAGATCTCCGCCGTCGTCATGTCAAGGCTGCGGCCCGAATCGAAACCTTTCGTCTTGCACAGACTATTTGCGGCGGCGATGCAGTCTGGCGCGCCGTTCGGTGCGGTCTGACATTTTTCGTGACCGGTCACGGGACGCGCGGCAGGAATGCGTGCAACGGCTCCAGCCGCGTCTTTGGCCCCTTCGACAGTCGACTTGGCTGCGGCGCCCGCCTCCTGTCCCAAGCCTTCAACCTTCTGGCGCGCGTCCTGGAATGTCGAATTGACGTTGGCAGATTGCTGCGAGAACCAGCGGCTGATAGTCACGAGGAATCCCTCGCGTGGCTTCTCGACGGCAGGGCCGGCGTCTTGCGCGAACGCAAATGCCGACAGCAGGATAGACGAACAGACGAGCGTCCCCAGACTGTTCCGCCGAAAATTCGAAATCTGTTTGGTGCCCATGATCGGAACTGACAGAAATCCGACGGCAGCCACCTACCCATTTTCGATGGCAAAAATGAGAACCGGGACCGTCAGAACAAGTATAGCGTAGCCACAAGTCCAATGACGATGACTATAGCGCCGAGCAGCACCCAAAGTCCCAAGCGCTTTTCAATGATATGACGCGCATCCGGGCCATACCGGTGCAAGAGGAACGCCAGCGCGAAAAATCTGACGCCGCGCGTGATGATTGAAAACAATATGAATAGTGCAAGATTGTATCCCGCAAACCCCGACGTGATGGTGACGATCTTGTAGGGGATGGGAGTCAGACCCTTCAAAAGTATGATCCAGGCGCCCCACTCGGCGTAGGCCTCGCGAAAAGCCTCCACTTTGTCGCCATAGCCATACAGCTGGATCAACCAGAGGCCGACGGAATCATAAAGCAACGCGCCGATCGCATAGCCAAGCACCCCGCCCGCCACCGACGTGACCGTGCACCAAAGGGCCATTACGTAGGCACGCTGGGGACGCGCCAGCGCCATTGGTATCAGCATTACGTCGGGTGGCACGGGAAAGAATGAGCTTTCGGCAAAGGAAACGGCGCCCATAACCCACAGTGCGTGTGGTTTATCGGCTGCAGCAATGCACCGGTCATAAAGACGGCGCAGCAGGGATCGCGGCTCGGCTGCCTCAACGGTCATCAACTCACTCGTCGGGAGAATTGTGACGGATCAACGGCGCTTGCGCACGCGCCTGCTCTCCAATGAGACGACTTTACGCCGTGACGTCGTCCGAACCAAATCTTTTGGCACTTTTTCGGCAATACCGAACATCAACTCGCGGCGGCGCATTTCGGCCCAGACGTCCTCCGGACGCACGCCGGCATGGACCCAAAGAACCACGAGATTGTAGATCAGATCGGCGCTTTCCATGACCACGGCCTCGAGCTGGCCATGCATGGCGTCAATGACGACCTCGACTGCTTCCTCAGCGACTTTCTTCGCCATTTTTGCGCGCCCGGCGCGCAAAAGCCGGGCGGTTCGCGATTTCGCGGGATCCGCCTCGCGCGCCGCGATTACGGCATCATAAAGTCTGGCAACCGAATCAGTCATGCGCGCCAGAATACCCGAACCGCGGGCGAAACCGGTTAACGCATGTGACAATTGGAGGCAGTTCCGCGCAGGCATTCCGTCACGGTAATTGAAGAATTAAGCGGGGAAATTGCTGCAAAGAGAGGGCAATTTCGCTGCGCACAAGCCCGTCAGAGGACATGGCAGCCGTGGACGGTAACTATTCCTGCTCCGACAGAAGCATCGCATTGCCGCCCGACGCGGCCGTGTTCACAGTAACAACCTGCTCGAGGGCGAAGCGCCGCAAATAGTTCGGGCCTCCCGCTTTCGGCCCTGTCCCGGACAAATGACTCCCGCCGAACGGCTGCGAGCCAACGACTGCTCCGATCATGTTTCGGTTCACATACACATTCCCGTGCGGCATGCGCGCAGTGACGTGCTTAACGACGGTCTCGATACGAGAGTGAATGCCGAGCGTCAGCGCAGTGTCGTTCCCAGCGATGTCACCGAGTAACTGGTCGAGTTCGTTTGCACGCCAGCGCACGACGTGAACAAGCGGTCCGAATACTTCTTCTTTAAGCTCGCGCGCGCTGCCGAGCCTGATGATCGCCGGCACGACGTAGGTGCCGCCTGCCGGAGGATCTGCTTCCAGACGAAACAGAACTGCGCCGCGCGACTCCATCATGGCAAGCCAGCGGTCGAGTTTGCTCTTGGCCTCGCCGTCGATGACCGGACCGACATGCGTCGCAAGATCACGCGGATCTCCAAGCCTGAGTTCGCGCGCGGCGCCCACGACCATATCGAGCACGCGGTCAGCGACATCGTCCTGAACGCACAGTAACCGCAATGCTGAGCAGCGCTGGCCGGCCGAGCGGAATGCCGACGTGATCACGTCGTCAGTAACCTGTTCGGGCAACGCCGTCGCATCAACGATCATCGCATTGATGCCGCCGGTCTCCGCGATCAGCGACGCAATTGGCCCGCTCCTGGCCGCTAGTGCACGATTGATGCTGTTGGCGACCTCGCTCGAGCCTGTGAAGGCAACGCCCGCCACGCGGCGATCCGCAACGAGCAACGCCCCGGTCTTTCCGTCGCCGGGAACGAGATTAAGCACGCCAGGCGGAATACCGGCGCTATGCAGCAACCTGACGACCTCGAAAGCCACAAGCGGCGTCTGCTCTGCCGGCTTCGCCACGACGGCGTTTCCGGCAGCAAGTGCTGCTGCCACCTGTCCGGTGAAAATCGCGAGCGGGAAATTCCACGGGCTGATGCAGACGAATACGCCGCGGCCCCGCATGCGTAGCTCATTGGATTCGCCTGTCGGTCCCGGCAAGGTCTGTGGTGCAAACGTATGGCGCGCGTCCTGTGCATAGAAGCGGCAAAAATCGACCGTCTCCCGCAGTTCAGAAACACAGTCGTCGATCGTTTTGCCCGCCTCACTTTGCAGCAGCGCAATCAGGCGGCCGCGGTTCTGTTCGATCAGATCGCCAGCGCGTTCAAGCGCCGCGGCACGCTCGGCAACGCGAGTTGCATTCCACGCAGGAAACGCAGCCTGCGCCGCCGCAATTGCTGCGTTGGCAACTGCCTCGTCACCTTCCTGCACGACGCCGATGACCGCGCCGTCGATGGGGGAGCTGGCCACACGTTCGGGTCCTGAAATAATCGAGCCGTCCACCAACGGTTTGGCGAGGGCCATCTTTGGTGCGGAGCGGACTTCGGCAATCAGTGCGTCAAGCGTGGCGCTGTCGCCAAATTCGATACCGGACGAATTGCGCCGCGACGGGCCGAACAGGTCGCGCGGCAGCGGAATATGCGAATGACGCGCGTGCGCCGGGCTGCCGATCAGGCTTTGCGGGCGCCGGAGGATGGATTCAATCGGCACCGCCGGATCGGCGGCCACCGACACGAATGATGAATTTGCGCCATTCTCGAGCAGCCGACGCACCAGATACGCCAGCAGGTCGGCGTGTCCACCGACCGGTGCGTACACCCGGCAGGTCAGATCGGGCAGTTCGGCGCGCAACGCGTCATAGAGCACTTCGCCCATGCCGTGCAGCCGCTGGAATTCATAATTATCGGAGTCGCCGGCGTCCTCGATCACGCACGCCACCGTCAGAGCATTGTGAGTCGCGAACTGGGGATAGAGCTGCGGCCTCGCGGCAAGTAGTTTGCGGACGCAGTCCATGTAACAAAGGTCGGTCATGGCCTTGCGCGTAAAAACTGGATAGTCGGCAAGACCGCGCTCCTGCGCGCGCTTGATCTCGGTGTCCCAATAGGCCCCCTTGACCAGCCGGACCATCATCCTCCGGTTCAAAGTCTCGGCGGCGCCCGAAATCCAATCGATCAAAGACGAGGCGCGCTTCTGATAAGCCTGCACCGCAAGGCCGAAGCCTTCCCACCCAGCGAGCGAAGAATCGCGCAGGACGGCGGCGATCACATCAAGTGACAGTTCGAGCCGGTCCGCCTCTTCCGCGTCGACAGTAAAATTGAGCTCGTGCCGTTTCGCGAGTTGTGCGAGCTCCAGAAGTCTCGGCCTAAGTTCGGCAAGCACACGCTCGCGCGACAAAGGCTCATAGCGCGGGTGCAAAGCCGAAAGCTTGACCGAAATGCCAGGCCGCCGCGGCAGCGCATTATTGCCTGCGCTCTTGCCGATGTCCTCGATTGCTTTGGCATATGAGTCGAGATAGCGGCGCGCGTCCGGCCCGGTGCGAGCCCCTTCTCCCAACATGTCGAAAGAATAGAGAAAGTCGCGATGGGAACCGGCGCGAGCAAGAGCTTCTTCGATGGTCTGCCCAAGCACGAAATGCGAGCCGAGCAGACGCATCGCCTGGCGCGTTGCTGCGCGTACGGCCGGCAATCCAAGCCTTTTGATCAGCGCATCGAGGATGCCTTCCGGTGTCTCCCCGGGATGAATGATCTTCACCGTGAGGCCGAGCGTCCAGGCGGATGCTGACACCACCAGCGGTGAGGCCGGCGAAGCGTGGCGCGCCCAGTCTCCTGCCTGAAGTTTATCCTCGATCAGGCGGTCAGCAGTCTCGGCATCCGGCACACGCAGAAGCGCCTCGGCCAGCACCATGAGTGCCAGCCCTTCCTTGGTCGATAGCGCGTAGGCGTGCAGAAAATCGTCGACCCCGCCGAGGCGGCCGGTGCGGGCGCGGATCGCCTGCACGAGGCGCCGGGCGCGGGCATCAATACGCGCTTCGGCTTCGCTTGAGCGCACGGCCGATGCCAGCAGCCCGCCGGCAATGCTCTCGTCAGGCGGAGCGTAGGGCGCCCGAAGCGACGGAATGTCGCGCGCAAGCCTTTTTGCTGCAGCCGGCGGCATTGCTCGACTCTCTCCGTGGTGTTTCGCAATTCTATCTCAAAGCCGCCTTTATCGTGATCGAGATTTGAGGTCTCAGGATCGTAAACGGCGGCGTTAGTCATAACGCCTTAAATTAACTACCGAACATGTGGGCATGTCTTGCTCTTTGCAGCGACCTATCCTTTGCTGCACGCTGGCCCGGTCGAGCACGACGCACGCGGCCCGCTGAAGAAGGATGTCTGTGATGAACGCTCACCACACCGGTTGGTGGGCACTGCTGGCGCTGCTGATTGCCGCGACGTTTACAACTAACGCCGCGACCGGGGAAACAATCGTAAAATTCTCCCTGGATTACGGCTTCGAAGGACCCGCCGCGCTCTTTCTGCATCCCCTCGACAAGGGCTATTACAAGGCGGAGGGCCTCAACGTCACAATAGAACCGGGCGACAATTCTCTCGAGCCGATCGAGCGCGTGGCTTCGGGGCAATATGACATCGGCTTCGGTGACATCAATATGTTGATGAGGTACCGCGACAACAAGCCGGGCGCGCCATTGAAGGCGGTCTTCATGGTCTATAATCGGCCGCCATTCGCCGTGATCGGCCGGAAAAGCCGCGGCATCCTCGTGCCAAAAGATCTTGAAGGAAAAACGCTCGGAGCTCCCGTCTCCGATGGAGCGTTTGCGCAATGGCCTGTTTTTGTCCAGGCAAACGGCATCGATGCCTCCAAAGTAAAAATCGAGAATGTCGGCTTTCCGGTACGCGAGCCGATGCTGGCAGCCGGCCAGGTGGACGCTGTCACCGGATACTCGTTCACGACCTACATCAACCTCAAAGATATGGGCGTGCCCGTCGGCGACCTCTCGGTGCTGATGATGTCGGACTACGGCGTGGAGCTTTACGGCAATGCCATCATCGTGAACTCAAAATTCGCGGCCGAACACCCGGATGCCGTGAAAGGCTTTCTCAACGCGTTCATGCGCGGTCTGAGAGAGACCGTGAGGCACCCAGCCACCGCCGTCGAATCGGTCCTGCGGCGAAATGCGCAGGCGAGGAAAAGTGTCGAGCTCGAGCGGCTGACAATGGCCATCCGCGAGAACATCGTTACGCCCGAAGTCAAAGCAAACGGATACGGCACCATTGACGCCCAGCGCTTCTCGCGCGCGATTCATCAGATCGCGCTGGCCCACAAGTTCAAGGGCGCGAAACCGAAACTCGAGGACATTTTCGACGCGTCCTTCCTTCCCACTTCGGCGGAGCGAAAGCTGAACTAGAGTCGCCGCAGCAGGCGCGTTATCTGATCCGCTCCAGAATGCTCACGTAGTTTGCGACCGAAGTCCCGCCCATATTGAAGATGCCGCCGAGCCGCGCATTCTTCACCTGCAAATCGCCGGCGGTGCCGGTGAGCTGCATCGCTGTCAGCGCGTGCATGGACACCCCGGTCGCACCGATCGGATGACCTTTCGCCTTCAGACCGCCGGATGGATTTATCGGCAGCCTGCCGTCTTTCTGGGTCCAGCCTTCCTTGATCGCACGCGCGCCCTGGCCTTCGGCAGTCAGGCCCATCGCTTCATATTCTATCAGTTCGGCAATCGTGAAGCAGTCATGCGTCTCGATGAAAGAGAGATCATCGAGGCGCAATCCGGATTTTGCGAGCGCGTTTTGCCAGGCCCGTGCGCAACCGTCGAACTTGAGGATGTCGCGTCTGGACATCGGCAGAAAGTCCTGCACGTGCTCGGCGGCGCGAAAGGCAACAGCCTTCTTGAGCTTCAGCGCGGTCTCCACGTCCGCGAGCACGACTGCGGCCGCGCCGTCCGACACCAGCGAGCAGTCGGTGCGTTTCAATGGACCGGCCACGAACGGATTCTTCTCGCTCTCGGTACGGCAGAAGTCGTAACCGAGGTCCTTGCGCATCTGCGCATAGGGATTACCGACGCCGTTCTTGTGATTCTTCGCCGCGATCATTGCAAGCGCGTCAGACTGGTCGCCCCATTTCTGAAAATAGAGCCCGGCGATCTTGCCGAAAATTCCCGCAAAGCCGCCATCGATCTCGGCCTCCTCACGCACATAGGAAGCCTTCAGGAGGTTGCGTCCGATCTCCGGCGCAGGCGTCGTCGTCATCTGCTCGACGCCGACGACGAGCACGATCCGTGCAGCGCGTGCATCGATGGTCTTGATGCCCTGATGCACCGCCGCAGAGCCGGTCGCGCATGCATTTTCCACGCGCGTCGCGGGTTTGAAGCGCAGGTCGTTGGAAGCCTGCAGCACCAGAGCAGCGGTAAAATCCTGTGCCGAGAAGCCGGCGTTGAAATGGCCTAGTACGATTTCGTCGACGTCTTTCGCCGCGATTCCGGCGTCCGCCAGCGCGCCGTCCGCAACGTGCACAATCAGGGTTTCGACGGTTTCACCGGCCAGCCGGCCAAAGCGGCCATGTGACCAACCGACCATGCAGGCCGTCATTAACGCCTCCTTTGCCGAACTTTGGTCGCTTTCCTCGGAATCTACTGCTACTCAGTATATACTCCGGCTTTCACGCGTTTTGCCTAACATTCGAAGCTTGGATAGCCTAGCGGCTGTATGGAACTTTTACGCCTCTGACCTTGGCACCCTGAACCGCGAACGATGACCGTCCACTTGAGCCGCTACCGTCGCGTCATGATCCTCGGCCTCGCCGCCGGCGCGTTTGCGCTTGTCGGAACGGATCGTGTGCGCGCGGAAGCGCAACTGCTGATCGAGGCGTCGACCGGCAAGGTGCTGCACGCCGAAAACGCGACTTACCCATGGTATCCAGCCTCAGTCACGAAGTTGATGACCGCCTACACGACGCTGCGTGCGATCAAGGAGGGCAAACTTTCGCTTAATACGCTGCTTACCGTGTCTCGCAACGCTGCCGCACAGCAGCCGACAAAAATGGGCTTCAAAGTCGGCACGACGATCACCGTCGATAATGCACTGAAGATGCTGATGGTGAAATCGGCGAACGATGTAGCGGTAGCGATCGCCGAAGGCGTCGGCGGTTCGATCGCAGGCTTTGCCGATCTGATGAACGCGAATGCGCGCCGGCTTGGCATGTCGCAAAGCAACTTCGTCAATCCTAATGGTCTGCCTGCGGAGAATCACATTTCGTCGGCGCGCGACCTCGGTATATTGGCGCGCGCTCTGATCCGCGAGTTTCCCGAGGACGACAGCTATTGGCACATTTCCTCGATCCGGTACGGCAACCGCGTGATGCGGAATTACAATTCGCTGATTGACCGCTATCCCGGCGCCGATGGCATGAAGACCGGATTTATCTGCGCGTCGGGTTACAATGTCGTCGCCTCCGCCACTCGCAATGGCCGCCGGCTGATTGCGGTGATCCTCGGCTCGTGGTCGGGCGCCGTAAGGGCGCAAAAGGCAGCGCAGCTTCTCGAGCGCGGCTTCAACAGCGGCGGCCTTTCCTGGCTGACACCCTCGCTCGGCACCGTCGACGCCCTGGCGCCGATAGACGCTCAGCCCGCAAATCTGCGCGAGGAAATGTGCGGCGGGCACCGCCGCAAGCCGCCTTCCGAGGAGAATGAGGAAGAGCCGGAAGAATCGACAACCGCCGCAGACGGCGGGTCGGAAAATGGGCAGGCCTTCATGCTGTCCAGCCTGAAGCCGGCTAACGGCAAGTTCGTGCTCGGCCCCCCGGTTGAAACCACGCCGCCGGTGGTGGTGTTCACAGGCCCGGCCGATCATCCGGATCCGGTCGTGCAGACCGCCAGCGCTGCGCCCAAGAAGAAAAAGAAGACTGCCGCCAAGACCGAAGGTTCTGAAAAATCCGCCAAGACCGCGGGGTCGGAAAAGCCCGCAAAGCCTGCAAAGGGGAATGACGCGGCGAAGCCGGCAAAAGCTGCCAAGCCGGCAAAACAAGCGAAACCGAAAGTCACCTCATCGCAATGAGCGAGTCTGCGCCGCGGGCCGAGCGAAATACTCCGCCGACGCCTATACCGCTCACAATCCTCACCGGTTTCCTCGGTGCCGGCAAAACCACATTGCTCAACCGGCTGCTGAAAGATCCTGGGCTCGCCGAAACGGCAGTCGTCATCAACGAGTTTGGTGAGGTCGGCCTCGATCATCTGCTGGTGGAATATGTCAGCGACAACATGGTGCTCCTGCAATCCGGTTGCCTTTGCTGCACCGTGCGCGGTGATCTCGTTGACGCCCTGGAAACACTCCTGCGTGACCTCGACAATCGCCGGTGCACGTTCAAGCGCCTGCTTCTCGAAACGACCGGACTGGCCGACCCCGCGCCGGTTCTGCAGACGGCTATGGCACATCCCTATCTTGTCCTGCGTTATCGCCTGGATGGCGTCATAACGGTGGTCGACGCGGTCGCTGGCGCAACGACGCTTGATGCGCACGTCGAGGCAGTCAAGCAGGCGGCCGTTGCCGATCGCATTGTGCTAACCAAGACAGACCTCGCGCCCGAAGTTCAGGGCATTGTCGGCCGGCTGCGTGCCCTCAACCCCGCCGCGCCCATCCTGGATGCCGCCAAAGGCGAGGCAACTCCCGACAAGTTGCTTGGCAGCGGCCTCTACGATCCCGACAAGAAAATTCCTGATGTGAAAAAATGGCTTGCTGCCGAAGCCTATACCGGCGGTCATGATCATCATCACCACCATCATGACGTTAACCGCCACGACGAAAACATCAGCTCCTTCGTCCTAACAGCCGATGATGCGATTCCTTCCGGCACCCTGGAGATGTTTCTCGAGCTTGTGTGCGCCACCCACGGCGCAAAGCTCCTGCGCGTCAAAGGCATCGTGAAACTCGCCGAAATGCCACAGACGCCGGTCGTGGTCCACGGGGTACAACACATTTTCCATCCACCTGCCCGCCTCGATCACTGGCCCGATGACGATCACCGCACCCGGCTGGTGTTCATCACCCGCGACTTGCCCGAACGCGCGGTGCGCGAGCTTTTCGAGGCCTTTCTCGGGGTGGCGGCGCCCGACCGGCCAGATCGTGCCGCGCTGACTGCCAATCCTCTTGTTCCGTTCGGAGGCCGTTAGGAATTGACGGTCTTGCATGCCAGACCGGTCCGACTCATGCTGGAATCGACCGTCGTCGCGCTGGCGCAATGACGGCCGCGGGGGAAAACATCATGGACCGGTCGTGGCTTCGGCACTATCCGCCGGGCGTACCCAGCGAGATCGATGCAGCGCGCTACCCGTCGCTGGTCACGATGTTCGAGGAAAGCTTCGCGAAATATTCCGATCGTGAAGCCTGCGCCTGTATGGGCAAATCATTGACCTATGGCGAGGTAGAAGCGGCATCGCGCGCGCTTGCGGCCTGGTTGCAAAATTCGGGCCTCAAACGCGGGGCGCGCGTGGCCATCATGATGCCGAACGTGTTGCAATATCCTATTGCCATCGCTGGCATCCTGCGCGCCGGTTGCACGGTCGTGAATGTCAACCCGCTCTACAAGCCACGCGAACTGGAAATTCAGCTCGCCGATGCCGGCGCCGAAGCCATCATCGTGCTCGAGAATTTCGCGAATGTCCTGCAACAAGCGCTGCCCAATCTGCACATCAAGCATGTGGTAATCGCGACGCTGGGCGACATGCTCGGCGCGGTGAAAGGCACGATCGTCAACGCCGTCGTTCGTCACATCAAGAAGATGGTGCCGACTTATGCGATCCCGGGCGCAATCAGTTTCAACGATGCTGTGGCGGCCGGGCGCACGATGGCGCTCGAGGCCTCAACCTCGGCGCCCAATGATATCGCTTTCCTCCAATATACGGGGGGCACAACGGGAATGGCGAAAGGCGCGATGCTTCTCCATCGCAACCTCGTCGCCAACACGTTGCAGGTGGAGGCATGGAATCAGCCAATGGTCGATATCCCGCCCAAAGTCGACCATATGATCATCGTTACGGCCCTACCGCTCTATCATATCTTCGCCCTGACCGGGTGCTTCCTGCTCGGCATGCGCATTGGGGGAATGTGCCTGCTCATTCCGAACCCGCGCGATATTCCCGGCCTGGTCAAAGAACTCTCGCACTACAAGGTGAACATCTTTCCGGCGGTGAACACGCTATACAATGCGCTGCTTCACAATCCCAACTTCAGCAAGATCGACTGGAGCATGCTGAAATGCACAATTGGTGGCGGCATGGCTGTGCAGAAAACCGTTGCCGATGCTTGGGTAAAAGCAACTGGCAGGCCGATCATTGAGGGCTACGGCCTGTCGGAAACCTCGCCCGTCCTTACCTGCAACCGCGGCGACATCACTGAATGGACCGGTACCATCGGTCTTCCGTTGCCTTCGACCGAAATCTCGATCCGCGACGATGATGGGCACGAATTGCCGACCGGCGAGCACGGCGAAATCTGCGCACGCGGTCCGCAG
>DATBHE010000091.1:0-20702 GCA_036557605.1 Pseudolabrys sp.
ATGGCGGCTCCGGTCGCCGACATGCCCGCTGCCTTTGCGGCGGCATCTGTCATCGTTTCAGCGGCGATACAGCCGGAGGGCGTGCAGCGCGCGATCCTGGAAGGTCAGGCGATGGCGCGGCCGGTCATCGTGTCCGACCTCGGCGCCGGAGCGGACGTCGTACTCACTGCGCCCGCGGTACCCGAAAGCCGGATCGCGGGATTTCGTTTCCAGTCCGGTGACGATGCGGCGCTCGCCGCAGCCCTGCTCCGCCTGTTCTCTATGCCCGAACTGAACCGGGCAACCATCGGCCGTCGCGGCCGTGACTGGGTTCTGGGGCATTTCAATACGACAATCGTGACCGAACAGACGCTTCGCCTCTATCGGGACGTTGCCGGCCTGAGCATGCGGCCGGATGTCTCCGCACAAAATTAAATCACGACAAAATAAGAGCAATTTGAACAGTTTGACCTTCGGTTCTAGAACGTTAGGCGTCTATACCGACGGATCTGCGTTGACTTCTGAGCCGTTTCTACCAATCTACGACTATTCCGAAGGCGCTCCGTTGCCGACGGGAAGTTGAAACAACCCGAGGAGAAAGTAGCCATTCGTCGTCCGATGAAGTCCGCGCTGCCCGTTCAGAAGGACGGCCCGCGCATAAACGAGGAGATCCGCGTCCGCGAGGTCCAACTGATAGATGCCAGTGGTCACAACCACGGTCCCACACCGATCCAAGCCGCGTTAGACATGGCGCAGGCCGCCGGGCTTGATCTGGTCGAAATCGCTCCAAACTCCGCACCACCCGTCTGCAAGATCCTGGATTACGGCAAGTACAAATTCCAGGCGCAGAAAAAAGCGGCGGAGGCTCGCAAAAAACAGAAAATCGTCGAGGTTAAGGAGATCAAACTCCGCCCGATGATCGACGACCACGACTACGACGTCAAAATGCGCTCTATGAAGCGGTTCTTCGAAGAAGGAGACAAGGTCAAGATCACCTTGCGATTCCGAGGGCGCGAAATGGCGCATCAGGAGCTCGGCTACAAATTGCTCGAACGTGTGAAAGCGGACACCGGGCCGTTCGCCAAGATCGAATCGGAACCACGGTTTGAAGGCCGGCAAATGGTCATGATGCTGGCGCCACGCTAAGCGCGGCAGAACGCTTTCAAGGCACTTAAAACGCACCACCTGCAGATTGCGGGCGGTGCGTTGTTATTTGGCCGTTAATCCCGGCGCGGGCGGTTGCATGCTGCGGCCGCGTCTGCCATAACGCCGCGCATCGCCGCCCGGCCAGTAAGGGCTGCCGTGGCGGCGATTGACGCTCAATCCCGAGCACCGCTCCGCGACCCGTCGGGTCCCAAGGAGCTTATTCCGGCCGGCGGGCATGCCCCCTAACGAGCCGATGAGGAGAGCCAAATGCCCAAGTTGAAGACCAAATCGGGCGCCAAAAAGCGCTTCAAGATCACCGCGACCGGCAAAGTGAAATATCAGCAGACCGGCAAGCGCCACGGCATGATCAAGCGGACCACCAAGACGATCCGCGAACATCGCGGCACCAACGTGCTGTTCAAGACCGACGGTGACAACATCAAGAAATACTGGTTGCCGAACGGCTGACCGGGTTTCGTCGGCCGCGCACGCGCGGCTTTTCCTCGTCCGTAATCCGCACGTACTGCAAGGAGAATTCCTATGGCCCGCGTAAAACGTGGTGTCACTTCGCACGCCAAGCACAAGAAGGTCCTGAAAGCCGCCAAGGGTTACTATGGCCGCCGCAAGAATACGATTCGCATCGCCAAGCAGGCGGTAGAGAAAGCAAACCAGTATGCCTTCCGGGACCGGAAGCGGCGTAAACGCACATTCCGTGCTTTATGGATTCAGCGTCTGAACGCGGCGGTACGGCCGTTCGGCCTGAATTACAGCCGCTTCATTGCAGGATTGGCAAAGGCGGGCGTAACCGTTGACCGGAAGGTTTTGTCTGACCTCGCGATCCGTGAGCCGGCGGCTTTCCAGGCGATTGTCGAGAAAGCCAAGGCCGCGCTTCCGGCGTAGGTCAGGCAAGCACAGGGCCTGACCTGATTCGGATGCGCGGGTCATATCCCGCGCATGACAGGATGGTAAGCCATGTCCGACATCGCAAAGCTTGAAAGAGAAATTCTGGCTGGGGTCGCTTCGGCCAAGGACGAAGCTGCCCTCGAAGCCATCCGCATATCGGCACTCGGAAAGAATGGCTCCGTGTCGGCGCTGTTGAAGACGCTCGGCGCGATGTCGCCGGAAGAGCGCAAGACGCAAGGTCCTGCCATCAACGGCTTGAAGGATCGCGTCACCGCGGCAATCTCGACGGCGAAGGACACGCTCGCGGCGGCGGCTCTCGATGCGCGGCTGAACACTGAGACGGTCGACGTCACGCTACCGGTGCGCGAGTCTCCGGCGGAAATCGGCCGTGTTCATCCGATCAGTCAGGTCACCGATGAGCTCACCGCCATTTTCGCCGATATGGGTTTCGCCGTCGCCGAAGGTCCCGACATTGAAAGCGATGACTACAACTTCACCAGGCTGAATTTCCCTGAAGGTCACCCTGCACGCGAAATGCATGACACCTTCTATTTCGCACCGAAACCGGACGGCTCGCGCCTGTTGCTGCGCACCCATACGTCACCTGTCCAGGTGCGCACGATGCTCAGCCAAAAGCCGCCGATTCGAGTGATTTGCCCCGGTCGCACCTACCGCAGCGACTCCGATCAAACCCACACGCCAATGTTCCACCAGGTGGAAGGCCTTGTGATCGACAAAGGATCTCATCTCGGTCATTTGAAGTGGATCCTCGAGGAATTCTGCAAGGCCTTCTTCGAGGTCGACAGCGTCAAGATGCGCTTTCGTCCGTCCTTCTTCCCGTTCACCGAACCCTCGCTTGAGGTCGATATCCAGTGCAAGCGCGACAAGGGTGAAATCCGCTTCGGTGAAGGCGAAGACTGGCTGGAGATCCTCGGCTGCGGGATGGTGCATCCGAACGTGCTGCGCAATTGCGGACTCGATCCCGACGAGTACCAGGGATTCGCCTGGGGCATGGGTATCGATCGGATTGCGATGCTGAAGTATGGCATGAATGACTTGCGCGCTTTCTTCGAAGCGGATGCGCGCTGGCTTTCACATTACGGTTTCCGCCCGCTCGACTTCCCGACGCTCGCGGGAGGCCTGAGCTCATGACCGCGCCGCAACGCCCTTCGACCCTCGACCGTGCCGTGTTTGCATTGGTCACGCGCGGCTGGGACTCGCGCAAGCTCGCGAGTTACGAATCAACCTTACGTAAGCGTGACAAGGAGATGTCGGCCGAGGCTTCTCACACCTTTGCCGCGATAGACGCCAAGGCTACGGGTCTGCTGACACACACGTCCATGATGATCGCCGGCCTCGGGCTGATCGCACCATTGGTTGCCGATAGCCGCCTCGAGGTTGGAATTGTCGTCGCAGAAATTGCCGTCTATCTGCTCATTGCGCTTGGCTGTCTGCGATGCTTGTCGGTATTTCACGCACATGAATTCGACGTCGATGATCGTGTTCAGGACATAATCCATCGTGAGCTGATAATACGCGCCGAGCTTTACAGCCTTTGCATTCGTGCGGCGATCCTGTTCACCATCGTAGTGTTCATTCTGCTGCCGCTTCTCTTCTTCTGGACGTCGGAGAAGCCGGCATGAAGTTCACCCTGCCCTGGTTGAAGGAGCACCTTGATACGGACGCATCGCTGAGCGAGATCGTCGATAAGCTCACCATGATCGGCCTCGAGGTGGAAAAGGTCGAGGACAAGGGGGACCTGCTAAAGCCGTTCGTAATTGCATCAGTCATTTCCGCCGAGAAGCATCCCAACGCGGATCGTCTCAAGGTCTGCATGGTCGATATCGGTGACGGCAAACCGGTTCAGGTCGTCTGCGGTGCCCCGAATGCGCGGGCAGGCATGAAAGGCGTTTTTTCGGCGCCCGGCACTTTCATTCCCGGAAAGAATATCACGCTGACGGTCGGCACCATTCGCGGCGTGGAAAGCCGCGGCATGTTGTGCTCGGCGGCCGAATTGATGATTTCCGATGATCACGAAGGGATCATCGACCTGCCGGCCGATGCGCCTGTCGGCAAGTCCTATGTTGAATGGACGGGCGCAAGCGAACCGGTGATCGAAATAAACCTCACGCCCAATCGCCCTGACTGTACCGGGGTTTCGGGTATCGCGCGGGACCTCGGGGCAGCATCCGTTGGAACCTATAAAGACAAGATTCCCAAACCGGTGAAAGGCACGTTCCCCTGCCCGGTCAAAGTCACGCTTGATTTCGGCAAGACACCGTCGTTGTGCCCGGCCTTTGGATTGCGTCTCGTGCGCGGAGTGAAGAACGGATCTTCACCCGATTGGCTGCAAAGGCGGCTGACTGCAATCGGCTTGCGGCCGATCAACGCGCTGGTGGACATCACCAATTTCATCACGTTCGATCGCGGCCGGCCGCTGCACGTGTTCGATGCAGACAAAGTCCATGGCAATCTGACTGTGCGGCGCGCCAGAAACGGCGAGAAGCTGCTGGCGCTCGACGGCAAGACTTACACGCTCGACGAGGCGGTCTGTGTCATCGCCGATGAAAATGGCGTCGAATCCCTCTCCGGCATCATGGGCGGCGACGCGACGGGCTGCTCGGAGCAGACCACGAACGTTCTTGTCGAATCGGCCCTGTGGGACGAGCTCAACATCGCCCAGACCGGCCGGAAGCTGGGCATCAATTCCGACGCACGCTACCGTTTCGAGCGGGGCGTCGATCCGGCCTTTATGATGCCGGGCCTCGAGCTCGCCACCCAGATGATCATCGATCTCTGTGGCGGCGAAGCGTCCGAAGTCATCGTCGCGGGCGACCCGACGCCGAAGGAAAAGATCGTCGACTTTCCGCTCAGCGAACTGCCACGTTTGGCTGGACTGAAATTGCCGCTTGCGGAACTGCGGCGCGTTCTTGAGAAGCTCGGGTTCTTCACCGCCGGCCAGGGCGAGCGCGTAAAGGTCGCTGTGCCGTCTTGGCGCCCGGACGTTCATGGCCGCGCCGACATTGTCGAAGAGCTTGTACGCATCATCGGGGTTGATCGTGTGCCCTCGACCCGCTTTGCGCGCGAGCAAGCACGCAAGCCGGTGCTGACAGCAATCCAGATTCGCACGCGAAAGGCAAAACGCGCGCTCGCCGCGCGCGGAATGGCCGAAGCGGTGACCTGGTCGTTTGTGTCGAAGCGTGAGGCCGAACTGTTTGGCGGAGGCGCGTCGGAGCTTGCGCTCGCCAACCCGATCGCCGCAGAGCTATCCGACATGCGCCCGAGTCTTCTCCCTGGGCTGGTCATGGCCGCTCAACGAAATGCCGATCGCGGGATTTCGGACACCGCTCTGTTCGAGGTTGGCCAGATTTTCAAAGGCGACGAGCCCGCCGATCAACTCACGGCCGCCAGTGGTTTGCGCCGCGGCCTTGCCAAGCCGTCGGGATTCGGCCGTCATTGGTCGGCCAAACCCGAACCTGTCGATGTTTTCGACATAAAGGCCGACGCTTTCGCCGTGCTGGCTGCCGCCGGCGCTCCGATGCAGGCTCTGCAAATCGTGCCGGGCGGTCCCGTCTGGTTTCATCCCGGACGCAGCGGCACGATCCAGATTGGACCACAGAATATCCTGGGACACTTTGGCGAACTGCATCCGCGGGCGATTGCCGGGCTGAAGGCCGAGGGTCCCTTGGTGGCCTTTGAAGTCATTCTCGAAAAAATTCCGGAGCCGAAAGCGCGTCCAACACGAGCAAAGCCTTTGCTGGAATTGTCGCCGTTCCAGCCCGTCGAGCGCGATTTTGCGTTTGTCGTCGATAGCACGGTGAAGGCGGCAGACATTGTGCGCGCAGCGCAGAACGCAGACAAAAAGCTGGTCAACAATGTCGTCGTCTTTGATGTCTATGAAGGAAAAGGCATCGAGCCCGGCAAGATGTCGATAGCAATTGCGGTGACCATTCAGCCGCGCGAGAAAACGATGACCGATGCCGAGATCGATACGCTAGCCGGCAAGATCGTCGCCGAAGTCACGAAGAGAACGGGCGCGACGTTGCGCAGCTAGACCAGGATCGCCTTGACCATTCGCATTGCGACACACTCACTGTCATGAAATCCGCTCATCCCCGCGGACGCGGGGATCCAGGGCAAAATCGCACGGCATTTTTTATGCTGGATTTCCGCCTGCGCGAGAATGAGCGGTTGAGAGTGACGGCGTATCGATTCAATCCGAACAATTTTGATCTAGGCGGGAACGAAATCCGTGTAAGCGAACCCGTCACGCTCGACCGTTTCACCGGCTTTGACCGATATTTTTCGCGACAGCATTGGTCCACCGGCGACGAATGAATGAAATTCGCCGTTCTCGCCGCAAGGATCGATGCCGTCCGGAAGAGCATCGATCAGCGCAGCCTCAAAACGGCGACCGGCAAACGATAGCGGCAATTTCTTCAAATCCACGGTACAGATATGCGCTTCGAGTCCGGCCGCAATCATATCGTGCGCCAGCGCCAGCGTTGACCGGCCCCATAGTGGAAACACCGGAGCGATGCCAGTGCCTGCCAGTTGCCGCTCGCGATAAGCACGCACATCTTCCAGAAACAAATCGCCAAAAATCATATGGGTTACACCCGATGCGCGCGCGGCCGTCATCGCCGACGCCATCTTCTGCTCGTAGATTTCATTGGAGCATGGAAAAGGGAGTTGGATGGTTATTGAACGCAGCCCGACTGTGTCAAGCTGCATTCGCAGCAACTCCTCGCGGACCCCGTGCATGCTTACCCGGTGAAAGGCGTCCGTTACCGTTGTCAGAGCGCCAACGATCTCGAAATCGCCGCTCCTGCGTGTTTCATGCAGCGCCCACGCGCAATCTTTGCCGCTCGACCAGGCGATCAGGGCCTTAGGAGAAGAAGAAGGCATGGTATCCAAAGTGTTGCACGCAGGCCCCCACCGGCGCTGTGCGGTCAAAGATATGGCTAACAATCGGTAACACCGGCGGGGCTGCCGCACCAAATAGCCCGATGAACCAAATTGCAATGACTCCGCACTACATTTTTAAGAAGAGACGTCTGCGGATGCATTGACGCCAAGGGGAACGTCGGAGCGCCAGGAACTGGCGCCGAGGGCCGGTCATGAGCTGGGTGGTCGACGGAGTGGGGCGCCTTCTGGCGCGCTATCTGGAAAAGCCGGCACAAGGTTACGAGCCGTTCACACCGTCGGATCCCGAT
Source organism: Pseudolabrys sp. (assembly GCA_036557605.1). Taxonomy (GTDB): domain Bacteria; phylum Pseudomonadota; class Alphaproteobacteria; order Rhizobiales; family Xanthobacteraceae; genus Pseudolabrys. Next base: position 7,245 of record DATBHE010000091.1, read on the forward strand.
GCGTTGCAGGCGACCTTGCGGCCCGGTGACGTGCTGCTGGTTGAAGGCAATAATCATATTTCCGGCGTCATCAAATATCTGACGCAGTCGACCTGGTCACACGCCGCACTCTATGTCGGACCGATCGGAGATCGCGTCACCGCCGACGGTGAGCCGCTGGTGCTGGTCGAAGCGAATATCGGCCAGGGAGTGATCGCCGCTCCGCTCTCAAAATATGCCCGCTTCCATACCCGCATCTGCCGGCCAACCCAGCTTGATGAAGATGATCGGGCGCGGGTTTGCGCCTATGCTTCAGAACGCATCGGCTTCGACTATGACCTCAAAAACATTATCGACCTGATGCGCTACCTTTTCCCACTCCCGGTGCCGCAGCGATGGCGCCGCCGCATGATCGCACTCGGTTCCGGCCATCCGACCCGGATCATCTGCTCGGCACTGATCGCGCAAGCATTTGACACCGTGCGCTATCCCATCTTGCCGAAGATTACGCGGCTCGACAGCGAAAGGGCCCGTCAGGAAATCCTCGAAATCCGCCACTCTTCCCTTTACGCGCCGCGCGACTTCGATATTTCACCTTATTTCGAGGTCGTGAAGCCGACTCTCGTGCACGGTTTTGATTACAAGACCATCGCATGGGCCGATCAGTCGGCGAGCGAAAATATTGCGCTGGTGCCGGCGGACGGAAACACGCTTTCGCCGGTCGCATAGACGGCGGTCTTGCCGAATGGCGCGGCGCGAACTACCTGTGCCGCTATGATCGACGCATTCGTCAAAGCACTTTCGCAGATGTTTACCCCCGCCCTGCGGCGCGTGCTGTTTAAGGCGGTGGGGTTGGCGCTGATTGTCATCGTCTTCATCGGCGTTCTCATGCAGCGGCTGTTGGCGGCCTGGGCGGACGCTGGTGCGACCTGGGCGGAGCAGGCGTCAGGAATAGCGCCGCATGCGGCCTGGGCTGCGCTCGCCTGGGTGCTGTCGATCATTGCGGCCTTGGGCATCATCACGGGCGCATTGTTCCTGATGCCCGCAGTCACCGCTTTCGTCGGGAGCTTTTTTGTCGACGACGTCGCCGAAGCCGTCGAGCGCGAATACTATCCTGCGTCTCCGCGGGGTCGTGCCTTACCCTTTGTCCGTGCACTTCAGGAAGGCATCAAGATCGCAGCGCTGGCGGTCCTTGTCTATCTTTTCGCATTGCCGTTTGTGCTGCTTGCCGGACTGGGCGTCCTCATTCTGTTTCTTGCAAACGCCTATCTTCTCGGACGTGAATATTTCGAGCTTGCCGCCATGCGATTCCGCCCTCCGCTCGAAGCGAAGTCCATGCGCAAAGCCAATGCGTCCTACGTGTTCCTCGCCGGCATGGTGATTGCCGCTTTCGTGTCCATCCCCATCGTCAACCTGGCGACGCCTGTCTTCGCGATGGCCTTTATGGTCCATGTCCATAAAAAACTGGCCGGCGCACGCACCGAGCTCGTCGAAGCACCGCGCTGAACAATCATCCTTTCGGACGCAAATCGATCACGCGCTTGGCCTTTCCGAGCGAACGTTCGACCGTCCCCGGTTTGACCGTGCGTACCGCGGCCGTCACGCCGACCAAAGCCTTTATTCGGTTAACCAGTTTATGGTTGCAATCGGCGAACTCGCTTTCGGCGTCTGGCCTGGCCTCGACAACTACGGTGATTTCATCGAGGCGCTCGGTGCGCCGCAGCTCGATCACAAAATGCGGAGATAGGCGCTGATCTTTCAGGATGATTTCTTCGATCTGGCTCGGGAATACGTTTACCCCACGGACGATCATCATATCGTCGGATCGGCCTGCAACTTTCTCCATCCGCCGCATCGACCGTGCGGTGCCGGGAAACAGCCGTGAGAGGTCGCGTGTGCGGTAGCGCACAACCGGCATCGCTTCTTTGGTCAGGGTGGTGAATACGAGCTCGCCGGCCTCGCCGTCAGCCGCTACCTCGCTGGTGGCCGGATCAATGATCTCCGGATAAAAATGATCTTCCCATATATGCGGTCCGTCCTTGCTCTCGATGCATTCGCAGGAAACACCCGGACCGATGATTTCAGAGAGTCCATAATTATCGATCGCATGGAGACCAAATGCCTCTTCGATCTCAGCGCGCATCGCGTTCGTCCACGGCTCGGCGCCGCACATTGCAATCTTCAGCGAACAATCACGCGGATTGATTCCTTGCGCTCGAAATTCGTCAAGAATTGCAAGCATGTAGCTTGGCGTTACGAATATGACGTCGGGACAAAAATCAATGATCAGGCGTACCTGCCGCTCGGTCATTCCGCCAGACACCGGCACAACAGTCATGCCGAGCCGCTCAGCCCCGTAGTGAAAACCGATGCCGCCGGTAAACAGGCCGTAGCCGTACGAATTCTGTACCAGCATGCCCGGTTTGCAGCCGGCGGCGCGCATACTACGCGCCATCAGGCTGGCCCAGACGTCGAGATCACGCCGGCTGTAGCCAACCACGGTGGGTTTGCCAGTCGTGCCTGACGACGCGTGAACGCGCAGAATCTGCTCGCGCGGTACAGCAAACATTCCGAACGGATAGTGCGCGCGCAGGTCGTCTTTGGTTGTGAAAGGAAATTTTGACAGATCATCAAGCGTTTTAAGATCGTCGGGATGCACGCCAGCTCTGTCGAATGTCTTCTTGTAGTGAGCGACGTTGCGGTATGCGTGGGTGAGTGTCCATTTCAGGCGCTCCAGTTGAAGTGCCGCGATCTCATCGCGGGAGGCCGTTTCAATCGGATCGAAACTTTCGCGCGTTGGCGTCAGGTCGATGCCTTTGAGCTGCAATGGCGGCATTCAAATCCCCAACACCTGGCGGCGCGTCATCAGATTTTTCGTTGCGCGGCGTTCCAGTGCTTCTCCAGATTGGCGATCAGCGCCGGACTGAAATGGCAATAGGCCTGCTCGCGGCAGTAGACCGCCATGTAGCGCCGGAACAAATCAAGCGGCTCTTCTCCCACGCGAATGGCACGCCGATTGCCGGCGGCACTGACAACGCCCGAACCCGTGAAATCATTGACCACCTGCACCAATGCCTCTTCCATTTCGTCCGGCGGCACGATCAGGTCGCAGATCGTGCGGCCTTCGGGCGTATCACAATCGAGGCGGCGACCCATCAGGATAGCCTGCCGCGTGATGCGATCCCCGGCAAATCGCGGCATGCGCAAGTTGGCTGCACCCGGAATAATGCCTTCCTTGCGCGCGGGAAGTGTCATGTATGCGTCCCTGCCCGCGATCACATAATCCATCGCCAGCAGGTACTGACAGCCGCCGCCGATCGCCCAGCCATCGACCGTGGCAATCCAGGGCTTTTCCCGGGTGCCGCCGTAAATTTCTTCCGGGTTCGCCGCACCCGTTGCAACGCCGCGGAACATCTTGTTCACGACCCCCATATCGCGGCGGATGTACCAGAGATAGGGAATCTTGCCCCGGTAGATGTGAGTGAGATTGATCCCGCTCGAGAAGATCTTGCGACCGTTGTACTTGGGGTGATCAACGACACCGCCGCGCAGCACGCAGATCTCGCTCAATGGGTCGAGAATCGCGATATCCGTGGCGGTCTCCGTGTCGCCGAGCGTATCGTCGTCCTCGGCATTGAGAAAACGCGGATTTTTTATCGTCACCACGGCGGCCTTGCCCTGCCGCTCGACACGGGCTGGACCGAAATCGATCACTCCGTTTCGAACGAATTCGTCCACGCGTGCGATCGACTCCTGCTTTGGACGCAGCATCGCTTCGCACAGATGCATTCCGGCGTCGGGCAGCGCGAGCGCATGGGCCAGGAAAATTCCCTGGTCGATCTCGACGCCGTCTTTCTCGCTCTGCATCAGCGCGCTGTCGGCGTCGACCTGCTTTTTCGTCGGTGTCAGCCCCGGTATCAGTTTGGCGGCGTCGTATGCGAGCTCCTCTACCCGACGGAAATCGGAGAGATTCCTCGTAAGCCTGCGATAAATCCTATCGGCGTGCTTTTTCAGGAAATCTTCGCGAAGACGCCGGCATCTGGAATGAACGAGGTCGGCCGCCGACTGTTGCTCCGGCGTCCGCAGCGGCTTCTTGGGCAATTTCGCCAGAAGGCCGTCCCCTGTCCGCCAGAATTTTGTCGCCACCCCTGCGTCTCGCTTGAGCGAGCCAGTCAAGCGCGGCGATACCTTGGCCCATGCACCGCTGGGCTTCACAGGCAATCCGCCACGGCGAAGAATGTCGCTGATATCGGAGTGCACTTCTATTGCTCTCACGGTGCGGGAGCCTTCCATACCCGCTCTCCTGGCATTTCAACGATCGTCTTGCCTGGCCACTCGCACAAATCGGCGATGATGCATTTCTCGCACAGCGGCTTGCGTGCGACGCAAGTGTAGCGCCCGTGCAGAATTAGCCAATGGTGCGCATGCAGTTTGTATTCCGCGGGCACTACCTGCTCCAGTTTCATTTCCACCTCGAGCGGGGTCTTGCCGGTTGCCAGTCCTGTGCGATTTCCGACGCGAAAGATGTGTGTATCGACGGCAATTGTCGGCTCGCCAAAAGCGATATTGAGGACGACGTTGGCGGTCTTGCGGCCGACGCCGGGCAGCGCCTCCAGGGCTTCACGCGAGCGTGGAACCTGACTGCCGTGCTCAGCGATCAGTCTCTGCGACAGCGCCACGACATTCTTGGCCTTGTTGCGAAAGAGGCCGATGGTCTTGATGAGGTCGCGCACGCGCCTTTCGCCAAGCGCAGCCATTTTTTCCGGCGTATCTGCTAGAGCAAAAAGCGCGGGCGTCGCCTTATTGACCCCGGCGTCCGTTGCCTGCGCCGAAAGGACCACGGCGACCAACAGCGTGAACGGATTGATATGCTGCAATTCGCCCCTTGGCTCCGGATTTGCCGCCTTGAATCGGCGGAACGCCTCGGCGATCGTCGCCGTTGTCCATTGCGGCAACGCGCCTTGCGCGGCCTTGACGTCGGCCGCTACTCGCTTTGGCGACGGCTTTACCTTTGCGCGTTTGCCGGAGCGCAATTTTTTCTCGCGCTTTGCCGGCGCTTTTCGGGCGGTTTTTCTCGCCATCATTTTGGTATAGTCAGCGCAATGGCTCCGGACAACGTCGACGATCTCGAACCAACTATCTTTTCTGCGACGCTCACGCCGCACCGCTCGCTCGGGCGCGCGGGCTTTCTCATCCTTATGATTCTGTTCGGCGCCGTGAGCTTTATCGCTGGCATGCTGTTTCTCGTAATGGGCGCATGGCCGGTTCTCGGCTTTTTCGGGCTCGACGTACTGCTGCTGTATCTGGCCTTCAGGCTCAACTATTGGCACGCCAAGGCTTATGAGCAAGTGACGGTCACACCGTCGGCGCTCAAGATACGCAAAGTGAGCCATCTCGGACGCGCCCACGAATGGGTTCTCAATCCGCTTTGGGTCCGGCTCGACAAGGTCGAACTTGAGGAATTCGGCATCGACAGACTTTTTCTCGTCTCGCGCGGCAAGAAGCTTGCAATCGCCACTTTTTTGGGACCCGACGAAAAGGCGGGTTTTGCAAGAGAGCTTGGCAAAGCGCTCAACGAAGCCCGACGCGGGCCCACAAGGACCGTATTCGAGTAGCCAGAAATCGGGTGGTTGAACTGTCTGGACAGCCCTAGATAGCGGTCATGAACATGAATCTGGCAAACACCGTGACGGACCGCTTCAAAGAATTTGCGCCGCTTTCGACAGCAGCCGCGGACTATGACATCGTGCGCCGTGCCATCGCCCATATCCGCGGCAACTGGCGCGCCCAACCTGAAATTGAGGTCATCGCGAACGCGGCGGGCGTATCGGCAACCGACCTGCATCACTTATTCCGTCGCTGGTGCGGGCTGACGCCGAAGGCATTTCTTCAGGCGCTGACGCTCAACCATGCGCGCGAGCTTCTGCGTTCGTCGGCGAGCGTGCTCGATACTGCATACGAAGTCGGCCTATCCGGCCCCGGCAGGCTGCACGACCTTTTCGTCACGCATGAGGCAATGTCGCCCGGCGAATGGAAAGCGGGCGGTGAAGGCATCACCATCACTTACGGATTCCACCCCTGTCCGTTCGGCATGGCCCTGGTGATGACCACACCACGCGGACTCGCAGGCCTCGCTCTCGCCGACGCTGGCAAGGAACGCGCGGCGCTGCGGGACATGAAATCGCGCTGGCCGAAAGCCAACTATGTTGAGGACTTCGCCTCGACCGCGCCGACCGCACGCCGCATTTTCGACGCTGCGCTCTGGCGCAAAGACCGGCCGCTGCGCGTGGTCTTGATCGGCACCGATTTCGAAGTGCGTGTGTGGGAAAAGCTGCTCGATATCCCGATGGGCAAACTCACCACTTATTCCGACCTTGCCACCAGGGCCGGCGCACCGAAGGCAGCACGCGCCGTTGGTGCAGCTGTAGGCAAGAACCCGATCTGCTTCGTGGTCCCCTGCCATCGCGTCATCGGCAAGAGCGGCGAACTCACCGGCTATCACTGGGGCCTCACGCGCAAGCGCGCGATGCTTGGCTGGGAAGCAGGAATGTCCGCGGCGGCTTAGATCAGGATCGGTTCAGATTGAATCGGTACGCCGTCATGGCCGGACTTGTCACCACGCCTTGACCATTGGCATCGCCACACACTCACTGTCACGAAATCCGCTCATCCCCGCGCATGCGGGGATCCAGAGCAAAATCGCACGGCATTTTTATGCTGGATTCCCGCATGCGCGGGAATGAGCGGTCGAGAGTTGTGTTGCGCATCCACCGACGCCCGGCTTCATGCATAGGCGTGCGAAAGCACGCCGTCCTTCGGACGGCTATGGGCGAGCATGACGATTCAATTGAAACGATCCTGCTCGAGCAGGCGGGTCAGGCGGCCAGATCAAGCTTCGACGCAACCGTCGCATCGGCGTTCAGCCGGTAGATCATCGGCACGCCGGTATCCAGATTGAGCTTGGTGATGCTCTCGGGCGTGTGCTTGTCGAGCACCATGACAAGCGCCCGCAATGAATTGCCGTGCGCGGCAACCAGCACGCGCTCGCCGCGCAATACGCGCGGCAGAATGTCCGTCACGTAGTACGGCAAAGCGCGCGCGAGCGTATCCTTCAGGCTTTCGCCGCCGGGCGGCGCCACGTCGTAGGACCGGCGCCAGATGTGCACCTGCTCCTCGCCCCACTTCTTGCGCGCATCGTCTTTGTTGAGCCCGACGAGATTACCGTAGTCGCGTTCGTTCAACGCCTGATCCCTGAAAATCGGAATCGCAGTCTGGCCCAACTCGGTCAGCATCAGATCGAGCGTGCGCTGTGCACGCTTGAGCGCGGACGTAAACGCGACGTCGAACTTGATCCCCTGCGCCTTGAGCTTGCGGCCGGCCTCGCGCGCTTCAGCGACGCCTTTTTCGGTGAGGTCGACGTCGCGCCAGCCGGTGAAAAGATTTTTCAGGTTCCAGTCGCTTTGGCCGTGCCGCACGAGAACGAGAAGACGGTCAGTCATGCAATTCCTCAGAAGTCTTTCAATCCTAGAACGTCCATCATCGAATAAAGTCCCGGCTTCTGCGTGCGTGCCCAGCGCGCCGCATGCAGCGCACCGCGCGCAAAGATCATGCGGTCCTCGGCCTTGTGCGTAAGTTCCAGGCGCTCTGCCGCGCCGGCAAAGATCACGCTGTGCTCACCCACGACGGTTCCGCCGCGCAGAGCGGCAAAACCGATGTCGCCGCCCTTGCGCGCGCCGGTGTGGCCGTCGCGGCTTTTGACGGAATGCTTCTCGAGCGCGACCCCGCGCCCGTCAGCCGCCGCGCGGCCAAGCATCAGCGCCGTCCCCGACGGCGCATCGACTTTCTGATTGTGATGTATCTCCAGGATTTCGACGTCGAAAGAATTGTCGAGCGTTTTGGCCACGCGCTTTGTGAGCGCCGTAAGCAGATTGACGCCGAGGCTCATGTTCCCCGATTTGACAATGATCGCGCTCTTGGCGGCATCCTTGATTTTGGTTTCGTCGGTCGGGCTCAATCCGGTGGTTCCGATAATGTGGACTTTGCCAGCCTTGGCTGCAAGCGCGGCAAATTCGAGCGTGGCGCTCGGCGCCGTGAAATCGACAATCCCGTCGGCCTTCGCAATCAAAGGAGCGGCATCGCCGGTCAGCTTGATGCCGTTCTCCGGCAGCCCCGCGAGAACGCCCGCGTCCCAACCGATCAGCGGCGAGCGCGCGTCCTCGAGGGCGCCCGCAAGTACAAATTCGTTGCTGTCGGCCATCGCCTTGACCAGCGTGCGGCCCATTCGCCCGCCGGCGCCGGCGACCACAAGCCGCATCTCGGCCATGGGTCAACTCTCCCGGAACGTGGCGCCGGTATAGCGCGGAGGCCGGCAAAAGGCGACTACGGCTGCGGGCCGTCGTAACCCTCGATAACCACGATATCGGCGGTGGAATGCGGTTGGCGCAGCTTCATGTTCGCCTGATATTCCGGCGAATTATAGCAGGCGAGCGCGGTGGCATAGTCCGGAAATTCGATGACCACGTTGCGCGAGCGCGCAACTCCTTCGACGCATTCGAACTTGCCGGCGCGCACGATATAGCGTGCTTCGTATTTCTTGAATATCGCCTGGTTGCCGAGGGCGTAGGGCTTGTAGCCTTCTTCGTTTCTCACCTCGACGCGCCCAATCCAGTAGCCCTTCGCCATGCGCACTCCTTATGATTTAGCTGCTTGTTCGATCTCGCGAACGATGGAATCCGCTGCGGTCTTGGGGTCGCCCGCCTCAAGAACAGGCCGGCCAACCACCAGATAGTTGGCGCCGGTCTTGATCGCGCGCGCCGGAGTCATGATCCTTTTCTGATCGCCGGTGGCACTTCCAGCCGGCCGGATACCGGGCGTCACCAGCACCATGCCGGGTCCCACAATGCCGCGCAGCGAAACCGCCTCTTCCGCCGAGCAGACGAGCCCGTCGACTCCGGTGTCGCGCGCCTGCACGGCACGCGCCGCGGCGAGTTCCCTGACGTTCATTTCGTAGCCGGCGGCGGCCAGATCGGCATCGTCATAGGACGTCAGCACGGTTACCGCGAGGATGCGAAGCTTGGAGCCCTGCTTTCCTTCGACCGCCGCCTTCATGGTCTGCGGATAGGCATGCACCGTGAGGAACGTCGCACCCAGTTGCGCGACGCTCTCCACGCCTTTCGCTACCGTGTTGCCGATGTCGTGCAGCTTGAGGTCGAGAAACACCTGCTTACCCGATGCGATCAATCGTGCGGCAAAAGGCAGACCGCCTGCGAACGCAAGCTGGTAACCGATTTTGTAGAACCAGACCGAATCGCCGAGGCGGGCAACCATTGCCTCGGCAACAGGCACCGACGGTACGTCAAGTGCCACGATCAGTCGCTCGCGCGCATCCAACGACACGATCATGTACCTCGCGCCAGCGCTCGCGCCATCTCAACCAGCCGTTCGAGCTGCGTCCGAAGCTGATTGGCTATGGCGGTATCGGTGATGTTGTCCATCTCGTCAAATGCCGTGTCAGCCCGTTGAATGGTCACCTGCTCCGGAATGACCAGAGCACCGCAGCCAAGCTCAAGAATTTGCCGCAATGCCATCAGCGAACGCAATCCGCCCGCGCGCCCCGGCGAGGCCGACGATATTGCGAACACACGACCTTTGAATGCGGCGTAGGTCGGATCGCCCCGTTCGCGCACACGCGAAACCCAGTCGATGGCGTTTTTCAAAAGCGGCGTGACCGACGCGCTGTACTCGGGGCTTGCAATGAAGACGCCGTGATTCGCCATGATCATCTGCTTGAGCTTGACCGCGTTGGCAGGTTGGCCGGCTCGCGCATCAAAATCGGCTTCGTAAATAGGCAGCGGATAGTCCGCAAGGGAAATGCGGGTGACATCGACATCGAGCAGCGTCAGTTCCTTCGCCGCCAGTGCCGCCAGCCTCACATTGTGCGAGCCCGTGCGTGTCGAGCCCGGCAAGACAAGAATTTTGGGGATCGGCATCAGCGGCTCCGCTTTCGCGGGCGATGACACCACACCATTAGCGGCCGCGGTAGACCCACACGCGCGCGGGCGGCAGGTTCATCCAGATGAGCTCTGACGACTCGGCACGGACGCCGGACAGTTCCTTCGGAATTGGCGGCAGCATTGCGTAGGTGAACTGCACGAACGGAGCACCCTCCGCCAACAGCGTCATCGCATCGGATATCAGCCGCAGTCGCGTGCGCAAGGGCTTGGTGACGAGCGGAAGCCCGGAGACGACTGCGGCGGCAGGCTCGTCGACATAGCTTTCAAGCAGTCTTCGCAGACGATAGGCGTCGCCCTGCACGACCGTTGCCGCCGGATAGCGCGTCCGCAACAGTCGGCAAAAATCGGCATTGAATTCGACGAGGACCAAACGGCCTGGGTCGACGCCATGCCGGACGAGAGCCTCGGTCACCGGTCCGGTGCCTGGACCGAGTTCGATAACGGGGCCGCTCGACCGCGGATCGACATAACGAGCCATCGCGCGCGCGAGCACGCGGCTCGACGGCATCACAGCGCCGGTCGAGAGTGGCTTTTCAATCCAGGAGCGGATGAACTGCATCTCGTCATCGAGACGCAGACTCTTTTTTTCTACGCGGGCGACTGAATGTAAGGGCATTGCTGCGAGGTCACGCGTACGTGCGGCGGGTCTCGCCGCAACATTTACGGGTATAGGGCGCAAGGCGAGGGGTCAAGATGGGTCACCCTGATTGACTGCCTCGGCTTCCCAGACCATCCAGAAACTCTTTGACTCGACTGAAGAAACCGGCCGATTCCGGTTGGGTTGCCTCGGACGACAGCGTTTCAAACTCGGCCAGCAGCTCGCGCTGCCGCTTAGTGAGATTTTGCGGCGTTTCCACCGCTACTTGAACGTACATGTCTCCGGTTTGTTTCGCGCGCAGCACGGGCATTCCCTTGCCTGCAAGCCTGAACCGCCGGCCGGTCTGCGTGCCCGCGGGGACCTTCACCCTTACCTTGCTGCCGTCGATTGCCGGCACTTCAAATTCGCCGCCAAGTGCGGCGCTCGCCATCGAAATCGGCACGCGGCAATGCAGATCGGCGCCGTCCCGCTGGAAAAACTCGTGCGTGGCGACTTCCAGAAAGATGTAGAGATCGCCGGGCGGGCCGCCGCGCAAGCCCGCCTCACCTTCGCCAGCGAGCCGGATGCGGGTACCGTCCTCGACACCCGCCGGGATATTGACTGAAAGCGTGCGCTCCCGGGTCACGCGACCGCCGCCGCCGCAGACCTTGCAGGGATCGTCAATCACCTGGCCGCGGCCCTGGCACGCAGGACATGTGCGCTCGAGCGTGAAGAAGCCCTGCGCATGGCGGATTTTGCCCGCGCCGCCGCAGCTTCCGCATTGCTTTGGCTTGGTGCCCGCCTTCGCCCCGCTGCCGGAGCAAGCCTCGCAGGTTACCGAAGTGGGAATGCGAATCTGCGCCGTTTTGCCGATGAACGCCTCATCGAGCGTAATCTCCATATTGTACCGCAAGTCGGATCCGCGCTCCCGGCCGGAGCCACGGCCGCGCGCCGATCCCATGCCGAAAATACCTTCGAAAATGTCGGCAAAGGTCGAGCCGAAATCGGCGCCGAATCCGTGTCCACCCATACCGCCATGTTCGAACGCGGCGTGACCGAACCGGTCATAGGCGGCACGCTTGTCGCCATCCTTGAGGATGTCGTAGGCCTCGTTGATTTCCTTGAAACGATGTTCGCAATTCTTGTCGCCAGGATTGCGGTCGGGATGATGCTGCATGGCGAGCTTGCGGAATGCCGCCTTGAGCTCGACCTCCGTGCAGGTACGGGTAACGCCGAGAATTTCGTAATAGTCGCGCTTGGACATCCGGCTGCCGCCCTAATTCACGCCTACCGGGAGAGCCGTACGTGATTCGCCCGTCCGGCGTCCCCGCAAACATGCACCCCCGGACGCAGGCCCGGGGGTGACATCATTCGCGGACCGCCTCTGCATGGCTCCAAACGCCGCGGTCAGGCGGATTTCTTCTTGTCGTCGTCGACCTCGGTGAATTCCGCGTCGACCACATCTTCCTTCTTCTCGCCCGGGGCAGCGCCATCGCCACCCGCACCGGAAGCGTTTTGCGCTTCCTGCTGCTGCTTGTACATGGCCTCGCCGAGTTTCATCGATGCTTGCGCCAGCGCGTTGGTCTTGGCCTGGATCGCCGAAGAATCATCACCCTTGAGCGCTTCCTTCAGATCGGCAATCGCATTTTCGATTGCGGTGCGATCGGCATCGCCGACCTTCGAGCCATGCTCTGAGAGCGCCTTCTCGGTAGAATGCACAAGCGCCTCGGCGTGATTTTTTGCCTCGACCGCAGCCTTGCGCTTCTTGTCTTCTTCCGCGTGCGATTCCGCATCCTTGACCATTTTTTCGATGTCGGCTTCGGACAATCCGCCCGAAGCTTGGATGCGAATCTGCTGCTCCTTGCCGGTCGCCTTGTCCTTCGCCTGCACATTGACGATGCCGTTCGCGTCGATGTCGAAGGTGACTTCGATCTGCGGCACGCCGCGCGGCGCCGGTGGAATACCGACCAAGTCGAACTGACCGAGCATCTTGTTGTCGGCCGCCATCTCACGCTCGCCCTGGAAGACGCGGATCGTCACCGCGTTCTGATTATCCTCGGCGGTCGAGAAGACCTGACTTTTCTTGGTCGGAATTGTCGTATTGCGGTCGATGATGCGCGTGAATACACCGCCGAGCGTTTCAATGCCGAGCGAAAGCGGAGTCACGTCGAGCAGGAGCACGTCCTTGACGTCGCCTTGCAGCACGCCGGCCTGAATGGCCGCGCCGACCGCAACGACTTCGTCGGGATTCACGCCCTTGTGCGGCTCCTTGCCGAACAACTGCTTCACGACTTCCTGGACCTTCGGCATGCGAGTCATGCCGCCGACCAGAACGACTTCGTTGATCTGAGCCGCTGAGATGCCAGCATCCTTGAGTGCCTGTTTGCACGGCTGGATCGTCTTCTGGACGAGATCGTCCACCAGCGCTTCGAACTTTGCGCGGGTCAGCTTCATCGTCAGGTGCTTTGGACCGGACGCATCCGCCGTAATGAATGGCAGGTTGATTTCGGTCTGGGTGGTCGACGACAGCTCGATCTTGGCTTTCTCCGCCGATTCCTTGAGGCGCTGCAGCGCAAGCTTGTCGCGGCGCAGATCGATGCCCTGCTCCTTCTGGAATTCGTCAGCCAGATAGTTCACCAGCCGCATGTCGAAGTCTTCACCGCCCAGGAACGTATCGCCGTTCGTGGACTTCACCTCGAACACGCCGTCGCCGATTTCGAGAATCGAAATATCGAAGGTACCGCCGCCAAGATCATAGACGGCAATAGTGCCGGTCTTCTGCTTGTCGAGACCATAGGCGAGTGCAGCAGCGGTCGGTTCGTTGATGATGCGCAGCACCTCGAGGCCGGCGATCTTGCCGGCATCTTTGGTTGCCTGGCGTTGCGCGTC
>DATBHE010000092.1:0-24540 GCA_036557605.1 Pseudolabrys sp.
ATGGCCAGCTTGTCGGCAAGGGTAAAGTCGACGCCGTTCGTCTGCGCACCGTCCCGCAATGTCGTGTCGAAGAGATAAATGCGTTCGCGGGCCATGACGTTGCTCAGGTCAGCCGATAGATAACGTAGAGCGCGGCCAGGATGCCGGCGGCGAGCACGCCATACTTGAGGACGATGTAATAGAGCCAATGGCGTGGAAACGGAGTGTCTGGCTTGGTCATGTAACCTCCCGCTTCGGGGCAAGCTGCTTTTGCAGCGTGGTATTGGCGAGCCATTCGTCACCAATAGAAATCGAATTGCGCTGCTGGGCGACATAGCCGCGCTTTTCGAAGAAGCCGCGCGCGCTGTCGCTCGCATCGACGCTCAATCGGGTCGTGCCGCGCGCGCCAGCGAGCTTTTCCAGCGCATCGACAAGCATCGCGCCGACCCCCTGCCCTGTGGCCGCTGGATGGACATAGAGCATGCTGATTTTGTCCTTATCTTCCAGCGAGGCGAAACCGACAGGAGACCCCTCCAGCGTCGCGACCAGGGTCAATTGCCTGGAGAGCTTATTCTGAAACTCTGCGACATCGTTTGCCACGGATGCCCAGGCTTCCTGCTCAGCCTCCGTATAGTCCTCGCCCGTCAACACCTCAATGCTGTCGCGAAATATCTCGCGCAACAACGGCGTATCCGCCGGCAGGAACGGACGCAGCGCAAGCTGTGGATGCGCCACCGCCATCATCGCGCGACCTTCCATTTCGTCTTGCCGTCCTTTGTATCTTCGAGCTCAATACCCATTGTCCTGAGCTCATCCCGGATACGATCGGCTTCCTTGAAGTTTTTCGCCTGCCGTGCGCTATCTCGTGCTGCGATCAAGCTGACGACTTCGTTTTCATCGACCGTTGCCGATGCCGGACGGAAAGAACTCCACTGGACCTGTGACATTTGCAGCAAGCCAATCAGTTGCGCAGTCGCCTTCAAAGAAGCTCCGGCGGCTTTTGCGCCTTTTGCCGCCTCGCCCCGGAGTTCGTGAAGCGCAGCAAAAGCCTTCGGTGTGTTCAGATCGTCCCGTAACGCATCAACGGCATGAGCGCACAAACCGCCGGAAGACAGCTCGGAAGTGAGCGCGTACCAATGGTCAAGGTTCTTCTGTGCTTCGCGCAGACCAGCCAATGTCCAATTCATTGGCTGGCGGTAGTGAGTTTGCAACATTGTCAAGCGGACGACTTCTCCCGGCCAGTCCCTGAGCAGATCGTGAACTGTCACGAAGTTGCCCAGACTCTTGCTCATCTTCTCACCTTCGACCTGAAGGAAGCCGTTGTGCATCCAGAAGTTCGCCATCACCGGCGTGTGGAAGGCGCAGCGGGACTGCGCAATCTCATTCTCATGGTGGGGAAACACGAGATCGATGCCGCCGCCGTGAATGTCGAAGGTTTCGCCGAGATGCTTCCAAGACATTGCCGAGCACTCGATGTGCCAGCCGGGCCTGCCAGGCTTCTTGATGCCGGCGGGTGACGGCCACGCCGGCTCCCCCGCTCCCGACGGCTTCCATAGAACGAAATCCATCGGATCTTTCTTGAACGGCGCCACTTCAACACGGGCGCCGGCAATCATTTCATCAAGCGAGCGATTGGAGAGCCTGCCGTAATCCTTCATGGAGGCGACGTGGAAAAGGACATGATCTTCGGCCACATAGGCATTGCCGGCACTCACCAGGCGTTCGATCAGCGCCTTCATTTCATCGATATGCTCGGTTGCGCGTGGCTCGACGCTCGGAGGCAGGCAGCCGAGCGCTATTACGTCCTGCCGGAAATTCTTGTATGTCTCTTCGGTCAGTTCTCGGATTGAAATCCCGCGCTCGGCGGCGCGCGCATTGATCTTGTCGTCAACGTCGGTGATGTTGCGCACATACGTGACATGGCTCTCACCGTAGATGTGACGCAACAAACGGAACAACACGTCGAAGACAATAACCGGCCGCGCGTTGCCGATATGGGCGAAGTCGTAGACGGTCGGCCCGCACACATACATGCGCACGCGTGAGGGATCGATCGGCACAAACGTCCGCTTTTCCCGGTTGAGCGTATCGTAAAGCGTTAGTTCCATAGCAAAGGATACCATCGGCCCCCGCTGGCCGGGCGTCCTGCTATCTCAATTTGAGAAAAGACGGCCGCAGCCAGCGTGGTGCGCTAGCGAATAATCTCCGGGCAAATGCCGCAGATATGGTTAAGGCCGCTCATGGCGGCACAATGATTTGTCGCGCGGGTGCCGTCAAGCGCCGGCGAATACCTCCAAAAAACACGGAAAAAAATAGATGACTTCGCAAATGGCGCGGTTAAGTGCCGATTAACGATTTTGATCGCATTTTCAGCGGCGCGGCCGGCGCAAGCCTAAAACTCCCCAGGCAATCTCATGCGGACCATTCTCATCAGTCTCACCGCTTTTTTCTCTTTGGCTTTCGCGGGCGTCCCGCGCGCCGAACAACATATGTTTCTCGTCGCCAATGATGCAGACGGCTACGGCATCGATCGTTGTCTTGCTTCAGGGGAAAAATGCGGCGCGGCAGCGGCAAATGCGTATTGCCGGACGCAAGCGTTCACCTTCGCCGCGACCTACCACAAGATCGAAGAGAGCGATCTCACCGAAGCGACCACGAAGAACACTTCCCGCGATTGCAAAGCCGGAAGGTGCGACGTGGTCGCGATTGTGTGCCTACGCTAGGTGGTCCTCAGCCGGCGTCAGGTTTTGTCGCGGTCGACCGAGTAAGGTCCTGCCCCGAGCGCCGTGATCGCGAGGAATCCGCCAGCAATCGCCATGTTCTTCATGAAATGGGACATTTGATTGCCGTCGCCGAAGTTGCGGTGAGCGATCAGTGCGGCGATCAATACGTAGATCGCGCAACCAAGTGCCACCAGGCGCGTCTGATATCCGAACAGGATCAGCAAACCACCGCCAAGTTCGATGATGACTGCCAGCGCGGCGAATAGAGTCGGCGCCGGCAATCCCTGCCTGCCCATATAGGCAACTGTTCCTGCAAAGCCGACCAGTTTCCAATATCCGTACAGAACGAAAAGTGATGACATAAACAGACGTGCAAGGAGCGCGGTCAGATCGCTGTGCTGTTCGAGCTTCATCGTGGCTTCCCCTTTTGATCCCAGACCATCCTGCCGCTTCAACCCCTGGCGGCTCACGCAGGATAGCACGCTCGACGACCGCCGTGGTTGAAATCGCGTCCCCAGTTGGGATGTTTCCCAAGTTCGAATTGTTCGCGCGCGGCCAACTTACAGCCCGCGCGCTCGACCGAATGCCTTCGTTCGATCAGCGGTCTTTCCAGCTACCACAAGGGTGGTCCTTCGAGGCTGTGCGAGAATCTGACCCAATTTATTAGAAAACTGCGATCAGACCCTGTGGCTTCTCGCGGCTCCCTATGCCTAGAGGCCGATTGAAATTGGGCGACCTTGTCGCCAACGGCCCAGCGTCCCGCTAGATTGCGCCGGTGCAAATCGGAGCAGTCTTGTGAAACTTTACACTTACTTCCGTTCGTCCGCCGCCTACCGCGTTCGGATTGCGCTCAATCTCAAGGGGCTGTCCTATGAGATGGTGCCAATTCATCTGACCAAGGATGGCGGTCAGCAGCACACGTCGCAGTATCGATCGATCAATCCACAGGCCCGCGTGCCATCGCTTGAAGTATCCGGTGGGACGATACTGACGCAATCGCTCGCGATCATCGAGTACCTCGACGAGACGCATCCCGAGCCGCCCTTGCTGCCGGCGGACCCGCTCGGTCGGGCCAAGGTGCGCGCGATCGCCCAGCTGATCGCTTGCGATATCCACCCGCTAAACAACCTGATTGCGCTTCAATACCTCAGACGGCAGCTCAAACACGAACAGGCCGAAATTGACACCTGGTATCATCACTGGATTATCGAGGGTTTTACTGCGCTTGAGACAATGCTTGGACCCGGCCCCTATGCCTGCGGGAGCTCAGTCACGCTGGCGGACATTTGCCTGGTGCCGCAGGTTGCCAACGCCCGTCGGCTGAAGGTCCCACTCGACAGATTTCCAAAAATCGTTGCGGCCGATGCCGCCTGCCTGAAGCTTCCAGCCTTCGACAGGGCAAGACCGGAGAACCAAGCGGATGCGGAGTGACGCGGGATCGGGTTACCTGCTAGATCAGCTGCCCGCACACCCTCTTCTTCGCCGGATTGGCAGCTAATCGCGTGATTCCCAGCAAAATCGTACGCGTCATCCTCTGGATGGTTGGCGCTCTTCTGTCGTTCTCCGTGATGGCCGTGTCAATTCGCGAGCTGTCCCGCGGCGGGTTAAGCATTTTTGAAATTCTTGCCATTCGCAGCGGTGTCGCGCTTCTTGCTCTGCTCATACTTCTGCTCATCCGCAAGGACCTTCGCGCTCATGCACGGCCGCGTCGCATCGGACTCAATATTTTCCGCAATGTCGTACACTACGCGTCGCAGTTTTCGTGGGCGCTCAGCCTCACCCTCCTGCCGCTCGCCATGGTCTTCGCGCTCGAATTCACGATGCCGGCATGGACGGCATTGCTGGCCGTCTGGTTTTTGCATGAACGCCTGACGCCGAGCCGCCTCGGAGTCGTGATTCTCGGGCTCATCGGCGTGCTGGTTATCCTGCGGCCGGGAATCAGCGACTTCAATCCGGCGGCCATTCTGGTGCTGCTCGCGGCCTTTGGTTACGCCATCACCATGATTACGACCAAGCAATTGACAATGACCGAGACCAACTTCGGCATCGTATTCTGGATGGCCGTCATTCAGTTTCCGCTCTCCCTGCTCGGCAGTGACCTCACCGCGTTTGTTCATCTTGATACACGACACATCCTGCCGGCATTTGGTGTCGGCATAGCCGGGCTTACATCGCATTATTGCCTGAGCAATGCTTTCCGAGCGGGCGACGCCACGCTGGTCGTGCCATTGGATTTTATGCGAATCCCACTGATCGCAGTGGTCGGCTGGGCATTTTACGGTGAGAGGCTCGACGTATTTGTCCTGCTGGGCGCGCTTATCATCGTAACCGGGGTGCTGTGGAACCTGCGTTCTGAAGTCGCACGGGCGTACCGAACGAAGGCTCGCTCCGCGTAGATTTTCAGCGTAGGGTGCGCGGCATGAGGGCTAAGAGGGGACTGCGCTGGACATTGGCGGTTTCGGTCGTCATGGCGGGCCTGGGCGCAGCTCACGGCCAGTCAGCAAATCCCGCATGCCAGAGGCTTGAGGCCCAGCTCGGGGCACTCGATCGCGGCAATGCAGATCCCGCGCGGGCCGATCAGATTCGCCGCACCGAAGACATGGTCAATCGGCAGCAATTCGAAGTGGACCGCATGGTAGCGCAATCTCGCCGCATCGGATGCGAGAGCTCCGGATTTTTTTCGCTTTTCAGCAATCCACCGCCCCAATGTGCTGGTCTCAGGCGGCAAGTCGACCAGCAGCGTTTTGCTCTAGAACGAATGCGCACGCAGCTGGAGCAGCTTAATGGCGGGACCACCGAGCGCGCCGCGCAACGTCAGGCGCTGCTGATCGCGCTCGGCGACAACGGATGTGGTCCTCAGTACCGTTCGGCGGCAATTGCCGGTCAGCAGGGAGGCTTCTTCGACCGTCTGTTCGGCACCAACAATAATGGCGGTATTTTCTCGACGCCCCAAGGACCAATAGGCGGAACGTTCCGTACCGTTTGCGTGCGAACGTGCGACGGATTTTATTTCCCGATTTCCTATTCAACGTCGCCTGACCATTTCCGCGAAGATGAGCAGTCGTGTCAGCGGATGTGCCCGGCAGCCGACGTCGCACTGTACACATATCACAACCCGGGCGAGGAAATCGCGCAGGCGGTTTCGCTAAACGGACGCCTCTACACGGAATTGCCGAACGCCTTTCAGTATCGCAAGGCCTTAAGCTCAAGCTGCAGCTGCCGGCGGCCCGGCGAAAGCTGGGCGCAGACGCTTAAATCGTCCGGTCCTGACGACACGGTAGTTCCGGGCGACGTTGTCGTCACCGAACAGAATTCCAGGCAACTGTCGCAGCCGCGTCCCGGCCCTGATGGAAAATCGAGCCGTCCCGAACTGCGTGGTGCTGTGACAACCACCGCACCTGCGCCGCCGGCCACGGAGGCTCCTGTCGAAACCGACCCGACCAAACGCACGGTGCGCACGGTCGGCCCGACATTTCTTCCTTCACGATAACCTCAGAAATCGATCGCTTCCGACTTCATCGGTTTTCCTGTGATCAGCGAAACATCCGGTGCCGGCATTGGTGTCCCCGGATCGCGGAACCGGTTGGTGATCGGATAACGCCGATCCCGACCGAAATTTTTCAGCGTAACTTTGACGCCCGGGGCTGCCTGGCGGCGCTTGTATTCGGCAGTATTGATCATGCGATCGACGCGCATCACCATGTCGCGATCAAATCCCGCGGCGACGATCGCGGAAACCGGCTCCTCGCGCTCCACCAGCCGTTCCAGGATCGGGTCAAGCACGGCATAGGCCGGAAGCGAATCCTCATCTTTCTGGTTTTCACGTAACTCTGCGGTCGGTGGCCGCGTGATGATATTGTCCGGAATGACAGGACCTGGAGGGCCCATGGCGCCGTCCGGCTTCCAGCCATTTCGCAGGCGCGCCAGACGAAAGACTTCGGTCTTGTATAAATCCTTGATGGGATTGAATCCGCCGTTCATATCTCCGTAGAGCGTCGCATAGCCGACTGACATCTCCGACTTGTTTCCGGTGGTCACGACCATGAGATTGAATTTGTTGGAAATCGCCATGAGGATGGTGCCTCTCGCGCGGGCCTGCAGGTTTTCTTCGGTAACGTCACGCGCCAAGCCCGAGAAGACCGGCGCAAGCGCCGACTCGAAGCCTTCGACGGCAGCCGCGATCGGCAGGACCTCGTAACGTACACCGAGTGCTTTGGCGCAGGCCGCGGCGTCCTTCAGTGAATCCTGCGACGTGAATTTGTAAGGCAGCATAATGCAGCGAACGCGGTCGGCCCCGAGCGCATCAACCGCCATCGCCGCACATAAGGCCGAGTCGATGCCTCCCGACAAACCCAATACAACTCCGGGAAAGCCGTTCTTGCCGACGTAATCGCGCAAGCCCAGCACGCAAGCGCTGTAATCGGCGTGATCGGCATCAACGCTTTCGATGAATGGACCGTTTTCGCAACGCCACGCTCCGCCGTCGCGAACCCAGCGGGTGGTCACCACCGTTTCCTGAAAGGCACCAAGCTGAAATGCAAGCGAGCAGTCGGCATGTAAGCCGAACGAAACACCATCAAACACGAGTTCGTCCTGGCCGCCGACCTGATTGACATAGACTGTCGGAAGCCCCTGCTCCGTAACACGTGCCACCGCGATGTTGATGCGGACATCGCCCTTCTGTCTCCAATAAGGAGAGCCATTGGGCACCACGAGCATCTCCGCTCCGGTCTCGGCCAGACACTCGATGACTTCCGCCCCCCAGATATCTTCACAGATTGGAATGCCAAGACGCACGCCACGAAAACTTACCGGGCCCGGCATGGGTCCCGGCGCAAACACGCGCTTTTCGTCAAACACTCCATAGTTCGGCAGATCAACCTTGTAGCGTAGTGCCGCGATCGAACCCCCGTCGAGAAGAGCAACGGCGTTGTACAGTTTCCCGCCATCCGCCCATGGCGTGCCGACCAACAAGGCGGGCCCATCCTGCGTTGTTTCGCGCGCAAGGGATTCAACTGCAGACCGGCAGGCCGCCTGAAATGCCGGCTTAAGCACCAGGTCTTCCGGCGGGTAGCCCGCGATAAACAGCTCGGGAAAAACAACAAGATCGGCGCCTTGAGCGGCTGCGGACTTGCGTGCATGACGTACTTTTTCGACATTGCCCGCGATGTCGCCGACGGTCGAGTTGAGTTGCGCGACCGCGATTGAAAGCTTTTCAGCAGGCCTGCTCATTGCCATCCTCTACCGCCTAGGTATGCAGACCGGCAATGGGGATATTGCATGGCGGACCGGCACCAAAATGCAGTGTGTCAGAACGGCTCGAAACGGTGGCTGGATCGTTCCGAAGCTTGCGCCTTACAATCCGGACGCGACCGACAACGGCTTGGTCTGCAGCGAACGCTCTTTCTTCAGTAATTCAGCAAGCAGGAATGCAAGATCAATCGCCTGCTCTGCATTGAGACGCGGATCGCACACGGTGTGATACCGGTCGTTGAGATCAGCTTCGGTTATAGCGCGCGCGCCACCCGTACATTCGGTCACGTTCTGCCCGGTCATCTCCAGATGGACACCGCCCGCATAGGTATTTTCAGCCTGGTGAACTTCGAAGAAAGCTTTGACTTCCTTGAGAATAAGATCGAAGGGGCGCGTTTTATATCCACTCGCCGAGGCAATTGTATTGCCGTGCATCGGATCGCACGACCACAGGACAACCCGGCCCTCGCGCTTGACTGCGCGAACCAGCGGCGGAAGCAACTCGCCGACCTTTTCCGCACCGAACCGGCCAATCAGCGTCAGCCGGCCGGCTTCATTGTCCGGGTTGAGAATGTCGATCAGGCGCAAAAGGTCGTCGGCCTTGAGCGACGGACCGCATTTCAGACCGATCGGATTTTTGATCCCGCGTGCATACTCTATATGCGCGTGATCATGTTGACGTGTCCGATCGCCGATCCAGAGCATGTGACCGGATGTTGCGTACCAGTCACCGGTCGTTGAATCGATGCGGGTGAGCGCTTCTTCAAAACCCAGGAGCAAGGCTTCATGACTCGTGTAGAAATCGGTCGTCCGCAATTCGGGATGGCTTTCAAGATCGAGCCCGCATGCCTGCATGAACCCAAGTGCTTCCGAGATACGATCGGCGAGCTCGACATAGCGTCGCGACTGCGGGCTGTCTTTTACAAAGCCGAGCATCCACTGACGTACACTCGCAAGATTGGCGTAGCCGCCTTGCGCGAATGCGCGCAGCAAATTGAGGGTCGCCGCTGACTGCCGATAGGCCTCGACCTGCCGGCGCGGATCGGGCCGCCTGGCCTGCTCGGTGAAGGCATAGTCATTGATGATATCGCCGCGGTAACTTGGCAACTCCTTGCCGTCGCGCTTCTCGGTCGCCGAAGAACGCGGTTTGGCAAACTGTCCGGCAATTCGGCCGACTTTCACAACGGGAGAAGCTGCAGCATAGGTTAGCACCACGGCCATCTGCAGAAACATGCGGAAGAAGTCGCGGATGTTGTTGGCCCCGTGTTCCGCGAAGCTCTCCGCGCAGTCGCCGCCCTGCAACAGGAAAGCCTGGCCATTGGCCACGCGCGCCAATTGCTTCTTCAGGTTTCGCGCCTCGCCGGCAAAAACCAGCGGCGGAAATGTCGCCAGCTGCTTTTCGACTTCGGCCAAAGCCCGCGGGTCCGGATAATCCGGTACCTGTTGAACAGGCTTCTTGCGCCAACTATCTGGCGTCCAGCGTTCGGCCATTACGCATTACTCCAGCATTTGGGCGGCTTATACACGAAGGCGCCCGCGGGGGGCCAGTTTTTCTGCGGAAATCGGTTAGCCAAACGCTATTCGGCAGCGCGCTGCCCATAGCTCATGGCTTTTTCGCGCATGGTGACGAGTTCTTCGGCTGCCGTCGGATGCACGGCCATGGTAGCGTCAAAATCGGCCTTGCTCGCCCCCATTTTCACGGCGATTCCGACAACCTGGATCAATTCGGCAGCATCGGGCCCGACAATATGGCATCCCACAACGCGATCGGACGACGCATCCACCAGAAGCTTCATGAATGTCCGGGTGTTGCGGCCGGACAGCGTCGCTTTCATTGGACGGAACGTGGTCTTGTAAACGTCGAGTTTCGGAAATCGCTCACGCGCCTGCGCTTCGGTCAATCCAACGACACCGACCTCGGGTTCCGAAAAAACGGCTGTCGGTACACCGCTGTGATCCACGGGGGTCGGCTTGCCGCCGAAAACCGTGTCGGCGAAGGCGTGGCCTTCGCGAATGGCCACCGGTGTCAGATTGACACGATTGGTCACATCGCCGACTGCGTAGATGTTTGGAATCGAGGTGCGCGAAAAGTCATCGACTTCGATGCCGCCGTGCTCGTGAATTCTTATATTCAAGGATTCGAGGCCGAGGCCTTTCACGTTCGGTCGCCGTCCGATCGCAAACATTACCTTGTCTGATTTGATCGTCGTTCCGTCAGACAGACGCGTGACAAATTCATCACCGGTCTTGTCGATCGCCGCAACTGTGTGACCGCAGGTCACGGTGATGCCGCGTCCGCGCATTTCATTCCGCAAATGCTCGCGCACATCATCGTCGAAGCCGCGCAGAATATTTGGCCCGCGATAGACAAGCGTCACTTTGCTGCCGAGGCCGGCAAAAATACATGCGAATTCGACAGCGATATAACCGCCGCCCTGGATGACGATGCGGCGCGGAAGCTCGGGCAAATGGAAAGCTTCATTTGAGGAGATTGCGTGCTCGAGCCCGGGAATTTTGGGCCCAAAATGCGGCCAGGCCCCAGTGGAAATCAGGATCGTTTCTGCCCGGACGCTTGCGCCGGTCGCGAGCCGCACGCTGTGGGCGTCTTCCAAGACGGCGCGGGCCTTGACGAGACCGACATTGAAACGTTCGAGCGTGGTGGTGTACGCCGCCTCCAGCCGCGCGATCTCGCGATCCTTGTTGGCAATCAGCGCGGGCCAATGAAACGTCGGCTCCGGCACGCTCCAACCGTAACCCGCTGCGTCTTCAAACTCGTCGGCAAATCGCGACGCGTAGACCAAGAGCTTTTTCGGTACGCATCCGCGAATAACACATGTGCCGCCGACCCGATATTCCTCGGCGATCATCACGCGCGCGCCATAACTGGCGGCGACACGCGCGGCGCGCACGCCTCCAGAGCCCGCCCCAATAACAAAAAGATCGACGTCGTGATCCGCCATCAGTCGTCGCCAACACTTGCCGGAATCGGTTCAAGTGATTGCCGGAAATAGTGCGTCAGAGCGCGTGACCCCGTTTCTTTAATTCATCGCGCATTTTTGCGATGACCTGGTCGGAGAGCTTGTTTGCCCAATCTTGCGCGAATTTCATGCTCGAATCGACGACCTGAGGCTGCACAGCCAGAAGTTTCTTGCCTGCACTGGTCTTGTAAAATGCAAGAATATCCTTGAGTTCCTGTTCGGTAAAATTCTTCGCATAGAGGCGCGCCACTTCATCGGTGAGCTCGCTGAATCGCGGCTGCAGTTCGGTACGCAACTGGGTCGAGATGTCATTGAGATCTTTGGAGAGTGCGGGATTCTGCTGCAGAAACAAAATTTTTGCCTGCTCCACGACGCCCGCAATGAGAGGGTTAAACAGCGCAGTCGCTCCGGTGACCGTTATCAGCTCCTTGGCGCTTGTCATCGCCGCAGCCGACGGCTGCTGTGCCTGAGCCAACGGGCTCACCGCAACCAACATGACCCCCAGCGCGGCCCAGCTGGCGGCGCTCTTGATGGCCTCTACTACGCGCATCTGAAACTCCATCTAGCTCGATACATCAGGACTTTTCGATCATCTTCACGCCGTTGGGGCCGCCAATAATGGCCAGATCCGCGAGACCAACAAACAGACCATGTTCTACGACCCCCGGCACCTCTGCAAGCGCATGCGCCAAAGCGGCAGGGTCGTCAATCCGGCCAAGCGATACATCAATGATCCAGTGACCGCCGTCCGTGACGAAAGGATGACCTGTTTTGACCTGCCGCACTGCCAGCGACCCGCCGCGCTGAACGCGTTTTACAGCCGCATCGATAGAATTCCGGATGGCCGCAACGCCAAAAGGGACAACCTCGACGGGCAAAGGGAACCGGCCAAGGCTGTCGACACACTTGCTTTCGTCGGCAATGACGATCATTCGCTTTGAAGCCGCGGCAACAATCTTCTCACGCAGCAAGGCACCCCCGCCGCCCTTGATCAGGGAAAGCTTCAGATCGATTTCGTCGGCGCCATCAACCGTCAGATCGAGCTGTGGAGTCTCATCCAGCGTGGTTAGCGGAATGCCGCACCGTCTTGCATCAGCCTGTGTCGCTTCCGACGTCGGCACCGCGACAACGTCAAGGCCGGCGCGCACGCGTTCGCCGATCAATTCTACAAAGTGCTTCGCCGTCGAACCGGTACCGAGCCCTAGTCGCATGCCGGACCGCACAAATTCGACAGCACGAGCAGCCGCCGCGCGTTTGTGGACATCAATATTCATCAGCTCAGCCAGCCGTACAGTCGATTATTGAATGAGAGGCCTGCCTATCTAACGCCGATCTACCTGCATGAACAGCGAAAAACGGGCTGGATAACCACGGGATAAATTCGCTTGCAACGTGATAGGACGGAAGCTAGCGATCTCATATGCCCCCGCCCACTATTGTTTTCGATCTTGATGGAACGCTCGTCGATACGGCTCCCGATCTCGTTGACACGCTGAACGTGATTTTCGCGCGAGAAGACTTTGCACCGCTGCCCTACGAAGTGGCACGAAATTTTATCGGCGGGGGCATCAAAGCCATGATCGCGCGAAGACTTGAAGCCGCAGGTTGCGTTCTTTTGCCCGAAAGGCTTGAGCGGTTGTTCGTAGAATTCATTGCACATTACTCCGAACACCTGGCTGATCGCTCCCGCCCTTTTCCAGGCCTGACAGATGCGCTGGATGCCCTTTCCGAACGTGGCTGCCGGTTTGCCGTGTGCACGAACAAGCTTGAGGCGTTGGCGGTTCGATTGCTTGATAAATTGAAACTCGCAGATCGCTTTGTCGCGATCTGCGGCCAGGACACTTTTGCTGTCCAGAAGCCGGACCCGGAAATCTTGCGGCGCACAGTGACCGCAGCGCGCGGGAAATTGCAGACGACGGTCATGATCGGCGATTCGATCACCGATATCCGCACCGCACGCGCGGCCGGTGTCCCCATTATCGCCGTCGATTTTGGCTACAGCGAGCGGCCAATCTCGGAATTCCGGCCGGACCGGACCATCGGCCATTTTGCAGAGTTGCCGGCATCGATTGACGGAATTTCATAACGCGCCGGTACCGAATTATGGTTAATTGTAGTAAGGTTTGTGGGGCCCCCTTATGTTGCACGTGCATGGGTGCGCCCCTATCCTTGCGAGGGGCGAGCGGCCTAAAGTCGCTCGAGTGGGACGGTTAATATCATGATGTATCGGCTTCTTGTGATCGCCGGCGGCGCTCTTGCGCTCGCGGCGTGTTCTTCGTCACCTGATTTGCTCGGCGGATTTAAGTCCGGACCGATGCTGGACACCGTTAGTTTTGAGTCCGAGCCGGCCGGGGCGGAGGCCAAGGCCTCCAATGGCCAGACCTGTCGCACGCCTTGCTCACTCGCGTTACCCGTCGAAGGCCCGCTTACCGTCACATTCACATTGAACGGCTACGCGACCGCCTCGGAAAAAATCGACACAATTCAGGAGACAGGTGAGCCTCCCCGTTTTGGGCCCAATCCGGTTGTCGTCGAACTATCGCCTGCACCGCCGCCACCGCGGGGGACAAAGAAACCCGCGACCAGAAAACCCGCTGCCAAGAAGCCGGCGTCACGGCCGCTGCCGGCGACGACAGCAGCAACCCCTGCGCCTCCCGCGCCCGCTTCTCCTTGGCCGACAAGCGCGCCGCCGCCAGTGCGGCAATAAGTGCCGGTCTCACGTCCTTGAGCATTGGGCGCGCTTCCTCGCAGGAGCGACGAATGCCGGACGTTATGGTCAATATGGGCCGGACTTCCTATATTGGGTGTGCCTAGAGACACGCGATGACATTGACGAGTGACACCTCGGTTCTTGAGGATGGCCGTAATGGCTCGAGCCCACGGCCATTGATCGACCCGTTCCAGCGCGCCATCACCTATCTGCGGGTTTCCGTGACCGACCGGTGCGATTTCCGATGCGTCTATTGCATGTCGGAGCACATGACATTCCTGCCGAAGGCGGATCTGCTGAGCCTTGAGGAACTCGACCGACTTTGCAGCGCGTTCATTGCAAAGGGCGTGAACAAACTGCGTCTAACCGGCGGTGAGCCCCTCGTCCGCCGAGGAATCATGACACTGGTATCTTCCCTCTCGCGCCATCTTGCGAGCGGCGCCCTCAAAGAATTGACGCTGACGACGAACGGCTCGCAACTGCAGAAATATGCGGTCGACCTTAAGGCGGCCGGGGTCAGACGCGTAAATGTCTCACTCGACACGCTCAACGCAGAAAAATTTCGCGCGATTACGCGTTGGGGTGAGCTCGATAAGGTTATTGCCGGCATCGATGCCGCTCAGGCGGCGGGCCTGGACGTCAAGATCAATGCTGTCGCATTGAAAGGTGTAAACGAAGGTGAAATCGGCACTTTGCTCGAATGGACGCATGGCCGGGGTATGGACCTTACGGTCATCGAGGTGATGCCACTTGGCGACGTCGACGAGTCCCGCCTCGATCAATATCTTCCTCTTTCACTCGTGCGGGCAAAGTTGGCTGAGCGATATAGGCTTGAAGATATCGATTATCGCACGGGAGGACCGGCACGATACGTGCGCGTCAAAGAAACCGGCGGACGTCTGGGCTTTATCACGCCGCTGACACACAACTTCTGTGAATCGTGTAACCGCGTTCGCGTAACCTGCACCGGCACGCTTTATATGTGTCTTGGCCAGAACGATGCGGTCGACCTGCGACCGCCTTTGCGCGCCACCGAAAGCAATGAGCCCCTGTATGCCGCGATTGACGACGCGATCACCCGAAAACCGAAGGGGCATGATTTCGTGATCGACCGACGCCATCTGAAGCCAGCGCTGTCGCGTCACATGAGCATGACCGGCGGCTAGGCTATTTTTCAAAAACAGCGCCTGGAATTGGCGATTTTGCCTCGATTCCTGGGGAACGCCCTTTGGATCGTGGCATCGTGTGTCGCCCGGCCGTGTACAACTAACTTCGCCATTGACGGCAAGGCGGAGGCATTGGATTAAAGTGAGGGCTCAGCTTCTTCGGCCGTGCCCAGGGGATATAAATAAAAATAAAAAAAGCCGGCCGCTGACCAAGGCCGGTAGAGGGGAGTGATCAAGTGGGCGCTTTAGACGCATTGCTATCGGCATTGCTGCGTTCAACGCGCGTTATTGACGCGTTCAATACCTGGATCGGAAAGCGGTTGTCGTGGCTGATCTTGGCTGCGGTCATTGTCTCAGCGGTTAACGCGACAGTGCGTAAAGTCTTCGATACGTCATCCAATTCATGGCTGGAGCTCCAGTGGGTATTGTTCAGCATCGTCTTCCTGCTTTGCTCCCCTTGGACGTTGCTCGCCAATGAGCATATCCGCATCGATATCGTGAACAATTTATTCCCGAAGTGGCTGCGAGACACGATAGATGCTGTCGGACACGCATTCTTCCTCCTGCCCCTCGCGCTCATAATGATCGTCACGGGAATTCCTTTTTTTCTCCGGTCATACGAAATCAACGAGCAGTCTGGAAATGCAGGAGGCTTGCCGCAATGGCCGTCGAAAGCGCTTGTCATGATCGCTTTCACGCTTCTGTTCTTCCAGGGCTTGTCCGAACTGATCAAGCGTATTGCGGTCATGCGCAATCTCATTCCCGACCCACACGCAACACAAGTCCATGCTCTCGAGGCCGAAGTCGAGCACATCGTCGAAGCCATCGAGAAACACTAAGCGGATAGCGGGGCCGGAGTTTTCGAATGACAGCGTTCCTTATCGAAAACATGGCGCCGATTATGTTTGTGGCGCTGGTCGTATTTTTGCTGCTCGGCTATCCGGCGGCTTTTTCGCTCGGTGCTGTCGGCCTGCTCTTTGGATTGATCGGGATCGAATTAGGGCAGTTTGCCCCGGATTTCCTGCAGGCGTTGCCTGAACGAATTTACGGCGTGATGAGCAATGACACCCTACTGGCGATCCCGTTCTTCACGTTTATGGGTCTTGTACTAGAACGGTCCGGCATGGCTGAAGATCTGCTCGACACGATCGGGCACCTTTTTGGCACCGTCCGTGGCGGCCTCGCCTATGCCGTGGTCTTCGTTGGAGCTCTTCTGGCTGCAACCACGGGTGTCGTCGCGGCCTCCGTTATTTCCATGGGCTTGATCTCTCTGCCCATCATGCTGCGGTACGGCTACGACCGCCGCGTAGCATGTGGCGTAATCGCTGCGTCGGGAACGCTGGCTCAAATCATTCCCCCTTCGCTGGTTCTGATTGTTATGGCCGACCAACTCGGACGTTCGGTTGGAGATATGTACGAAGGGGCGTTCATTCCCGGGCTGGTCCTCGCGGGCCTTTATGCACTCTATGTTTTCATCGTCTCGTTAGTATTTCCGAAGGCCGCACCCGGTTTGCCGAAAGAAGCGGTGGGTTTTCGTGAGCCAACAGGCAGCCGCGGACTCTTATCGCTTGGCCTCCTCGCCATTGCCAGCGCTGTTTTCGGCTGGCTTATGATGCGAAACTCCGAGACGCACGGAGCGGACTTCGTGGTCCTGAGCATGTTCTTCGGCATCCTGTTTGCGTTTGCGATCGCGCTTGTAAATTGGTTGACGAACAGACTATTTGGGTTCCGTTTTCTGTCGCATATTGCGCAACAAACTACTTTTGTGATGGTGCCTCCGCTATTTCTGATTTTTCTCGTTCTCGGAACGATCTTTATTGGTGTCGCCACACCGACGGAAGGAGGCGCGATGGGGGCCAGCGGGGCGCTCATTCTCGGCGCGCTCAAGCGGCGGCTAACATATGATCTCGTCCGCCAGGCAGTTGAATCTACCGCAAAGCTTTCCGCATTCGTCGTGTTCATCCTGATCGGAGCACGTGTATTCTCCCTGACATTCTATGGCGTAAGCGGCCATATTTGGGTCGAACACCTGCTGGTCTCTCTGCCCGGCGGACAGACCGGCTTCCTGATCTTCGTCAACGCCTTCGTCTTTGTGCTGGCGTTCTTTCTCGACTTTTTCGAACTCGCCTTCATCGTCATTCCGTTGCTGGGCCCCGCGGCCGAGCACCTCGGTATCGATCTGATCTGGTTCGGAGTGATTCTCGGCGTGAACATGCAGACCTCGTTCATGCATCCGCCGTTCGGATTTGCGTTGTTCTACCTTCGGTCTGTTGCTCCGCGCGAAACATTCATTGACCGTATTACCGGTAAACGAACCGAAGGCGTCACCACCGGACAAATCTATTGGGGCGCCGTTCCGTTCGTTTTCATTCAGGTCATCATGGTTCTTCTTGTGATCCTTTTTCCGGCCATGGTGATGCATTACAAGGGCCTCGGCCCAAAAATAGATCCGGACAAAGTCAAGATTGAAATTCCGCAGATCGATCTGCCGCCGCTCGACTTCGGCAATCCGCCCAAGTAGCCACCACCAAATAGTTGCGGCCCCGGCTTGCGCCGGGGCCGCTCGCATTGGCCCGGCTAGCGTGAGTGCCGGACCATAAAGCTGTCGTAGCTTAATTCAGCAACTTGGAACCACTGATAGCCGTTATTGGTCCAATCCGTCATCGAATCATAGACTTTCTTGAACGAGGCATTGGTTGTCGAGATTTCGCTGTGCAGTTCTTTGGCGGCTTTGAAGCTCGCCTCCATGATTGCCGGCGAAAACACGTGCAACTTGGTTCCACCGGCAAGCAGACGTCTGAGTGCAGGCGGATTGAGCTGGTCGTACTTTGCGATCATCCAAGTGTTGGCATAATGCCCTGCCTGCTCAAGAACGTGCTGATATGCTTTCGGCAGTGAATTCCACTTGTCGAGATTAACGAAAGCAAAGAGCATCGAGCCGCCTTCCCACCACCCGGGCGCATAGTAGTGCGGCGCGACTTTGTAGAAGCCAAGCTTCTCATCGTCGTATGGACCCACCCATTCACAGGCGTCGAGTGTGCCCTTTTCAAGTGCCGGGTAAATGTCGCCGCCGGCGATTTGCTGCGGCACACCGCCAAGCTTTTGCAGTACGCGACCCGGGAATCCGCCGATGCGCATTTTCAGCCCTTTGAGATCGTCGACCGAGTTGATCTCCTTACGATACCAGCCGCCCATCTGGCAGCCCGTATTGCCGGCCAGCAACGCCATAGCGTTGTACTTTTTGTAGAACTCGTTGAGCACCTCCTTGCCGCCGCCTAGTGTGAACCAGCCTTGGTTCAGGCGCGCGTTTGGACCGAACGCAACAGAAGTACCGAACGCGAAAGTCGGATCCTTGCCGAAATAGTAGTAAGAAGCAGTATGACCGATTTCGACAGTTCCATTTTGCACGGCGTCGACGATGGCAAGACCAGGCACAATTTCGCCGGCGGCAAAAACCTGGATCTGAAACTTGTTGTCGGTGGCTTCGGCCACCGCTTTGCACATCTGTTCGGCACCGCCGTAGAGTGTGTCGAGCGATTTCGGCCAGCTGCACGGCATGCGCCATTTGATTTCCGGCATTGATTGAGCAATTGCCGGAGCCGCAACAACGCTGGCGGCCGCACCCAAACCGGCGGTTTTCAGAAATTGACGACGTTTCATCGACTACCCTCCCTTCGTTTCCATATGGCGGAAGATCCCACCCGACGCCCGGCGGTTTGCTGTCCTGGGCCTAATCGAACCATGGCCGAGCCGGGCCACTAAATCCAGTCCTGTCCCCGCTGAACGAAGGTTGTAAGAGGGCAACATCTTCAACCAAAAAATAAGGGCCGGCCAAGGCCGGCCCCATTCCATGTCGATTTCGTCGCTTAGCCTTTGCCGCGGCTCCGGATCATGAAGCTGTCGTAGCTATATTCCGCAACCTGCCACCACAAATATGCATCGTTCTTGAACGTGGAGATGGAATCCAGCACCTTTTTGTAACTTGCATTGTTGCTCGAGGTTTCCGCGTTGACCTCATTGGAGGCCTTCAGACATGCCTCCATGATTGCGGGCGAGAAGGGACGCAGTTGCGTCCCGTTCGCGACCAGACGCTTGAGCGCTTGCGGATTCCGCGCATCATAGCGGCCCGTCGCTTCCGTATTTGCGAAAGCAGCCGCCGTTTCAAGAATGGCTTTGTAGTTCTTGGGCAAGGCGTCGAGCTTGCCGGTGTTGGTAAGAAAATGCAGCGCAGTGCCGCCTTCCCACCAGCCGGGGTAATAGTAGTACTTGGCAACTTTGTAAAATCCGAGCTTCTCGTCGTCGTATGGGCCTACCCATTCGGTCGCATCGATTGTGCCCTTCTCCAGTGCCGGATAGATATCGCCGCCGGCGATCTGCTGGGGCACGAGGCCAAGCTTCTGCATCGTCTTGCCCGCCCATCCACCGATGCGCATTTTAAGACCTTTGAAGTCCTCAACCGTCTTGATCTCTTTGCGGAACCAGCCACCCATTTGGCAGCCGGTGTTACCGCCCACCATCGCGGCCAAATTAAACTTGGCTGCAAACTCATTCATGAGCTTGATGCCGTCACCGTCGTGATACCAGGCGTTCTGCTGGCGGGCGTTCAAGCTGAACGGCGACGCACAGAACAGCGCCCATGTCGGATCCTTGCCGAAATAGTAGTAGGTGGCCGTATGGCACATCTCGATCGTGCCGTTCGAGGCGGCGTCGAGCACTTGCAGGCCGGGCACGATTTCTCCGGCAGCGAAAACCTGGATCTGGAACTTGTTGTCGGTCGCCTCGCCGACAAATTTTGCAAAGGTCTCGCAGGCGCCGTAGATCGTGTCCAGTGACTTGGGCCAGCTCGCTGCCAGGCGCCATTTCACTTCAGGCATCGATTGCGCAATCGCCGGTGCTGCAACTACTGTCGCTGCAGCGCCCAGACCGGCGGTTTTCAGAAATTGGCGGCGTTTCATCTGTATCCTCCCTCGGAGAGTTGGTTCTTGAATTCGCCGGGATTTGTACCCGAGCTCTGCCCCTGCCCTAAGGATGACGCTTTGCATCAAGGAAATCCAGCCGTTTTCTCGGTATGAAAACGGTTATTGATTAGCGAAGCAGGGCTCAGCCGCCCATAAAATGTTGGTCACAGGAACAGACGATTACCGTTTAGGCCTCGATAACAATCCTGGGTGCGGCTCGGCCGGCAGTGGCGCCCGTTTTGATCTGCTCGAACACCTTGGTCGCGATGGCGCGATAAATCTGCGCATGCGGGCTGTCCGGCTCCGTGGCGACAACCGGCAAGCCGGAGTCGGATTTCTCTCTAATAGTCATGTGCAGCGGCACCTCCCCAAGGAAGGGCACGCCGAGACGCTCAGCTTCCTTGTGCGCCCCACCGTGACCGAAAATATCGGAGCGCGTGCCGCAACTCGGGCACAGAAAGTAACTCATATTCTCCACGACACCGAGCACCGGCACGTTTACGCGTTTGAACATCGCAACGCCGCGCCGCGCATCGATCAAGGCAAGGTCCTGCGGCGTGGAGACAATCACCGCCCCTTTCAATGGCACCTGTTGCGCCATTGTGAGCTGTGCATCGCCTGTGCCGGGCGGCATGTCGACAACCATAACATCGAGTTTGCCCCACTCTACTTCGCGCAACATTTGCGTGATTGCCGACATCACCATCGGGCCGCGCCAGATCATCGGCGTCTCCTCATCGATGAGGAACCCGATTGACATAACGGTCAGGCCATAACGCTCTATGGGCTTGAGACGTGTACCTCCAATCGTCTGCGGCTTTTCCCTGATCGCAAGCAGTTTCGGCAGCGAAGGCCCGTAAATATCTGCGTCAAGCATGCCGACCTTCAATCCGAGGTCGCGCAGGCCAAGCGCCAGATTGACGGCGGTCGTGGATTTCCCAACACCGCCCTTCCCTGAGGCAACCGCAATAACGGCGTCGACGCCGGGAATCCCCGGCTGGACTTTGTCGGCTGGGTGAGCTGCGCGCGGTGCGTCATGCCCGGCTGGTTGTTGGGGTCGACTGCCGGAGGTGCTAGTACGTTCAGCGGTCAGCGCAACGAGCGCCGACTGCACACCCGGAATGGCGCGAACGGCATCCTCAGCGGTCTTGCGCACAGGCTCCCAGGCTTTCACCGCAGCCGCATCGACGGTGAGCGAAAAGAAAACCTTTCCGTCGGAAACAACGACGTCCGAAAGTACCCTTGCGTCGGGCAATGCTGTTCCGTTCGGAGAACGCACCTTTGCGAGTGCGCCAAGGACTTGCTCTTTATTCACTGCCATAAACGCGTGTTCCTGTTTGGGGCGTCACCATAGGCAAGGCGGCGTCGCGGTCAATCGGGATCGCGTGAGACCGGTTGACGGAGATGCTCGGCAATGACCTATTGGGGAGATAGGCACTGGCTGTTAACCGGCCAAGATCGGCCAAGAGAAGCGTTCTGAAGGAGATGCGCGATGGCGAAGGTGGCGTTTTTGGGTCTGGGGGTCATGGGCTACCCGATGGCCGGGCACCTCAAGAATAAGGGTGGCCATGAAGTCACCATCTACAACCGCACCGCCGCCAAGGCCGAGCAATGGGTCAAACAACATGGTGGCAAGTCAGCCCCCACCCCCAAAGCGGCGGCGGAAGGCCAGGACTTTGTCATGGCCTGCGTCGGCAACGACAATGACCTTCGTGAAGTGACGCTCGGAGCGAGTGGCGCCTTTGCCGGCATGGGCAAGGGCAAGGTGTTCATCGATCACACGACCGCTTCCGCTGAAATCGCGCGCGAACTTTATGGTGCGGCAAAAAAGGGCGGCTTCGACTTTGTTGATGCTCCCGTCTCGGGCGGTCAGGCCGGCGCTGAAAATGGCGTCCTTACCGTGATGTGCGGCGGCGACGCGGAGCCTTTCAGTCGGGCCGAGAAAGTGATCGCGTCCTATGCGAAAGCCTGCAATCTCCTGGGCTCATCCGGCTCAGGCCAGCTTTCGAAGATGGTCAATCAGATTTGCATTGCGGGTCTTGTTCAGGGCCTTGCTGAAGGCCTGCACTTTGCAAAAAAGTCGGGCCTCGACATCGAAAAACTGATCGCGACGATTTCCAAGGGTGCGGCACAATCCTGGCAGATGGAAAATCGCTACAAAACAATGACCGCCAATAAATTCGATTTTGGCTTCGCGGTTGACTGGATGCGCAAAGATCTCGGAATTTGTCTGGGTGAGGCGCGTAAGAACGGAGCACATCTTCCCGTCACGGCACTGGTCGATCAGTTCTATTCGGAAATCCAGGCGATGGGAGGAAAACGCTGGGACACCTCAAGTTTGATCGCTTTGCTTGACCGCTGATTGCAGATTCCGACACGTCACTGATGGTGTCGGCCGGTTTCAGGCTTTTGCGCTTGCGCGCGCCGATACTGCGGCATGCCAGCGCTTCACGTTACCGGCGCCCTCCGGCATCGCAAGACGACCGGGTTTCATGAAATCGACGGCGACCTGCATGGTGATATCGGCAACCGTGTAACGATCGCCCGCGACGAATTCACGGGTTGCGAGTTCGCGATCCATCAGTTCAAGAAACCACGTTACCCGCGGCTTATTGGCCTCGGCCCAGGCCGGCACTTGCGGGACTTCAAGTTCCTTCATTGCCGGATGTGTGTGCCGGAATACTGCGGCCACGTTGGCGAAAAAATTGATCTCGGCGCGCCTGTTCCACATTTCGACGATAGCCGCGTCCTTTGGTCCCACTCCGAATAGCGGTGGTTCAGGATGCAGCATCTCGAAATAGCGGCAGATGGCGATCGATTCCGTAATGATTGTCCCGTCGTCAAGGACGAGCGCTGGCATCCGCTGCAGTGGATTGATCGCCGTATACTCCGGCGTCTTGTGCTGCATTGTCGCGATATCGACCTGCTCGGTCGGTATCGTAATGCCCTTCTCGGCGAGGAAAATTCGCGTGCGCCGCGGATTTGGCGCCACCCGACTGTCGTAGAATTTCATCGCGCCCTGCCCGGCGGTTGTCGATTTCCTCAGCCGAACACGGGAAAAACCGAGTGTCAAAGCCCTCGTAACGATTCGTTAACCAGGGTTTTTAGCTCCCCTTTAAGCCTAGTCTTAAGGATTTTGCGCAACGCTGCCGCCGGTCATTTTGAGTACCGGCGCCTGTAAATGCCGATCCCTGGCGAACAAACAGATCTGAATGCGTTGCCACCGGACACTTCGCCGGTGAACCGGCGTCTTGCTACCCAGCATGTGCGCGAGGCGCGCGGGCGTCTGACGTCGTCGGGCAAACCAAGGTCGGCCTTCGAATACGAGCTATTGCGCCAATACGCGCAGAACAGAATTTCTGCATCACTGGTCATTCTGCTCTTGGTTGCCACGGTCGGCTTCATGTCGAGCGTTTGGAGCGGGGCCTTGGCTGCTAGCGTCTGGATGACCGGGGTCCTGGTGATCCACGTGATTATCGTCACTAAATGCCGCCAGTTTCTCGAAAAGCCGACGGAAATTTCGGCGCGCGGCTGGCGCCTGCGTTTCATCATCCTCGACCTGTTCTACGGCTTGGCCTGGATGTTCATCCTCATACATCCAGTCGGCGCCGATGATGACTCCGGAACCTTCATGCTTTTTGTCATGCTGCTGGTCGTGGCGGTATCCAGCATGCTCGCGTCGAGCGTGCCGATGGCCGTATTCGCAGCATCGGTTCCGGTGACTATCGCGATTGCGCTCGACTTCGTGCTGCAAGGCAAGCTGCGCGACTACATCCTTTCCATCATGGCGCTAAGCGCTCAAGGATATTTTGCCGCGCTCACCTATCAACTTTATTCGAGCACGTTGGCAACACTGCAAGCGCGCGCCGAAAAAGATGCATTGATTGGCGAGCTTGAGCAGGCAAAGGCTATCTCCGACGAAGCACGCCGCCGGGCAGAGGCAGCAAACATCGCAAAGTCTCGCTTTCTTGCGCAGATGAGCCATGAACTGCGCACACCCCTGAACGCCATTCTTGGATTCTCCGAGGTGATGAAGAGCGAAGTCTTCGGTGCGCATGTCGTTCCAGCCTACAGGGAGTACGCATCGGACATTCACAGCTCGGGGGTTCATCTTCTTGGATTGATCAATGAAATTCTCGATCTATCGAGAATCGAAGCAGGTCGTTATGAACTTAACGAGGAAGCGGTGTCCCTCATTGCTATCGTCGAGGACTGTCATCATCTTCTGAAATTGCGCGCGACCAGCCGCAACATAACCATTCACGAAATGTTCGAACCGGAATTGCCGCCATTAAGAGCCGACGAAAGGGCCATTCGACAGATCTGCCTGAACCTCCTGTCCAACGCGATCAAATTCACTCCGCAGGGCGGAGAGATCTGGCTGAAGATCGGCTGGACCGCATCCGGCGGTCAGTACATCAGCGTTAAAGACACCGGCCCCGGCATCCCTGACGAGGAGATCCCGGTTGTCCTTGCGTCGTTTGGCCAAGGATCGAATTCGATCAAATCGGCGGAACAGGGCGCCGGGCTTGGTCTTCCCATCGCGAAAAGTCTGGTCGATCTCCATGGCGGCACATTCACTCTGAAATCCAAGCTGCGCATCGGCACTGATGTGATCGTCACATTTCCGCCAGAACGGGTCGTTGCTGCCGTGCCGGCGACGGCCGAACAGGCACCGCCGATTGCACCCCGGGCGGACGCCGACACTACGGCGGAAGAAAAAAGACAGCTCAAGCGGCGGCCAATTTTCCGGGCCGGCGCCTAGGTTCCCGC
>DATBHE010000093.1:0-14995 GCA_036557605.1 Pseudolabrys sp.
CACGTCGTCCTTGGAAGCGGAGATGTCCACCCACGAGGAATTGGGTTTGTAATGAAGCCCGATCTCGGGATCGAACTGCCAAAGCCCTGCGGCTGGGTTGAGATGGGCTTCGACTGATTTGACCAGTTGATCGGTGACGACCTTGTAAAGATAAATTCGATATCCAGCTTCGGCGGCCATGAACGAGATCGACAACGATACGAGGAGCAGCGCCCCGTTTTGCAGGAATCCTTTGATCTTGCCTCGGAAAAACACAGTACCGCGGTTCCGATTGCATCGATGGCAACGAGGTTCCGCGAACCCCAGCCGGTCCGTCCTCTTGGTCGGAATAGTGCAAAAGGCTTCGAGAGGTCAATGGCGGATGCTGCGGCAGGATGCGAGACAGGCGTTCGACTGCGGAACGGATTGCGCGCGCTCAAGGTCGAGAGAAAATACGAGCCTGATTTACCCGCGCGAGATGATCAGCATGGTCGCTTCCGGCAGCGATTGCACCACCTCATCGGGAAAATTCGCGCCGTCCTGCTTGTAGCCATAGTCGACGAAAATCGTCGTGCAACCGGCGGCCCGGCCGGCCGCCACATCGCGCCAGCGATCGCCGACCACGTAGCTTCGCGCCAGATCGACGCCATGTTCGGAGGCTGCTCCGAGAATGAGGCCCGGCTTCGGCTTGCGGCAATCGCAGCCGGCCGCGTCATTATGGAAGCAGGTCCTGATATCGTCGACGGGCAGCCGCGACCGAATAACCGCGTGCATGGCCTCGACAGTTGAGCGTTCAGTGAACCCGTTGGCCACATCCGGCTGATTGGTGATCACGACAACCAGAAAGCCGTGCTGCTTGAGTCGCCGCACCGCGTCCTCGACGCCCGGCAGAATACGGAATTCGGCGAGGGTGGTGGGCGCCACGGGTCGGCCATCGCGCTCCAGGTTGGCGTTGATGACGCCGTCGCGATCGAGGAAAACAGCGCGCCGCACTGCGATCGCTTCCTTGGCGTGTCGCCTTATCCGGCGGTTTTTTCGGCGCGCAGCTCCTCAGGCGGCGGCTTGTGGCCGCCGAGCAGGTTGCCGGTCCAATTGTCGAGCCGGTCGATCAGATTGTAGTAGGTGTATTCGGGCGAATGCCGGATCAACAGGCCGTCCTTGATCTCTTCAGAGTACTCGTACTGCGCCCAGCCGTTGCAGCCCTTGCAGAACGGCACCTTATTCCACTGTCCGGTCTCGTGATAATAGCGCGCCTTCGCGAACTCTTCGCCGTCCCAGACGGCCTCGACGCCAGTCTCGAACACATTGCCCATGTCGGTGGCGCGCACGCCGTCGAGGCAACAGAGCCGGACGCTGCCGTCATTGTGCACCGGCATGGTCTTGTAGATGACCGCGCAGGGCACGCGTTTGGGCGGCTCGATCATGTCCGGGAACGTACCGTTCTCGAACACGATGCCCATGCGCACCACGTCGACCACGCCGACCCAGCGGTCGACGAACGCCTGCTCTTCATGGCGGTTGGTGCCCTGGGCGGTGAATGAGACGCCGACCCGCGGGTGCTCGCGGTCGCCGCGAACGCGCAGCATGCGGAACACCGCAGCCTCGATCTTGGCGAGCTTGTCGACGCCGCGCACCTTCTTCAAGGTGTCCGGCGTGGTCGAATCCAGGCTGAACATGATGGAATCGACTTTGATCTGACAGAAAATCTCGGCGAGGTCCTCGGTCAGGGTCAGCCCGTTGGTGTTCATCGCCACGGCGATGCCGCGCCGCTTCATGTCGCCGAGCACCTCGCGCAGGTTCGGAATGAGCAGCGGCTCGCCGTAGATGCTCGGTGCCACCATCGGCTGTTTGGTGGTGAACTCGTCCAGCATCTTGCGGGCGGCATCGAGATTCATGATGCCTTTGAGCGGGTCGATCTGATCCTCGTCCTCGAGGCCCCAGACCGGGCACATGTGGCAGCGCAGATTGCAGCGTGTGGCGAAGTCGATCAGCAAGCGGTCCGGCATGTCCGGGACCGGCAACGGCTGCCAATTGTATTTGGGATCAACCCAATCCGCCTTGGACCAATCGCGCATCGGTTCCCCCGCTCGCGCCGCTCTGCGCCGATTCGCTTGCGAAACGTGTCAAGCTTAGAGGAGGCCTTTATAGCTCCGCACGGTGCGGTGGCAAGGGCTGATCCGGCGGTGGTGGCGGGCTGACGGCACCGCGACGAATGGAACAGCCGATCTTGCCCCCAATCTGCCCCCAGTCTTGCCCCAAGTCTTGCCTCAGTCGAGCTCGAAGGCGTCCTTGTAATCGCGTTTCAGGGCCGGATTCTGCTCGTGCTTTTCCAGGATGCAGTTGCCGACCACGAGCGTTTCGATCTCGGTGCCCATAAAGCAGCGGAATGCGTCATTGACGTTACACACGATCGGCTCGCCGCGGACATTGAAGCTGGTGTTGACCAGAACCGGACAGCCGGAGAGCTCCTTGAAGCGGTTGAGCAGCGCATGGAAACGCGGATTGGTTTCCTGATGCACGGTTTGCACGCGCGCCGAATAGTCGACGTGGGTGACGGCCGGAATATCAGAGCGTTGCACGTTCAGCTTATCGATACCGAACAGTGCCTGCTCCTCGTCGCTCATAGTCCGGCGGTGCTCTTTGCGCACGTTCGCCACGAACAGCATGTAGGGAGAATCGCAGTCGAGCTCGAACCAGTCGGCCACATCCTCGCGCAGCACGGCCGGCGCAAACGGTCGGAAGCTCTCGCGGTACTTCACTTTCAGGTTCAAGACTTTCTGCATGGCCGGCGAGCGCGCGTCGCCCAAGATGGAGCGGTTGCCCAGCGCGCGCGGCCCGAATTCCATCCTGCCCTGCATCCAGCCGACGGCTTTGCCGTCACTCAGCGACCGAGCGGTACGCTCGATCAGCGCATCGTCGGGCAGCGTGATGAAGCGGGCGCCTTCCGCCTCGAGGTCGCGTTCCACCTCGGCTTGGCCGTAGGCAGGCCCGAGATAGCCGCCCTGCATGCCGTCGAGCCGATTGGCGCCAATCACCCGCTCGGCCTTATGATGCAGATGATATGCCGCCAGCGCCGCGCCGATGGCGCCGCCGGCGTCGCCTGCCGCCGGCTGGATCCAAATATCCTGGTAAATTCCGGCCGCTTGAATCTTGCCGTTGGCGACGCAGTTCAGCGCGACGCCGCCGGCAAGGCACAAATGCTTCATTCCGGTCTCGGCGCGGATCGAGCGGGCAAGCCGCAGCATCGCCTCTTCGGTCACCGCCTGAACGGAAGCGGCGACATCCATATGAAACGGCGTTAGCCGTTGCTCCGCGCGGCGTGGCGGCGCGCCGAACAGCGCGTGGAAGCGCGCGTTCGTCATGGTCAGGCCGGTGCAGTAGTCGAAATAATCCTGGTTCAGGCGAAACGTGCCGTCCGGGCGTAAGTCGATCAGCTTGTCCAGAATGGTAGTGACGTATTTGGGCTCGCCATAAGGCGCCAAGCCCATCACCTTGTACTCACCGGAATTGACCTTGAAGCCGGTGTAGTAGGTGAACGCCGAATACAGCAGGCCGAGCGAATGGGGGAACTGCAGTTCCTTGTGGATCTTGAGATCGTTGCCGGCGCCGATTGCGCACGACGTCGTGGTCCATTCGCCGACGCCGTCGAGCGTGAGGACCGCAGCCTGTTCGAACGGCGAGGGAAAAAATGCCGATGCCGCGTGC
The DNA here is from genome assembly GCA_036557605.1 of Pseudolabrys sp. Taxonomy (GTDB): domain Bacteria; phylum Pseudomonadota; class Alphaproteobacteria; order Rhizobiales; family Xanthobacteraceae; genus Pseudolabrys. The sequence continues at coordinate 3,685 of DATBHE010000093.1, forward strand.
GCCAGATGATGCTCGGTGAAGAGCAGGTTTGTGTTACTGTAGTTCGGCGCAATCTCGCGCAGCGCCTTGGTCAGCAGACTCTTCTGGAAAAGTTTCTCTCGCAGCCATAGCGGAATGGCCATGTTGAACGACTTCAGGCCTTTCGGCGCAAAGGAGAGATAGGTTTCGAGCAGCCGTTCGAACTTGATGAACGGCTTGTCGTAAAACACGACGAAATCAAGCTCGTCGAGCGTGCATTTCGCTTCCGCCAGACAATATTCGACGGCGCGAAGCGGGAATCCGGAGTCGTGCTTCTTGCGGGTGAAACGTTCTTCCTGGGCGGCCGCGATGATTTCGCCGTCGATGACGAGGGCGGCGGCGCTGTCATGATAGAACGCGGAAATGCCGAGAATGCGCATTATGCACTCTGCTCGCAACGGGCTGCTTTCGACCTGCACACGTTCAAAACTGCTCGCTCATGCTTTCGCCGGTCGGTCCCGGCGGCTCGCGCACGATCCAGTAGGAGTCGCCCTGGCGCGGGCCGCGCCGCCGCAGCGAATCTTTGCCGGCCAGCCGTATCAGCAATCCGACTGGAGTCACGACCAGAAAGAACAGCAGCGCCATGACGATCGGGGTGACGATGGCGCCGAGAAGGGAACCCAGCTTGGTCCAGGCCCGAGTCGGCCAATGCAGGAGATTCGGCCGAATGAGCGCCGCCGCCAAGCACGCGGCGGCGATTGCTAGCTCGATTGGCCAGGCGCGCCCGCTACGCCACCAGTTGTGCAGCATCAGGAGAGCGAAGAAGCCGGCGAAGACCAAACCGAACGAGCGGTCGCTCGAGCTTGCCGTCGGTTCGCTGGACCGGCGCAGTTCGTGATGGTCGCCGACACCGCCCATTCGGCCCCCCTTTGCCTCTCGTCCGACTCACTAACATCCGGCGTCCGTGCCGGCAAACCGTTTCCGCACGCGCTACTTTGATTGTGGCAAAGCCGGTACGTACCAGAACGATGCCGATCCCCAATGCATGGGGGTGACCGGGCCAGTGCCGGCGAAATTTCAGCGAGGCCGTTCCGACGGTTTCGGCGAACCCAATCGCCATTGGGGCCGAAATGCGTACTCACCGCATAAGACAAGCCGCCGTTACGCATGCAGTTGCCGGAACCGTCGGGCGACTGTAATGGACACGCTGCGGTAGCTTAATCGAACGTGCGGCTTCGTGTGAGGGAGGGAATGCCGATGTCGATCGTGATCGAGCTGTGGCGCTTTATGCGCGTGCGCAAGCGATACTGGCTGCTGCCGGTGCTGATCATGATGTGCGTGTTCGGCGGCTTGGTCGTGCTGACCCAAGGCAGCGCAGTAGCGCCGTTCATCTACACGCTGTTCTAAGTTCCGCCACGCGTCAAAATCGATCGGCGCAGGCCTTATGCAGCAGCCTTATGCAATTGCCATTCCAGTACGTGTGTGGCACTAGTACCGCGCGGGATCGTGAGGGGTATCAATGTCGGGTCGAGTCGAAAAAATCTTTGCGGAAGTGCTCCAGGTTCCGCCCGATTCGATCAACGAAGCGACTTCCCCCGATAATACGCCGAAGTGGGACAGCACATCCGCAATCGATCTCACCTTGGCGATTGAGGACGCGTTCGGCGTCAGCTTCACGACCAAAGAGATCGTGGCGATGCGAAGCGTCGGCTTGGTGAAGAAAATCCTGGCCGCGAAGGGAATTAACGATGCCTGACCGTGCCTCCGGAACCGCCCCGGCGGGATCCACTGTGCCGGCTTGGATCGAGGCGAAGGCCGTTTGGCGCAAGTTCAATTCCGAAGCAGCCGGCGACGCGTCGGCCGACATCCGGATTGGTATTGCGGCGAGTTTCACCGCCCATAACATGGTTCAGTTCCTCGGCGCCTCGCTGCTTGCAGCGGGCTATCGGCCAAAAATCGAACCCGGTCCTTATAACCAAATTTTCCAAGTCTGCCTCGATCCACGCGCGCATTTCGGCGCGGACTGTGACGTGATCGCGCTGTTGTGGCGTATCGAGGATTTGCTGCAGGATGAGATCAGCGGCGCGCTTCATCAAGACAAGGATGCCTGGCAACGCGCAGCGCAGAAGCTGGACTCGCTGACCGCCGCCATATCGGCCCTGCGTTCGTCGTTTGCTGGCATGATCGTCGTGTCCGTTCCACCTTTTCCTGCCGGGCTTGCGGTCGGTCCGCTCGGGCTCGACAACCCGGTGCGGCTTGGCGCGTTTCATCGCGCCGTCGTCACGCAATTCATCGAAAGTGTCGCCAAGCTCGAGCACGTGCGCCTGCTCGATCTTGACGCAGTACAGCGCCACGTGGGGTACGCTGCGTCGTTTGATGCGCGTCAGTCGTATCTGTACAAACAGCCGTTCACCGATCAGTTTCTGCATCGTGCCGGCGCGCAGCTCGCGCGCATCGTGCTCGCCGCCCGCCGCAGCGCCAAAAAATGCATCGTGCTGGATTGCGATAATACGCTGTGGGGCGGCATTGTCGGCGAGGATGGTATCGACGGCATCGAGCTCGGCAGCGAGTACCCGGGCACCGCCTTCTGCGACCTGCAGCGGCTCCTGCTGCACTGGCGCCAGCAGGGAATTTTTCTCGCGGTCTTGAGCAAGAACAACGAAGCCGACGTGTGGGAGGTATTCGATAACCACCGCGGCATGGTGCTGAGCCGCAGAGATATATCGGCCTGGAAGATCGATTGGCTGCCGAAAGCCGAGAACATCGCGTTCATCGCGAAAGCGCTCAACGTCGGGCTGGACAGCTTGGTCTTCATCGACGACAGCCCGATGGAAATCGACTATATGCGGCAGGCGCAGCCGGACGTGACCAGCATATTGCTGCCGGAGGATCCGGCGCACTTCGTTTCGATGCTGGAAGGCCTCGACCTGTTCGATCGCCTCGACATCACCGGAGAGGATCTCGCCCGGGTCGATATGATGCGGGCTGAGATCGACCGGGAAGAGCTCAGCGCCAAGATGACCAAGGAGGATTTTCTTGGAGCGCTCGATCTGAAGGTCGAATTTTCCCAGGCCAAGCCCGATGATTTCGGCCGGGTGACCCAGCTCATCAACAAGACCAATCAGTTCAACCTCACCACTATCCGCCGCACCCTCGAAGAAGTCCGGGGTTTGGCGCGCTCACAAAATCATCGCGTCTACAGCTCACGGGTATGGGACAAGTTCGGCGATTACGGCCTGACGGGGGTCGCGATCATCGACATTTCGCCTGACCGACGGACGTGGACGATCGATTCGCTGCTGTTGAGTTGCCGCGTTCTCGGCCGCGGCGTCGAAGCCGCGCTCCTTGCGGTTTTGGCGAGCGACGGCCGCTCTGAGGGGGCCACGGAACTTCTCGGCTCGTACGTGCCGACCAAGAAAAACGAGCTGTGCGCCACATTCCTGCCCGATCATGGCTTCAGGCAAGACGGCGAGCAATGGCGGCTGCCGCTTGCCGACGCGCCGATTTTCCCGGCTTTTATCAAACGTGTGGACGCAACGGGAGAGTCCGAGGCCGAGCAGGCCGCCTGAGGCGGCGCGACAACGTCAGCGCGGGCGACAGCACCCACGTGAATGCCGCGAGCGGGGTTTAGGGGGTTTTGAACATCTGCTGTTGTCTCAACGCGTAACCGCGGCAGCTTATGATCGTCGGTGAACCGATTTATCTGGCATGTTTGGTCCCGGTCGCGGCGGGGACCTATGCGTTGCCGGCGGGACGGCCGCGCCAGCTTTTCTTGTTGGCCGTCAGCTATGCGTATTATTTGACGTTTCCGATAGCGTTCTTTGCCATCCTGCTTGCGATCAGCTCGCTCACCTATGTCGGCGGACTGCTCCTCGAAAGCGCCTCGAAAGGACCGCGCGCCGGTCCATTGCTGACGTTGCTGATCGCCTTGGCGTTCGCGCCGCTGGTATTCTTCAAATACTTGCTGCCGCTCATGACGACTACGCCCCATGCAGAGGGGGCGAATTGGCAGCTCACGATGGCGCAAATCGTCCTGCCCATCGGGCTGTCGTTCTATACGTTCGCCGCCGTCGGCTACCTGATCGACGTTTATCTCGGCGTCGTCAGAGCCGAACGCAACCCGGTTCAGGTCGCACTGTTCACCGGCTTTTTCCCCTATGTGACGGCGGGGCCAATTCCGCGGACCACGGACGTCATGCCGCAACTCGAACTCCGCGGCCGCTTCGAGGCCGACCGGACCATGCAGGGCGTGCGTGAGATTCTTCTCGGCGTGGTCATGAAGTTCTGGATCGCCGATTCGCTGGCGGTGCCGTCCGCCGAGGCCTACGCCAACCTGACCCATGCCATTCCACTGGAGAAGCTGGTTGCGACGTTGCTCTTCGCCTTCCAGATTTACGCGGACTTCGCCGGTTATTCCCTGATCGCCATCGGGTCGGCCCGCCTCTTGGGAATCGACGTTCCAGACAATTTCCAGCAACCTTATCTCAGCCAATCGCTGGCCGAATTCTGGCGGCGCTGGCACATCAGTTTGGTCAAGTGGCTGCGCGATTATGTTTTCAACCCGATCAGCATACGGTGGCGCCGGCAGCAGCGGATTGCGATTCCGCTGGGCATGATCCTCACGCTCGTGCTGGTCGGCATTTGGCACGGAGCTGGCTGGGGCTTTCTCGTCTTCGGCGCTCTCCACGGCGTGATGCTGGCGGTTGCTTACTTCACGAAGTCCCGGCGCGATCGCGTTATTGCGGCCGTCGGGGTGCCGAATTTTGTCGTGGTGCCAGGCCGCATCATCATCACGTTCGCAATCGTTGCGCTCAGCCTCGTTCTCATTCGCGCGCAGACGTTAACCGAGGCTCTCTATGTCTATAGAGAAATATTTTCCTCAAGGTTGGTCGACGAGCTGCAACACCTTTTCTCCGCGCACCCGGATGCCTTTACCTACATCCATTTGCGGGACAACATCACGAATATCGCGCTGATCGCAGCTCTCGTCGCCGGGGATGTTTTCGCCCGGACAAAACTGCAATTGGCGAGGCTTCCCGCCGCGCTCCAAGGAACCCTCTATGCCGCCTGCGTTCTCAGCATCCTCTACCAGGTCATCTCCCAAGGTGCGCCCAGGGTTTTCGTTTACTTCCAATTCTAGTCCGCTGCGCGACAGCGAGCTCTGGCGCTTTTTCAAGACGTTCGGAAAGCTGGTAGCGATTCCCGGCTTGATCGCCGTACTTGTCGTCGAGCTGCTGGCCTGGCGCACCGGCGCAATGGTCACTTCTTCGGTGGCCGTCGTCGCCGAGCTGCAACACGAGGATCCCAGTATCGTTTGGGGTGGAAATGGCCAGCTCTATGGACCGCTCGCTTTGGCGCGCACCAAGATCGAGCAGCCGGACATCATGATGATCGGGCACTCGCGGTGCGGTCAGATGCGCAGCATGATGTTCAAGCCTTATTCGTTTCACAGTGGCTGCGTGGTGGCATGGACCTTTGGCCAGATCAAAAACATGATCGACTTGGCCACGCGCTCCGGCGGCCCCAAGACGATCGTGTTTACGCTCGATTACTTCATGCTTGGCGATGCGTACGCCAAGCAATGGGAGGAAAAGGCGTTCATGGACTTCGCGCCGCCGCAGCGGCCGCACCGGGATGGTCTGTTGAATCTGGCAGGCATGTTCAAGCGCCACCCCGCGGCGATGCTGGACGCCATGCCGGCTTATCTTTTCGGCCGCGCCCGCGAACCGGCCAACGGCCTCGAATTGTTCGGACCGAGCGCCATCGCCGTACAGGCTGGTTTCCGGTCCGATGGCTCGCTGTTGTATGACCCCGATACCCGTGCACAGGCTCCGGTCAATAACCACGATCTATCCCGCCTCATCGCCGCCGTGCGTGACGGCGATGGCATGCGGCCGGGCGCCGCTCAGATGCAGGCGCTCAAAGAGATCGGCGAGCTCGGCAGACAGCGCAGCCTGACGCTCGTCGGTATTCAGCTTCCGGTCATCCAAGCAGCGGTCGATGTCCTCGACAGCGACAAGGATTGGAATCAATATCGCGCTGCGGATCGCGGCACGTGGCGGCTGCTGCAGAGCGCCGAGATGCGGCAGAATCTGCAATCGATGGGCATCAATTTCTTCGATTTGACACGTGACCCGGTTGCCAAGGAAGCCCGCGCGTTCGTTGATCCTGCGCATCCGTCGGAGTACGCGATTGGTACGGCGCTGCTCGATGCCATGACCAATGAGCCGCAGCTCCGAGCGTTATTCCCCCGCCTCGATCTCGTTGCGCTGCAAAGCGCTCTCGACCGGGCGCGACAACAGGGACGGTTCTTCGACGTCTATCGCCAGCAGTTCTAACGCGGACTTCGGGTGATCCGCGGCATCGTTGACTGGGCATATTGCCAAGCGTATGGGACAACAAATCTCGGGCGCTACCAAGTGACTGCGGCAAAGTAGGAGATGCGGTGTGTCAGAGGGGAGCAGTCAACTTCAGGAGTTTGTCGACCGCGTGTTGGCGGATAATCCGACACATTCGAATTTCCTGCATTCATCCGTTGCGCAGATGACTCCGGAGGCCAAACAAGAGCTCTTGAAATACATCGACTACTGTCTCGATCGCGGCCTCTCGATAGATTATCTCGCGCACTGCTACAATACGATCACCCTCGATACGCAGGTCGAGCAGATCTATTTCCGCCGCTCTGGCAAATATCGTTGCTCCAGCTTCAAGGAGGCGGCCGAGAAGGTCTATTTCGATTCGGAGTACATGAAAAAATACATGTACGGATTGGCGCTAACGGCGTTTTTATGGCCCAATCATGCGGCCATGCACGAGTTTTTTGTGAATACGTTTCCGAAGGGGCTGCAGGGCGACTATCTGGAGATTGGTCCGGGACACGGCTTTTATTTTCGCCAGGCTGCCGATCTCGGAAATTTCGGCAACATGCTTGGCGTCGATATCAGCCCGGCCAGCGTCGCGTTGAGCAGCGACATCATGCGGCACTATAACGTGCAAACAGCCGCGAAGGTCGAGTTTCGCCAAGCCGACTTTCTCGAATTTTCTCCGGATAGCGCAGCGCCGTTCTCCTGCGTCGTTATGGGCGAAGTCCTGGAACACGTCGAACAGCCCGATCGGTTTCTGAGCAAGATCGCGCAGTTGAGCGGTCCAGACAGCCACATCTATATCACCACATGCCTCAACGCCCCTGCCATCGACCACATTTTCCTGTTCGAGCGGTCAGAGGACGTCGAGCAGTTGGCACGCGCCACGGGACTGCAGGTCAAGGAACGGTTCGCAGCACCCTATGCGGGGAAAACCCTGGCCGAATGCGAGGCAAAACGCCTTGCGGTCAACGTCGCCTACGTGCTGCAAAAGCGATGAACGGCTTCGGGCTTGAATTCCATCATTTGGGCCTTGCCGTGCGTCGACCAGACGCGGCCATCTCACTCCTCGGCAATCTGCAGTACGCGATCGGAGAAAGAGTCTTCGACCCCGAGCAGAACGTCAATTTGATTCTTTGCCAGCACCGGCAGATGCCCGCCGTCGAAATCATTTATCCGGGTAATGGGCCGGGACCTATCGATACTTATGTAAACCGCCATGCGAATGGGGTGGTGTATCACATCTGTTTTGAGAGCGCCGACTTGTCGGCCAGCCTTGCCGCCATCGAGGCGGCCGGGCTCCGACCATTATGCGTATCAGAGCCGCGACCTGCCGTGCTTTTTCACGGACGTTCGGTTTCGTTTTATAACGTCGTCGGCATGGGATTGATCGAAGTTCTCGGCCCGTAAATCGGCTACGCCACGGCCGGCTGCGGCTGACGCAGCGTGGCGCGCGGGTTTTCGATGAGCGCGGCGAAGATGTGGCGCAGCAGATCGGCCAGCGCGACGATGGTGTAGGGGCAGTCGCCGATGCTGCCGGCCTCCAACAGACCGCGTGCGGCGAGCGGGCCGGCGAATTGCGGAAAGTCGCGGTCGAGCCGCGGATGGCGCCGCGTGCGCACCTCATGGACCACGCCATGGCGGTCGCGACAGTGATAAAGCTCCGCCTGCTCGGGCGGCCGTACATAAAGATCGACGTTGATGGTTTCCTCCGGCAGATGGATGGCCGTGCAGCATTCGAGGCCGACGCCGAGCATCAGCACATAGGTATCGTAATCGCGCATCAATCCGTACGGGCTATTGCCCGAGACCGGCGTGGTGTCGACGTGATGGCGTGACAGCAACAACGGCGCCGCACGTCCCCAGCCGGCGACCGAGTGCGTCGGATGAATGCTGCGCGTCACCGCATAACGGATGCGGAAGATTTCGGTGAGAACGCCGGTATGGGACGGGGTCGCCATCTCGTCCCAATGCGGATTGTCGGGCGTGACGGTGCGCCACGTCATGGTCGGCATGAACAAATTGCCGGACGCGAGATAATCGAGCAGCGTTTCGATCATCGCTTCGGCGCGATAGCCCTGGCGACTGAGCGGAGCGATCGCGCTGTGCACTACCAGCGTGCCGTCGCGGGGAACGGCAAAGCGCTCCAGGATCGGCAGCAGTGCGGCCCGTTCCTTTGCGCCGCCGGCAGTCATTCGGCGGCCGCCAAACCGGCTTTGGTCCTGATCGCCTCGATCATGTCGAGGCAGCGGTCGATGTCGCGAAACGGCAGGCCGCTGAGCTGCGATAATTCGAGGTTCCACCATTTCAGGCGCAACAGCCGCTCGATGGTGCGCTCCGCAAAACGAAAGCGCTTGATGGTCGCAGGCACGCCGGCGACGATGGCGTAAGGCGGCACGTCCTTGGTGACGACCGAGCCGGCGGCGATGATCGCGCCGTCGCCGACGTTGACGCCCGCCATGACATTGACGTTGTGTCCGGTCCACACGTCGTTGCCGACAGTGACGTGCTTGAACATGTCCGGCGTGCGCTCGAGACGGACGAAGTCGTTGTACTCGTCAACCCAATCGAACGAGTTCGGATGATACTGGAACTCGTGGATGCTGAGCCAGTCGGACGGGTGATTGAACGGATTGATCGCGGTGCGGGCGCCGATTGCGCAGAAGGCGCCAATGGTGGCGCGCGCGATGAAGCAGCTTTCGTTCATGCCGAAATATTTTCCGGCATCGACGTCGGGACCGACCTGCGAGTTTTTGTTCAAAAACAGCGGCCCGCGAATAATCGACTTGATGATGCGGGCGCCCGGATTGAGGCGCATGATGCCATGCAGATAGGCCGGTGCGGTCCCGGTATTCTCGTAAAAATCAACTTTTGTTGCGGGATATTGCATGGCCGCGGGCGACGACGAACGCTCGCCGGTCTGTACCATGGCTGCGCTGCCTTGGGAACGGCCGCCGACTTGACGCCAATCTGGCCGGCGTCTGTTCGCGGAAACGGGGGCGCGGCGAAAACCCAGGTTGGCAGTCTGAAGGTCGGCTCATGCTCGCCGAGCCGGGACTTGAAGATTGGTTTTCCTCGGCGGCTGACCACCCTCCGAGCTGATCTCCGCTGCTACGCGAACGACCGCTGAGGACGACGCATAATGTAAGATTCATGACGTGCCGGCCGGGTTCCAAAATCGGCCACGCGGCGCTCTCCACAAAGCCGCCTTCGGCCCTCGGTTCAGGTTGACGCTAAAGGCGAAATGTACCATTACGGGCGTGGGGACGGCGGCCGAGTTGAGCCGAGAAATGCTGGCCAAATCCACTTGGGCCAGTTGTACTTTTTCGACTTGTTCTCGGCGCCGCCGGTGCGCATTGGCCGGTGCCATAAGGCGGCTGGCACGCGAACGATGCGGCCCAGATTGAGACGTTTCGGGGGCCATCCGGCTGGGATCGGCGAGAGGGGGCAGTGATGCACGGGCTGAAACAGCTACGCGTCAAATTGTTTGCTGACGGCGCCGATTTCGACAGCATCGTCGCGCTCGCCGCCAATCCGATGATCCGGGGCTTCACGACCAATCCGACGCTCGCGCGCAACGCGGGCGTGCGCGACTACGAGCAATTCGGCCGCAAGGTTCTGGCCGCTGTGCCGGATCGTCCTGTCTCGCTCGAAGTCTTCGACGACGATTTCGCCGGCATGACGCGCCAGGCGCGGGCGATCGCGAGCTGGGGCAAGAACGTCAACGTCAAGATTCCAGTCACCAACACCAACAGAGAATTTGCCGGCGAGGTCATCCATGAACTCTCCGCCGAAGGCGTGGTGGTCAACGTCACCGCCGTCATGACGCTCGAGCAGGTGCGGCGCATCGCTGAACAGCTTGCGCCCGACGTGCCGGCGATTGTCTCGGTGTTCGCCGGACGGATTGCCGATACCGGCGTCGATCCCGTACCGATGATGGCGGAGGCGCAGAAAATTCTGCAACAGCGTCCAAAGGCCGAGTTGCTGTGGGCCAGCCCGCGCGAACTGCTCAACGTGTTCCAGGCCGACGAGGTCGGCTGCCACATCATCACCGCGACCAAGGACATCCTGGCCAAGCTCAGCCTGGTCGGCAAGGATTTGGACGACTATTCGCTCGAGACCGTGAAGATGTTCCGGCGCGACGCAGTGGCGGCCGGCTTCGAGATCGGCGACGCCGTAGCGGACTCGAGCGTGCGCGCTGTGGCTTGATGCAGGCGCGCAACTCGACTGCAGCGAACGAGTAGCGGGAGGCCGCACCGGCTGGTTCCCCTGCTTGCGGGCAGCGGTTGCGGCGGCACAGCAGCAGGTGCCGCGCTTCGGCTATGAACTCGTGGGGGCAAACAGGGAGCGTCAATGACCATAACGAACGTATTGATCACCGGCGGAGCGGGCTATGTGGGCCATGTGTTGACGCCGCGGCTGTTGGCGGCCGGTTATAACGTTACGGTTTATGACGCGCTGTTCTTCGGCTGCCGTCTGCCCAACGATCCCAAGCTGCGCGTGATCAGGGGCGACATCCGCGATACCGCCACGCTCACCGAGGCGCTGGCCGGCCAGGATGCCATTCTACATCTCGCCTGCATCTCCAACGATGCCAGCTTCGAGCTCGACGAGAAGCTGTCGGAGACCATCAATTACGACTGCTTCGAGCCGCTGGTGATCGCCGCCAAGAAGGCCGGCTTGCAGCGCTTCGTCTATTGCTCGTCGAGCTCGGTCTACGGCGTCTCGGATTCGCCCGACGTCACCGAAGAGCATCCGCTGGTGCCGCTGACGCTGTACAACAAGTTCAAGGGCATGTGCGAGCCGATCCTGTGGAAGCACAAGGCCGACGATTTCACCTGCGTGGTGGTGCGGCCGGCGACGATCTGCGGCTACAGCCCGCGTACGCGGCTCGATCTGTCGGTGAACATCCTCACTAACCACGCCGTCAACAAGGGCGTCATTACCGTGTTCGGCGGTAATCAGATGCGGCCGAACCTGCATGTCGAGGA
>DATBHE010000094.1:0-21750 GCA_036557605.1 Pseudolabrys sp.
TCGGAGCGCGCATTTCTTATCCTCAGTTTGCTGCCGAAAGTTGGCCAAGCGTAGCACTGGCAACCTGACAACCGAGGGCTCATGACTCAGTTGTCGACGGAAAAGCGACGCTGACGGCCGCTGAAGCGGGTCCGTTCCGGCACCGAAAATCTTGTGTTTATAGCTTATTATCAAGCGGTTATGTGGCAAGGCCGGTTCCTTGACTCACAGAAATGCCATCAGTATGGTCCGCGCGGCTTTTAGGGCGGCGGGGCACGCGAAACCTGAAACCACGCGAGTCGAAGGCATGGCTGACGGCACGCGCGGCACAGGTAATCGCAACGACCCGCCGGACGACGAGGCTGCTCTCTCCGCGAGGCTCCAGCGTCTCGGCAAACGGCTCGCACAGGCGAACCGGCCATCCGAAAACGGCTCCGGTCCTCGTCAGACCGCCGACATGTCGGCGTTCGCCCGCGGCTTCCGGCTGTCAACCGAATTGGTGGCAGGCGTACTCGTGGGCGCGGCGATTGGCTGGCTGCTTGATCGCTGGCTGGGCATTTCGCCGTGGGGGCTTATTGTTTTTCTTCTGCTCGGCTTTGCGGCCGGCGTTCTCAACGTGATGCGGGCGGCGGGGGTCGTTCGCGACAGGCAAATGAACGACTAGGACTCATGGCTGCCGATCCGATCCATCAATTCCAGATTGTCGATCTTTTTCCCGTTGCCAAAATCGGCAATGTGGAGATCGCCTTTACCAATTCCGCGGCCTTCATGATGCTTGCGGTGGTCGGACTTACGGCGTTTCTGGTAGGTGCCACGTCCAAGCGAAGCTTGGTCCCGTCGCGGCTGCAATCAGCTGCGGAACTGTCCTATGAATTTGTCGCAAACACCGTCCGCTCGACGGCCGGCGCTGAGGGAATGAAGTTCTTTCCCTTCGTCTTCACGATTTTCATGTTCGTTCTGACGCTGAACATGTTCGGATTAATTCCGTACGCCTTCACCGTCACAAGCCACATCATCATTACCGCCGCGCTCGCCATCACGGTATTTCTCACCGTTCTCATTTACGGCCTGTGGCGCCACGGACTTCACTTCTTCAACCTGTTCGTGCCGAAAGGCGTGCCCGTCTACATTCTGCCATTGATCGTGGCGATCGAGATCCTGTCGTTCCTGTCGCGGCCAATCTCCCACAGTGTCCGTCTGTTCGCCAACATGCTTGCCGGCCACATCACGCTCAAGGTTTTTGCCGGCTTTATCATCCTAATGGGCGGCAGCCTCGGTGCCATTGGTTGGGCCGGGGGCATATTGCCCTTCGCGATGATCATCATCCTCACGGCACTGGAGACGTTGGTCGCCTTCCTACAGGCCTACGTTTTCGCCATTCTCACCTGCATCTACCTCAACGATGCGATTCACCCAGGTCATTGAAGGCCTGACCGGAAAGCAAAAAAGGAGTTCGTTATGGATCCAGTGGCAGCAAAATACATCGGTGCGGGCATCGCTTGCATCGGCATGGGCGGTGCGGGCGTCGGAGTCGGCATCATTTTCGGCAATTATCTCGCCGCCGCGCTTCGCAATCCGTCGGCGGCGCAAGGCCAGTTCGGCAACCTGATCTTCGGATTCGCCATCACCGAAGCGCTCGGCATCTTTTCGCTGCTGATCGCACTCCTGCTGCTTTTCGCGCTCTAAGAGACCTCCGGAGCCGGGCTGACGATGGCCGAACCGACCCACACCGCGAGCACCGAGCATCCTGCGCAAGGCGGGCACGGCGGATTTCCGCCGTTCCAGTCGCAGACCTTTGCCTCCCAGCTTGTGTGGCTGGCGATCGCCTTCGTCCTGCTCTACGTGCTCATGGCCAGGCTCGCGCTGCCGCGCGTTGGTTCGATCATTGAGAGCCGGCAAAAGCACATTGCGGATGATCTCGCCGACGCCTCGCGCCTGAAAGGCGAATCGGATGCGGCGGTGGCGGCGTACGAGAAGGCTCTGGCCGATGCGCGCAACCGCGCGCAAGCGATCGCGAACGAGACTCGTGAGCGGCAGTCCGCAGAAGCAGAGACGCGCCGCAAGACGCTCGAAAACGAGCTCAATATCAAGCTGGCGGAGGCCGAAAAGACCATCGCGGCCACAAAGCAGGCAGCCATGGGCAATGTGCGCGGCATCGCCGAAGACGCGACCCGCGCAATTGTCGAGCGCCTGATCGGTCAGGCACCCGGCGAGAAAGCCGTCGCCGCTGCCGTCGCCGATGTGCTGAAAGGCTCCTGATCATGCTGATGGAGCCGGAAACCTGGGTTGCCCTTGCCTTCGTTTTGTTCGTCGGCGGCCTGGGCTATCTTGGCGTACATCGGATGATCTCCAAATCGCTCGATGACCGCGCGGGACGTATCAAAGCGGAGCTCGACGAGGCTCGCAAGCTCAAGGACGAAGCGGCTCAACTGCTTGCTGAATATCAGCGCAAGCGGCACGCCGCCGAGGGCGAGGCTCAAGACATCATCTCCGGCGCGAAAGCCGAGGCCGAACGTCTGGCCGTCGAGGCTAAAGCGCGCATCGAGGACTTTGTCACCCGCCGCACCAGGATGGCCGAGACCAAAATTGCGCAGGCCGAAGCGCAGGCTGCAGCAGAAGTCCGCAGCGCCGCTGCCGACGCCGCCATTGCCGCTGCAGAAAAGATCCTCAGCGTCGAGACAAAGGGCAAGCTCGCCGGCGATCTGATCGCCAAGGGCATCGAAGACATTCGCAAGAAGCTGAACTAGTCGACATCCTCCGCTCTTTTAAAGCCAGGTTGGCGTCAGCCGTGTGCCGTGGCGTCGACACAGGATATTCCCGCTATTCAACTTGAGAATGTGCACAACAGCCGGCTCAGTTCAGCTCTGACGCTTCGAGCTTATGCGAGGCTTCGGCTTCGCAGGCTTGCGTTTCTCCTGCTGTGCGCCCAACGGATCAAATCCCACATACACGACATATGCGTCGATGTTCGCGGCCGGTTGCGGCATCGGGAACGATATATCCGGATCTATGTGGGTGAAGGTAACGCGGTCGACGTTGCTCGCAATTGTCACCTGCTCGCGGGCAAATCTCGAGACGATCGTTTTGGGATTGACACCTTCCTGCACGACCGCAAGCCGAAGCGGTATATCAACCGTGCCGGGCCCGCCCATCGGACCGGTGATGACGCGTCCTTCGATACCGACCTTCATTGTCATTACGCCGGCATTGACATGACACTCGCGCGCCGTACGAATTATTGTCGCCTGATAACGCAGGTCGAGCGCCGATGGCTCGCCCTCGCCCGGCTTGCTGCCGATCATCAGCGTCGCCGCGCCGCTGCGCAATTCGATGCCGGGACATTCGATATCGGTGTTCGGATCACTGCCGCTCCCGCTGTCGGATATCGCCTTTGACGACGTGCTGAAAAGGTCCAGCGCGGAGGTGCTGAAAACATTCGTCGATCCGCATCCAGCCAGAATCAGAGCCTGGGCCAATGCAGTCATCGCCGCCCCAATGGTGGCGGACCGACCTTTTCGCTTCACCGTCATACCCTTACCGCGCTCCCGGCACATGCCCCGTTCCGTTATAGCAAGCGAAGATCGGCATTCCCAAGGCACCGATCATTCCGCGTCATCCTTTAGCCGGGCATATAAGAGGTGGTCCTGCCAAACCCCATTGATGCAGAGATAACCGCGCGCATAACCTTCGCGCTTAAATCCGGTTTTCTCGAGCAGCCGGATCGACGCGGTGTTGTTCGGAATGCAGGCGGCTTCCAGGCGGTGCAGCCGCAACGTGGCGAAACTGTACGGGATCAAGGCGCGCAGTGCCGCAGTCATATAGCCTCTGCGCGCAAAGCGCTCACCGATCCAGTAACCAATACTCCCTGCCTGCGCGACACCGCGGCGGATATTGGCAAGCGTCAGGCCCCCGACCATCGCATTGTCGTCGTGACGGAAGATGAGAAAGGCATAGGCCAGGTCGCTGCGCTGGTCTTCCGCGTATCGCTTGAGCCGTCTTCGAAAAGCACCGCGCGTGAGATCGTCGGACGGCCAAGTCGGCTCCCAGGGCACCAGAAAGTTGCGGCTTGCCGCGCGCAACGCCGCCCATTCGGCAAAGTCGCCGCTGTGCGGTGCGCGCAATGTTACCCCGGTGCCGGCAATACCGGGCATGATTTCATTGAAACTGACGGTTCGGAAAAGTGCCATGACGTGCGATCGCGCGTTTCAAGCTGCGCGGCGAAACAGACTTTCGGCAATCGCCGCGGTGCTTGCAAGGCCGTTCCCGGGCCCGAGCGCCGCGATCGCCGGTTTGGCCCGGCTGATCAGCGCGGCGCCGGCGGCACGGGCGCTATCGATCGTGACGGCATCCACTTTCGCTACGATCTCGTCGAGCGGAATTGGCCGCCCGTAAGCGAGCATTTGCCGCGCGAGTTGTCCGACGCGCGCCTCCGAACTCTCCAGCGCCATCAGCAAGCCTGCTTTCATTTGCGCCTTGGCGCGGTTGATCTCGGTGTCATTGAGTGTTTCGGTCGCGTTGCCGATCTGGTCGATCACCACCCGCATCAATTCGGGAGCGTCGGCTTCGTCCGTTCCCGCGTAAAGCGCAAACAACCCCGTGTCCGAATAGGGCATGTGGAAGGCATGGATTGAATAACAAAGACCCCGGATCTCGCGCACTTCCTGGAACAAACGCGACGACATGCCGCCACCCAGCACGTTGGTAAAGACCTGCAGGCTGTAAAGCTGGTCATCGCGGACCGGCAACCCCTCCAATGCCATTGCGATATGAACCTGCTCGAGATCGCGCGTTTCGACCCGTATGCCGCCGCGGAATTTTGCCGGCTCGGGTGTAGGTGCCGCCGGGCCCGTGAAGCTCGCGAAATGTTTCTCCACATCCGCGACGATGGCCGCATGGTCGATCGCGCCCGCAGCGGCGACAATCATGCACGGTGCTTTATAATTACGCGAAAGATACGCACGCAAGCGCATCGGATTGAAAGATCGCACTGTCTCAGAGGTGCCTAGAATGGAACGGCCGACCGGTTGTGACGGAAACGCGGTTTCCTGCAGGCGGTCGAAAACCAGATCATCAGGCGCATCTTCGGTCGCGCCGATTTCCTGCACGATGACATTTTGCTCGCGCCGGAGTTCATCGGCATCGAAAGTCGGCTCTGAAAGGATGTCGGACAGAACGTCCAGCGCGAGCGGTACGTCCGCCTTGAGAACACGCGCAAAATATCCCGTCGATTCTACGCTGGTCGCTGCATTAAGGTCACCGCCTACGGCCTCGACCGCTTCCGCGATCTGACGTGCTGTCCGCCGTTTTGTGCCTTTGAATGCCATATGCTCCAGCAGATGCGAAATTCCATGCTCGTCGGGCTTCTCGTTTCGGCTGCCGGAGCCAATCCACACTCCGAGCGAGGCGGTTTCGAGATGCGCCATCCGGTCGGTGATGACGGCCAAGCCGGACGAAAGACGAGTTACTTCAACGGTCATGCCGCCGCTCCTTCCCGCGTCGCACGTGACGATAAGGCGACAAACCGTTCGACTGCCCCCTGATCGGCCGGCAACACTGTAATCCGTTCCTTGCGCTTCGGCAGTTCAGCCAACCAATCAGGCAGAGGTGGCTCAAAACCGCAAGCAGCCTTCACGGCTGCAGGAAATTTCGCGGGGTGCGCCGTCGACAGCACCACCATCGGTACGGACGTATCGCGCGCCTCCTTTTCGGCCACCGCCAGGGCAATGGCGGTGTGCGGATCGATGCAATAGTTCGCTTCACGCATCCACGCGCGAATTTCAGCGGCGCATTCCTGTTCGTCCGCGCGATTGGCGCTGAAGAGCGCGCGCAACTCCTTGAGTGCGTGTGCCGAAACCACGAACCGGCGCGATTGGGCCAGTGAGCCCATCAGGGAGCGGACGGAAGACGCATCACGGGCGTTTGCCTCAAACAACAAACGCTCGAAATTCGAAGAGACCTGAATGTCCATGGAGGGCGAGGTCGTGGTAACAACGTCGCGAATTTCGTAGCTGCCTGTGGCAAAGGTGCGTGCCAGAATGTCGTTAGCATTTGTCGCGACCACGAGACGATCGACCGGCAGACCCATCCGCGCCGCCACATAGCCTGCATAGACGTCGCCGAAATTTCCTGTTGGAACAGTGAAGGCCACTTTGCGGTATGGAGCGCCAAGCGCCACAGCGGAGGTAAAGTAATAGACGGTCTGGGCCACAATACGCGCCCAATTGATCGAGTTGACACCCGACAGGCGCACGCGATCACGGAAGGCGTGATGATTGAACATGGCCTTAACCAGCGCCTGGCAGTCGTCGAAAGTGCCTTCGATGGCGACAGCGTGTACATTGCCGTCGGCTACCGTCGTCATCATCCGCTGCTGCACTTCGGAGATGCGACCATGCGGGAACAGGACCACCACATCGACCTGCGCACGGCCCTTGAATGCTTCAGCCGCGGCACCGCCGGTGTCGCCGGAGGTGGCTACGACGATCGTCGTCCGTTCGCCACGCTGCTGGAGGGCATGGTCCATCAACCGCGCGACCAGCTGCATGGCCAGATCCTTGAACGCGAGCGTCGGACCGTGGAAAAGCTCGAGTACGAACAGGCTTGAATCGAGTTGCACGATCGGGGCTGTTGCCGGATGACGGAATCCGCCGTACGCCTCGCGTGCCATCCGCGCCAGATCGGCTTCAGCGATACTGCCGGCGACGAAGGGTCGGATAACATCGACGGCGACTTCGGCGTAAGGCTTACCAGCGAAGCCCGCGATCATCTCGCGGCCAAGTTCCGGCCATGACTCTGGAACAAACAGGCCGCCGTCGCGGGCAAGCCCCGCGAGCATCGCCTCGACAAAATCGAGCGGAGCGCCCTCGCCCCGTGTGGACACATAACGCATTGATTACGCTTTAATTTCTGGACCGCGGTCGGTCCGTTGCTCAACCGCACAGTACCCGCGGGGCTCCATTTTCACAAGAAATGCTCAATGGCGCCCAAAGAGGCGACGCGCGAGCCATGCCACGTAAACGCCCGCAAGCGCCAGCGCGAGACCGAACCAGGTAATTGCATATTCAAGATGATTGTTGGGTAAATGCACTTCCAGTTTGCCTGGCTTTGGCAAGCCGCCGGCCGGAACAGGCGATTCCTGGTCGATGTAGAACGGCGCGGCGGTCAGCCACTTCTTCGATTCGGCAATCGCATTGGAATCGCGCAGATACCAGACGTTGTCTTTAGGATCGTCAGGGGGCGTGAAGAATCCGCGTTTTTCCGGCCAGCGGATAACACCGACGATATCGACGCTGCCATGCGGCACGGCTTCCATCCGCAGTGCCGGATTCTTGCGATCGGCTGGCACGAAACCGCGATTGATGAGAACGATGCTGCCGCCCGCCAGCTGGGCCGGTGCGAAGATCCAGTAACCTGGTCCTTTTACGTCAGGACGCAGCGGCGAACCCGCCGTGTATACGAGCGCCTCTTCGCCGTCGAGAAATTCTGCCGGAAAAATGACGCGGCGAAATTCCACATCGCTCTCATTCAGTGAACGCCAGCTGTCACGCGGGGGCAAATCGCGGGGAGCTTCGGCAAGCCGTGAATTTAAAGTGGCGATCAGATTTTCCTTCCAGACCTTGCGCTCGAGTTGCCATACACCAAGCCCCAACAGAATTGCCACGCCCGCGAGCGCAAACATGGTCGCATCAAGCACGGTGACGCCACGCGCACGCGACTTCTCCTTTTTCACGTGTCGCCTCGACGCTCGAGATGACCCTCGGCTGCCTGGTGATGATATTGCAATGCGATGAGCAAGCCTTTGAGCAAGCGTAGCGGAGCAAGCGTCACGATGAGAATCAGCGGAAGCCACAGCACCGCATGTAACCAGTATGGCGGCTGGTACACGACCTCGGTTATGAGCGCGGCGAAAACCACGATACCGCCGCCGATCAAGATCACAAATACAGCTGGGCCGTCGCCGGCATCGGCAAAACTGTAGTCGAGCTTGCATTGCTCGCAAGCCGAACGCAGCGAAAGAAATCCCTGGAAAAGCCGTCCTTCGCCGCAGCGCGGGCAGCGCCCGCGCAAACCGCGCCCAATGGGCAAGTTTCCTGACGACGCACGATCGGCCATGATCCCATCAATCATCAAAACAAAAGGGCGGCGCTATGACGCCGCCCTTAATCCGTAAATCGCCGGACCGCTCACTCCGCGTGCGGCGCGCCGGAACCCCACACATATATGCACGCGAACAGGAACAGCCAAACCACGTCGACGAAATGCCAGTACCAGGCCGCGAATTCAAACCCGAGGTGCTGCTTTGGCGTGAAGTGGCCCGCCAAGGCGCGCAGCAGGCAGACGATCAGGAAGATCGAGCCGATGATCACGTGTGCGCCGTGAAAGCCGGTCGCCATGAAGAACGTGGCGCCGTAGATGTTGCCGCTGAAGTGGAAGGCGGCGTGCGAATATTCGAAGGCCTGCACGGCTGTGAAGGTGAGACCGAGCAGGATCGTTAGAATAAGGCCCCATTTCAGGCCCTGTCGGTCGTTTTCGAGGAGCGCGTGATGCGCCCATGTCACGGTCGTGCCCGACGTGAGCAGTATTAGGGTATTGAGCAGAGGCAGGTGCCAGGGATCGAAAGTTTCGATTCCCTTTGGTGGCCAGACGCCGCCAGTGACGGCGAGCCGGCCGATTTCATGCGCTTCGCCGGGAAACAGCGCCGTGTTGAAGTAAGCCCAGAACCAGGCGACGAAGAACATCACCTCCGAAGCAATGAACAGGATCATGCCGTAGCGGTGCGAGATCTGCACGACGCGCGTATGGAAGCCGTCGTACTGCGCCTCGCGGATCACATCGCGCCACCAGGCCACAAAGGTATAAAGCACGCCAATCACACCGACGCCGAAAACCAACGGCGCGGCGGGGTACATGTGGTGCATCCAGCTGATCGCGCCGACGGCGAGGATAAACGCCGATACCGAGCCGACGGCCGGCCATGGGCTCGGATCGACCAGATGGTAGTCGTGCTGCTTGGCGTGGGCGTCGGCCATCGTCCTCGTCTCCGTCTATTGTTGGCGCATGATCTTGCCCGAAAACCGGTCTCCACTTTTCGGGATCATGCGCTAGAGCTTTTTCAAAGTCGCAGTTGGTGTTTCAGCAACCGGGCGCTCCTGATCGCGTGTCCGGTAGAAAGTGTATGAAAGCGTAATCGCCTTGAGATCCGTCTGATCGCGGTCTTTGACGATTGACGGATCCACATAGAAGACGACCGTCATCTCGCGCGTTTCGCCCGCCTTCATGCGCTGCTCGGTAAAGCAGAAGCAGTTGATCTTGCTGAAATAAGCGCCAACCGTCGGCGGCGAGACATTATACGAAGCCTGTCCGACGATCTCGCGCGCTGCCTCGTTGACAACCTTGTAGTTGACCGTCGCAACCTCTCCGATCCGCACCTTGATCTCATTCTGCTCGGGCACGAACTTCCAGGGCAAGCCAGGGGCAACGTTAGAGTCAAACCGGATCGTAATCGTCCGGCCAAGGACGTGGTCGGGCGCCTTCTCCGAAACCTGCGTGGTGCCGCCGAAGCCGGTCGTCCTACAGAACCAGTTGTAAAATGGCACCGCGGCATAGGCCGCGCCAACCATGCTCACCGCAACGGCCCCGCAGCAGGCTGCGACCAGAGCATCGCGCCGCAGCGGCTTTCGATCAGATTGATGCGCAGGTTTAGCCATAGCTTCACTCAGATCGGGCGAATCAAAACGCCCGGTCCTTTCACCAGCGTCATGGCGTAGAACAATATGACCAGTGCTGCGAGCGCTAACGCGATTGCAATCGAGCGCGAGCGTCGCGCGCGTTTTTGCGCTTCTGTCAGCACGATGCCGTCATCGTCATGCGGCTCGCTCATGGTAACTCCCGTGCTCACGTGGCCAACCGGACAATCAGCCCGCCCCATCCGCGGTCGACCAGCAGCACTGTAAAGAGCAGAAAGAGATACAAGACTGAAAATGCAAAAAGGTTGCGGCTGGCCCGTTCCGCCGGCCGCTGCTCACGCAGCACCTGCCAGCCGAGGATCAGCATAATGATGCCGCTGATGACCGCCGTCGTTCCATAGATCGCTCCGGTATAGCCCAGCGCCCAAGGCGCGATGCCGAGCGGCACGAGTATCAGCGTGTATACCAGGATCTGCCGCCGCGTACTGGTATCACCGCTCACAACAGGCAACATCGGAATGCCGGCGCGGGCATAATCGTCGGTCTTGTAGAGCGCGAGTGCCCAGAAATGCGGAGGCGTCCAGAAGAAGATGATCAGGAACAGCAGAACCGGCTCGAGCGTCAGCGAGCCGGTCGTCGCCGCCCAGCCGATCATCGGCGGAAAAGCGCCGGCGGCGCCGCCGATGACGATGTTCTGCGGCGTGGAGCGCTTGAGCCATACCGTGTAGACGGCGACATAGAAGAAGATCGTGAATGCAAGCAAGCCGGCGGCGAGCCAATTCACCAGCAGGCCGAGTGTTGCAATAGAAAATCCGGCGAGTGTGAGACCGAAGGCAAGGGCTTCGCCCGGCTGCACGCGACCCATCGGCACCGGACGGCGCGACGTGCGGGTCATCACCGCATCGACGTCGGCGTCGTACCACATATTGAGCGCGCCCGCGGCACCGGCCCCGATGGCGATGCAAAGCAAAGCCGTAAAGGCCGTCACCGGATGCAGCGAACCGGGCGCAACCGCGAGCCCAACGAGCGCCGTGAATACAACGAGCGACATCACCCGCGGCTTCATCAGCGTAAAATAGTCACCGACTGTCGCCAGGCTGGGCTCGGCAAGGCCTGTGCCTGCTGAGAACGATCTGCGGTAGTCTGCGCCTTCGCTGACGAGCGACATGAGCTGTGCCGATTGGCCCTACTTGATGCGCGGCAACGTTTCAAACTGGTGGAACGGCGGCGGCGACGACAGCGTCCACTCGAGCGTGGTTGCGCCGACACCCCACGGATTATTGCCTGCGACCCGCTTCTTCATGAACGCCTCGATCATGCCGAAAAAGAAGATGAGGACGCCGAAGCCGGAAATGTATGAGCCGTAGGACGAGATCATGTTCCAGCCGTGGAACGCGTCCGGATAGTCGACGTAGCGGCGCGGCATGCCGGCAAGACCCAGGAAGTGCTGCGGAAAGAACACAAGGTTCACTCCGATGAAGGTGACCCAGAAGTGCACCTTGCCGATAGTCTCGTTGTACATGTAACCGGTCATTTTCGGGAACCAGTAATACCAGCCCCCGAAGATCGCAAAGACCGCGCCGAGCGAAAGAACGTAGTGGAAGTGCGCCACCACGTAGTAGGTGTCTTGCAGCACGCGGTCGACGCCGGCATTGGCGAGAACCACGCCGGTCACGCCGCCGATCGTGAAAAGGAAAATGAAGCCGAGCGCCCATAGCATCGGCGTCTTGAACTCGATCGAACCGCCCCACATGGTCGCGATCCACGAAAAGATCTTCACGCCGGTCGGCACGGCAATCACCATGGTCGCGGCAATGAAATAAGCCTGTGCGCCGGTCGACATTCCGACCGTGTACATGTGATGCGCCCAGACCACGAAGCCGATGCCGCCGATCGCAACCATAGCGTAAGCCATGCCGAGATAGCCGAACACCGGCTTACGGCTGAACGTGGCAACGATCTGGCTGATCATGCCGAAACCCGGGAGAATGAGGATGTAGACTTCCGGATGGCCGAAGAACCAGAACAGATGCTGGAACAGGATCGGATCGCCGCCACCGTCGTTGGCAAAGAACGTGGTACCGAAGTTGCGGTCGGTAAGCAGCATGGTGATTGCACCCGCAAGCACCGGCAGTGACAGCAACAGCAGGAACACCGTTACCAGGATCGACCACACGAACAGTGGCATTTTGTGCAGCGTCATGCCCGGGGCGCGCATGTTGAAAATAGTCGTAATGAAGTTGATGGCGCCGAGGATCGATGAGGCGCCGGCCAGGTGTAGCGACAAAATGACAAAGTCGACGGACGGTCCCGGATGCCCGCTGGTCGACAGCGGCGCATATAGAGTCCAGCCCGTCCCGGAGCCAAGCGAGCCAGGCTCCCCTTCCACGAACGCAGAGGTGATCAGCAACGCAAATGACGCGGGAAGAAGCCAGAACGAAATATTGTTCATGCGCGGAAACGCCATGTCAGGCGCTCCGATCATCAGCGGCACGAACCAGTTGCCGAAGCCGCCAATCATTGCCGGCATGACCATGAAGAAAATCATGATCAGGCCGTGGGCGGTCGTAAACACGTCGAACTCATGCGAGGTCGGAAAGAACTGAACGCCTGGATTCTGCAATTCCATGCGAATGGCGATCGACAAGCATCCGCCGATAACGCCGGCGCACAGCGCAAACACGAGGTACATCGTTCCAATGTCCTTGTGGTTCGTCGAATACACGAACCGTCGCCAACCGGTCGGATGATGCTCGTGGGCATCGTGTGCGCCGTGTGCCGCAGCCGTATTGCTAGCCATCGTTATCGTCCTTCGACTGGTCGTTGTCGCCCGCGTTACTTCAGGCCGCCGGCCGCAGCTACCGCGGTCGGACGGCTTTCGTCAGTGGCAAATTTCTTCTTCGCCTGTTCAATCCACGCCGTGTAGTCCTTCTCGCTGACCACGCGAACCGTGATCGGCATGAAGGCGTGATCCTTGCCGCAAAGCTCCGAGCATTGACCATGATATGTGCCTTCACGCTCGGCTTTGAACCAGGTCTCGTTGATGCGGCCTGGAATTGCGTCGATCTTGATGCCGAATGATGGAACCGCGAACGAATGGATCACGTCCGCTCCGATAGTGAGCACGTGCACCACTTTATTCACCGGCACGACCAATTCATTGTCGACCGTGAGCAAGCGCGGCTGACCCGGCTTGAGGTCCTTGTCCTGAACCATCAGCGAGTCGAACTCGAACTTGCTATCTGGATAGCTGTAGGTCCAGAACCACTGCTTCCCGGTAGCCTTCACGGTCACATCGGCCTTCGGAATATTGAGCTGAAAAAATAGCAGGCGGAACGAGGGGATTGCGATTGTCACCAGGATGAGCACGGGCACGACCGTCCATAGAACTTCGATCGCCGTGTTGTGCGTGGTGCGCGTTGGCGTCGGATTGGTGCGCGCATTGAACCTGACCATCACAATGACGAGCAGCGCGAGCACAAATAGCGTAATCGCTGAAATCACCCACAAAAGAAAATCGTGGAACCAGATGATGTCGTCCATCACCGGTGTTGCGCCCCTCTGCAGGCCGAGCTGCCAAGGTTCCGGCTGACCCGTCGCCGCCAATGCGACGCCCGCTCCGATGGCGGTCACGCTAGTGATGATGAATGCAACCAACCGCTTGAGCACCTGCATTGTCCAATGCGCTCCTTCGACGAGAAAACGGCCTTGCTCAGGCCCTTTTTTTGCCGACCACCACTGGCATGATGTCCGGCGCGGTCCCGCTGAGCACGGCATTTGCCACGGGCGTGGCAGCTTGGGCGGTGCGGCGGGACGGGGGAAAATCCCGGCTTCTCAAACCATAATTCCTGTCCTGCCGCAATGCACCTCATTATCTCCCGTCTGCGACAAACGGCGTATCCGAAACCCGCTTTCTGCGCGGCATTTCCGGGTTCTCACTGCCGCTGCAGCACCCTCGTCGGCCCTCCTTGCTTGACACGCCCGGCGGAGCATGACCCAACGAGGACAAATAACGTGCCCAGAGGGTGACGATTCGCTTAGTCTGCGGGCCGAAAGGGCAGATAGCCGGATGCCGAAGGACTTAATGATGAGATTTTTCAAGCATGACAGGCATGCGCGTTTAGGCGCGCGCCGGCTCGTACCCATGATGCTCGTCGCATTGCTCGCGCTTGCGCCGGAGAACCACGTTTTTGCTCAAGGCGCCGTAAAGTCTGTGCATAAAGACTGGCAGATCCGCTGCGACACGCCGCCCGGCGCCAAAACCGAGCAATGCGCCCTGATCCAAAGCGTCACCGCGGAGGACCGTGCAAACGTCGGCCTCACGGTGATCGTCCTCAAGACCGCAGATCAGAAGAGCCGGCTGATGCGCGTAGTCGCGCCGCTCGGCGTCCTGCTGCCGTCTGGCCTCGGGCTTAAAATCGATCAGGCCGATATCGGGCGTGCCGGCTTTGTCCGCTGCCTGCCCAACGGCTGCATTGCCGAAGTCATCATGGATGACGAACTGATCAAGAAGCTGCGCTCGGGAAAAACGGCGACATTCATCATTTTTCAAACGCCCGAGGAAGGCATCGGCTTTCCCATGAGCCTGGCCGGATTTGGTGAAGGCTACGATAAGCTGCCTTGAGCCGCACGCCCCAATCGCCCAGATGGTCGCAACTTGGGCCGGCGCGCTGGAAATCGGTCTCGCCTCGTTCCTCCGGTCAATAGATACTGTTTGTCCGCGACTGGCGGCAGCAGAACGTTTGGATGGAGAGACAGGTGGAATTGGGATTTGTCGGCTTAGGTGCCATGGGGCAACTCATCGTCCCGCGCCTGATGGCAGCTGGGCACAGCGTCACCGGATGGAATCGATCGCGGGAAAAAGCCGAAGCACTGATCACGTCCGGAATGCGCTGGGCAGATACGCCGCGCGAGGTGGCTGAAAAATCCGAGATTGTTTTCTCCATTGTCACCGACGCCAAAGCCGTGCGTGCCGTAGCGCTGGGTGCGGACGGGATCGTCGAGGGTTTGCCCAAAGGTGGCATCTTTATCGATATGAGCACAATTGAACCAAACGAAAGTTGCGCGATCGCGGCAGAGTTCGCGAAGCGCGGCTCGATCATGCTGGACGGCCCGATCTCGGGCAGCCCGATCACCGTCGTGCAGGGCAATGCCTCGATCATGATCGGCGGCGACGAGCGGACTTTCGAGCGCGTCAAACCTGTGCTGCTGGCAATCGGCCCGAAGGTAACGCGTATCGGCGGCAACGGACTTGCATGTCAAATGAAAATCGCCGTCAATCTTCTGCTGATGGTGGAGGTTATCGCATTCGGCGAAGCGGTCGCGTTGGCTGAAAAAGGCGGCGTCCCGCGTGACATCGCGCTCGACGCGATTCTCAAGAGCGTGGCAGCGTCGCCGGTGCTCGGCTATCGCGGTCCGTTCATACTCGACGGCAAGATGCCGGCTGTTCCGCTCGCCGACGTGACTCTCCAGCAGAAGGATATGATGCTGGCGCTCAATCTCGGCCGTACGATTGGAAGCCCGGTGCCGCTCGCGGCCGCGGCGAACGAAATGATGAATGCATGCCGCGGGCTTGGACTCGACGGAAACGATTTCGTAGTAGCGCATCAAGTGTACCGGCGCCTGGGAGGACAGACATGACGTCATCTGCCGAGAAAATTGGAACCGCTCTTGGAAAAGCGGTGAAGAACACGATGACCAAATGGAAGGAAGGCGAACCTGCGCCCGTGATGTACCGCACGAATTTGAAGGATGTACCGAAGGTCGAAGGCCTCAAGCGCGACGATGGCTGGGTCGACATGCAGGTGCAATTTCTGATCGACAAGAAGAGCGCTGATGCCGACCATGTCGTCGGCTGGACCGTACTCAAGCCCGGCGCGCGCCATGAAAACCATCGTCATCACAACTGCGACGAGTTTTTTATCGTGCTCAAGGGCCAGGGGATGATTCACACCGAGCATGGAGACAAGCCTTCGGTCGAAGGCGACGTGGTGTATTCACCGCGCGGCTGCTGGCACGGCTTCAACAATACGTCGAATGAGGACGTTGTGCTGGTGTGGGGTTGGATGGGCGCCGGTTCGGTCGAATCATCCGGCTACGAAGTGCATCCCGAGAGCCACAAGTGAATCCCTGGGAGACACCGCTCATTAAGAAGGGCATGAGCGCGCAACTCGCGAAGCGGCGCGCACGCATTGCCGCCGGTGAGAAACCGCTCGGCTGGAAAGTCGGACTGGGCGCGCCGGCGACAATGCAAAAAATGGGTCTCACTGCTCCACTCGTGGGTTACCTGATGCAGCGCGCCCTGCTTTTGTCCGGGAGCACGGCATCACTCAAGGGCTACACTAAGCCAGTTGCGGAACCAGAAATCTGTGTACGAATGGCGTGTGATCTTCCGTCTGGAGCATCGCCCGGCGAAGCAGCCGCTGCGGTGAAGGAAATTTTCCCGGCCATCGAATTGGCCGACCTTGATCCAGTACCCGCACCGGACAACCTCGATGCCGTATTGGAAAACGATATCTTTCAGCGTCATGTCATTTTGTGTGGTAACACCCGTTTAGGTGCGAACACGTCGGGATTAACGTCACGCGTATTCCGGCGGGGCACGGAAGCCAACATCTCGACCGATCCAGAAGCCCTCACGGGCAAGTTGCCGGAAATCGTCGCCCACGTCGCAAACACCCTTTCCGCATTTGGCGAAAGACTTTCCGCAGGCGATGTAATCATCACCGGCTCGATTACGCCGCCGCTCATGATCGAACCGGATGAGAGCGATTTGATGCATGTATTGGAGCCGATCGGCGAGGTTTCGGTGCATTTCAGCCGCCAGTAACCGAGAACCAGGATCTCTCGCAGAATCGCCACGGTCGACCTATCTATTCCGGCAACCTGACCTGGAGCAGCCAATGGACCCCGCCATTTCATCACTGATCGACCGCGCCGACCTCGACCGCGCCAAGGTCCGGCAACTGATCGGCCGCGGACTCGACGGCGCCGACGATGGCGAGTTGTTCCTCGAATACCGCCAGGCCGAAGCGCTCACTTTCGACAACGGGCGACTCAAGCAGGCGACGTATGACACCGCGCAGGGTTTTGGCCTACGCGCCGTGAAAGATGAAGCGGTCGGCTATGCGCATGCATCCGACCTATCGGAGGGTGCGATCGGGCGCGCTGTCGAGGCGGTCCGCGCCGTCAAAGGCGGACATAACGGCACTTATGCCGAGGCGCCGAGCCGCACCAACCGCAAACTCTATACCGACGACAATCCGCTCGGCGCACCGGCCTTCGACGCAAAAGTGAAATTGCTCGAGTTGATCGACGCTTACGCGCGCGGCAAGGACGCACGCGTGCGCCAGGTAACGGCAAGCGTTGCGGCGACCTGGCAAGTCGTCGAGATTTTGCGCGCTGATGGCGAAACGTACCGCGACATCCGACCGCTAGTGCGGCTGAACGTCTCCGTGGTCGCGGGTGACGGTGACCGCCAGGAATCCGGCAGCTATGGCTTTGGCGGCCGTGAAGGTTTTCAGCGATTCATCGAACCGCATGCATGGCAGAGCGCCGTCGATGAAGCCGTGAGGCAGGCCCTTATCAATCTCGAGGCTGTGCCGGCGCCCGCCGGTGAAATGGACGTCGTGCTTGGCTCAGGCTGGCCGGGGGTGATGCTGCACGAGGCTGTCGGCCACGGACTCGAAGGTGACTTCAACCGCAAGAAAACGTCGGCTTTTGCCGGACTATTGGGTCAGAAGGTCGCAGCGAAGGGTGTCACCGTCGTCGACGATGGCACGATGCAGGCGCGCCGGGGCTCGCTCTCGATTGACGACGAAGGCACGCCGACCAATCGCACCGTGCTAATCGAGGACGGCATTCTCGTCGGCTATATGCAAGACCGGCAAAATGCCCGCTTAATGGGCATGAAGCCGACCGGCAACGGACGGCGAGAGTCGCACGCCTACATACCCATGCCGCGCATGACCAACACTTATATGTTGGCGGGCAGGCATGACCCGAAAGAGATCATCGCCTCGGTGAAAAACGGGCTTTTCGCAGTGAGCTTCGGCGGCGGCCAGGTCGACATCACCTCGGGGAAATATGTCTTTCAGTGCACCGAGGCCTACAAAATCGAGAACGGCAAGATCGGCGCGCCGGTCAAAGGCGCCATGCTGATCGGCAACGGCCCGACCGACCTCCATCGCATCACAATGGTCGGCAATGATTTCGCCCTGGATCCGGGCATCGGCACCTGCGGCAAGAACGGCCAGGGCGTACCGGTTGGGGTCGGACAACCAACGCTGCGTATGGACAAAATTACCGTGGGCGGAACGGCCTGATTGGGAATCCGGCAATGCAGAAAAAAGGCTCCGGCTCGACAGGCTGGATCAGGAATATCGCCGACATTGCAGTCATCGTGCTGATCGTGCTCGCAGCAAAGACCGCAATTGCCGAGCCATTCTACGTTCCTTCCGGTTCGATGGAGCCGACCTTGCTGATCGGCGATGAATTGCTGGCGATGAAATATCCATACGGTTACAGTAGTGCCTCCCTTCCGTCATTCCTCGTGTTTCCGAACACGCCGCGGGTTTTTGCGGCGCTTCCCAAACGCGGCGATGTCGTCGTCTTCCGTTGGCCGGGCGATCGCTCACAGGTTTGGGTCAAGCGAGTGATCGGGTTGCCGGGAGATCACATCGGTCTCAGCCACGGCCAGGTCCGCATCAATGGCGAACCGGCGGGCATCAAACCGGCGGGAATGGGAACGATGGAGACCGAGGACGGCAGCACTGTGCGTGTCGATCGCTACATCGAGACGTTACCAGGCGGGTACGAGCATCCGATTTTCAAAATGACCAGGGGCGGGGAATATGATGACATCCCGGATGTCGTCGTGCCGCCTGGCCATCTTTTTGTCATGGGCGATAATCGCGACAATTCCGCCGACAGCCGCGTACCCGTTCGTGCCGGCGGCGTCGGCCTCTTGCCTTTCGAAGATCTTGTTGGCCGCGTCGACGCAATCGTCGGCTCGTGGGATCTCACGGTGAGAAATCGGCCGATTCGGGACTGGCCATCAGGCTTTCGGTTGTCACGCTTCTTCACTTCGGTGCACTGAGCTAGCGCACGACCCCCGAGATGCAGCACGGCTTGTGCCGTGGCCGCGTGATCCTGTCCTTCAGATAACAACGCGGGGCCGGACTGATGTAACCCTGCCGCACATACGTCCATGCACGGCATTTGTTGTCCGCCTCGCACGCCGCTTTGCACGACGCTCCGGCAGAGTCGGCTGCAACATCCAGATTGCGATAGTCGCCGCCGAGCCGGTCGATCGAATACTCGACCGGTCCCTTGCGCGGTTCGATCACGCCGGAGCCACGCACGCCCGAGATGCAACATTTATCTTCGACACGCGCCGGCACCTGACTTTTCAGCCAGCAGGTTGCGGCCGTGTTAGAGGTGCGCGGATAGGAGAAGCTCCAGGCGCGGCAGCGTCCGTCGCGTTCGCAGCGCGAGGCGCATACCGCCGGGTCACCGTTGCGAATCTGAAAACTCAAGTAGTCGCCGCCGATGCGGTCAAAGCCACTTTGGGCCTGCACGGGTGTCGCGAACGCAAATATGGCGAATACGAGCGCTGCCGCTAGCTTGATCGAAATTCGCATTACGGTTGCGAACAGCCCTGAAAAGAGTCCGTACGAGCCCTGCCCCTTTCTTATGGTAGCTCAGTGATCTGCCGTTGTGCAGACACACACGTCAGCAATTTCTTACGTTGTAATCGCAAAGAAAGCGCCCGCCGGAGGGGCCGGCGGGCGCGGATCCGGCCGCGAGAGGGGATGATCGCGGGTGTCGGATCGAGCGGCCGATGAGAGGGCTCGGCCGTTTGGTTGATTTCCTCAGGACGCCAAACGCGACGACTGCTCCTTGGTCGAGCGGCGCGCGTTCATATCGAATTCGGCGCGCCTGAAGCTGTGGCTGAGACGTCGTTCGAGCGCTCTTTCGCGCAAAAGCGCGGTGGGGTCGTCCCAGAACGGCTCCGAAAAGGCATCGCGAATGTCGGCACGCGTGATGCCGATATCGGCAAGCATGCGCCGATCGAGGCCGGCCAGAACATTGGCCTCCCGGCGGTGCCGTCTCGCCCGCGCCAGACCCTTGAGCCAAAAGGTGACCAAGGCCAGCAGGGAGGCGAAGGCCCGCACGAGCACTCCGCCGGCAATTGGCAAAACGGGGTATCGGGCACTCATGGCAATCTCCAATTCAGTCCGGTGGTTACGGCGCCAAAATCGCTATTGGCACTGCCGGGAACCACCCGAAATCCCCACCCGATTCCTCTGGAAGTCAGGATATTGCACTGCGGGGATTGATTAGTGAAACGAATGTTTTTAATCTGATCAATCAGAAACAATGATATGGCCCCCCAGCCCTACAAAACGGGCTTTTTCAGGAACCGCCGTCATGACCGCAATGCTTGATATCGACCAGTTGCGCACCTTCATCGCTATCTCGGAGACCGGTAGCTTCACAAAGGCTGCCGACGTCGTGAACAAGACCCAATCCGCCGTTTCGATGCAGATGAAGCGGTTGGAGGAGCGGCTGGAGCGTCCCATTTTTGCACGTGACGGGCGCGCCTCGAAGCTGACCGAGGATGGCCAGCGGCTGCTCGACTACGCACGGCGTATCGTCAAGCTCAATGTCGAAACGCTGGCGGCATTTTCCGACGCCGAATTGTCCGGCCGTGTGCGCTTGGGCGTACCCGACGATTATGCGGACCGCTATTTGCCGGAAATCATGGCGCGCTTCTCGCATAGCTATCCCGCGGTTGAGCTTTCGGTGATCTGCGAGCCCTCGGTCGGCTTGCTCGAGCGCATTGATGCCAACGAGATCGATCTTGCCATTGTCACCAATTGCGAGAGCAAGCGTGCCTCGGAAACTTTCCGGCGCGAGCGCCTGCTATGGGTGACGTCGAACCGGCATTCGACGCATCTTGAGGAGCGCATGCCGCTTGCGCTCGGCCGCCCGAGCTGCACGTGGCGCCGCATCGCGATCGAGCGTCTGGAGGCGATCGGCCGACCGTTTCGCGTTCTTTACTCGAGCTCAAATGCCGGCGCGGTCGCCGCTGCCGTGCTCGCCGGTCTTGCGGTCTCGGTCCTGCCCGAGTCCGGCCTGCGTCCCGGCATGCGTGTTCTGTCCTCCTCGGATGGTTTTCCTGATTTGCCGAGTTGCCGTATCGGGCTAGTCCGTAACGCGCATGAAAGCTCGACGCTCGCCGATGCGCTCGCCGAGCATATCGTCTCGTCGCTGGACAACTTGTCGGAAGCTGCGCAGGCGGCAGAGTAATTTGTCAAGGCAAGCTTTCGCGCGCCGTTTCGCTTAGGAGGCGCCTGAGCGAGATCGCCGGGTCAATTGTTCAGCCCGGCGATGACGGACGCTAATAGGCATATTCTTCGAAGATCGGATCAACCGAGCCGCCCCACTCACCATGGAAGCGCTCGAGCAACTCCTCTGCCGGGGTGATGCCACGCGCAATCGATTCTTCGAGGGGACGCAGATAGCGGGTCTCGTCGCGGCCGTTGCGGTCGAGCCGCTTACGGCGCGCCAGCCCTTGCGAGCATAGCCGCAACGCCTCCTGCGCCAGCGTGAAGACGTCGCGATTGCGGATCTGCGCCTTGAAGCCGAGTTTCGGCACCTCATCACGCAACCCCTGCCGTTCTTCGGCGGTCCATGGTTTGACCAGATCCCAGCACGCCTCAAGCACATCGTCGTCGTAAAGCAACCCAACCCAGAAGGCCGACAGCGAAGGCAGGCGCCGCCAGGGCCCGCCATCGGCGCCACGCATCTCGAGGTAGCGCTTGAGCCGGACCTCCGGAAAAATCGTGCTCAGGTGATTGGCCCAGTCGGAAATCGTCGGCCGCTCGCCCGGCAATTGCGTCAGTTTCCCGGCGAAAAAATCCCGGAACGACTTGCCGGCAACATCGATGTATTTATCTCCGCGCTTGACGAAGTACATCGGCACGTCGAGTGCGTAGTCGACCCATCGCTCGAACCCCATGCCGTTCTCGAACGCCCACGGCAACATTCCGGCGCGCTCGTTGTCGGTATCGGTCCAGAT
>DATBHE010000095.1:0-19752 GCA_036557605.1 Pseudolabrys sp.
TCTCGGTGGTCGCCGGCACGCATGTGTGCCTGCGCGCCGTGCGGGCACCGGCGATGTATGACGCGATTGCCGATCACAAGGTGACGCATCTGTGCGGCGCGCCGATCGTGATGGCGACGTTGCTCAACGCGCCCGCGAACGAGACGAAACCGTTGCCTCACGTTGTGGAATTTTTCACGGCCGCCGCACCGCCGCCGGAAGCCATGCTGGCGGCGATGAAAGAGGCAGGCTTCAACGTGACGCATCTCTACGGGCTGACCGAGTGCTACGGACCGGCCGTGGTCAACGACTGGCACGGCGAATGGAACCGACTCGGCCCCGCCGAGCAGGCCATGAAGAAGGCGCGCCAGGGTGTGCGCTACGGCGCGCTCGAGGGCCTCGACGTGCTCGACCCCGACATGATGACGCCGGTTGCGCGCGACGGCGAATCGCTCGGCGAGGTGATGATGCGCGGCAATGTCGTGATGAAGGGCTATCTGAAAAACAAGGCATCAACCGACAAGGCTTTCGCCGGCGGCTGGTTTCACACCGGCGATCTCGGGGTGATGCATGCCGACGGCTACATCCAGCTCAAGGACCGTTCGAAAGACATCATCATCTCCGGCGGCGAGAATATCTCTTCGATCGAGGTGGAAGACGCGCTCTACAAGCATCCGGCGGTCGCGGCCGCGGCCGTGGTGGCAAAGCCCGACGACAAATGGGGCGAGACGCCCTGCGCGTTCGTCGAGCTCAAGCCCGGCGCCAAGGCGAGCACCGACGACCTGATGCAATGGTGCCGCAAGCATCTGGCCGCGTACAAATGCCCGCGCTACGTGGTGTTCGCCGAGATCCCGAAGACGTCGACCGGCAAGATCCAGAAATTCAAACTGCGCGAAATGGCGAAGACGGTGTGAGGCTGCCAGGCGTGTGACGTGCGTGATCCACCTTGCTCCGCTCATTCCCGCGAAAGCGGGAATCCAGGGCAACCTGTGAGTGCCGTCATGTGGCGCTGGACCCCCGCTTTCGCGGGGGTGAGCGGAATGTGTGGCATCCGTCTCACGCAGCCTTAGCCCGCCGCTCCAAATACCTTCTTAACGACTCCAGCCATCCTGCAAAGGCGTCGCGGAAGAACGCCGTGCGCTCGTTGTGCCGTTCGGCATCGCAAGCGTAGGTCGCCCACCACTCGACGAAGGCGCGGTCGCCATCGACGACCGGCGTCACGCGCAGAGTCGCCTGGAAATTCCGGGTATGAAGCGGCGGCTCGCTGACGAACCTGTAGGTCTGCGAGCGTTCCGCATCGGATAGCGCCAACAGCTTCTGGCGCCGGCGCACGTTGTTGTAGAGGACATTGCGTACGGCACCCACAGAATCGCTCGACTTGCCTTCTTCGATCGTACTTTCACCGGCGCCGTCGACCCAGACCGAATAGTTGTTGAAATCGCGGATGACGGCCCAGATCGCGTCGGCCGACTGTTCGAAGATCGTGCTGTAATAGCTTCTTGCCACGTCTATGCTCCACCAGTGATGCACGTGATTTCGCAACGTGGCCCCCAGTTCGCCACCCGATTTCTGTGATGGAACAAGAATGCCAGACGTCCTGGTCAGCAACGAAGGGCCCGTCCGGAAAATCCGGATGAACCGGCCCGACAAAAAGAACGCGCTCACGCTCGCGATGTACGAGACGATGGCGGCGGCAATCGAAGAGGCCGGTACTGCCGACGTGCGTTGCATCCTCATTGCCGGTGCGCCCGACGTGTTCTGCGCGGGCAATGACCTTAACGATTTCGTTGCCATGGCGCGAAGCGGCGGCCTTGGCGCACCCATTATCCGCTTCCTGCATGCGCTGGCACGCTGCGAGAAGCCGATCGTTGCCGCCGTCAGCGGCGCCGCGGTCGGGGTCGGCACCACCATGCTCCTGCACTGCGATCAGGTGATCGCGGCCGACACTGCCGTGCTGATGACCCCCTTTGTCTCACTGGGTCTTCTGCCCGAAGCCGGATCGAGCCTCATCGCCCCGCGCCTGATGGGCCACCCGCGCGCCTTCGCGCTGCTGGTGATGGGTGAGCCGCTGACCGCGGAAGACGCCAAGGGTGCCGGCATCGTCAACCAGGTCCTGCCGGCAACCGAACTTGATGCGCAAGCGCTCGACGTTGCGCGCACCATCGCGGCGCTGCCGCCTGATAGCGTGATGGCCGCGCGCCGTTTGATGCGCGGCTCGGCCGACGAGATCGTTGCGCGGATCGACGAAGAGGTCGAAGCCTTCAAGACGCGGCTGGCCTCACCCGAAGCGCAGAAGGCCCTGGCGACGTTCCTCAGCCGCAAGCGCTAACGGTCAGCGACCTTCGCGCGTATAGGGATTGAAGATGTTGTCGGTGCTGTAGCGCTGATCAAAGGAGCGTTGCTGCCCGAAGTAAAATGTATTGTTGCCCTGCTTGATGGTGGTCTGGCCGTTTTCCGAACCGAAGCGCGACACCGGCGCCATACGGTCCGGGGCCGCTGCCGGCTTGTCGAGATCGAGATAGCCCTGCCCGCCCACCGGGCCGTTCGAATCCTGGATCGTGAAAGCTTGCACACCCGGCGCGGAACAAATGGCCACGAGAAAAGCGGCAACGAACGCACAAGACGATGCACGAAGTTTCATGGCGGCCTCGATATTTTCGATCCCCTGCTGAACATCCAGCAGGACAATATGGCTGCAGCACGGCATTGCGTTATTCTACCTTCAAACCGAGCTTTTTCACCAGCCTGCCCCACTTCTTTTCTTCCTTGTCTATATCGGCGGCATATTCGGCGGGCGTCGAGGTGAGCGGATCTCCGCCCTCGGCATGGATACGCTTTTTGACGTCCTCGGTGTCGACAAGCTTGCGCAACTCCGCACTGAGCCTGTCGACGATGTCCTTCGGCGTGCCGGCCGGCGCCAGCAGCCCATAGTGCAGTACGCCTTCGAAGCCCGGCAGGCCGGACTCGTCAAAGGTCGGCGTATCGGGCAGGAGCGAGGACCGCTTGAGACTTGCCACCGCAACCGCGCGCAGCTTGCCGGCGTGGATATTGCCGAGCGCCGGCGGCAGCACGCCGAAGGCGATCGGCACATGGCCGCCGAGAAGATCGTTCATCACCGGAGCGGTGCCCTTATAGGGAATGAGCGTCACGTCGACGGCGGCTTCGGCTTTGAACAATTCGGCGCACATGTAGCCGCCGGTGCCGACGGCCGAAGTGCCGATATTGAATTTGCCCGGCTGCTTTTTGGCCATGGCAATGAAATCGGCCACCGTCTTCGCCGGAAACGATGGATTGGCCAGCAAGACGACCGGCATAGAGCCGATGAGGCCGACCGGCTCGAAATCCTTACGCGGGTCGAGTCCGGCGTGAACGTAGAGACTTGGGTTGATCGAAATCGTACCGGTGTGGCCAAGCAGAAGCGTGTAGCCGTCCGGCGCCGCCTGCACGACCGCGCGGGTGCCGATTGTGCCGCCGCCGCCGGGGCGGTTGTCGACCACGACCTGCTGGTGGAACGCATCGGTCAGCTTTTGCGCCACGACGCGCGCAAGCGTGTCGACGCCGCCGCCCGGCGGGAACGGCACCACCAGCGTTATGGGGCGGGTCGGGTAATCAGCCGCGGCTGCACCGCCGATAGCGCCAATCAGCATGGCGACGGTGGCGAGTGTCAGCGTGACTACAATCAACAATCGCTGCATGAGTCGCCGCATGGCGGTTCTCTCCCGGACGCACAAATTCAGTTTTTCCGGTTATAGCGCAAATTCAATTGCGTCGGCGGCTGAACCGCAGCGTCGGCATCTCGCAAAAACAACAGCCGAACCCGGGGAATCCCCGAGTTCGGCGGTGAGCCGGCTTGAACCAACTCTTGAGCCGGAGATCGATCCGGATTAGTGCACGCTTGCTTTTCCGTTGATACGCAACCGTTCGATCTCGTCTTTTACCTGCAACTTTCGCCGCTTGAGCTCCACGATTTTCAGGTCATCGACCGCGGGATGAGTCAGGCATTCGTTGATTTCGTCCTCGAGCGCCTGATGTCGTTTCTCCAATTCCGCAAGGTGCGATTGCATCGACATGCGGTATGTCTCCTCGATCAGTGGCTCTCCACGATCTAAGTGTAGCGCAGAGTCGCCACAAGATCGACGGTATACCTGCGATCGAACCGCGGCAAACCGGCTCAAAGTCTTTGATTGAGGCTAATTTTTTCCGAAAGCTTGAACGGGGTTGTGGAAAACGCGATAATTTGGCGCTTCCGCCGGTATGGAGAGGCCAGCGGCACGAAGCGCAAGCAAAATCAGCGGTGGCAATGACTGAAGATGAAGAACGCGCGTTGCGGGAGCAGCTGGCGCGCCTGCTACAGGAACACCGCGACCTCGACGCGGCGATCGAGGCCCTTGTGACGTCTCCCGGCTCCGACCTGATTCAGGTGCAACGACTAAAGAAACGTAAACTCGTCCTGCGCGATAAGATCCGCCGCATCGAGGACCAGCTCACTCCCGACATTATTGCGTAATGCGTAGCGGGTTACCAACGAGCGTTCATTCGCCCCAGGTTACCGGCGCCGGCAAGCCCCGCCTTTCGTCCTTGCGCGCGTACATCGCCTGATCTGCTGCGTCGATCGTGCCGGCCGGGCTGGCATCCTCGACAAGTGGCGCAACCCCTATGCTCGCGGCGACTTCGATCGTCGAGCGGCCGTGCGTGATGCTGACGCGGGCAATGACGGTTTCAAGCTCGCGCGCTTTCGCGATCGCCTGCGCCCCCTCAACCCGCCAGACCAGGACACCGAACTCGTCGCCACCTATCCGGCCGACCACGTCGGACGCGCGCACGTGGCCGATAAGCTGACGCGCGACTGCCTTGAGCAGCGCGTCGCCGGCACTGTGGCCATGCCGGTCGTTGATCCCCTTGAAGCCGTCGAGATCCACGAACATCAGTGCGGCCTGCGTCCCGTAGCGCTTCACGTGGGAGAGTGCGCGCTTGAGCTCACGCTCGAAGCCGCGACGGTTGAGGATGTCGAGCAGCGGATCGATGTCCGCGCGCGCCTCGAGCTCGCCGACACGAGCGCGCGCCACGGCGAGCTCGCGCTTGAGTCGCTCGTTCTCGGCAAGGAGCGCAGTGATAGGCGGAAACTCGTCGTCTACACGTGGCTGCGGAAGACCCATGATGTCAGCTCTCGCGAATCTTAACCCTGCGTCCAAGAATACCCCTTTCGCCTTGCCTGTAGGGGGTCCCGACTTATAATCCCCCGCTTCCTTCCGCAGGGATTGGCGGATTCGGGGAGCACAATGGCGTCAAAACCTGTGGCGATCATCATGGGCAGCCAGTCCGACTGGGCCACGATGAAGCACGCCGGCAAAACGCTCGACGCGCTGAAGATCGGCTACGCCGCACGAATTGTCTCCGCACACCGCACGCCGAAACGCCTCTATGAATTCGCAGAAGGTGCGCGCCGCAACGGTTTCAAGCTAATCATCGCCGGTGCGGGCGGGGCTGCCCACTTGCCCGGGATGACCGCCGCGCTGACGCCGCTGCCGGTGTTCGGAGTTCCGATCAATACGCATGCGCTCGAGGGAAAGGACTCCCTGCTCTCGATCCTGCAAATGCCCGGCGGCATACCCGTCGGCACGCTCGCCATCGGCAAGGCTGGCGCCATCAACGCCGCCCTGCTTGCTGCGGCGGTTCTCGCCCTGTCGGATAGCAAGCTCGCCAAACGGCTGGACGCCTGGCGCAAGCGGCAGACGCAGGCCGTCGGCAAGCGGCCTAAATGAGCATGATGAGGTTGCGCGTACCTCTTGCCCCGCTCATTCCCGCGCGCCAACGTCGGGTATACCCGATGTTGGCCGTACTACGTGCGCAAGTCGGCTATAGCCGACTTGCGACGGGAATCCAGGGCCGCAGGCCTATGTTGTTCTGGATCCCCGCTTGCGCGGGGATGAGCGGTCGAGGGACCGTGTCGAACAAGACATGCGTGCCAACGTGCTGAAGCCCGGCGCGATCATCGGCATTCTCGGCGGCGGACAGCTGGCGCGCATGCTTGCGCTTGCCGCGGCTCCGCTGGGGCTGCGCTGCCACGTCTACTCGCCTGACAAGGACTCCTGCGCTCTTGACGTCGTGCACGCGGGCAGCTGCGGGACATATGACGATGAGGCCGCGCTCGGCCGGTTTGCTGGCACGGTTGACGTCATCACCTATGAGTTCGAGAACGTCCCGGCAAAGACCGCGGCGTTTCTCGCAAAGCGGCGGCCAGTGCTGCCGGACCCGCAGGTGCTGGAAACGACCCAGGACAGGCTGGAAGAAAAGAACTTCATCAGTACCCTGAAGATCGCAACGGCAGCCTATGCACCTGTGCACAGTGCAACGCAGCTGGCCGAGGGAGTGAAGGTGACCGGACTGCCCGCGGTGCTAAAGACCCGTCGGCTCGGTTATGACGGAAAAGGTCAGGCGAAGATTGGCAAAAGTGCCGATCCCGTCGCGGCCTGGCGGACACTGCAGAATGCGCCCAGCATCATCGAAGGCTTCATCGAATTCGAGCGCGAGGTCTCCATCGTCGCCGCCCGCAGCCGGGACGGAAAGGTCGAGTGCTTCGAGGTGACCGAAAACGAGCATCGCGACCACATTCTGAAAATCTCGCGCGTGCCGGCCAAAGTCACTCCCGCGCTCGCACACGAAGCGCAACAGATCGTCACGCGTATCGCCAAGGCCTTCAACTATGTCGGCGTCCTGGCCGTGGAGATGTTCGTGGTGCGCAAAGGCGGCAAACGGCGGCTGCTGGTCAACGAAATCGCACCGCGGGTGCACAATTCCGGTCACTGGACCATCGACGGCTCAACGGTCTCGCAATTCGAGCAGCACATCCGCGCTGTAGCAGGCTTGCCCTTGGCGAAACCCGAGCGTCTCGGCCGCCGCGTCGAGATGGTGAACCTGATCGGCACCGAGGTGAACGACGCAGCACGCTGGCTGACCGTTCCCGGCGCCGCCGTGCACATCTATGGCAAAGGCGAACCGCGCGCGGGCCGTAAGATGGGACATGTCACGCGCGTCTGGCCGGCAAAATGACGTCGCTGACGCTCTACTTCCACCCGCTCTCTTCGTTCTGTCAGAAGGTGCTGATCGCGCTTTACGAAAACGACACGCCATTCACGTCGCAAAAAGTGGACCTGATGGACGCGAAGGAGAGCGCCGACTTCAAGCGGATCTGGCCGGTCGGCAAGTTTCCCGTGCTGCGCGACGAAAGGAACGGAAAGATCGTTCCGGAATCAACGACGATCATCGAATACCTGGCGCAGCATTACCCGGGACCGGTCGAGCTCGTGCCGAAGGACGCCGGCGAGGCGATCACTGCGCGCGCGCAGGACCGCTTTTACGATCTCCATGTCCATCTGCTGACACAGAAGGTCATCACGGACCGGCTACGGCCAGCCGGGCAGAACGATACCTATGGGGTCGAGCAGGCACGGGGCCTTCTTCGGACGGCCCTCGGCATTCTCGACAAGGACATGGCAAGGAAACCCTGGGCGGGCGGCGAGGCCTTCACGATGGCCGACTGCGCCGCCGCACCGGCCTTGTTCTATTGCAATATGGCGGTGCAGCCTTTGGCGGGATTGTTCGACAACGTGGCGGCCTACCTCGAGCGGCTGAAAAAGCGGCCGTCTTATGCCCGCGCCCTCAAAGATGCTGAACCCTTGCTGAAGTATGTGCCGATGTGAGCATGCCGGCCTAGGCCTTGAGTCCCAACATAAAAACCGCGTCGAATGGACTCTTAACGCCTTTTCTGCTAGAGCCGCCCGACTCAAAGCCCCCGTTTTCGGGGGGCTTTTGCCTTAACCCGTCCGAGCAACAACCAAGGAGCAAGCGTGCAAGTTCTCGTTCGCGACAACAATGTCGATCAGGCCCTCAAGGCGCTCAAGAAGAAGATGCAGCGCGAGGGCATTTTCCGTGAGATGAAACTCCGCGGCCATTACGAAAAGCCATCCGAAAAGAAGGCGCGGGAAAAGGCGGAAGCGATCCGCCGGGCCCGCAAGCTTGCGCGCAAGAAGATGCAGCGCGAGGGTCTGCTGCCCATGAAGCCGCGTCCAGCACCCGGAGCTGGTCCAGGCGGCAGCGGTGGCGGCCATGGACGCGGCGGCCATCGCGCGCCGCGGATGGGTTGATTGACGGGCTAAACGCCGTCTGGGAATTGTAATTTGGTGGCGCGGGCCTTTGTTGCCCGCGCTATTGTTTTTTGGAGCTCAATTCCATTGCGATCCAGAGTCGTCATGCCGCCACTTGTTGCGGCATCCACGCCTTGTCGTCTTTTATCGCTGAAGAAGATTTTTGTAGATCTTTCCGTCTTTCATGATGACAAGAAAATTCTTCGCCGGATCTTCGATCAGCCTGATGTTCTCGATCGGATTGCCGTCGATCAGCAGTAGATCGGCCAGCGCGCCCTCTTCCACGACCCCAAGCCTGCCGGGATAGGGATTTCGCTTGCCGGACAGGTTGAGCAACTCGCCATTCGTCGATGTCGCCATGATCAGCGCTTCGGCCGGCGTGTACCAGCGGGTCAGGCTGGCCAACATGGCGCCTTGCCGTTCCGCTAGCGCCTGCGAGAACAGGATGTCGGTGCCGAATGCGGTCTTGATCCGATATTTTTTTGCCAGCGCATAGACTGTGTCGGTGCCCGTAACCACTTGCCGCATCTTTGCCTGCTCGCTGGGCCCGAGACCGCTTGCGGCCGAAAGATCGAGGAAAGGTTGCGTGCTCAACCAGATCCCCTTCTCGGCCATAAGGCGCGCGGTGGCGTCGTCCATCAGGTGGCCATGCTCGATGCAGCGGACTCCCGCCGCGATTGAGCGCTGGATCGAAACCGGCGTGTAGGCGTGGGTGGCAACGTAGGTGCCCCAGTTGTCGGCCGCCTCGACGGCGGCCCGCAACTCAGGCTCGGTGAAGGTGGAAACATCAAGGGGGCTGAAGGGCGATGCAACGCCGCCGCCCGCCGTGAGCTTGACCTGCGATGCTCCCTGCATCAGCTGTTCGCGCGCGCGCAAGCGAACCTCATCCGGGCTGTCCGCCACCATGCTGGCACCGATTTTTTCCATGCGGCTGAGCATGCCGCCAATCGTTCTCGGCAGATCGGAAAGGTGCCGGAAGTCACCATGGCCGCCCGTGATCGTGATCACCGCACCGGACGGATAGATCCGAGGACCGGCGACTAGGTTGTCGTCGATAGCGCGCTTGAGCGCAAAGGCGGGGCCACCCATGTCGCGCACGGTGGTGAACCCGCGCATGAGCGTGCTGGTCGCTTCCGCGCTCGCGAGAAGAGTCGTGTAGCCGACATCGTCAACCAGAGCGACAGCCGGCGTCGGACGCACCAGCATCGCATGCCAATGCGCGTCGATCAGCCCGGGCATCAGCACGCGCCCGCCGCCGTTGATCACTTGAGCGGAAGCCGTAATCGCTGCAGCCGAAATCGTCTCGATCTTATTGCCGCGGACCAGAACATTGGATGGCGGGGAAAGCGCGCCGTTCTTTCCGTCAAAAATGCGGACGTTCTGGAAGAGGACTGCCGAACTTTGTTGCGCTTGCGCGGGTGCCGAAGCTGCAAGGCTCATTGCAATTAAGGTGAGGAGTGCAGGAATTCTGAGGATTCCATCCGACGTCCTCAAACTCGACATGCACGATCTCCGCAAATGGTTGCGATGGCACGCAGCGCAAAGGTGCGCGGCGGATTTACTGCGGCGCGCAGCCTGTCACGGACATTGATGCATAAGCAAGAGGACGAGACCGCTTAATTGGGCGATCGAGGCAACCCATT
The DNA here is from genome assembly GCA_036557605.1 of Pseudolabrys sp. Lineage (GTDB taxonomy): Bacteria > Pseudomonadota > Alphaproteobacteria > Rhizobiales > Xanthobacteraceae > Pseudolabrys. Next base: position 9,767 of record DATBHE010000095.1, read on the forward strand.
GAGAAATGCCATGACCGCGTCGACCGCGCCATGATCGTCGAGGTCGACATGCCCGCCCGACGGAAAGCGCACCATTTGTTTCGGCTCGTTGGCAAGTGCAAACAATTTTTCGCCGAACGCGATGGGAATGATGCGGTCCTGCTCGCCGTGCAGGATGAGCAGCGGTACCTTCACCCGTCCGATGCGTTCATCCGAACGAAAGGAGTCCTTGATGAACCAGCGGACCGGCACGAAAGGATAGGCGGACGCGCCGATATCGGCTGCGGAGGTGAAAGGTGCATCGAGTACGAGTCCACCGGTCCGGCGCTCGGCGGCAAGTGCGATGGCGACGCCGGTCCCAAGCGACTCGCCCCAAAGGACAATCCGCCCGGGCGGATAGCGCGACGCCGCGAAATCATATGCGGCCGCCGCATCCAGTAGCATTCCCGCCTCGGTCGGCTTCCCGGTCGAGCCACCATAGCCGCGATACGACAGCGCGATCAGACCGAAGCCATCTCCGACCAGCCATTTGAACCGCCCGGCGCGGAGATTGAGAGCGCCTGCATTGCCGTGAAAATAGATCACGACCGGCTTGGCATCGCGCGGCGGCACATGCCAGGCCACCAGGCGTTCACCATCGGCGGTGGCCAGAACGACCTCCTCCGCCTGCGGCAGGCCCGCCGCCGCCGGCGGGGTGCGCATGCGGTCGGGGAAATACATCAGGCCGCGTTGAAAGACATACATCAGTGCCAACATTCCGCAATAGGCCAGAATGGCTAGAACAATCAGCGATTTAAGAGTGCCCATGCGCGTTGGACTGAGGTGCCGAGGAAGCCAATTGTTAATGATGCCCGCAGCTGTGGCTGAAAATTTGTGCAGATGCGAGCAACCATCCGAATTCAAGGGCGTTAGGCCTCTGAGTAGCAACAGGTGTTTCGCCGGCAAGAGCGAAGGCTTCGAGTGCTTTGAAGGGGTGATCGGGGGCCATGGAAGAACCTTTCGGATTTCTTGAAAGCGAACTTGAGCGGGCGGCGGCCACGATGGGTTACACGCCCGCAACCGACAATGTCGTCCAGATATCCGACAGCTTGCGGTCGCAAGCGACCCTGCGCGAGCGCGAACGACGGTTCCGAGAACTGCTCGATGCGCTGCCCGCCGCCGTTTACACGACCGATGCCGCCGGACGCATCACATACTACAACGATGCCGCGGAGCACCTGTGGGGTCGTCGCCCGCCACTTGGCAGTAGCGAATGGTGCGGATCGTGGAAGCTGTTCTGGCCGGATGGCACCCCGCTCCGCCACGACGAATGCCCAATGGCCATTGCGCTCAAGGAAGACCGCATCGTCCGCGGCATGGAAGCCGTGGCCGAGCGGCCGGATGGAACACGGGTGCCATTCATCCCCTACCCGACACCGATCCATGATGAGTCCGGCAAGTTGGTCGGCGCCGTCAACATGCTCGTGGACATCACCGACCGGAAGCGGGCCGAGGAACAGCAAGGACTGCTGATCCGGGAACTGCATCATCGCGTCAAGAATACTTTGGCCACCGTGCAGGCGATCATGGGTTCGACCGCGCGGGTTGTAGACAATATGGAGGACTTCAAAACCGCTTTGTTCGGTCGCATCCAGTCGCTAGCCAAGACGCACCTGCTGCTGGCGGATGATGTTGCGGCCGTCGACTTCGCGGATATCCTGCGCAGCGAACTTGATGCCTTCGATGACGGAAGCGGCCGACGCATCACGTTAGATGGTCCGGATGTTCCGATAACCGCGCAAACCGCTGTCTCGCTTGGCATGGCGATTCACGAGTTGACAACAAACGCGGCGAAATATGGCGCTTTGTCGGTCTATGGCGGCAAAGTTAGTGTCACCTGGAGTGTAACGATCGACGCGACGCGGCAGACACTCACCTTCGACTGGGTCGAGAGCGAAGGCCCGCCAGTGGCAACACCCTCGCGCCAGGGTTTCGGGTCGCGCCTCCTTGATTTCGTTCTGCCCGGACAGCTACAGGCGAAAACGCGGATCGAATACGCACCCCAGGGCGTGCGCGTGCATTGTTCCGTGCCGCTTCCGGCGGAAATAAAGAATAAATATTGATTCCACAGCGCGCGGACTTGTGATCGATGCCGCGACTGCGACGGCCTATATTCCCTTCCATGGCTCATGACGTGACGCGATCAGGAGCCGGCCAGAAAATTGAGTCCGTCTCAGGCGCGACACTGTCCGGGCCGCAAGTCTCGGGAGGTATCGTATGGCCTATTCAAACATCCTGGTCGGCGCCGGCGTCCGTCCGGCACAACCCATCATCCGGCGCATAGGCATTGCTGATCTGCAGGAAGCCTTGGCAAAAGGCATCGACGATTTCTATGCGATGCCGACGCACGCCATGTTCCTCTGCGTGATCTATCCGGTCGTCGGCTTTTTGCTGGCGCGGCTGGCTTTTGGCTATTCGATCCTCCCACTTCTGTATCCATTGGCGAGCGGCTTTGCCCTGGTTGGACCGGTTGCCGCCCTTGGTCTCTACGAACTGAGCCGGCGCAGGGAGGCCGGCCTTCCGGTCTCCGCAAAGCATGCCTTCGACGTGCTTCAATCGTCATCGATCGGCGCGATCGCGGCGCTGGCCGTGCTGTTGCTGACCATCTTCGTGATCTGGGTGGCGATCGCAAACGCGATCTACATTGCGACTTTCGGTTACGCCACGCCTGATTCGGTCGAGACATTTGCCCGTGACGTGCTCACTACCCGGCCCGGATGGACCCTGATTCTCGTCGGCAATGGTGTCGGGCTGCTATTTGCGATTCTGGTGCTCAGCATTAGCGTCGTGTCGTTCCCGCTGCTGCTCGATCGCGACGTCGGCGCAGCGGTCGCGCTGCTCACATCGATCCGTGCGGTTGCGCGCAACCCGCTGACGATGATGACATGGGGCCTAGTGGTTGCAGCATTGCTCGTGGTCGGCTCACTGCCGCTATTTTTCGGCCTTACCGTCATCATGCCGATCCTCGGCCACGCCACCTGGCATCTCTACCGGCGCGTCGTCGAACCGCAGTCGGCGCCGACGCCGACGCTTCTCGATCAGAAAAAACCACGCCGCTACGCTGCCGACTTCCCGTCCGTGCTGTTTCCCTGGGTGCGGTAGGTTGCTGGTGAACCGGCGCGTTTGTGGACAGTGCAAACTCGCTTCACCGCTCCCTTAGGGAGAGGCCGACGCGCGAAGCGCGTGAGGGTTTTAAACCTTTCGGAGCGCCCCTCACCCCAACCCTCTCCCCGACGGGGAGAGGGAGCACGCAGTGCACTTGGCGATTCAAAAACGCTACGCCACCGCCGCGTAGTGGCGCTGAAGCATGGCTTTCTCGAATTTCCCCGGCGCCATTGGCTTGGCGAACATATGCCCTTGTAAAAGATCGAACCCAAGATCGCGAACGACGAAAAAATCGGACTGCGTCTCCACGCCATCGGCAACGGATTTTGCGCCCGTATCGCGTGCGATTGCCACGATCTGCGCGCAATGGGCCTGCTTTATGCGGTCGTCCGCACACCCCTGAATGAACCGGCGATCGACCTTCATTTCGACAACCGGCAATTCGCGCCGGCCGGCGAGGGTTGCTCCCTGGGCATCAATGCCGTCGATTGAAATTCCGATATTGCGTGCCGCTAATTGCGCCGCGATGCGCCGGACAAGAAACGGTTCATTGACCAGATCAACGCAATCAACCGCGATCAGGAGGGTATCTTGTCTGGCATCGTCAGGAAGGTGCTCCATCAGCCGGTCGAGAAATTGCATGTTCTCCAGCGCCTGCAGAGGCAGGCGGATGGAAATTTGCACCTTATGATTGCTCCCGGCGAATCCCATCGCGTCCGCCAGCACTCTCGCCACGACAAATTGCGACAGCCCGTGAAGAAAGGGATCGTTCGCGCCGGGAATAAAATATGCCGGCGCTACCACGCCCCAGGTGGGATGGCGCACACGCACAAGAGCCTCGGCACCGCCCGGTACGAGCGAGCGCGGATTTATTTTCGACTGATACCAGAGCTCCAGCCAGCCGTTTGACAACACCTCATCGACATCGACAGGCAAAGGCGGCGCCGGCCGAACCGGAAGAAACGCCGCAAGGTTTGTGCGCAGATCGCGATCACGAAACGGTGTGCCCAGCGGCGGCAACATTGCAAGCTGAGCCGTTTCGCCGAACTCATAGTTGCGGATGAGCGCGGCCGAACTTCGGCCACCGAACAACATGATCTTTGCGGCAGCACCCTGGGCCCGCAGCGTCTGCATGACCGAGCGCACCTTCGGACCGCCATCGAGCGGACCAAGCACGATCAAATCGGGGCGAAAGTCACACAGCATGGTCCTGATATCGGCGGTCGCGGCTTCGCGGGTGATGAAACCCAGCCCGTCGAGCATTTCAGCAAGAAACGTCCGCACGTGCGGCCTGTTTTCAACAACGCAGGCGCGCGGCGGAATTGGCCTGCGGCCGAAAGGAACGACGCCTCCTATTTCCAATGCGCTGCGATCATCGATCATGGCGGTGTCCCTCCCCAGAATTGGCCATGCGGGAAATTGCGCCGCATCAATATTTATTGGAGAGCAACCGTCCATACGGCAACCGGCGTAATTCTCAAACGTCTTCTGCCGCGGTTAATGCGAGGATCGCATGATCGGTCAAATTTGATGCAGATGAAAAAATTCAATACGCGGCGTGCGCCGCCTCACATCGCCTTGACAATGCTCTCGGTCATTTTCTTCGCATCGCCGAGGAGCATCATTGTGTTGTCGCGATAGAACAACGGATTGTCGATTCCAGCATACCCGGATGCCAGCGAGCGCTTGATGAACATCACGGTGCCCGCCTTCCACACCTGTAGTACCGGCATACCATAGATCGGCGACGACTTGTCTTCTTCCGCGGCCGGATTGGTGACATCGTTCGCACCGATCACGAAGGCGACGTCAGCCTGAGCAAATTCGGAATTGATGTCTTCCAGTTCGAACACTTCGTCGTAGGGCACGTTTGCTTCGGCGAGCAGCACGTTCATGTGCCCCGGCATGCGGCCCGCAACCGGATGGATCGCGTATTTGACCTCGACGCCTTCTTTTTTCAGCTTGTCGGCCATTTCGCGCAGCGCATGCTGGGCCTGCGCGACTGCCATGCCGTAGCCGGGCACGATAATAACCTTCGATGAATTCTTGAGAATGTATGCGGCGTCTTCCGCTGAGCCGAGCTTGACCGGCCGCTGCTCGGCGCCGCCGGCGGGGCCTGCCGTCTCGCCGCCAAAGCCGCCGAGGATGACCGAAATGAACGAGCGGTTCATCCCCTTGCACATGATGTAGGACAGGATCGCACCTGAGGAGCCGACGAGTGCTCCGGTGATGATCAGCGCCGAATTTCCAAGAGTAAATCCGATGCCGGCGGCGGCCCACCCCGAATAAGAGTTGAGCATCGAAATCACGACCGGCATGTCGGCGCCGCCAATCGGGATGATGATCAGAACGCCGAGCGCAAGCGACAGCGCGACGATGATCCAGAAATCCATCGCGCTTTGCGAGACGAAAAAGCCGTAGATGAAGAAGACGAGCGCGGCAGCGAGCGCAAGATTGATGATGTGACGTCCAGGCAGCGTGATGGGCTTTCCGCTCATGCGGCCGGACAATTTCAGGAATGCGATCACGGAGCCGGTAAACGTAATGGCGCCGATGGCAGCACCGAGCGACATTTCGATCAGGCTTTGCGCGTGAATATGGCCTTCGCTGCCGATGTCAAAAGCCGCCGGAGCATAGAAAGCGCCGGCCGCGACCAGCACAGCCGCCATGCCGACCAACGAGTGGAAGGCCGCGACCAGTTCCGGCATCGAGGTCATCGGAACGCGGCGCGCGATTACCGCGCCGATGCCGCCGCCGATGGCAATGCCCCCGATGACCAGACCCCAGGCGATCGAATCGGCGGGAGGGTGCGAGCCCAAAGTGGTCAGCACTGCGATCGTCATGCCTATCATGCCGAACAGGTTGCCGCGCCGGCTTGAATCTGGGCTCGACAGGCCGCGCAGCGCCAGGATGAACAGGACGCCGGCGACCAGATAAAGCAGCGCGACGAGGTTCGGGCTCACTAGAATTGCCCTCGCGCAGAAAACTCAAGTCCGGGTGAGAATGTGCCCATCGCGCTCATTTCTTCTTCTGATACATCGCGAGCATGCGCTGGGTGACGAGGAAACCGCCGAAGATGTTCACGGACGCAAAGACCAGCGCGACAAACCCGAGCGCCCGCGCCCATAAGGGACCATGATCATTGGCAACAAGCGCGACGCCGACCGCGAGCAGTGCACCAACGACGATCACAGAGGAAATGGCATTGGTGACCGACATCAACGGCGTATGCAGCGCCGGCGTCACCGACCAGACCACGTAGTAGCCAACGAAAACCGCCAACACGAAGATCGACAGCCGGAAAACGAAGGGATCAACCGCAGCAGCTAGGTTTTCCATCGACGCCCCTCCGTTTGCTGATCATTCCGGGGCGCGCTGAAAGCGCGAACCCGGAATCCAAGTGCTGGCACCGTATTAATTGCCGGATCCCGGGTTCGTCCGCCAACGCGCATAAACGCGCTTATGGCGGGCGCTCTGAAATGACGAATTCTTGTTGTCCCGGATCGCGTCATCTCACGCCGCCGACTTCGGCTGGAAATTCGGATGTACAATCGCGCCGTCGCGGGTCAGCAGCGTCGCCTTCACCAACTCATCGTCCCAATTGACCGCAAGCTTTTTCTCTTTCTTGTCGATCAGGGTTTCGACAAATGTGAGCAGATTTTTCGCATAGAGCGCGGACGCGGACGCCGCCAGGCGGCCAGGGACGTTCTGATAACCGACGATCTTCACGCCGCCGACATGCGCGATGCTGCCGGGCTGCACGCCTTCGACATTGCCACCGCGTTCGACCGCAAGATCAACGATCACCGAGCCGGGCCGCATCGAGGCCACCATCTCCTTCGAAATGAGACGCGGGGCTGGCCGCCCCGGAATCAAAGCCGTAGTGATGACGATGTCTTGTTTCTTGATGTGCTCGGCCACGAGTGCCGCCTGTTTCGCCTGGTACTCCTTCGACATTTCCTTGGCGTAACCGCCCGCCGTTTGCGCGTTCTTGAATTCCTCGTCCTCGACCGCGAGAAACTTTGCGCCGAGACTTTCCACCTGCTCCTTGGTCGCAGGGCGCACATCGGTCGCGGTGACAATTGCGCCGAGGCGCCGCGCCGTCGCGATCGCCTGCAATCCGGCCACGCCGACGCCCATGATGAAGACCTTCGCCGCCGGAACAGTGCCGGCCGCCGTCATCATCATCGGTAGGGCGCGGCCATATTCCTCCGCCGCATCGATCACCGCGCGGTAACCGGCGAGATTGGCCTGGCTCGAGAGCACGTCCATCGATTGCGCGCGCGTGATGCGCGGCATCAATTCCATGGCAAAGGATGAAATCCCGGCGCTAGCGATCTGTTTGAGTGCGGCCTCATTGCCGTACGGATCAATGATGGCGATGACCAGCGCCCCTTTCTTGTAGTCGGACAGTTCGTTCGGCGCTGGGCGGCGCACCTTGAGAACGATGTCCGCGTCCCTGGTGACTGTCTCGCCGACCTGCGCGCCCGCCGCCTCGAATTCGGCATCGGGAATGCCTGAGGCTATGCCCGCACCGCGCGCAACCGCCACCTCGGCGCCGAGCGACTTGAATTTCTTGATTGTTTCCGGAGTTGCCGCGACGCGGGGTTCGCCGGCGTCGGTTTCACGCGCTACGGCAATTCGCATTCGCGCCTCCCCGCCCCCCGCCGTGAAGTCCGTCAGTGCGAGAGCCCGGAAAAAGCGAAGATCAAGAAACAAATGACGAAAGATACATAGCTTGGTGTTGTCGCCCGGCTGACCAGTCCGGGAATGGCACCAAGCAGGCCGATGATGAAGATCGCCGCCGCCAAAAACCAGTGCCCCATGACGCCGCCGGTCGCAAGACCGAACAGGATCGTGCAAATGTGGAGGATCCCCACCAGAGTGAAATGCACGAAATTCTCATAAGAGCTTTCGTGGGCCTCATAGTCGTTTCCGGTCGCGGTGGCGTATTCGACGGTGCCGTGGTCGGCCATGGGGAAAGCTCTCCGAGTCGCACTAAAAATGGCTGGTGAGGGGTTAGCGCAATTGTCCGTTCAGGGCAACGGGCGGACCCACATTCCGCTCATTCTTGCGGAAGCGGAAATCCAGCACTAGAGACCGGCTTTGGCAAGCGCGGCAGCTTGCCGGCTGGCCACATCTTCAATCGTAAAGCGCTCGATCGCTTCATTGAACAAGCGATAGAAATTCAGTTCCGCGGCTAGATGGAGGAACACGGCGCCTAAGCCGATCGCAGCCCGGTCCATGAAAACGAATTCGCGCGGCACCCGCACGGGCCCTTTTTCCTTCAGCGCCTGATGCACGCGAAAAGCCTCCTTGCGCCCATATGCGGAGGGTTTCACCCTATCGGCGATGGGGCGCACGCGATCGTCGAGCAATGGTCCGTAGATGAACTGCGCCCAGATATTGAGCGCATCGATCAGGTCGCGATTGAGCCGTTTGAAGCCCCAAGTTTCATAAGCGTGCACGACCAGCGCATCGTCCTTGCGCAAAAGACCGCGATAAAGATCGACCACACCGCCGACAAAGCTCGGCGGGAAAATCCGGATGCAGCCATAGTCGAGAAGGTTGATGCCGGCCGGTTTGCCCTTGGCATTGTCGAAGACTGAATAGTTGCCAAGGTGCGGGTCGCCGTGAATGACGCCGAAGCGGCTGAACGGAAACCACCACGCGGTGAACATCGCCGTGGCAAGCCTGTTGCGCGTCTCGATCGGATCGTTCTTGTGCTCTAGAAGTTTGCGGCCCGCCATCCAGTCGAGCGTCAATAGGCGGCCCGTCGACAGTTCAGTCCAGACCTTCGGCACGCGGATCGCATCCTCACCCTTCAACATATTTCCATACAGCGCGACGTGCTTCGCCTCGCGAAAATAGTCGAGTTCCTCGCGCAACCGCGCACCGATTTCGATCGCGATCTCGGTCGTGTCGATGGCCGGGTCGAACCGCTTGCGCAGAGCGAATAACAGCTGCAGCTGGCTGAGGTCGGCCTCGACCGCCGACTGCATGTCGGGATATTGCAGCTTGCACGCAAGCTCGCTGCCATCGAGCGCGCGGGCGCGATGGACCTGGCCGAGTGATGCCGCTGCCGCCGGGTGATACTCGAATGTCGAGAATTTTTTCTGCCAGTCGGCACCAAGCTCAGCACTCATTCGCCGTTTGACGAAAGCCCAGCCCATGGGCGGGGCCTGGCTCTGCAGCTTGATGAGCTCGTTTGCGTATTCCGGGGGAAGCGCATCGGGAATGGTGGCAAGCAGCTGCGCCACCTTCATGATCGGACCTTTCAGCCCGCCGAGCGCGGCCGCAAGTTCGAGCGCGCTGGCGGCGCGATCGAGCGGCACGCCGAAAAAACGCGCGCCGGCAAATCGCGCGGCGGTACCGCCAAGCTGCGTGCCGACCTTGGCGTAGCGGCGCGCGCGCGCGGAAAAGCGATTTCGTTCCCGGTCGTCTGGGGACATTGGCGGATTCATCCCCACCATCCAGTAAGGTTCACCCTGAAAAATAAGGCCAAGGCCTGGTCAAAGGCCTACTCCAAGGCCTCGAGCTCGTCGATCAGTTTCGCGATCACATTCAGGCCACCGTCCCAGAATTTCGGGTCGCGCGCATCGAGTCCAAATGGCGCCAGCAGCTCCGTGTGATGCTTGGTGCCCCCGGCCGCAAGCATTTCAAGATAGCGTTCAGCAAAGCCGCTCGCGGATTTCTCGTACACCGCATAGAGCGAGTTCACAAGGCAGTCACCGAATGCATAGGCATAGACGTAGAACGGCGAATGCACGAAATGCGGAATGTAGGCCCAGAACGTTTCGTATCCCGGCCTGAGCTCGATTGCGGGGCCAAGGCTCTCGCTTTGCACCGACATCCAGAGATCG